>NZ_JBIRHJ010000003.1:514375-991957 GCF_044328435.1 Streptomyces sp. NPDC017940 | reverse complement strand
CGGTTACATTCCGAACCCGGAAGCTAAGCCTCACAGCGCCGATGGTACTGCAGGGGGGACCCTGTGGGAGAGTAGGACGCCGCCGAACAAATTTTATGGGAAACCCCCGCACCTCACGGTGCGGGGGTTTTCTGCGTTTAGGGTCGAACCATGCGATACGAACTGATCATTTTCGACAACGACGGCGTCCTGGTGAACAGCGAACCCCTCTCCAACACCATGCTCGCCGCCTATCTGACGGAACTCGGCCACCCCACCTCGTACGAGGAATCCCTGCGCGACTACATGGGCGCCGCCATGCACCGCGTACACGACACCATTCAGGAAAGGACAGGGAAGCAGCTCCCCGAAGACTTCGACGACGTCTTCCACGAGCGGGTCTTCGCCGCCTTCGCACGCGAGCTGCAACCCATGGCGGGAGCGGTGGAACTCCTGGAGCAGCTCACGGCGGACGGTGTGCCCTACTGCCTCGCGTCCTCCGGCAGTCACCAGCGGATTCGCGTCGGGCACCGCAAGACCGGGCTCGACAAATGGTTCGGCGAAGAACGGATCTTCAGTTCCCAGGACGTCGGGCGCGGCAAGCCGGCACCGGACCTCTTCCTGCACGCCGCGGAACGCATGGGCGTCGCACCCGGCAAGTGCGTCGTCATCGAGGACAGTCCGCTGGGCGTACAGGCCGCCAACGCGGCCGGAATGGACGTCTACGGCTTCACCGCCATGACACCGGCGGACCGGCTCCACGGAGCCACCCGGCTCATCAGCCACCTGAGCGAGGTGCCCGGCCTCCTCGCGGCACAGTAGTGCAGTGACCTGTCCACGACCCGGACAGATACGGTGATGGTCATGAGCGGCCGCGCACAACTGATGTGGGACGAGGCAGTAACGGGCTACGACTTCGGTCCACAGCACCCCATGGACCCGGTCAGGCTCACCCTGACGAGAAGCCTGATCGACGCCTTCGGGCTCGACCGGGAGCTGGACGTGGTGGCGGCGAAGCGCGCCGGGGAGTCGACGCTCGGGCTCGTGCACCGCGAGGACTATGTGCGGGCGGTGCGGGCGGCCTCCGCCGATCCGGCGTCGGCCCGCGGGGAGTACGGACTCGGGACGGAGGACGACCCCGCCTTCGCCGGCATGCACGAAGTGTCGGCGCTGATCGCGGGGCAGTCGGTCGGAGCCGCCGAAGCCGTGTGGCAGGGCGAGGCGCTGCACGCCGTGAACTTCGCGGGCGGCCTGCACCACGCGATGCCGGGGAGCGCCTCCGGGTTCTGCGTGTACAACGACGCGGCCCTGGCCATCGCGAGGCTCCTGGAGCTGGGCGCGGAGCGCGTCGCTTACGTGGACGTGGACGTGCACCACGGCGACGGCGTGCAGGCGGCGTTCTGGGAGGACCCGCGAGTCCTGACGATCTCCCTGCACGAACACCCCCGGATGCTGTTCCCCGGCACCGGCTGGCCCGAGGAGACGGGCGCCGCAGCCGCGGCGGGCAGTGCCGCCAACGTGGCCCTGCCCGCGGGGACGGGGGACGAGGGGTGGGTGCGGGCGTTCCACGCCGTGGTGCCGGAGCTCCTCGCCGGGTTCCGGCCGCAGGTACTCGTGACGCAGCACGGCGCGGACACGCACTTCGAGGACCCGCTCGCGCATCTGACGGTGTCCCTCGACGCGCAGCGCGCGGTGCAGATCGCCTGTCACGAGCTGGCGCACCAGTACGCCGACGGGCGCTGGGTGGCCCTGGGCGGCGGCGGATACGCCGTGGTGGACGTCGTGCCGAGGTCCTGGACGCATCTGGTCGCGGTGGCCGCGGGCCGGGAGATCGAACCGACGGCGGTGCTGCCCGAGGTCTGGCAGCAGGAGGTGTACCGCCGTACGCGTACGCGAGGCCCCGGGCGGATGACGGATGGACGCTGGCCCGTGGGATGGCGCAGCTGGGACGAGGGGTACGACCCCGCGGACCGGGTGGACCAGGCGGTCCTCGCCACCCGCCGAGCGGTCTTCCCCCTGCGGGGACTGCTTCCCTGAGCCTCTGTCAGGGGCGCGTAGGGCCCCGTCAGGGGCGCGGGGAACCGCGCGCTCAGCGTGCGACGAGCCGCAGCCGCGTCTGCCGGGCCACTGAGCAGACACGTCTGCGAGCGTGTGCTGGTTGCTCGCGCAGTTCCCCGCGCCCCTGACGGGGCGCGGCCCACCGGCGCCCCGACGAGCACGCTTAGCCCAAGTGTGGGGTGTTTTCTGGGTTTTCGGGGTTCCGTGCCGGTATGTGCGGCAGCATCGGGGCGTGTTGAGCACCGGAGCGCTGCGTGCGCATCTGCTGGCGGCCCGGCTCGCCGGGCCCGTTGCCACCTCGCGGGAGGAGAGCCTGCGGAGCTACCGGCTCTTCGCGGCCCGCGATCCCCGGATACTTCTCGGGCTCGACCCCGAATGGAACTGGGGTGCGGGAGACTTGCTGCGGCTGATGGCCGACAAGTGCGGCGTCTCCCGCGACCCCCGGCACACCTCGGGGGCCGACGTCATCGACCCGGAACGGACCCTCGCGGGGCTCGAAGCGTTCGCCGAGCGGTTGCAGGACGCGGCCCGGCGCAGGCTCCCGGTCCTGATCGGGACCGGCCACCCGCACCGGCTCCTGGGGTTCTACGCCGCATTGGCCGATGCGTTGTCGGCGGCAGGATGCCCCGTCCTCACCCCCGCGCAGGGTTGCTGTGTCGACATAACGACCCGGTTCGGCCTACGCACGTACAACCTTGACTACGTACAGGGCGTCGCGCTGTTGCGCGAACCCGGCGCGCGTCCCACCGGGAGTGAGACCGGCGCACACAGCCATTCACCGCTCCCGGTTCGACGGGTCCTCGGGGCCCAGGCGGGCTCCGGGGGACCCCTGCCCGAGTTGGTCATCGGAGACCATGGCTGGGTCTGCGGAGCAGGTCAGCTGGGGTTCGACGCGATCGGTCTGGCGGACACGGACGATCCTGCGCTGTTCGTCGCAGAGGCGGAGGGGCGCGTGTCCGTGGTCGTTCCGCTTGATGACGCTGTGCGGTCTGATTACTACCGACCGCTTACTCGCTATGTACTCAATCGAGCGTGTCTGTCACAGTAAACGGCCGATGGTAGCTCCTCTTCCCCACTCGCATCACCCGCCCCTACTCTGGGGAGTGAGCGCACAGCGACGAGGAGTCACCGGAAGGGGAAGCCGGTGCGCGTCATGTGCGGAAGGTTCAGGTGTGTCATGGCTGCTGACCAGAGGCCTCTCAGCGAGGTTGCGTTTCTGACCGTGGCGGAGGTAGCCGCGGTGATGCGAGTCTCGAAGATGACCGTGTACCGACTGGTGCACAGTGGTCATCTGCCCGCAATCCGGGTCGGAAGGTCCTTCCGGGTCCCGGAAAACGCGGTTCACGAGTACCTTCGCGACTCATACGTGGGGGTGGAGACAGCCTGAACGACCTCCCTCGATTACAGACTCGGCGCGGGTACGGGTAGGCTGGGCCGACCAGGTCGTGTGGGCCCAGTCTGCTGCCCCGCACCGAGTGAAGAAAAGTGAGCGAGGGTAGTCGTGGGCTCTGTTATCAAGAAGCGGCGTAAGCGGATGGCGAAGAAGAAGCACCGCAAGCTGCTGAAGCGCACGCGCGTTCAGCGTCGCAACAAGAAGTAAGCGACCGCTGCGCGTCAGCGAAGCGCAAGCGCATGTATCGAGGCCCTCCCGTCTGATGACGGGAGGGCCTCGATGCGTTCCCGACAGCCTTCTCGGCGGCGTTCTCGGCGCCCCGCTCAGGGTCCCTGCCGCCCGCCTGTCCGGAGGTGTAGGGGCCATAGGGGATTCAACAGTTCAAATGCGGGCGAACGGCTTGATCTTTTCGGATAAGTGTGGCCGTCGTCACTTCACTCGCCTCGCGGTCGTCACAGCGCAACGTCCAACCGCTAGCGTGGGCCGAGGACGTAGTGCTCAGACAGGACGCGGAGCGACATGCCCCGACGTCGCACGGGCTGAGGAAAGGCGGCGCTGATCTTGGGCAAGGTCGTGCTCGTGACCGGAGTGGCCCGGCAGCTGGGCGGCAGGTTCGTCCGGCGCATCCAGCGCGACCCGGAGGTGGAGCGGGTGGTGGCCGTCGACGCCGTCCCTCCCGAGCACCATCTCGGCGGCGCCGACTTCGTCCAGGCCGACATCCGGCAGCCCACGATCACCAAGGTCCTCGCCGAGCACGGCGTCGACACGGTCGTGCACATGGACGTGACCGGCACCGCCCTGGCCGGCAACAGCCGCGGCTCGGTCAAGGAGACCAACGTCATCGGCACCATGCAGCTGCTCGGCGCCTGCCAGAAGTCGCCGCGGGTGAAGCGCCTCGTGGTGAAGTCCAGTACCAATGTGTACGGTTCGGCGCCCCGCGACCCCGCCGTCCTCACGGAGACGACGCCACCGAAGTCCCTGCCCAGCGGCGGTTTCGCCAAGGACGCCGTCGAGGTCGAGGGCTATGTGCGCGGCTTCGCGCGGCGCCGCCCCGATGTCGCGGTGTGCGTGCTGCGGTTCGCCAACATCCTGGGACCCGCCGCGGACTCGCCGCTCGCCGAGTACTTCTCGCTGCCGGTCCTGCCGACGGTCTTCGGCTACGACCCGCGGCTCCAGTTCGTGCACGAGGACGACGCCGTCGACGTGCTGCGCCTCGCCTCGCACGAACCCGCGCGCGGGACCCTGAACAGCGGCACGTTCAACATCGCGGGCGCGGGACTGCTGCTGCTCTCCCAGTGCGCCCGGCGGCTCGGACGGCCGACGCTGCCGGTGCTGCTCCCAGCGGTCACCTGGGTGGGCGCGGCCCTGCGTACGCTGAGCGTCACGGACTTCTCGCCGGAGCAGATCCGGCTGCTCACCCACGGCCGGGTCGTGGCCACCCGGCAGATGCGCGAGACACTGGGGTTCAGGCCCAAGTACACGACCGCGGAGGCATTCGCGGACTTCGTACGCAGTCGGGGCCCCGGCCTGCTGCCGCCGGCGGCACTCGCGAGGGCCGTCGACAGGATCGCGGCGCTGCCCCTCGCGGGTGGCGGCGGGAAGTCCGGCGCCTCAGGCGGTGCCCGACGCGGAGCCGACGACAGTGCCCACCACAGCGCCAACTGAGGAGATCGTCAACGATGGCGGACGCCAAGGTCATTCCGTTCGACGACGACCGGTCGCGTGGGGGTGCCCAGCGGCCGCCCCGCCGCAGGTCCGGGCCGCGGCGTCCGGGCGAAGGGGTGAAGGCGCGCGACGTCAAGGCGGCCCCGGGGGCCCCGGGCCGGCTGCACGGTGACGCTCCGGGCGGCGCCGCCCGGGCGGGTGCGGCGCCGGGCGCGGAGCCCTCGGCCACGGAAGGCGCCCCGGCGCCGGGGGCCGGTGCGCGCGCCGGCTCCCGGGCCGCGCGGCGGGACACGGTGCCGGAGCAGGCGCTGCCGTCGGAGCCGCGCGGTGGCAGCGGGAGCTGGGAGCGGCGGATCGCCGGTGGCCTCGCGTTCCTGCGGCGGCGGCTCACGGGCGAGTACGACGTCGACGACTTCGGGTACGACGCGGAGCTGACCGACCAGGTGCTGATGTCGCTCCTGCGGCCGATCTACGACCACTACTTCCGCGTCGAGGTCAAGGGCATCGAGAACATCCCCGCCGACGGTGGGGCGCTGATCGTCGCCAACCACTCCGGGACGCTGCCGTGGGACGGCCTGATGATGCAGGTCGCCGTGCACGACAACCATCCCCACGGCAGGCATCTGCGGTTGCTCGCCGCCGACCTGGTGTTCATGCTGCCGGTCGTCAACGAGCTGGCGCGCAAGGCCGGGCACACCTTGGCGTGTGCGGAGGACGCGGGGACGCTCCTTGAGCGCGGCGAGCTGGTCGGGGTGATGCCCGAGGGGTTCAAGGGGATCGGGAAGCCCTTCTCGGAACGGTACAAGTTGCAGCGGTTCGGGCGGGGCGGGTTCGTGTCGACGGCGCTGCGGACGGGGTCGCCGATCGTGCCCTGCTCCATCGTGGGCGCCGAGGAGATCTATCCGATGATCGGGAACGCCAAGACGTTGGCGCGGGTCCTCGGGATCCCGTACTTTCCGTTGACGCCGACCTTTCCCTGGCTGGGGCCCTGGGGAGCCGTGCCGTTGCCCACGAAGTGGACCATTCAGTTCGGTGAGGCGATTCCTACGGACGGGTATCCGCCGGAGGCCGCTGAGGATCCCATGCTCATGTTCAATCTGACGGATCAGGTGCGGGAACAGATTCAGCACACGCTGTACAAGTTGTTGGTGCAGCGGAGGTCTGTGTTCTTCTGAGGTGTGGGGCCCCAGCCCAGCCCTCTGTCGTCCGGACGGGCTGGGGAGACCAGCCCGTCCGGCGTTCTCGTTACTTCTGGTCCTCGCCCTCGATGCCCAGGTCCGGTAGCAGTCCGGGGAGCAGCGGGGGCAGGGTGACATCCGGCTTGCCGGGCGCGGGGGGCTTCGCCGAGGGGTTCTTCCTCGTTTCCGCGGGGTTCTCGGGGGCCGAGGGGGCCTTGGGGGACGGCGGGGTCAGGAGGTCGTCCGCCACGTCGGGGATGAGGCCCTCGGAAGGGTTCTTGTGGCCGGGGGCGGAGGGCTTGGGGTGGGAGCCGGGGGAGCGGTGGGCGCCGGACTCGCCGGGGGGCCGGGGTGCGGGGCCGTCCGTGCCGGTGTCGGGCGGGGTGCCCTGGCGGGGGCGCTCGTGCGGGGTGCCGTTCGGGCCCGGCTTGTCGGGCAGCAGGGAGCGCAGGGGCTTGACCTCCTGCTCCATGGCGTCGAAGACCGAGCTGACCTCCTCGCCGACGTCGCCGAGCTGCACGGGGAGCCGCTCGCGCAGGGCGCTCCAGCTGCCGCGGTGGGCCTTGGTGAAGGCGGAGAGGGTCTGGATGGGGCCGAGTGAGCCGTCGCGCTCGTACGCCTCGAAGAGGAGGCGGTGGCCTTCCGCGGCGTCGTGGCGCATGCCGGAGAGCGCGCGGCGGACCTCGCCGACCGATTCGTGGTCCAGGTGGCCCGAGCGGGCGCGCTCAAGGAGCCGACGGGCTTCCTTGAGCCGCGTCGACGCCTGGTCCAGATAGAGCCTGCCGCGGTCGGCGTCGCCGTCGGCCATGCCGAGCTTGAAGTCCTCCATGCCGCGCTTGAGGCCGTACAGCGAGTCGCCCGGGAGGGCGTCCGTGCTCGCCGCGGCCGCGCCGCCGAACGCTCCCGCCGCCACGCCCACGGTCAGTCCGCCGGCGGCGAGGCCCTTGGACAGCCGGGTGCGGGGCTTGAGCTTGCTGAGCGGGCTCGCCCGGTGGGCGCCCTTGCGGGAGCGCTGTTGCGGTACGGATGAACCTGCGCCGTCGCCCGCCGTGCCCTCCGCCAGCATGGCCTCCATGGCCGCCACCAGCTGGGCTCGCTGGACGACTTTGACCTCGGGGTCCAGCTGGGGCGCGGGGAGCCGTGCGAGGCCGTCGGCGAGCGCCAGCATCCGGTCGCGTTCGTCCGGGCCCGGCGCGGAGCCGGTCCTGGCGGACGCCCCCGGTGGGGCGGAATCGTCGGGCTGCTCGGCCGCCGGGTCCTGGTCGGAATGCTCCTCCAGGGCCTGGGCGAAGGCGTTCGCCCGCCGGTGGGCCGATACGTTCGCGATCACTGGCGGCACCTCCTCTCGTCAAGACGGTCGACTCCCCAGGGGGTCCTGGGGGTTGCGCATCCTGAACACTTCCACACGTTCGAGTGAGCGCGTGGAGTCCTCGCGCGCTCTCGACGAGCGCGAGGTGGATCAGGTCGCAACCACAGGGAGCCTGCATCCCGCACAACGAGCGTCGCGGCACTTGGGTTACGGACGAAAGATGATCGGACCACTGCGGGCTCGCCAAAGTCCGTGACGGCCAGTGGGCCGTCACGGTGGGTGAGTTGGGCGTCACGCGTGGTGGCGGGACGCCGTCGGCACCGTCAGCGGGCGTCGTCCGGGAGGAGGCGGGCAAGGGTGCGGACGGCCCGGTACTGGAGGGTCTTGATCGCGCCTTCGTTCTTGCCCATGACGCGGGCGGTCTCGGCGACCGACAGACCTTGGAGGAAGCGGAGCGTCACGCACTCCTGCTGCTGGGGGTTGAGGCGGCGGACCGCGTCCAGGAGCGCGGCGTTCGACAGGGACTCGAGGACGGAGTCCTCCGGGCTGCGCTCGACCTCGTTGGCGTCGAGCATCTCGCCGGTGGTCACTTCCAGGCGGAAGCGGCTCGACTTGAAGTGGTCGGCCACCAGGTTGCGGGCGATGGTGACGAGCCAGGCGCCGAAGTCGCGGCCCTGCCAGGTGAACGTGCCGATCCTGCGCAGGGCGCGCAGAAAGGTCTCGCTGGTGAGGTCCTCGGCGGTCGCCTTGCCCCCGACGCGGTAGTAGATGTAGCGGTAGACGGTGTCGCTGTACTGGTCGTAGAGACGGCCGAAGGCGTCGGACTCGCCCGCCTGGGCGCGTTCGACGAGGTCCATCATGCGGGCGCTGTCGCTGTCCGCCGCGGGCCGGCGGTGGGTGGTCGTGGCGGCGGCGGAGCGCGTACGTCTGCTCACCGCCGCACCGCCGTCCGCCAGGGCGTAGCACGGCCCGGCGGGGGCCGGGACGGCGTAGGCGGGGACGGCGTACGCGGTGGGGACGAAGCCGCGCAGTCGGTCGACGACCGATGCGCGCAGCGTAGCCAGGCCCGAGGCGTCAACCCCGACGTGTGGGTACACGGGACTCCCAGAGGCAGAGCTTCCATCACGTGCAGTACCGGACCGTTCACCCGTCGTAGCGACGCGCATGGTCCGTTATGCGTCTGAGGAGAATAACGCTTCGTACAGGCAGCGCTACACCCAGTTGCTCAAATCATCGATTACGTCGCTTCTGTTACCGATCAGCGGCCGATCAAGTACCGGATATTGAACAGTTATTGATCGAATCGGTACGCATTCGAGGGGGTCGAGGGGCGTGTTGTGGCCGAGTTGAGCGATCGGGACTGGCGGGGGGCGTGACGGGTAAGACAGAGGGATTGCCGTCGTCCCCGTGCGCGAGGCGGGGTGGCGGCGCGCCTTCCGCGGCTCCGGGGGCGGGCGACGGTCACCGTGTGTGGCGGAAGCCGCGGGGAGCTGCGGGTGGCCGCGGGACGGAGCGACGTAGGCCGATGCGCAGGGGCGGCCGAGGCGGGCGGAAGGCGGCCGAGGCGGAAGGGCGGCCCGTCAGCCGCGGCGGCGGTGCAGGGCGATCGCGGCCGCCGTGCCCCCGGCGAGGGCGCCGACGCCCGCCGCGGCCGGGATGCCGACCTTCGCCGCCTTGCGGCCCGTGCGGTAGTCGCGCAGCCGCCAGTCGCGGGCGCGGGCGTACTTGCGCAGCTTGGCGTCGGGGTTGATCGCGTACGGATGGCCGACGAGGGAGAGCATCGGGATGTCGTTGTGCGAGTCGCTGTACGCGGCGCAGCGGCTGAGGTCCAGGCCCTCGGCGGCGGCGAGGGCGCGGACGGCCTCGGCCTTGGCGGGGCCGTGCAGGGGCTCGCCGACCAGCTTGCCGGTGTACACGCCGTGCACGGACTCCGCGACGGTGCCGAGGGCGCCGGTCAGGCCGAGGCGGCGGGCGATGATCGTGGCCGTCTCCACCGGCGCCGCCGTGACCAGCCAGACCTTCTGGCCCGCGTCGAGGTGGGCCTGGGCCAGGGCGCGGGTGCCCGGCCAGATGCGCTCGGCCATGTACTCGTCGTAGATCTCCTCGCCGATGGAGGTCAGCTCGGCGACGCGGTGGCCCTTGACGATGGACAGGGCGCTGTCGCGGGCGTCCTGCATGTGCTCGGGGTCCTCGATGCCCGCGAGCCGGAACCAGGTCTGCTGCCAGGCGAAGCGGGCCAGCTCGCGGCGCTGGAAGAACTTCCGCTTGTACAGACCGCGGCCGAAGTGGAACAGGGCGGCGCCCTGCATCACGGTGTTGTCGAGGTCGAAGAACGCCGCGGCCTCCTCGTCGCCGGCGACGGGGAACTCCGGGGCCACCGGTTCCGCGGGCGGGGCCTGGGCCGCCGTGCCCGGCGCGAGGGCGTCGTCGCGCTCGTCGGCTGCTTCCAGCTCCTGCGACGTCTTGCGCGCCGCCTCGGCCGATGCCTCGCCCGCAAGGACGCTGCGCGCGGTGGCGAAGCGCCTGCGGGGGTGGAGCCAACCCAAAGTGGCCATGCCGTCGAGCATAGCCACTCTGTTCGGTCGGCCCGTGACGAGAAGGAAGCGAAGCCGTCAACGGTCCGTGTCGCGCTGGTCACACCCGGCGCGGCGCGGTTGCGTACCCGGTGGGCGGCCCCGCGTAGGAAGCTGGGGGGCATGAGTCCTCTTTTCCGCCGGAGCGGCGGCGCAGCGAAGAAGGCCACGGGTGGCGAGGGCGTCCGTCCCGCCGCGGGCGACCGGCTCGTCACCCTGGTCGGCAAGCCCGGCTGTCATCTGTGCGACGACGCGCGGGCCGTGATCGAGAAGGTCTGCGGCGAGACCGGCGCCGCCTGGGAGGAGAGGGACATCACGCGGGACGAGGCGCTGCACCGCGCGTACTGGGAGCAGATCCCGGTCGTCCTGGTGGACGGGGAGCAGCACACGTTCTGGCGGGTCGACGAGGCGCGGCTGCGGCGGGAGTTGCAAGGGTGACGGGACGCCCGCGGGAGTGCCCGGGTGGCCGTGGCGGGACGGGGCGGCCGGATGTGATGTCGGGAGCTGTCCGGAAAGTCGTTTAGCATCGGGGGTCGGTTTTGAGATCTCGGGGGCGTGATCGTGAAGGGTGTGTGCGGTTTTGCCCCCGTCGGCTGAGTGTCGTTCCAGGCCGTGCGCCGGTTCCACGGAAGTGCGCCGGGGGTGCGTGACCCCGGTCACGTTGGCCGGGCAAATCGGACACCATCTTTGTGCACGCGTTCACAAAGACATAGCCTGCTGTCGACGGGGCGGTCTGGGGACACGACTACGGGTGCCAGCCCGCCTTCAGCCCCGCTCTACCCGCAGGAGCACCGTGGCAACTGGCCGAACTCACCGACCGGCGACCCGCAGCCGAGGAATTCCCGAGGCCACCGTCGCCAGGCTTCCGCTGTACCTGAGGGCTCTGACCGCGCTGTCGGAGCGCTCGGTGCCCACGGTCTCCTCCGAGGAGCTGGCCGCCGCAGCGGGGGTCAACTCAGCGAAGCTGCGCAAGGACTTCTCGTACCTCGGCTCGTACGGGACGCGGGGCGTGGGCTACGACGTCGAGTACCTCGTCTACCAGATCTCCCGTGAGCTCGGTCTGACGCAGGACTGGCCGGTTGTCATCGTCGGTATCGGCAACCTCGGTGCCGCGCTCGCGAACTACGGCGGGTTCGCCTCGCGCGGGTTCCGCGTGGCCGCCCTGATCGACGCCGATCCGGCCATGGCGGGCAGGCCCGTCGCCGGCATGCCGGTGCAGCACACGGACGACCTCGAGCGGATCATCAGCGACAACGGCGTCTCCATCGGCGTCATCGCGACCCCCGCGGGCGCCGCCCAGCAGGTGTGCGACCGGCTCGTGGCCGCGGGCATCACCTCCATCCTGAACTTCGCGCCGACCGTCCTGTCCGTGCCGGACGGCGTCGACGTGCGCAAGGTCGACCTCTCCATCGAGTTGCAGATCCTCGCCTTCCACGAGCAGCGCAAGGCCGGCGAGGACGCCGCGGCGGACGACGGCGCGGCCGCGCCCGCCGTCGCCAAGGACCACCGCAAGGGACCCGACGGGGACGTCCCCGCCGTGATGCCGGCATGAGTCTCCTCGTCGTGGGCCTCAGTCACCGCAGCGCCCCGGTCAGCGTCCTCGAGCGGGCCGCGCTCGCCGTCGGCGCGCAGGCCAAGCTGCTGCACGACACGGTGGCGGCCGAGCCCGCCGCCGAGGCCGCGGTGCTCGCGACCTGCAACCGCATCGAGCTGTACGCGGACGTGGACAAGTTCCACGCGGGCGTCGCCGAGCTCTCGACGCTGCTCGCGCTGCACAGCGGCGTGGGCCTCGAGGAGCTCACCCCCCATCTGTACGTGCACTACGAGGACCGCGCCGTCCACCACCTGTTCTCGGTGGCGTGCGGGCTCGACTCCATGGTCGTGGGCGAGGGCCAGATCCTCGGCCAGATCAAGGACTCGCTCGCGCGGGCGCAGGAGCTGCACACCGCGGGCCGGCTCCTCAACGACCTCTTCCAGCAGGCCCTGCGCGTGGGCAAGCGGGCGCACTCGGAGACCGGCATCGACCGGGCCGGGCAGTCGCTCGTCACCTTCGGCCTCGAACAGCTCGCGGGCCGCGAGTCCGTGCCTGCCTGGGCCAAGGGCAAGCGCGCCCTGGTGATCGGCGCGGGCTCCATGTCCTCGCTGGCCGCCGCGACGCTCGCGCGCTCCGGCGTGGACGAGGTCGTCGTGGCCAACCGCACCCTGGAGCGGGCCGAGCGCCTCGCCGCCATCCTCGGCGACGGCGGCACCGGGGTCACCGCCCGCGCCGTCCCGATGGACAGCGTGGCGAAGGAACTTACACGTGCCGACCTGGCCGTGTCCTGCACCGGAGCGACGGGCCTCGTCCTCACCGCCGCCGACGTCACGGCGGCGGTCGCGGGACGCGCGGGCGCGCCGACGGCGGACGACGGTTCCGCGGCCTGCCCCGACGACGACTGCGTGATTGCCCCCGCCCCGGACCGCGGCACCCACCCGGACCGCGCCGCGGGCACCCCGGCCCCCACCACCGCGGACGGCTGCCCCGTGGGCTCCGAGGTCGGGGACGAGACCGCGTACGAGCAGCACGCCGCGCTCGTCGGCAACAGCCCCGCCATAGGCGGTGCTCCGGCGCGGGCGAACCGCACGGCCCCGGCACCGGCCTCCGTCGCGCGTGGCGCCGCGCTGTACCTGCTCGACCTCGCCATGCCCCGGGACGTCGACGCCGCCGCGCACCGCATCCCCGGCGTGCGGCTCGTCGACATCGAGTCCCTGGCGGGCGCCTCCGCGGACGCGCCGATGGCCGCCGACGTGGACGCCGTGCGCACGATCGTGTCCGACGAGGTCGCCGCGTTCGGCGCCGCGCAGCGGGCCGCGCACATCACGCCGACCGTGGTCGCCCTGCGCACCATGGCCGCCGACGTCGTCAGTGGCGAGATGGCCCGGCTCGACGGCAGGCTGCCCGCACTCGGCGACAAGGAGCGCGCCGAGATCACCCAGACCGTGCGCCGCGTCGTCGACAAGCTGCTGCACGCGCCGACCGTACGGGTGAAGCAGCTGGCCAGCGAGCCCGGCGGCGCCGGGTACGCCGACGCCCTGCGCACCCTGTTCGACCTCGACCCGGAGACGGTCGCCGCCGTGTCCAGGGCCGATCTCCTGAGCGACGCGGGCGGGCGCACCGACCAGCAGCTCCAGCAGCTCCAGCAGTTCCAGCTCCACGAGAACGACGAATCCAAGCGAGGCCGCGCATGACCGAGAAGGCTCTGCGACTCGGGACCAGGCGCAGCAAGCTGGCCATGGCCCAGTCCGGGCAGGTGGCACGGAAGGTCACCGAACTGACGGGGCGGCCCGTCGACCTGGTGGAGATCACCACGTTCGGCGACATCTCCCGCGAGCACCTCGCGCAGATCGGCGGCACCGGTGTGTTCGTCACCGCGCTGCGCGACGCGCTGCTCGCCGGTGAGGTCGACTTCGCCGTGCACTCGCTGAAGGACCTGCCCACGACCCAGCCCGCCGAGCTGACGCTCGCCGCGGTGCCCGAGCGCGAGGACCCGCGGGACGCGCTGATCGCCCGGGACGGGCTGACCTTCGCGGAGCTTCCCGAGGGGGCCCGCGTGGGCACGGGTTCGCCGCGCCGCATGGCGCAGCTGAACGCCTACGCGCGCAGCCACGGCTTGTCCATACGGACCGTGCCGATCCGCGGGAACATCGACACCCGCATCGGATACGTACGCGACGACAAGCTCGACGCCGTCGTGCTCGCCGCCGCGGGACTCAGCCGCGTCGGCCGGACCGACGAGGTGACCGACTTCCTGTCGGTCGACACAGTTCTGCCCGCCCCCGGCCAGGGGGCACTGGCGATCGAGTGCGCAGCGACCGACGTGTCACTCGCCGCCGCGCTCGCCGAGCTCGACGACCCGTACACGCGGGTCGCCGTGACCGCCGAGCGATCCCTGCTCGCCGCTCTGGAGGCCGGTTGCAGCGCACCTGTGGGTGCGTTGGCCGACGTCCTGACCGACGGGCAGATTGTCAAGGAGATGCGCCTGCGCGGCGTCGTCGGTGCCACCGACGGCTCGACGCTGGTGCAGCTGTCCACCACCGGTCCCGTGCCCGGGACACACGACCAGGCGATGGCACTCGGACGGGAACTCGCCGTCGAGATGCTCGCCAAGGGCGCGGCCGGTCTGATGGGGGAGCGAGCACTTTGAGCCCCACCTCGAACCTTCCCGGCCTTCCCGCACACGGGCACGTCACCTTCCTGGGTGCCGGACCCGGAGATCCGGGACTGCTGACTCTGCGCGCCGTCGAGGCGCTGGCCCGAGCGGATGTGCTGATCGCCGAGCCGGATGTTCTCGATGTCGTACGTGTGCATGCCCGAGGGGGTGTGGACACACCCCTCCCGCAGGCCGCTGACGGCACGTCAGCGAGGGTCGACGGGCCGTCGGCCTCAGTCGCCGCCAATCTTGTCATGGAGGGCGCGCGGGGCGGCAGGCGGGTCGTGCGTGCGGTGAGCGGCGATCCGGGCCTGGACGCCTACGCGGCCGGGGAGATGCTCGCCTGCGCCGCCGAGGGCATCCCCTTCGAGGTGGTGCCCGGCATCGCGGCCGCGGTCGGGGTGCCCGCGTACGCGGGTGTGCCGCTGCGGGACGCGCAGGGCACCGACGTGCGGTTCGTCGACGCGCGCACCGCCTCCGAGCGCTGCTGGGGGGAGGTCGGCGCGTCCGACGGGACCGTGGTGGTCTCCACGTCCCTGGACTCGGTCGCGGCCGCCGCCGGTGAGCTGGTCTCCTCCGGGCGCAAGCCGGACACCCCGATGACGGTGACGGTCGCGGGCACGACGACGCGCCAGCGCACCTGGACCGCGACGCTCGGCACCATCGCGCAGGTCCTCAAGCAGGCCAAGGTGCTGCCGTCGCCGGACGGCGGGCAGCCCGTCATAGCCGTGGTCGGCGAGCGCTCCGCGGCCGCGCAGCGCGACCAGCTGTCGTGGTTCGAGTCGAAGCCGCTCTTCGGATGGCGGGTCCTCGTGCCGCGCACCAAGGAGCAGGCCGCCTCGCTCTCCGACCAGCTGCGCTCCTACGGCGCGGTGCCGCACGAGGTGCCGACGATCGCCGTCGAGCCGCCGCGGACGCCGCAGCAGATGGAGCGGGCCGTCAAGGGCCTGGTGACCGGGCGCTACGAGTGGATCGCCTTCACGTCGGTCAACGCCGTCAAGGCGGTGCGGGAGAAGTTCGAGGAGTACGGGCTCGACGCCCGCGCCTTCGCCGGGATCAAGGTCGCCGCGGTGGGGGAGCAGACCGCCGCCGCCCTGGTCGCCTTCGGCGTGAAGCCGGATCTCGTGCCGAGCGGTGAGCAGTCCGCCGCCGGTCTCCTGGAGGACTGGCCGCCGTACGACCCCGTCTTCGACCCGATCGACCGGGTGTTCCTGCCGCGGGCCGACATCGCCACGGAGACCCTGGTCGCCGGGCTCATCGACCTGGGCTGGGAGGTCGACGACGTGACGGCCTACCGGACCGTGCGGGCGTCGCCGCCGCCTGCGGAGACCCGGGAGGCCATCAAGGGCGGCGGGTTCGACGCGGTGCTTTTCACCTCGTCGAGCACCGTGCGGAACCTGGTGGGCATCGCGGGCAAGCCGCACAACGTGACGGTGATCGCCTGTATCGGGCCTGCCACCGCGAAGACCGCGGAGGAGCACGGGCTGCGGGTGGACGTCATGGCCCCGGAGCCTTCCGTGCACAAGCTCGCCGAGGCGCTGGCCCAGTTCGGTGCCGCGCGGCGGGCCGCCGCCCTGGAGGCGGGCGACGCCGTCACCCGGCCCAGTGAGCGGCGGCCGGGGGCCCGGCGGCGGCGGGCGGCGGCGCCGTAGGGTGCCCTCGCGGGGCGGGCGGAGTACACAGCCAGATCACGGTGAGGTGGATGCAGGAGTGAGTACGTACGGTTCGTTCCCGGGGGCGCGGCCGCGGCGGCTGCGTACGGTTCCCGTCATGCGGCGCATGGTCGCAGAGACCCGGTTGCACCCGGCCGATCTGGTGCTGCCCGCGTTCGTGCGGGAGGGCATCGCGGAGCCGGTGGAGATCGGGTCGATGCCGGGGGTCGTGCAGCACACCCGGGACACGCTGAAGAAGGCCGCCGTGGAGGCGGTCGCGGCGGGAGTCAGCGGGATCATGCTGTACGGGGTGCCGGAGGAGTCCAAGAAGGACGGCCTCGGCACCGTGGGCACCGACCCGGACGGCATCCTCCAGGTGGCGCTCAGGGACGTGCGGGCGGAGGTCGGGGACGACCTGCTCGTCATGTCCGACCTGTGTCTGGACGAGTTCACCGACCACGGGCACTGCGGTGTCCTGGACGAGCACGGCCGGGTCGACAACGACGCGACCCTGGAGCGGTACGCGGAGATGGCGCAGGTCCAGGCCGACGCCGGTGCCCATGTGGTGGGGCCGAGCGGGATGATGGACGGCCAGATCGGCGTCATCAGGGACGCGCTCGACCAGACCGGGCACGAGGACGTCGCCGTGCTCGCGTACACGGCGAAGTACGCGTCGGCGTTCTTCGGGCCCTTCCGGGACGCCGTGGGGTCCTCGCTCAAGGGCGACCGCAAGACCTACCAGCAGGATCCGGCCAACATCCGGGAGTCCCTGCGGGAGCTGGCGCTGGACCTCGAGGAGGGCGCCGACATGGTGATGGTCAAGCCCGCGGGCCCCTACCTCGACATCGTCGCCAAGGTCGCGGACGTGGCGCAGGTGCCCGTCGCCGCCTACCAGGTCTCCGGCGAGTACGCGATGATCGAGGCCGCCGCCGAGCGCGGCTGGATCGACCGGGACCGGGCGATCATGGAGTCCCTCACCGGCATCAAGCGGGCCGGCGCGAGCATCATCCTGACCTACTGGGCCACCGAGGCGGCGCGGAAGCTGTAGCCACGGCCGTAGCCGGAGCGACGGCGCTCGCCAGGCGGTACGACAGCGGTTGGAGTCCCTTGACTTCAACCGCTGTTGAGGTTCGAGGGTGGGTGCAGCAAGCCGTTCCCACCTCCGGGAGGACCAGATGTACGCCGTCGTACTCCATGAATTCGGGCCCGCCGCCAACCTCCGGTACGAGACCGTGCCCGACCCCGTGCCCGCGCCCGGGCAGGTGCGCATCGCCGTGCGGGCCGCCGGGGTGCACTTCATCGAGACGGTGCTGCGGTCGGGCACGGCCGGTGACCTGGCGCCGCCGCTGCCGGAGCTGCCCTCGGTCTTCGGCGGGGAAGTCGCCGGTGTCGTGGACTCGGTGGGCCCCGGAGTGGGGCAGGAGTGGCTGGGGCGACCGGTGGTGACCGCGCACGGCAGCCCCGGCGGCTACGCCGAACTGGCCGTCGCCGACATCGGTGCGCTGCACGCGGTGCCCGCCGGGCTCGGCTTCGAGGCCGCCGTCGCCATGGTGGTCACCGGCACCACGGCCGTCGGCCTCCTCGACATCGCCGCACTCACGCCGGACGACGTCGTCCTCGTGACGTCGGCGGCGGGCGGCGTGGGGCGGCTCGTCGTGCAGTACGCGCACGAGCTGGGCGCGCTCGTCGTCGGCGCGGCGGGCGGCCCCGCCAAGGTCGCCGCCGTACGCAAGCTCGGCGCCGACGGCGGTCCCGAGGTCGTCGCCGTGGACTACGACGAGGACGGCTGGGACGACGAGGTGCGGGCGCGGCTCGGCGGGCGCCGTGTCGGCGTCGTCCTGGACGGGGTGGGCGGGGCGAAGGCGGCGGCCGCGTTCGGGCTGCTGGCCGACGGCGGCCGGTTCGTGTCCATCGGGTCCGCGTCGCAGGAGGCGTTCGCTCCGGGCGAGGACGTCCTCGCGGCGCGGGGCCTGACGTACGTCGACGCCCTGACGCGGATCATCAGCAGGCCCGAGGACCGCCCGGAGCACGAGCGCCGCGCCCTCGCCGCCGCCGCGGCCGGCCATCTCACGCCCGCCGTGCAGTCGTTCCCGCTGTCCCACGCCGCCGAGGTGCACGCGGCCCTGGAACAGCGGCGGACGACCGGCAAGGTGGTCCTCGTCCCGTGATGCCGTGGCGGCTCTCGGTGTGGCTGCCCTACGGCGTCTTGAGCAGCTCGGTCAGGCGGGACAGGCCGTCGGCGCCGTGTCCCTCGGCGACGGCACGGTCCAGGAGCGGGCGCAGGGACGCGAACAGCAGGTCCTGGACGCCCTGTTCGGCGAACGCCGAGGCGATGTTCGGCACCGCAGCCTGGTTCACCGCCAGGCTGGACACGTCCGTCAGGTGCTGTCCGGAGTCGAGTGCCTCGGCGGTGCCCGGCACGATGCCGTGGGTCATCGCGCCGACCCAGTCGAGCAGGAGCGGCGCGAAGTCCTTCGCGGGCACACCCGCGCTGCCGATCAGGGCGTAGGCCTGCGAGACGCCAAGCACCATGCCGTACATGCCGGTCAGCAGGGCGAGGTCCCACAGCGCGGCGAGGCCCGCGTCCGTGCCCACCCACTTGGTGTCCGCGAGGGCGGCGAGCGTCTCGCGGTGCGTCGTGTACGCGTCCTCGTCGCCGCTGTAGAGGATGTACGCCTGCGGGCCCGCGATCATCTGCGGTACGGCCATGATGCCGCCGTCGACGTAGGAGACGCCGTGCTCCCGTGCCCAGGCCGCGAGGTCCCGTGCCTGGGAGGGCGTGCCGTTGGTCAGGTTCACCAGGGTGCGGCCGCGCAGCTCCTCGGTGAGCGGGGCGAGCAGGTCGCGCACGTTGTCGTTGGTCGTCAGGCAGACGATGACGAGGGGGCTCGCGGTGACCGCGTCCCGGGCGGTGTCCGCGGGGGTCGCGCCCTGGGCGACGAGCGGCCCGCTCTTCGCGGGGCTGCGGTTCCAGACGGTGGTGGGGTGGCCGGCCTTCAGCAGGGCCGACGCCAGGGCGGTGCCCATCATGCCGAGGCCGAGCACGGAGACGGGGCGGGAGTCGGGGGTGCGGTCGTCGGTGGCAGGCATGGGTGCTCCTGGATAGGCACTGGCGAGGATCGAGGTGTCACGGGGGAACATCTCGATCCTCGCCAGGCCCGCAGGGAGCGGCAAGTACCGACTATTTGGTGCGGTACTCACCGGGAGGTAAGCGGGCGCCGGGCTCCGGTGCCCGCCGTGCGGACTACCAGGCGAGGGCCGTCGAGGCCTTCGTCTGCCAGTAGGTGACCGCGGCAGAACTGTCCAGGTACACGCCGCCACCGGGCAGCTCCAGGCCCTTCTCGCCGCCCGTGCTGCCGGTCCAGGCGCGGTTGGCGAACGACACGCCGAGGTCACGGGCCTTGTAGCCGTGGGTGCCCTGCGGAGTCGACGTGAGGACGCCCGCGTACGCCGACTGACCCGGCTCCAGCGTGACGACCGACTGCGGGACGCTGTCCCGGTTGACCGAGGTCGCGGACTGCGCGTCGTCGAAGCGCAGGTACGGCGCGTTGTACGCGTAGCAGGACTTGGTGCCGGTGTTGGTGGCCTTCAGGAGGAGGTGGTTGACCGGGCTCTGGACCTTCTTCACCGTCAGCTCGGTGTTCGCCGCGGTGCAGGTGACGGGCCCCGCCGCGGCGGGGGCGGCCTGGGCGGCGCCCGCGGAGACCGTGGCGGTCAGGGCCGCGGCGGCCAGGGCGAGGGCGGTGAGGGTGCGGACGCGGGACGTGTTGCGCATGGTGGTGCCTTTCGGGTCTGTTGCCGGTCGGTGGCCGGTCTGTGGCCGGTCGGTGGCCGGTCGGTACGTGTACGGGGTGCGCGCGGTGCGCGGTGTGGCGCGGGTCAGTTCAGGGCCGACGCCGAGTCGGACTGCCAGTAGGTGACGCGCAGGGAGCTGTCGATGTGGACGCCCTCCGCGGGGAGCGTGGCCTCGGCGAAGTCGTCACTGCCCTCGAAGCCGACCTCCAGGCTGTTCACCTGCCGGCTGGCGCCGCCGCTGCCGTCGCCGGCGAGCAGGATCGCGGCGGCGTAGCCCTTGGCGCCGGGCTTCAGCGACGTGACCGCCTGCGGCTTGCTCTCCTCGATCACCGGCGGCACCGACTGGGCGCCCTCGAACTTGAGGATCGGACGGCCCGGCAGGTCGCACATCGTGGAGCCGGTGTTGGTGACGGTGATCAGCATGTGGTTCAGCGGGCGGGTGACCGGGGCGGCCGTGACGGACGTGTTGGCGGCGGTGCAGGGGACACGGTTCCCTGGGGCGTCCGGGTCGCTGTCGGCGCCCTGGTCCGATGCCGCGCCGCCGGAGCCGGTGGACCCGGCGGCGCCGGTGGACCCACCGGAACCGGTGGTGCGCGTCCTGTCCGACGTGGGCTCGGTGCCGCTCCCCGCTCCGGAGCCGCTGTCGGCCGCGGAGGGCTTCGACGCGCCCTCGTCCCGTACGCCGTCATCATTGCCCCCGCACGCCGTCAGCGACAGCGCTGCGAGCGCGACGGTGGCGGCGGCGAACATACGGGTGCGCATGAGTGATCCCTCTCGACGGGTTCGTGGATGTGATGTGCATGACGTACAGACGGGGGAGAAGCGCGCCTCCTGGCCGCGGGGCCCGGTCGGCGTGCTTGGATGGCTGAAGCTTGTACGCAGCTTCGTCCCGCGGGCCAGCCCGGCCGGGGAGTACGGGACGCTGGAATGGCTGTACGGGCTCTGACCTGGGGGGACAGGTCTCGTCTGGAACGGTCGCACGGGACGGAGGAACGGTGGGGGCAGAGGGATTCGCCGACCTGCTGAAGGAGCTCAAGGAGCGGTCCGGGCTCAGTTACGGGGTACTGGCCAAGCGCCTGCACCTGAGCACATCGACGCTGCACCGGTACGTGAACGGCAGTGCCGTGCCGGTGGAGTTCGCCCCCGTGGAGCGGTTGGGTCGTCTCTGCAAGGCCTCGCCGCAGGAGCTGGTGGAGCTGCACCGGCGGTGGATCGTCGCCGACGCGGGCCGGGGGCGCCGGGAAGCCGACGTCCCGCCCGAGCCCGGGGAAGCGGAGCCTGTCGATGCCTCCGGGGGTGAGGCGGCGCCGCCCGTGCCGGACGAGGTCGAGGACGGCGGGCCGTTGGTGTCCGACCGGGTGCCGCAGGCGGTGTCAGGCAAGCGGCGGCGCCTTGTCGTGGCGGCCGCTGTGGGGGCGGTGCTCGCCCTCGGGGGTACCGCGCTCGCCCTCCAGTCCGGGTCGGGTGACAAGTCCTCGGACGACCGCGCGAAGTCGTCCGCCGACAGCGTGCCGACCGCCCCCGGCGAGGTCGTCGAGGACGGCAAGCGGAAGCAGAGCCCCGCCGCCCAGTCGTCCCCCAGGCACGGACCGGGGCAGAAGAAGGACCCCCGCGGCGGCGGTGGCGGAGCCGGCCACGGGAAGAGCGGCGGGGAGAAGGAGAGCGCGGACAAGGGGAGCGGGCCCGCGTCCTCCGGGGGCCCGGCCGGCGGTGGCACCGGCGCCCACGGCCAGGCGTCCGACGCGGTGCCCCTGACGGTGTCCACGCATCCCCACCACTGGTACGACCCCTGCGGCAACCCCTACCTCGTCGCGCGGACCCCCGAGCGGCTCTCCCCGCCGCCCAACGAACAGGACGCCCCCGGCTGGGTGAGCGCCAACGGCGCGGTCCCCGCGGGGCGGCAGACCGTGAAGCTGGTCGTCCAGGGCACGGGCGACGACACCGTCGTCCTGGAGTCGCTCGACGTCCGGGTCGTCGGCAGCGGCGCGCCGCTCAGGCGCAACGCCTACGAGATGGGGTACGTCGGCGTCGGCTGCGGCGGCAACGTGCCCCAGCACTCCTTCGACGTGAACCTCGACGCGTCGGTCCCGCGCCTGACCCCCAAGTCGGGGGAGGTCGACTTCCCCTACAAGGTGAGCGAGAAGGACCCCGCGGCCTTCTACGTCGACGCCGACGTCAAGGCGCACGACGTGAGCTGGTTCCTCGAGATGGAGTGGTCCAGCGGCACACGGCACGGCACCGTGCGGATCGACGACTCGGGTAAGCCGTTCCGCACCAGCGGCGAGGGCGACAACCCCACGTTCGGCTTCTCCCTCGACAGCAAGAAGTGGGTCGGCATCGAGCGCAATCCGGACGGGGCCGTGGAAGAGGTGCGGTAGCCCGCGGTCAGTGTCGCCAGGGTCCGTATCGCGGAATGGCTGTTGTAGACGGCACCCACGTGACTACCCTGCCCGGGACCTCACGTAGGGAAGGGAACCCGATGACCGTCACCAGCAGCGCCCCCGCCGCCGCCCCCACGCCGCCGCTCGCCGCGCGTGCCGCCGCCATCGGGGGTTCGCCGGTACGGGACATCCTCGCGATCACCGCGCGGCCCGAGGTCATCAACTTCGCCGGCGGGCTGCCCGCGCCCGAGCTCTTCGACGTGCGCAACGTCGCCGCCACCTACCAGGCCGTGTTCGACGAGGCGTCGGACCGGGCCATGCAGTACTCGACGACCGAGGGCGAGCCCGCGCTGCGCACCGCGCTGGCCGAGCGGTACACGAACCGCTCCCTGCCCACCGGCGCCGACGACCTGCTCGTCACCACCGGCTCCCAGCAGGGCCTTTCGCTCCTCGCCACCGCGCTCGTCGAACCCGGTGACACGGTGCTCGTGGAGAACCCCTGCTATCTGGCGGCACTTCAGGTGTTCGCGTTCGCGGGCGCGCGGGTCGTGGCCGTGCCCGGGGACGACGACGGCGTCGACCCCGGCGCCCTGGAGGCGCTCGTCGCCGAGCACCGGCCCAAGCTGTTCTACACCGTGCCCACGTTCCAGAACCCGACCGGCAGGACCGTCCCTGGCGACCGCAGGGCCGCCGTGGCCGCGGTCGCCGCCCGGCGCGGACTGTGGATCATCGAGGACGACCCGTACGGGGAGCTGCGGTTCGACGGCGAGCACGTTCCCTGGATCGCCTCGTACGCCGGCGCCGAGGACCGGACCGTGCTGCTCGGGAGCTTCTCCAAGGTGATGGCGCCGGGGCTGCGCCTCGGGTGGCTGCGGGCGCCCGCCGCGCTGCGGCGTGCCTGCGCCATCGCCAAGCAGGCCGCCGATCTGCACACGCCGACCGTCAATCAGCTCGCCGCCGCGCGCTATCTGGCCGACTACGACCTGGACGCGCACGTGGCCCGGGTGGCCGGGGTGTACCGGGAGCGGCGGGACGCCATGCTCGCCGGGATCGGGGACGCCCTGCCCGCCGGGTCCTCGTGGACCCGGCCCGAGGGCGGGATGTTCCTCTGGGTGCGGCTGCCCTCCGGGTACGACGCCACGGCGTTGCTGCCCGGTGTCGTCGCGCACCACGTGGCGTACGTGCCCGGGGCGCCGTTCTTCGCCGGGGACCCGGAGCCGGGGACGCTGCGGCTGTGCTTCGTCACGCAGACGCCCGACGAGATCGCCGAGGGGCTGCGGCGCCTCCGGCTCGGGCTCGGGCGGGCCTGAGGGTGCCCCCTACAGGCGCTCGGGGGTGCGGACGCCCAGGAGTTCCATGCCCTTGTTGAGGGTGCGGGCCGTGAGGGCGACGAGGAACAGGCGGTTCTCGACGACCTCGGCGGGGTTGTCGGCGCTGAGCACCTGGCACTGGTCGTAGAACGTGGTCAGGTGCGAGGCGAGCTGGTACAGGTACGCGGCCAGCTTGTGCGGGGCGTACTCCTCCGCGGCCTCCGCGACCGCCGCCGCGAACTGGTCCAGGTGCAGGCCGAGGGCCCGCTCCGCCGGGGCGAGGTCGAGCTCGGGGTGCGCCACGGGACGGGCGTCGCCCGCCTTGCGCAGGATCGACTGGATGCGGGCGTAGGCGTACTGGAGATAGACCGACGTGTCGCCGTTCAGGGAGACCATCTGGTCCAGGTCGAACTTGTAGTCCCGTACCGCCGACGTGGAGAGGTCGGCGTACTTCACGGCGCCGATGCCGACCTGCCGGCCGTTTTCCAGGATCTCCTCCTCGCTCAGGCCCACCTTCTCGGCCTTGGAGCGCACCACGGCCGTCGCCCGGTCGATCGCCTCGTCGAGCAGGTCGATCAGGCGGACCGTCTCGCCCTCACGGGTCTTGAACGGCTTGCCGTCCTTGCCGAGGACCGTGCCGAAGGCGAGCTGCACCGCCTTGACGCCGTCCGTCAGCCAGCCCGCCCTGCGCGCCGTCTCGAAGACCATCTTGAAGTGCAGGGACTGGCGGGCGTCGACCACGTACAGCAGCGTGTCCGCCTTCACGTTGAAGACGCGGTCGCGGATCGCGGAGAGGTCGGTGGCCGCGTAGCCGAAGCCGCCGTCGGACTTCCGCACGATCAGCGGGACGGGGTTGCCGTCGGGGCCCTTCACGTCGTCGAAGAACACGCACAGCGCGCCCTCGGAGCGGACCGCGACACCCGACTCCTCGAGGAGGCGGCAGGTCTCGGCCAGCATGTCGTTGTAGCCCGACTCGCCGACGATGTCCTCGTCGTGGATCTCCACGTCCAGCTTGCCGAAGACCGAGTAGAAGTAGATCTTCGACTCGTCCACGAACCGCTGCCAGAGCGCCAGCGTCTCCGGGTCACCGGCCTGGAGGTCCACGACCCGGCGCCGGGCGCGGGTCTTGAACTCCTCGTCGGAGTCGAAGAGGACCCGGGCGGCCTTGTAGATGCGGTTGAGGTTGGACATCGCCTCCTCGCCCGCCTCCTCGCCCGCGGCGGCCTCCTTGTGGTCCAGCTCGTGCGGGTGCTCCAGGAGGTACTGGATGAGCATGCCGAACTGGGTGCCCCAGTCACCGATGTGGTGACGGTTGACGATCTTCTCGCCGGTGAATTCGAGGATCCGCTTGACGGCGTTGCCGATCACCGAGTTCCGCAGGTGGCCGACGTGCATCTCCTTGGCCACGTTCGGCTGCGCCCAGTCGATCACCGTGGTGCCGGGGTGCTCCGCGAACGGCACGCCGAGGCGGTCGCCGTCGGCGGCGCGGGCCGCGAGCGTCTCCACGACGGCCCGGTCCGTGACCGTGATGTTCAAGAAGCCCGGGCCCGACACCTCGACGTCCCGCAGCAGCTCCGGGGCGTCGATCGAGTCGACGACCTTCGTGGCGAGCTCCCGCGGGTTGGCCTTCGCCTTCTTGGCGAGCGCGAGGATGCCGTTGGCCTGGAAGTCCGCCCGGTCGCTGCGTCGCAGAAGCGGGTCCGTGGCTCCGGCCTCCGGCAGCGCTGCCGAGAGGGCGTCCGCGAGACGCTGGTGGACGGATGCGCTGAGGGACGTGACCGGGGCCATGAGCTTCCGTTCTGGTAAATGGCGTGCATCAGGGTGAGCGTCAAGTGTCCCATGGGGAGGGCCGCCGGTTCGCCCGGATTCACCCCGGCCCCCGCAGGGCCCCGCGCGCCCCGCCGGGCGGGGCCCCGGACCGGCTTCCGCCGTCTGGGAGAATGGCTCACGCCAGATTCCGTGGATCCCGAGGAAACAAGAGGACGTGCCGACCGTGGCTCAGAGCACCGATACCACCGACTGGGTCTCCCGCTACGCGGACGAGGTCATCGCCGAGTCGGAGCGTCGTGCCCCGGGCAAACCTGTGGTCGTCGCCTCCGGTCTGTCCCCCTCGGGCCCCATCCACCTGGGCAACCTCCGCGAGGTCATGACCCCGCACCTCGTCGCCGACGAGATCCGCCGCCGCGGCCACCAGGTCCGGCACCTGATCTCCTGGGACGACTACGACCGGTACCGCAAGGTCCCGGCCGGTGTCCCCGGCGTCGACGAGTCCTGGGCCGAGCACATCGGCAAGCCCCTGACGTCCGTGCCCGCGCCCGCCGGGTCCGCGTACCCGAACTGGGCCGAGCACTTCAAGGCCGCGATGGCGGCCTCGCTCGCCGACCTGGGCGTGGAGCACGACGGGATCAGCCAGACCGAGCAGTACACCTCGGGGGCCTACCGCGAGCAGATCCTGCACGCGATGCGCCGCCGCGCCGACATCGACGCGATCCTCGACCAGTACCGCACGAAGAAGGACCCGGCCAAGGCCCAGGGCAAGGGCAAGCAGCAGAAGCCGGCCGACGAGGCCGAGCTTGAGGCCGCCGAGGGCTCCGGCGCGGCCGCCGAGGACGACGGCGGCGGCGGATCCGGCGGGTACTTCCCGTACAAGCCCTACTGCGGGCAGTGCGGCAAGGACCTCACCACCGTCACCTCCTACGACGACGACTCGACGGAGCTTGCCTACGTCTGCACGGCCTGCGGCTTCCAGGAGACCGTGCGCCTCAGCGAGTTCGACCGCGGCAAGCTGGTCTGGAAGGTCGACTGGCCGATGCGCTGGGCCTACGAGGGCGTGATCTTCGAGCCCAGCGGCGTCGACCACTCCTCGCCCGGCTCCTCGTTCGTCGTCGGC
Source organism: Streptomyces sp. NPDC017940 (assembly GCF_044328435.1). Classification (NCBI taxonomy): domain Bacteria; kingdom Bacillati; phylum Actinomycetota; class Actinomycetes; order Kitasatosporales; family Streptomycetaceae; genus Streptomyces; species Streptomyces sp. NPDC017940. Next base: position 965,584 of record NZ_JBIRHJ010000003.1, on the reverse strand, counting down.
GGGCAGATCGTCCGGCAGATCTTCGACGGCGTCCAGCCCATCGGCCCCATGTACGCCTTCGTCGGGATCTCCGGCATGGCCAAGATGTCCTCCTCGCGCGGCGGCGTGCCCACGCCCGCCGACGCGCTGAAGATCATGGAAGCGCCGCTGCTCCGCTGGCTCTACGCCCGCCGCAGGCCCAACCAGTCCTTCAAGATCGCCTTCGACCAGGAGATCCAGCGGCTCTACGACGAGTGGGACAAGCTCGCCGCGAAGGTCGCCGACGGCTCCGCGCTGCCCGCCGACGCCGCAGCGTACGCGCGCGCCGTGGGCACGGCCGCCGGACCGCTGCCCGCGACCCCGCACCCGCTGCCGTACCGCACCCTCGCCTCCGTCGCGGACATCACCGCGGGCGCCGAGGACCAGACGCTGCGCATCCTGTCCGAGCTCGACCCGGCCGACCCCCTGGCCTCCCTGGACGAGGCCAGGCCGCGCCTCGACAGGGCGGAGGCGTGGATCAACGCCCACGTCCCCGCCGACCAGCGCACGGTCGTACGGCAGACCCCGGACACGGAGCTGCTCGCGTCCCTCGACGATGAGGCCCGCGAGTCGCTCGCGCTGCTCCTGGAGGGCCTCGACTCCCACTGGTCCCTGGACGGCCTGACCCACCTCGTGTACGGCGTCCCGAAGGTCCGCGCCGGCTTCTCCGCCGACGCGGGACCCAAGGAGCTCCCGCCGGAGATCAAGACCGCCCAGCGCACCTTCTTCGCGCTCCTGTACCACCTGCTCGTGAGCCGCGACACCGGCCCCCGCCTGCCCACGCTGCTCCTCGCCGTGGGAGCGGAGCGGGTGCGCAAGCTGCTCGGGGCCTAGCGCGACGCGGGGGCCCCACGGCCCCCGCGGTGCCCGGCGGGGCCGCTACGCGATGTGTTCGGCGTCCTCGTCGAGCGAGCGCTGGTAGCGGTCGCGGAAGTCGCGCAGGTACGGCCGGAGCGTGCTCTCCGTGAGGGGGCCGCCGGACTGGCCGGTGACGCCGTACAGGTCCATCAGGTACAGGCTGAACTGGCGGGCGTTGGGATAGTCGCCCAGCTCGCCCACGTACTTGCGGAAGGCGTTGAAGTACGCCTCCTCGCGGGTCATGTCGTCCGGAAGGCCCGCACTCTCCGCCGCGGCGGGCTCGGGCAGGGGCTCAGGGGCGCTCTCGGGGGCCGGGGCCTGCTCCTCGCGCGGGCCGGGGATCAGCGGGGGGTTGGCGAGGGGGCGGGTGCGGCCCGGGCCCGCCGGGACCCGGAATCCGGAGCCGTCGTCGGCCGTCTCGGGCTGCGCGGCGTAAGTCCCCTGCTCGTGGGCCTGCTGCCCGTAGACCTCCTGGGCTCGGGCCCGGCGGTCGTGGACCCGCTGGTCGTAGGCCTGCTGCTCGTAGGCCTGCTGGTCGGCGTACTGCTGCTGCTCGTACGCCAACTGCTCGGCGTAGCCCTGCCCCTGTGCCTGTTCCTCGTACCACTCGTCGTACGGGGCCTCGGGGTCGTACGACACCGGGCCCTCGGCGTACTGCTGCGGCGGCTGCGGGGCCGCGAACCACGGGCTCGCGTGGGCGCCGGGGGGCTGCTCCTCGGGGGCGGGCTCCGGCTCCGGGGCGGGCTGGTCCCCGGGAGCGGGCTGCGGCTCCACGGCGGGCCCCGGTGCGGGCTGCGGCTGCGGTGCGGGCTCCGGATCCGGCAGGGGGCGGGGCTCGGGGGACGGGTCCTTGGCCAGGGCCGCGGGGGACGGGGTCTCCGCCTTCGTCAGCTCCGGCGTGCGGGGGGCCGGGGCCGGGGCCACGGGCGGGAGCAGGGCCGGTTCGATACCGGCCGCCGCCAGACCCGCGGGCGCCGTCTCCGCGAGCGGTACGCCGTAGCGGGCCAGGCGCAGCGGCATCAGGGACTCCACCGGGGCCTTGCGGCGCCAGGAGCGGCCGAAGCGGGACCGCAGCCGGGCCTGGTACACCAGGCGCTCCTGCTCCAGCTTGATCACCTGGTCGTAGGAGCGCAGCTCCCACAGCTTCATGCGCCGCCACAGCAGGAACGTCGGCACGGGGGAGAGCAGCCAGCGCGTCATGCGCACGCCCTCCATGTGCTTGTCGGCCGTGATGTCGGCGATCCGGCCGATCGCGTGCCGGGCCGCCTCCACCGCGACCACGAAGAGCACCGGGATGACCGCGTGCATGCCCACGCCCAGCGGGTCCGGCCAGGCCGCGGCGCCGTTGAAGGCGATGGTGGCGGCCGTGAGCAGCCACGCCGTCTGGCGGAGCAGCGGGAAGGGGATCCTGATCCAGGTCAGCAGGAGGTCGAGCGCGAGCAGGACGCAGATGCCCGCGTCGATGCCGATGGGGAAGACCACCGAGAAGGAGCCGAAGCCCTTCTTCTCCGCCAGCTCGCGCACGGCCGCGTACGACCCCGCGAAGCCGATCCCCGCGATGACGAGCGCACCGAAGACGACGACCCCGATGAGTATCCGGTGCATGCGTGTCAGCTGCATCGCGGCCACCCGCGAACCCCTCCCTGCCTGTGCCTGTACCGGTGCCTGTGCCTGTGCCCGCCCGGCGTGTTGCGAGCGACAGCCTGGCACATCTGTGCGCGCACTCGTACGCCGGTACGGCGGAAGCCCGGCCACCGGGGCGGCCGGGCTTCCGCAACTGCGCTCAGGGAGCGGCGAGTTGATGGTCCGTCGGGGGAGGCGGGGGGGAGGGATCAGCCCTGGGCGTCGTTCCCGGGCGCGGCACCGGACCCCTCGCCGGAGTCCTTGGAGCCCTCGGAATCCTTCGGGTCCTCGGAGGCCTTGGGGTCCTTCGGGGCCTTCGAGTCCTTGCCGTCCGTGGCCGGACCCTCGGCGCCGCCCGCCTTGTTGGCGTCGGCGACCGCCGCCACGGCCTCCTTGGCGGCCTTCTGCGCGTCCTTGGCGAGCGAGGACGCGTCCGGCGAATCGTCGCCCGCGAGCCCCGCGCCGTTGTAGTCGACGGTGACGACGGCGTTCTCCAGGCGGGCCACGAGCGTCTGCTGCTTGAAGGTGTCCTTGTCCTTCTTGACGTCGTAGCTGACCAGCGTCGCCTGGTCGCCCACACCCTGCACCGGCGTGGTCTTGACGCCCTTGGCGTCCTTCGCCGCCTGGGCGTCGGTGACCTGCTTGGTGAAGTTGGTCTGGGCGCGCTTGGCACCCGCGCCGAGCGACTGGTCGGACTCGAAGCGGTTCAGCGAGACCCGCAGCCAGCGGAACTGCGAACCGTCGACGCCGTTGTTGTCCAGGCTGTCCCACGTGCAGTTGCCGCGCGTCGACACGTCGTTCGACGTGCCCGCCTTGCCGGACTTGTTCTTGGCGGCGGGGACGAGGTCGCCGAGCGTCTTCTCGGAGAGCGCGTCACAGGGCTCGGGGAGCTTGCCGAAGGCGGCCTTCTCCACCTCGGCGGGCTTGTCGGCGGAGCCGTCGGCGCCACCCGACGCGGAGGCCGAGGACTCGGCTGCGCCCGCGTCCTTCTTGTCCCCGTCCGATCCGGAGTCGTCGCCGCTGCATGCGGAGGCGAAAAGGATCACCGGTACGGCGGCCGCGCCCACAAGAACGCGGGTGAGTCGCTGTCGCTGTCGCTGTGCGGGTCGGTGCATGGTTCCTTCACTCAGGTTCACGGGGTCACTCGGGTTCACGGGGCACTCGGGTCGCTCGGCGCCCGTGCCGTTCGATGGGGCCGTTGAGTCACCGTACGCGGTGTGCGAACCGGGTGACCCGGGTTCCCGGCAGCCCGCGGGCGGGCCGCGGGGGTGTCAGCCGTCGAACCTGTCGGCGAGCTTCCCGGCGAGTTCGCGCGCGTTGTCCTGCATTTCCTTGGAATCGGGGACCTCGGTGCGGCGGGCGGGCTGCTCGTCGTACTCGACGGTGACGATGACGTTCGACGTGCGGAACACCACAGTCACGGTCCGGTGCCGGGTGGCCGCCGCGGCCGTCGCGAGGGTGTCGTCGACGAAGGCCTCCTCACCCAGGTCGTCCAGGGTGCGGGGCTCGTAGCCCTCGGGGGCGGACCGGGTGGCCTCGGGGTCGCCCTCGCCCTCGGTCGCGTTCTCGGTGGCGTGGGGGGTGGGACCCTCCGGGCCGTCGGCCTTGTGGGCGCTGCGGGAGCCGCGGGAGCCGTCGTCGGAGCGGGCCGCGGAGCCGGACGCGCCGTCCTTCTCCTCGCCCCCATCGCCCTCCTCGCCCCCATCGCCCTCCTCGCCCTTCGCGCTCTCCTTGTCCGTGGCGGGCCCGTCGGAGGCGCCGGGCCCGTCGCTCCCGCCGCCGTCCCCCGTGGGCTCGGAGTCGGACTCGGACTCGGAGTCGGAGGGTGCCGGAATGCCCGCCTCCGTCAGCTTCGCCCGGTAGTTGTCCTCGGCGCGGGTGTCGTCGCTGACCGTCCCGTCGTACGACACCACGCGCTCGAAGTCGACCAGCAGATGGTGCGTGGCGTCCGGCGCCTCGACCTTCCAGCGGCAGCCCACGCGCCGGTCGGTGTCGTAGGTGACCGTGGCGGCGCCCTCGTAGGCCCTCTCGCGCTGGACGGGGTCCTCGATGTCCGTGAGGCCGGGCAGCAGGGAGTCGAGCGAGGACGGGTCGACCGCGCCGCAGGGCTCGGGCAGCGTGCGGTACTTGCCGGGCTCCGCGACGGCCGCGGCGCTGCCGGACTCGCCCGGCTTGCCGTCGTCGCCGCCGGTGGTGCCCGAGCCGCCGGTGCACCCGGCGAGCAGCACCACGAGGAGCGCGGCGGCGCCCGGTACGTAGACCCTCCGCTGCACCGTGCTGGCTCCTCTCGACGTGGACGGCCTGGTTATTCGGTTGCCGCCGGCGGACGACCGGTGGAGACAATGTGTATCGCACGCACTGCTGTGGATGCCGGTCCGTTGTCTCATACGTCGACCTTGGCGCCGGTATTTGCGCTTCACGTCTTTTGTTGTCGTACCGGGGGAATGGGGAAGCCATGTCGTACGTGGAACTGCCGGGTGCGAACGTGCCCATCCGGATGTGGGCGGACCCGAGGACGGTCGAGGGCGCCGCCATGCAGCAGCTCCAGAACGTCGCCACGCTGCCGTGGATCAAGGGCCTGGCCGTGATGCCGGACGTCCACTACGGCAAGGGCGCCACGGTCGGCTCGGTCATCGCCATGCAGGGTGCCGTGTGCCCGGCGGCGGTGGGCGTCGACATCGGCTGCGGAATGTCGGCGGTGAGGACGTCGCTGACGGCCGCCGACCTGCCCGACGACCTGTCCCGGCTGCGCGCGAAGGTCGAGCAGGCGATTCCGGTGGGGCGGGGGATGCACGAGGACCCCGTCGGGCCGGAGCGCTTCCACGGGGTGGCCACCGGGGGGTGGGACGACTTCTGGGGACGGTTCGAGGGAGTGGCGGAGGCGGTCAAGTTCCGTCGGGAGCGGGCCGTGAAGCAGATGGGGACGCTCGGCAGCGGAAATCATTTCGTTGAAGTATGTGTAGATATGTCCGATTCGGTGTGGCTCATGCTGCACTCCGGGTCCCGCAACATCGGCAAGGAGCTCGCCGACCACCACATCGGGGTGGCCCGCGACCTGCCGCACAACCAGGGCCTCGTGGATCGCGACCTGGCGGTCTTCATCGCGGACACCCCGCAGATGGCCGCGTACCGCAACGACCTGTTCTGGGCGCAGGAGTACGCGAAGCACAACCGGAAGCTCATGATGGAGCTCCTGAAGGACGTGATCCGCAAGGAGTTCAAGAAGGCCCGTCCCGACTTCGAGCGGGAGATCTCCTGCCACCACAACTACGTGTCCGAGGAGCGCTACGACGGCATGGACCTGCTGGTCACCCGCAAGGGCGCGATCCGCGCGGGCTCCGGTGACCACGGCATCATCCCGGGCTCGATGGGCACCGGCTCGTACATCGTGAAGGGCCTCGGCAACGAGGCGTCCTTCAACTCCGCGTCGCACGGCGCGGGCCGCAGGATGAGCCGCAACGCCGCGAAGAAGCGCTTCTCCACGCAGGACCTGGAGGAGCAGACACGGGGCGTGGAGTGCCGCAAGGACTCCGGTGTCGTGGACGAGATCCCCGGGGCGTACAAGTCCATCGACAAGGTCATCGACCAGCAGACGGACCTGGTCGAGGTGGTGGCGAAGCTGAAGCAGGTCGTCTGCGTGAAGGGCTGAGCGGTCGCCCGGCGCGGGGGCCGGGCGGGCGCCTACCCGGAGTGGGTGACCGCGTAGATCATGACGAAGGCGACGATGTGGATGCCGAAGAGGAAGTACGCGAGGTACCACCACACCATGCGTTCGTTCTTCTTCTCCTCGGCCAGGCGGCGGGACTCCTGTTCGTAGGTGAGCCTGACCAGGGGGTCGGGGGAGTCGGGCGAGCCGCCGGGGGTGCCGGGGTCGTCGGCGGCGTACGTCATCACAGCTCCCGGTGGACCTTCGTGTTGGACGCCTGGGCGCGGGGGCGGACCACGAGGAGGTCGATGTTGACGTGCGGCGGGCGGGTGACCGCCCAGGTGATCGTGTCCGCCACGTCCTCGGCGGTGAGCGGCTCGGCCACGCCCGCGTAGACCTTGGCCGCCTTCTCCTCGTCGCCGCCGAAGCGGGTCAGCGCGAAGCCCTCCGTCCTGACCATGCCGGGGGCCACCTCGATCACGCGGACCGGGGTGCCGACGATCTCCAGGCGGAGGGTCTCGGCGAGTACGTGCTCGGCGTGCTTGGCCGCCACGTAACCGGCGCCGCCCTCGTACGTGCCGTGGCCCGCCGTCGAGGAGACGACGACCACGGTGCCGTCACCGCTCGCGGTGAGCGCGGGGAGCAGGGCCTGGGTGACGTTCAGGGTGCCGATGACGTTCGTCTCGTACATCCGGCGCCAGTCCTCTGGGTCGCCCGTCGCGACCGGGTCGGCGCCGAGCGCGCCGCCCGCGTTGTTCACGAGGACCGCGATCTCGCGGAAGGCCGTCGCGAAGGTGTCGACGGCCGCGCGGTCGGTGACGTCGAGGGCGTACGCCGTCGCGTCGTGCCCCGCGGCCGTCAGCTCGGCGGCAAGGGCCTCGATGCGGTCCTTGCGGCGGGCCGTGAGCACCACCCGGTGCCCTGCCGCCGCGAGGCCGCGCGCGGTGGCCGCGCCGATGCCGCCGCTGGCACCGGTGACGATCGCGATGCCGGGCTTGCGGGGCGTTTCGGCGGCGGCTGCCATGCGGGGCTCCCTGGGGTTCGGGTCCGGTTCCGGTGCGGATCCGGCTGCGTACGTGCGGTCCGTGCTGGGCCGGTCCGGTCAGCATAGGCGGGCGTGGGCCCGGGCCCCACGGGGCCTCGGGGCGCCCTCAGCCGCCGCGCGGGGCGTACATGATGACGGCCATGCCCGCGAGGCAGATCAGCGCGCCCGTGACGTCGAAGCGGTCGGGCCGGTAGCCGTCCGCGACCGCGCCCCAGGCGAGCGAACCGGCCACGAAGACCCCGCCGTACGCGGCCAGGATCCGGCCGAACTCGGCGTCGGGCTGGAGCGTGGCCACGAAGCCGTAGGCGCCGAGCGCGAGCACTCCCGCGCCGACCCACAGCAGGCCGCGGTGTTCGCGCACGCCCTGCCAGACCAGCCAGGCGCCTGAGATCTCGAAGAGGGCGGCGACGACGAAGAGGGCTGCGGAGCGGGCGACCGACATGGTCACCAGGGTGGCATGTGGGGTCTGCGGGGGTTCGGAGCGGCACCGGGTGCCAGGGACGGCCGTGGCGGCGGCGCCGGGCGGGAGCGGGGCTCGCGCCGGTGTCGGCTCGTGTGATGCCGACTCGTGCTGGTGTCGGCCCGTGCTGGTGTCGGCGCGTGCTGGTGTCGGCGCGTGCTGGTGTCGGCGCGTGCTGGTGTCGGCGCGGGCCGGTGCCGACTCGGGCCGGTGCCGACTCGGGCCGGTGCCGACCCCTCCTACCCCTGTCGCCGCTACCCCCGCGTCAGGTCGATCCGCCAGTCGTTGCACCGCATCCAGCGGCCCTTGGGGTACTCCATCTCCTCGTCGCCGAGCAGGACGAAGCCCGCCCCGCGGCACACCCCGTTGGACGCGGCGTTGTCCACGGAGGGGAAGGCGTGCAGGTGGCGGTGCGTGTCCGTGGCGCGGGCCGCGGCCACCACCAGGCGCACCGCCGCGCCCGCGATCCCTTGGCCCTGGGACTCGGGCAGCACGCCCCAGCCGGCCTCCCAGATGTCCTCGCCGTGGTGGGTACTCTCCCAGAAGCCGACGATCCCGGCCGTGCTCTCCTCGGGGCCCGCCACGATCCGGAACATCCAGCCGCTGCGGCTGCCTTCGAGGCCCAGATAGCGCCGGTGCCGGTCGAGGAGCTTCTCGTCGGACTCGGGGCCGCCCAGGTGCGCGGTCATCTCGGGTGCGTTGTGCCGGACGAGCAGGTCGAAGTCGTCCTTGGACCAGGGCACGAGCCGGACGTCCGGTGCTGGTGATCTCTCCATTCCCTCACGGTAGGCAAAGGGTCTGACAGTCCCGCCCCGCCGCCCGCCTCACCCCGCCGCCCGCAGCGCCTCCACCGCGATGCGCGCCGCCGTGCCGATGACGGCGTCCGCCGACGGCAGGGTGGCGTCGGTGCGGGCGGCGCGGGTGAAGACGGCGACGGCGTAGCGGCCGCCGTCGGGGTACTCGACGACGCCCACTTCGTTGCGCAGCGTCGGCAGGCTGCCGGTCTTGCCCGCGACGTGGACGTCGTCGAAGGGGAAGCCGGCGGCCAGGCGGTGCGGCCACACCTGGAGGCCGAGGACGCGGCGCACGGCCGCGCCGTGCTCGGGGGTGCAGGCCTCGTCCCGCCACAGGGCGCGCAGCAGGCGGGTCATGTCGCGGGGGGTGCTGTGGTTGGAGCGGGCCGGGTCCAGGGCGCGGAGGCGGGCGATGACGTAGGGGTCGGTGAGTGCCCGGGCGCCGCCCGGGCCCGCGTCCTCGCGCATGGACTCGAACATCGCGCGGAAGGTGTGCAGGGCCCGGGTGCGGGTGAGGCCGAGGCGGGCGGTGGTGGCGTTCACGGCGTCGAGGCCGACGCGGGCCAGGCAGAGTTCGGCGGCGGTGTTGTCGCTGACGGCCGTCATCAGATAGGCCGCGTCGCGCAGGGACATCCGGACGGGGTCGAGCATCGCGGAGAGCCCGGTAGGACCCGAGGCCCGCCCGTCAGCGGGGCACTCGACCTGCTCGGTGAGGTCGACGAGGCCGGCGGCGGCCTGTTCGTGCAGGGTGATCAGGACGCACAGCTTGTGGACGCTCGCGGTGACGACGGCCTGGTCGGCGCCGGTGCCGACGTCGGCGCCGGAGTCGATGTCGACGGCGTGCAGCCGGCCCGTGACGCCGGCCTCGGCGAAGGCCTCCCGGAGGCGTGCGGGGGTGTTGGTCACAGCCAGTACTCCGCGGTAGGGCGCAGATGGAGTGGGCGCGGGGGCGTGTCGGCACTCACGGCGGCGGTGCTGTGCAGGGCCCGCGTGACCGCCCGCGCGAAGGTGCTCACGGCGGTGTCGCCGCGCCCCTTGGGCCAGGCGACGGAGTGCCGCAGGGCGAGCGGGGCGCCCGCGAGTGGCCGCCAGACCAGGTCGAGGTCCTGGTCGGCGGCGGGTGCGGGATGGGCGTCCTTGGGGCCGAAGGCGACGGCGTGCGAGGACAGGATCAGGCCGCGGACGAAGCTGGCGCCCTGGCCGTGCCGGACCGCCGTCGGGGTGTAGCCGTCGCGGGCGCAGGTGGTGAGCAGGTCGTCGTGCAGGCCCGGGGCGGCGCTGCGGTGGAAGAGGACCAGGTCGTAGCCGGTGAGCGCGGTGAGCGGCACCTCGGTGAGCGCGGCCGCGGGGGCGCCGCGCGGCAGCAGGACGCCTATTTCGCGGCGCAGTACGGGGCCGAGTTCGAGGCCGGTGACGTCGCAGGGGTGGTGGATGAGGCCGACGTCGAGGTCGTGGGCGGCGAGCTGGGCGAGCTGCTGGGCGGTGGTGAGTTCGCGCAGCTCCAGTTCCACGCCGGTGCCGTGGGCGCGGAAGCCGTCGAGGAGGGCGGCGACGGTGTCGCCCGCGATGTCCGGCGGGAGCGCGGCGCGCAGCAGTCCGCTCTCGCCGTCCCGGATGCGGCGTGCGGTGGCGAGGAGCGCCTCGGAACGGCCGAGCAGTTCGCGGGCGTCGTCGAGGAGGAGGGTGCCGGCCTTGGTGATCGTCACCTGGCGGCTGGTGCGCTCGAAGAGCCGTACGCCGAGGTGGCGTTCCAGGCGCTGGATGCGTTGCGACAGGGGCGGCTGCGCCATGCCGAGACGCTCCGCGGCCCGACCGAAATGTGACTCTTCTGCAACAGCCACAAAGCACTCCATGTGCCTTATCAGGTCCACGAGCAGCAACGATATCGCGGATTGATGGATAAGTGGGCGATAGGGAACTTGGACATGAGGGGGCGAAGTGCTGTTCTGTTCGGCGCATGAACAAGACCGTCCGCCGTGCCGCCGTCTTCTGCGGTGTCCTCGTCCTGGCCCTGCTGATACGCGCGACCTGGGTGCAGTTCGTGCGGGGCGACGCCCTCGCCGAGCACGACCTGAACCGGCGGGTGAAGATCGACACCTTCGCCCAGCCGCGTGGTGACATCGTCGTCGGCGGCCGGGCGATCACCGGTTCGGTGCCGACGCCGGGGTCGGACTTCAAGTACAAGCGGGTCTACCGGGACGGCCCGATGTACGCGCCGGTCACCGGCTTCTTCTCGCAGAGCCAGGGGCAGACCTTCCTGGAGGGGGTGCACGACGACCTGCTCAGCGGCAAGGACAGGCGGCTGCTCGGCTCGCCGCTCGACACGCTGACGGGGGAGCGCCCCGCGGGCGGCGACGTGATCACCACCATCGACCCGAAGGCGCAGCGCGCGGCGTACAAGGGGCTGACGGATCTGGACGCCAAGGGCGCGGTGGTCGCTCTCGACCCGCGCTCCGGGCGGATCCTGGCCATGGCGAGCACGCCCTCGTACGACCCGTCGGTGTTCGCGGGGATCTCGGGCAAGGACGGGGCCGCGTTCAAGAAGCTGAACGAGGACAAGCGCAAGCCGCTGAACAGCCGCGCGTTCCGCGAGACGTATCCGCCGGGCTCGACGTTCAAGATCCTCACGGCGGCCGCCGCCCTGGAGCACGGCACGGTCACCGACATCGACGCGCGCTCGAAGGCCCGCGCCCCCTACCGGCTGCCGCTCAGCTCGACGACGATCGGCAACGTGGTGCCGGACTCGATGTGCGACAAGGTCTCCATGAAGACCGCGATGCAGTGGTCGTGCAACAACGTCTTCCTCGACGCCGCGCTGCGGACCGGCAAGGACGGCATGCGGGAGACGGCCGAGAAGTTCGGCTTCAACGAGGAGCAGTTCATGCCGGTGCGTACGGCGCCGAGCGCGTACCCCGAGAAGCTGGACGAGCCGCAGACCGCGCTGACCGGCATGGGGCAGGGCAGTGTCACCACCACCCCGCTCCAGATGGCCATGGTGACCGCGGGCCTCGCCAATGACGGCAAGGTGATGAAGCCGTACCTGGTCAAGGAGTTGCGGGGCTCCGACCTCTCGACAGTGGCGAAGACCGAGCCGCAGGAGCTGAACCGGGCCGTCTCGGAGTCCACCGCGCGCAAGGTCCAGGAGATGATGGAGCACACCGTGACCGACGGCACCGGCGACAAGGTGGCGATCGAGGGCGTCACGGTCGGCGGCAAGCCCGGCACCGCGCAGCACGGCGCGCATGTGCGCGACGAGCGCCCGTACGCGTGGTTCGTCTCCTACGCCAAGCGGTCCGACGGCAGCTCGCCGGTGGCCGTCGCCGTCCTGGTCGACCCGCAGGACATGGACATCTCCCGCTCGGAGATCGCGGGCGGGAAGCTGGGGGCGCCGATCGCGAAGGCGGTGATGAAGGCGGTGCTCAAGCGCTGACGGCGGGCCTAGGGCCACACCAGGCAGTAGGCCTGGTGTCCCGCGTCGTGCAGGCGGTGGCTGAAGTCCTGCCACTCGTGCAGGAGTTGGTAGACGTTGAAGGCGTCCCTGGGGCCGCCGCGGTCGGGGACCGTCGACCAGATGAAGGCCGCCGCGCCGACCGACTCCTCGCCGACGCCGCGCAGCGGGTCGACGACCGTCATGGGGAGCTTGACGACGGCGTAGTCGGGGTGCAGGACGACCAGTTCCAGCGGGGGGACCTTGTGCAGGGGTATGCCCTCGATGCCGGTGAGGACCATCGCGGCCATCGTCTCCGGCTTGATCTTGGTGAACATGCCGCCCATGCCCAGCTCGTCGCCGCCGAGTTCCTCGGGGCGCATCGAGATGGGGACCCTGGCCGCCGTGGCGCCGTCGGGGGCGCCGAAGTACTTGTACGTCACCCCCACCCCGCCGCTCCTGATTCCCGACCGGTCACGCTCCACCCTGTCCGGCGTCCGCTGCTCGGGGGCCGGGACCGCCTCTGCCTCTCGCCGGTGCTTGCCCCGCCGGGCACGCCGGGGGACCGGGCCGTCGGTCCCCTCGCCCAGTCCGCCACCGCGCTGCATATCTCCACCCGAGTGCTTTTCTAAGGCGCGTGGACCCTGCCACGCAACCCGATCATCGTGTCAGTGACCTCCCCCACGGTCACCCGCCGAAACGTGGGGCGAAACACCGGTCCACGGGATTTCCGCGCCCGCCGCCCCCTGGCTGGGGAGACGGCGTGGAAAGCCGCCGCGCGGGAGGCCCGGCCACGATGTCCGGACCCTCTGACACCATGGTTCATGTGAGCTTCCCGTATAGCGCCCCAGTTTCGCAGACTCTCTTCGACCGTGCGGCGGCCGTGACGCCCGGCGGTGTGAACTCGCCCGTGCGCGCCTTCCGCGCGGTGGGTGGTACGCCCCGTTTCATGGTGTCCGGTACCGGTCCGTACCTGACGGATGCCGATGGACGTGAGTACGTAGACCTCGTGTGTTCCTGGGGTCCGATGATCCTCGGGCACTCCCACCCCGAGGTCCTCGCGGCCGTCCAGGAGGCCGTCGCCCGCGGCACCTCCTTCGGCACGCCCGGCGAGGGCGAGGTCGCCCTCGCCGAGGAGATCGTCGACCGGGTCGCCCCCGTCGAGCAGGTCCGGCTCGTCTCCAGCGGCACCGAGGCCACGATGTCCGCCATCCGGCTCGCCCGCGGGTTCACGGGCCGGGCCAAGGTCGTCAAGTTCGCCGGCTGCTATCACGGGCACGTGGACGCCCTGCTCGCCGCGGCGGGGTCGGGCGTCGCGACCCTCGGCCTGCCGGACACGCCCGGTGTCACGGGCGCCCAGGCGGGCGACACCATCGTCCTTCCGTACAACGACCTGGAGGCCGTGCACGAGGCCTTCCACACCCACCCCGGCGAGATCGCCTGTGTGATCACGGAGGCGTCGCCGGGGAACATGGGCGTGGTGCCGCCGCGGCCCGGCTTCAACGAGGGCCTCAAGGCGGCCTGTGCGAAGAACGGCGCGCTGTTCATTTCCGACGAGGTCATGACCGGATTCCGTACCAGCAGGGCGGGTTGGTTCGGTGTCGACGGCGTGACCCCGGACCTGATGACCTTCGGAAAGGTCATGGGCGGTGGATTTCCCGCCGCCGCATTCGGTGGCCGCGCCGATGTCATGGGGCATCTCGCGCCGGTGGGCCCGGTTTATCAGGCGGGCACGCTGTCCGGGAATCCGATCGCCACGGCCGCCGGTCTCGCGCAGTTGCGCCTCCTCGACGACACCGCGTACGAGAAGGTCGACGCCGTCTCGCTCGAACTGCGCGGACTCGTGAGCGACGCACTGCGCAAGGAAGGCGTGGCGCACCGGGTGCAGAACGCCTCCAATATGTTCTCCGTGTTCTTCACCGACCGTGAGGTGCGCAATTACGAGGACGCGAAGGGCCAGGAGTCCTTCCGCTTCACCGCGTTCTTCCACTCGATGCTGTCGCAGGGCGTGTATCTGCCGCCCTCGGCCTTCGAGTCCTGGTTCGTTTCCACCACCCATGACGAGCGTGCCGTGGAGCGCGTCGCGGCCGCCCTGCCGGCCGCCGCCCGCGCGGCCGCCGAAGCCACGAACTCCCCGGAGGGCTCCGCATGACCGCGGCCGGCAAGCGTGCCGAAGAGCTGACCGTCGTCCACCTCATGCGCCACGGCGAGGTGCACAACCCCGACGGGGTCCTGTACGGGCGGCTCGACGGCTATCACCTCTCCGACCTGGGCCGCCGGATGGCCGACCGGGTCGCCGAGCACCTCTCGTCGCGGGACGTCACGCACGTCGTGGCGTCGCCGCTCGAGCGCGCCCAGGAGACGGCGACCCCCATCGCCAAGGCGCACGGCCTCGACCTGGCCACCGACGGCCGTCTGATCGAGGCCGAGAACGTCTTCGAGGGCAAGACCTTCGGAGTCGGCGACGGCGCCCTGAAGAACCCGGACAACTGGAAGCACCTGGTCAACCCGTTCAAGCCGTCCTGGGGCGAGCCGTACATCGACCAGGTCGTGCGGATGATGGGCGCGCTGGACGCGGCCAGGGACGCCGCCCGCGGCCACGAGGCCGTGTGCGTCAGCCACCAGCTGCCCATCTGGATCGTGCGCAGCTATGTGGAGAAGCGCAGGCTGTGGCACGACCCGCGCAAGCGGCAGTGCACGCTCGCCTCGCTGACGTCGTTCACCTATCGCGGCGACAAGATCGTGTCCGTGGGTTACTCGGAACCTGCCCGAAATCTTGTCCCCAAGCACCTGCTCGCGGGCGCCAAACCCGTGAAGGGCAAGAGCAAGGCTTTTGGCGCCTGACTCCTCCGGCGCCGCGATTACCCGGCACCGGCAACGGCGCTGACGTTCCGTAGCGGCCCGGTCACGAAAGGCGGGCGCTTCTCCATTAACACGGAGAAGCGCCCGCCTTTTCGTGTCCTGTGCGTCCGCTGTGTGCGCCGGGTAATGGTGCGGGCACCCTGTGACGTCGAATGTCTGCCCTGTGTAATAAGGCCCATATCTGTATCGCTGTCCGGAACCCCGACCCACGCCGCACCCTCTAAGGAGTTGTCCTTCCGCCGGGGAGGACCGAAGGCACGACGAATGGGGTTGGAATGCGCGACGACAGCCGCACGGATATGGGCGGCGGAGCGCCCGCAACCGGCCGGGCTGCCATGAGTCGCCGGGGTGCCATCGGCCTGGGGGTCGGCGCCGCGGCGGCCTTCGGCCTGACCGCCTGCGGCTCGGGTTCCGGCGACTCCGGCTCCGGCTCCGGCGGGGACCGGACCGAGGCCGGGAAGCCGGGCAGGCCGAGCCGTCCCGCGAAGCCGATCGGCGACGGCTCCACGGCCTACACGGGCAAGCAGCCGAACCAGCCCGAGAAGCCGCGCCCCCTGGAGCCGGGCGAGACGCCGCCGCAGTTCGTCGTGTTCTCCTGGGACGGCGCGGGCGAGGTCGGCAACGGTCTGTTCCCGCGCTTCCTGAAGCTCGCCGAGGAGCACGACGCCCGGATGACGTTCTTCCTCTCCGGGCTCTATCTGCTCCCCGAGTCCAAGAAGCGGCTCTATCGGCCCCCGAACAACAGCGTGGGCGCCTCCGACATCGGCTACCTCACGGACGGCCACATCAAGGAGACGCTGAAGTACGTGCGCCAGGCGTGGCTGGAGGGCCATGAGATAGGCACCCACTTCAACGGGCACTTCTGCGCGGGCACCGGCACGGTCGGCAACTGGACGCCCGCCCAGTGGCAGTCCGAGATCGACCAGGCCAAGTCCTTCGTGACGAAGTGGCGCACGAACACCGGCTGGAACGACCTGCCGCCGCTGCCCTTCGACTACGAGAAGGAACTCGTCGGCGGCCGCACGCCCTGCCTGCTCGGCCAGGACAACCTGCTGCCGACGGCCAAGAAGCTCGGCTGGCGCTACGACGCGTCCTCGCCGGGCGGCCGCCAGATGTGGCCCGACAAGAAGATGGGTATCTGGGACCTGCCCTTGCAGCAGATACCGTTCCCGGGTCACTCCTTCGAGGTCCTGTCGATGGACTACAACATCCTCGCCAACCAGTCGAAGAACTCCACGAAGGCCCCGGCCCACAACTACCCGGGCTGGCGCAAGCAGGCCACCGAGGCCTACCTCGCGGGCTTCGAGCGCGCCTACGAGTCCAACCGCGCCCCCTTCTACATCGGCAACCACTTCGAGCAGTGGAACGGCGGCATCTACATGGACGCCGTCGAGGAGGCCCTCAAGGGCATGGCCGGCAAGAAGGACGTACGCCTGGTCTCCTTCCGGCAGTTCGTGGACTGGCTCGACGTGCAGAAGCCGGAGGTCCTCGCCAAGCTGCGCGGCCTCCAGGTCGGGCAGCGGCCGGCCGGCGGCTGGAAGAGCTTCCTCGGGGGCGCCTCGTCCGACAGCCGTACGGACGCCGAGAAGGATTGAAGCCGCCCGGGAGCAGTCCGGAACCCTGTCTGAAAAGGGACTTTCCGGTTCCGCGGGGGGCGTCGAAGATCCTCGAAACGGGCATGCGAAACTTTTCACATGAGTGCCGCCTGCCGCGCCCCCCGCAGCCCGAACCGCAGCCTCCGCCGAAGCGTCCGCGGCCGCCGCAGCCGCGCGGCACTCCTCGCGGCGGGCGCCGCGGCCCTGGCGCTGACACTGTCCGCGTGCGGCTCGGGCGGCACGTCCGGCGGCTCGGGCAAGACCAACTTCATCACCAGCAAGGACGGCATCTCCACCGCCGAGAGGGGCGACCGGCACGACGCGCCGGTCATCGACGGCGAGACCCTCGACGGCAAGAAGCTGAGCATCGACGACTACAAGGGCAAGGTCGTCGTCCTGAACGTCTGGGGCTCCTGGTGCCCGCCGTGCCGGGCGGAGGCGCCGAACTTCAAGAAGGTCTCGGCCGCCACCGAGGACGACGTGCAGTTCGTCGGCATCAACGCCCGCGACCCGGAGAAGGGCCCGGCGATCTCCTTCGAGAAGGACTACGGGATCGGCTACCCGAGCCTGTACGACCCGATGGGCAAGCTGATGCTGCGCTTCCCCAAGGGCACGCTGAACCCGCAGTTCATCCCGTCCACCGTCGTCATCGACCGGGACGGGAAGATCGCGGCGCGCTCCCAGCAGCCCCTCAACGAGGAGAAGCTGCGCAAGATGGTCGACCCCCTGATCGCGGAGAAGTGATCGCGTGTCCGCCCTGTTGACCGCGGTGCTCGCCGACCCCGCGACCGCGCACGGCGCCGCCGCACACGCCACCACCCTCGCCGCCCAGCCCGGCGAGATCAACCAGACCGTGTACAGCGGCACCCTCGCGCTCGCCCTGCCGATCGCGCTGCTCGGCGGCCTCGTCTCCTTCTTCTCGCCCTGCGTGCTGCCGCTCGTGCCCGGCTACCTCAGCTATGTCACCGGCGTCAGCGGCACCGACCTCGCCGAGGCCAGGCGCGGGCGGATGGTCGCGGGCGCCGGGCTCTTCGTCCTCGGCTTCACCGTCGTCTTCGTCTCCACCGGCGCCCTCTTCGGGTACTTCGGCCAGAACCTCCAGGACCACCAGAGCGTCATCAACAAGGTCCTCGGCGTCCTGATGGTCGCGCTCGGCCTGTTCTTCATGGGGCTCATGCCCTGGCTCTCGCAGCGCGAGTTCCGCTTCCACAAGAAGCCCGCCACCGGGCTCGTGGGGGCGCCGCTGATCGGCGCGCTCTTCGCGGTCGGCTGGGCGCCGTGCGTGGGTCCGACACTCGCGTCCGTCAACGCGCTCGCTATCGACCAGGCGACCGCCGGACGCGGCGCCATACTGAACGTCGCGTACTGTCTGGGACTCGGACTGCCGTTCATCTTCGCCGCGGTCGCCTTCCGCAAGGCACTCGGCGCCTTCGGGTGGGTCAAGCGCCACTACGTCTGGGTGATGCGCGTCGGCGGCGTGATGATGATCGCGACCGGCCTGCTGATGCTGACCGGTGTCTGGGAGGACCTCGTGCAGGAAATGCAAGTCTGGTCCAGGGGCTTCACGGTGGGGATCTGATCCATGAGCAACACCACGACCGACACCGACGCGCGGGCCGCGGGCCCCGAGGGCCAGGACGACCTCGGCGCCGCGGGCGCGCAGCTGTCCACCGCGCCCCTCGACGAGGCGGCGGCACCGGGCGGCGGGCGCGGCGTCGCCGGTATCGGCGTCATCGGCTGGATCCGCTGGTTCTGGCGGCAGCTGACCTCGATGCGGATCGCGCTCCTGCTGCTCCTGCTGCTCTCGCTCGGCGCGATCCCCGGCTCGCTGATCCCGCAGCAGGGCACCGACGAGCTGAAGGTCCAGGACTTCAAGGACACCCACAGCACGCTGGGGCCGATCTACGACAGGCTCGGGCTCTTCCACGTCTACAGCTCGGTGTGGTTCTCCGCGATCTACATCCTGCTCTTCGTCTCGCTCATCGGCTGCATCGTGCCGCGCACCTGGCAGTTCGTCGGCCAGCTCCGCGGCCGGCCCCCGGCCGCGCCCGGGCGGCTCACGCGGCTGCCCGCGTACACCACCTGGCGCACCGACGCGACCCCCGACGAGGTCCACGAGGCCGCGCACGGCCTCCTGCGGCAGCGCCGCTTCCGCTCGCACCTGGTGGGCGGGTCCGTCGCCGCAGAGAAGGGCTACCTCCGCGAGGCCGGGAACCTGGCCTTCCACGTCGCGCTGATCGTGTTGCTGATCGCGTTCGCCGTCGGACAGCTCTTCAAGTCCGAGGGCGGCAAGCTGATCATGGAGGGCGACGGCTTCTCCAACACGCTCTCGCAGTACGACGACTTCAAGTCCGGCAGCCTCTTCGACACCCAGGAGCTCGCGCCCTTCAGCTTCAGGCTCGACAGCTTCGAGGGCTCGTACGAGATGACGGGCCCCGAGCGCGGCACGGCACGTACGTACCGCGCCCACGTCACCTACAGCGAAGGCGCCCACGGGCCGGAGAAGAAGAAGACCATCGAGGTCAACAAGCCCCTCGAGGTCGACGGCTCGAAGGTCTACCTCATCGGCCACGGCTACGCGCCCACCGTCACCGTCCGCGACGGCAGGGGCAAGGTCGTCCAGCGGGTCTCCGTGCCGCTCCTCCCCATCGACTCCATGGGCACCGCCACCGGCGCCATCAAGATCCTCGACGGGTACCGCGACAAGAACGGCAAGAAGGAACAGCTCGGCTTCAACGCCTTCTTCGTGCCGACCTTCGCGGGCGAGGGCAACGGGCAGATGTTCTCCCAGTTCCCCGCGCCCTTCAATCCGCGGCTCGCGCTGTCCGCGTACCACGGCAGCCTCGGTGTGGACTCCGGTGTCCCGCAGAACGTGTACCAGCTGGACACGCGGAAGATGCGGAAGTTCGAGGACGCGAAGGGTGAGCTGCTCAAGAAGCGGCTGAAGATCGGCGAGACCATGAAGCTGCCGAACGGCGCCGGTTCGATCACCTTCGAGAAGGAGCTCAAGCAGTGGGCGACCTTCCAGATCTCGCAGGAGCCCGGCAGCGGCTGGGCCCTCGGCGGCGCGATCGCCGCGATCGTCGGGCTCGCCGGGTCCCTGTTCATCCAGCGCAGGCGCGTGTGGGTCCGGGCGACGGCCGCTCCTGACGGAACCACCGTCGTGGAGATGGCGAGCCTTGGCCGCAGCGAGTCCGCGAAGCTCCCGGAGGAGCTCGCGGCGCTGGCCGCGGCCCTGCACGAACGCGCGCCCAGCAGCCCCGCCGCCGAGCCCGACGCAGTCGAAACCCCCGCCGACCCCGAACCCACCCCCGATGTCGTTCCTGCCGAAGGGGCTGAGAAGTGACTCTCGCCACCACCCTCGCCGCCGCGCCGAACGAGGATCTCGCGCACACCAGCAATGTGCTGATCTACTCCGCGATGGCGGTCTATCTGCTCGCCTTCTTCGCGCTGATGGCGGAGTGGCTGTTCGGCAGCCGCAGCAAGGTCGCCCGTACGGCCGCCGCGCTCACCGCCACGAAGGACACCGCGCAGGCCGCGCCGGGTGCCGCCAAGGCGTCCGCGCCCGGCGTCACCGTGCGCACCAAGGGCGGCACGGCCACCCTGGAGCGCCCCAAGAGCGAGCGGGCGGCCGCGCCGAAGGTCGTCACGCGGGCCGTCGCGGGCAGCCGTGACGTACCGGACGGCCCCGGCGCCGCGGCCGGCGACGAACAGGGCGACCTCTACGGCCGCATCGCCATCTCCCTCGTCGCGCTCGGGTTCCTCATCGAGGCGGGCGGTGTCGTCACCCGCGCCCTGTCGGTGGAGCGCGCGCCGTGGGGCAACATGTACGAGTTCAACATCACCTTCTCCACGGTGGCCATCGGCGTCTTCCTCACGCTGCTCGCCCTGCGGAAGAACGTGCGCTGGATCGGCCTCCCGCTGGTCACCACGATCCTGCTCGACCTCGGGCTCGCGGTCACGGTCCTGTACACCGACTCCGACCAGCTGGTGCCCGCGCTGCACTCGTACTGGCTGTGGATCCACGTCTCCACCGCGATCTTCTGCGGTGCCGCGTTCTACGTGGGCGCGGTCTCCACGACGGCGTACCTGTTCAAGGACAGCTACGAGGCCAAGCTGCAACGCGGTGAGACGCCGGGCCGGTTCGCGACCTCCGTCCTGGAGCGGCTGCCCGCGGCGGCCTCGCTGGACAAGTTCACGTACCGCATGAACGCGGCGATCTTCCCGCTGTGGACGTTCACGATCATCGCCGGTGCCATCTGGGCGGGCGACGCGTGGGGCCGCTACTGGGGCTGGGACCCCAAGGAGGTCTGGTCGTTCATCACCTGGGTCGCCTACGCCTGCTACCTGCACGCCCGTGCCACGGCGGGCTGGAAGGGCCGCAAGGCCGCCTATCTGGCCCTGATCGCCTTCGGCTGCTGGCTGTTCAACTACTACGGCGTCAACATCTTCGTCAGCGGCAAGCACTCGTACGCGGGGGTCTGACCCCGCACGGCCTCGGAGGCCGGTTCCCGTGACCCAGGTCATGGGAACCGGCCTTCGGCATGCGGACAGACAAGGGGCGTGGAGACGAACCAGGGGGAACCAGGGGAAGCGAACGAGCAGCGTGAGCGCATGCGCGCCCTGCGCGTCCGGATCAGGGACGGGGACGCCGACGCGTTCGGGGAGGTCTTCGACGCCTACGCGCGCTCCGTCTACAACCACGCCTACCGGCTCACGGGGGACTGGTCGGCGGCCGAGGAGGTCGTCTCGCTGACGTTCCTGGAGGCCTGGCGGCTGCGGGCCAGGGTCGAGGCGGACGGGGGGTCGGTGCGGCCGTGGCTGCTCGGGATCGCCACCAACGTCACGCGCAACCAGCGCCGCGCCGCCCGCAGGCACGCCGCGGCCGTCGCCCGGCTGCCGCGCGACGAGTCCGTCGCCGACTTCGCCGAGGAGGTCGCGGGGCGCATCGACGACGCCGGGCAGCTCGCCCTCGTCGAGGCCGCGCTGCGGGGGCTGCGGCGCCCCGAGCGGGAGGTGCTCGCGCTCTGCGTGTGGTCGGGGCTCGGCTACGAGGCCGCGGCGGACGTTCTCGGCATCCCGGTGGGGACGGTGCGCTCCCGGCTCTTCAGAGCCCGTACAAAACTCGCGAAAGCCATGGAACCGCTCGGCGGGCGCGGACAGGTGAGAGGTGACCGCACCACCGCGGTCGGGCCCACCCAGGAGGGAAACCGATGAAGTCCGAGACCGACTTCCCGTCTCCTAGCGAGCGGGACCTCCCGCCGGGCCGTCACCTTCTGCTCAAGGAGCACCTGATGACCGAGATCCGGCAGTCCGAGAAGGCCGGGGCCGCCGCGGCCCCCGCCCCGCGCCGCCGTCCGTGGCTGCGGTCCGCGCTCGTGGCGGGCGCCGTGGCCGCCGCCGTCGCTGCGGGCGTTCTGGTCGCCTCCCCGTTCGACGGTGAGGGGGCGCAGGCCGGACCGCCGTCGAAGGAGACGGTGGCGATGCTGAAGGACATCTCGGCGGCGGCCGGGAAGCGGGACGTACCGAAGGGCCTGCGTGACGACCAGTTCGTGTACGTCAAGACCAAGGAGAGCTACGTGTCGTCGGGGAGCGACGAGAAGTCGCGGATCACCCCCCCGCACCTCAGGGAGTGGTGGCAGTCCGTGGACGGCAAGCACACCGAGGTCATCAACGACCCGCTCGACGGCTTCGACAACGAGCGCATGCCGCCGGACCTGCCCCTGGTCGAGGGCGACAAGCACTACCGCAGCCTCCAGAAGCTGCCGACCGACGCCGGCACCATGCGGGACTGGCTCTACCGCGTGGCGAGCGGGGGCGAGAGCGCCGACCAGAACGTCTTCGTGCTGGTCGGCGACCTCAGCGGTGGCCTGATGCCGCCGGAGCAGGGCGCCGCCCTCTTCCTCGCGGCGTCGAAGATCCCCGGCGTCGAGATGATCGACGACGTGGCCGACGCGGCCGGGCGGCACGGCGTCGCCATCGCCCGTGAGAACGACGGGGAGCGGCAGGAGCTGATCTTCGACAAGGAGACCAAGGAGTTCCTCGGCGAGCGGCAGGTCGCGGTTCGGGACCTGCCGAGCGGCTTCGAGAAGGGCACGGTGACCGGGCACAGCGCCGTTCTGGAGCGCAAGGTCGTCGACGAGGCGGGCGCCCGCCCCTAGCCGGGCGGGCCTGCGGCCCCGGGGCGGACCCGCAGATCGGCCCCGGGGCGGTCCCGCCGAGTGACCCCCGGCGGGTCCGCC
This sequence comes from Streptomyces sp. NPDC017940, assembly GCF_044328435.1. Taxonomy (NCBI): domain Bacteria; kingdom Bacillati; phylum Actinomycetota; class Actinomycetes; order Kitasatosporales; family Streptomycetaceae; genus Streptomyces; species Streptomyces sp. NPDC017940. The sequence continues at coordinate 943,014 of NZ_JBIRHJ010000003.1, read as the reverse complement.
CCGGTTACGTTCACGGCGGTGCCGGTTCCACCTGGAGCACGCCGGGGGCACCGGGGCGACGCTGCGCCTCACCAACGAGCTGACCGGCGACGACTCCTTCCGGCTCGACTGCCTCGCCGGGTGGCTGGGGGCTGCGCCCCCTGGGCCCCCGCTCCGTCGGCGCTTCGCGCCTCGTCCTCAAACGCCGGACGGGCTGAGATCATGCCGCCCGGAACTTCGCCTGCGGTCGGGAAGGGCGGGAAGGGTGGGCGGGTGGGAAAAAGCCCGTCCGGCGTCTGAGGGCAAGGCGCGCAGCGCCGGGAGCAGGGGGAACGGGGGCGCGGCCCCCATGGTCACCCCCGGCTCAAGGCTCGTCGCGGTCCTTGTTCAAGCCCTTGAGGAAGTCGGGGTTGTCGTCGGGGGCGACCCAGCCCCCGGCCCTGCGCCCCCCACCCCCGGCGGGCCGACGCTTCTTGCCGGTGGCGAACCACGCGATCGGCCCGAGCAACACCTCGCCGAAGAGAAGGACGATGATGACCCACACCACCTTCGGCAGGTGGCGGACCTCCTTCTCCGGGGTGTTCAGGACGTCGATGAAGGCGTAGATCCACACGGCCAGGACCAGCAGGAACGGCAGATACCTGAGCATGTGTCGGAGATCCCCCAAGGAACGGAGTGCGGGCGCCGGCACCCGGCCGGTGTGCCCCCGGTGACGGGGCCAGGGTAGCCGGTGACCGATACTTGACCGCATGGCTCACGACGATCTCCGCTCTCTGCTCCGGGCCCTGGACCGCGAGGGCGATCTCAAGCGCATCAAGGCCGAGGTCGACCCGTACCTGGAGGTCGGCGAGATCGTCGACCGGGTGCAGAAGGCGGGCGGCCCCGCGCTGCTCTTCGAGAACGTCAAGGGCAGCGACATGCCGCTCGCGATGAACGTCTTCGGCACCGACCGGCGGCTCCTGAAGGCGCTCGGCCTGACGTCGTACGGCGAGATCAGCGAGAAGATCGGCGGGCTGCTCAAGCCGGAGCTCCCGCACGGCTTCGTCGGGGTGCGGGAGGCCTTCGGGAAGCTCGGCGCGATGGCGCACGTACCGCCGAAGAAGGTGAAGGACGCGCCGGTGCACGAGGTCGTCCTGCACGGCGACGACGTGGACCTCGACCGGCTCCCGGCCCTGTTCACCTGGCCGAAGGACGGCGGGTCCTTCTTCAACCTGGGGCTCACGCACACCAAGGACCCCGAGAGCGGCGTCCGCAACCTCGGGCTCTACCGGCTCCAGCGGCACGACAAGCGCACCATCGGCATGCACTGGCAGATCCACAAGGACAGCCGCAACCACTACCAGGTGGCCGCGCGCAGGGGGGAGCGGCTGCCCGTCGCGATCGCCTTCGGGTGTCCGCCCGCCGTCACGTACGCGTCCACGGCGCCGCTGCCCGGTGACATCGACGAGTATCTGTTCGCGGGGTTCCTCCAGGGCAAGCGGATCGAGATGGTCGACTGCAAGACGGTGCCGCTCCAGGTGCCCGCGCAGGCCGAGGTCGTCATCGAGGGCTGGCTCGAGCCCGGTGAGATGCTGCCGGAGGGGCCCTTCGGCGACCACACCGGCTTCTACACGCCGCAGGAGCCGTTCCCCGCGCTGACCATCGACTGCGTGACGATGCGCAAACGGCCGCTGCTCCAGTCGATCGTCGTGGGGCGGCCGCCGACGGAGGACGGCCCCCTCGGCCGGGCGACCGAGCGGTTCTTCCTGCCGCTGCTGAAGATCATCGTGCCGGACATCGTGGACTACCACCTGCCCGAGGCGGGCGGCTTCCACAACTGCGCGATCGTGGCGATCGACAAGAAGTACCCCAAGCACGCGCAGAAGGTGATGCACGCCATCTGGGGCGCGCACATGATGTCCCTGACCAAGCTGATCGTCGTGGTCGACTCCGACTGCGACGTGCACGATCTGCACGAGGTCGCCTGGCGCGCGCTCGGGAACACCGACTACGCCAGGGACCTCACGGTGGTCGAGGGCCCCGTCGACCACCTCGACCACGCCTCGTACCAGCAGTTCTGGGGCGGCAAGGCGGGCATCGACGCGACGAGGAAGTGGCCCGAGGAGGGCTATACGCGCGACGGGGGGTGGCCGGACATGGTGGAGTCCGATCCGCAGACGGCGGCGAAGGTCGACCGGCGCTGGCGGGAGTACGGCCTGTGAGCTCCGCATCCGCCGCCCTGCCGCGGCAGCCCGGACGCGCCAGGGCGTTCCTGCGCCTCGTCATGATCGAGCACTCCGTGTTCGCGCTGCCCTTCGCCTACATCGCCGCCCTGACCGCGATGTTCCAGTGGGACGAGAACATCCACTGGGGCCGGCTGCTGCTCGTGACGATCTGCATGGTCGGCCTCCGTACGTTCGCCATGGCCGCGAACCGGATCATCGACCGTGAGATCGACGCCCGCAATCCGCGCACCGCGCACCGCGAACTGGTCACCGGTGCCGTGAGCGTGCGGTCCGCCTGGACCGGCGCGCTGGTCGCCGTCGTCGTCTTCCTGGGCTCCGCAGCCCTGCTCAACCCGCTGTGCCTGGCCCTCGCGCCGGTCGCGGTGGTGCCGATGGTGGTCTATCCCTACGGCAAGCGGTTCACCGACTTCCCGCAGGCGATCCTCGGCATCGCGCAGGCCATGGGGCCGATCGGCGCCTGGCTCGCGGTCACCGGCGAGTGGTCGTGGACGGCGGTGATACTGGGCCTCGCGGTGGGGGTCTGGATCGGCGGCTTCGACCTCATCTACGCCTGCCAGGACGTGGAGACCGACCGGGAGGTGGGCGTCAAGTCGGTGCCCGCGCGGTTCGGCATTCCGGGCGCGATCTGGGGGGCCCGCGCCTGCCACCTGGTGACGACGGCCCTGCTCGTCTGGTACGCCCTCGTCACCGACGCGGGCCCGTTCTTCTGGCTGGGACTGCTGATCGTCGCGGCCGCTTTCGGGTACGAACACACCCTCGTGCGCCCGCACGACCTCTCGCGCCTCAACCGCGCCTTCTTCCAGGTCAACGGCTTCATCGGGATAGCGCTCTTCGTCTGCGCGCTGCTCGACCTGCTGGTGCGGGGCCTCACGCCCTGATGGCCCGGGGCGGGCCCGTGCGGCCGGGGATAGGCTTCACGGTGTGAACGCAGGAGATACGCAGCGTAGGCCTTGGATCGTGGGGGTTTCCGGCGCTTCCGGTACGCCGTACGCCGCCTCCGTGCTGCGGGCGCTGCTCGCGGCCGGGGAGAGTGTGGACCTGGTGGTGTCGCGGGCCTCGCGCCTGACGCTGCTCGACGAGACGGGCATCTCGTTCCGGGACGCGCACTGGCGCGAGGACCTCGAGGAGTGGCTGGCCCGCGGCGCCGACGGCAAGCCGGGGACGTTCGCGGTGCGCGCGGACGACGTGCGGTACTGGGCGGCCGGGGACCTCGCGGCGGGTCCGTCATCGGGTTCGTACCCGGCGAAGGGGATGCTGATCGTGCCTGCGTCCACGGCCTGTGTGGCCGGAGTGGCGCTCGGGCTCTCGAAGGACCTGTTGCAGCGCTCGGCGAGCGTGACGCTGAAGGAGGGCCGCCGCCTGGTGGTCTGCGTACGCGAGACGCCGCTGGCGGGGCAGACGCTGAAGCACCTGGTGGGCCTGGACGAGGCGGGCGCGGTCGTGCTGCCCGCCTCTCCGGCGTTCTACGCGGGCGCGACGCACATCCAGGATCTGGTGGACTTCGTCGCGGGGCGGGTGCTCGACGCGGCAGGGGTGCCGCACACGCTGTACCGCCGTTGGAAGGGGGAGCTGGGAGGCGGCTCCCGTGAACCCTGAACGCCGCGCGGTGGAGCGCCCCGAAGGGGCGCGGGGAACTGCGCGACCAGCCACGCGGCACCCGCAGCCGGCACTGACGCGCACCTCCGCGGTGGGACTACCGCTTCTTGCGGCCCCGCGCCTGCTTGGCAGGCTTACGCGCCGTCGCGACGGTCGCACGCGAGCGGTTGGCCAGGTCCTGAAGCTCGCGCATACGGGCGTAGGCCATCTCGATCGTGTACACGGAAAACACTCCTGAAAGTTCGAAGGATCGTCGTTGATCGGCTGAGTTTTCGGAAGATTCGCAGGGTCTAAACCCTGTTACGCCTTAGATTCTACACGTAGACTCTCGAAAACGCTAAATAATGAAAGGCTTCGCTCTATGGACGCCGTGGACAGGCAGCTCATCCAGGCTCTGCGTGAGAACGGCCGCGCCTCCTACGCCGAGCTCGGGCGCCTCGTCGGCCTCTCCGGCCCCAGCGTCACCGACCGCATCAACCGCCTGGAGGCGGCCGGCGTCATCACCGGCTACCGCGCGACGGTCGACTCCGCCTCCCTCGGCCTCGGCGTCACCGCGCTGATCGGCATCTCCCTGTCCGACGCCGCCGACCACGAGGACGTGGCCCGGCGCCTTCGGGACCTGCACGAGATCGAGGACTGCTGGTTCATCGCGGGCGACGACTCGTACATGCTCAAGGTGCGCGGCTCCGACGTGGACGGCCTGGAGAAGACCATCCGCAGGCTCAGCGGCACGCGCGGCGTCTCGCGCACCCGCACCACGATCGTGCTCTCCACCAAGTGGGAGAACCGGGTCGGGGAGCTCCCCGAAGAGGTCTGACGGCCAGGGAGTACGGTGGGGCGGGTCTGTCGCAGGTCGTCGGAGAGATAGAGGTACGGCAATGGACGCAGGGCTCAAGCGCGACTTGGAGGAGAAGGTCCGCTCCGGGGAGCGGCTGTCCCGTGAGGACGGCATCGCCCTGTACGAGTCCGACGACCTGGCCTGGCTCGGCGGTCTCGCCCACGAGGTGCGCACCCGCAAGAACGGCGACGTCGTGCACTTCAACGTCAACCGGCACCTCAACATGACGAACGTGTGCACCGCCTCCTGCGCGTACTGCTCGTTCCAGCGCAAGCCGGGCGAGAAGGACGCGTACACGATGCGCATCGAGGAGGCGGTGAAGCTCGCCAAGGCGATGGAGGGCGAGAACCTCACCGAGCTGCACATCGTCAACGGCCTGCACCCGAACCTGCCGTGGCGCTACTACCCGCGCTCCCTGCGCGAGCTGAAGGCGGCCCTGCCGGACGTCTCCCTCAAGGCCTTCACGGCCACCGAGATCCACCACTTCGAGACCATCTCCAAGCTGAGCGCGAGCGAGATCCTCGACGAGCTGATCGACGCCGGCCTCGAATCGCTGACCGGCGGCGGCGCGGAGATCTTCGACTGGGAGGTCCGCCAGCACATCGTGGACCACCGCACCCACTGGGAGGACTGGTCCCGCATCCACCGGCTCGCCCACGAGAAGGGTCTGAAGACCCCGGCGACGATGCTGTACGGCCACATCGAGGAGCCCCGGCACCGTGTCGACCACGTCCTTCGGCTGCGGGAGCTCCAGGACGAGACCGGCGGCTTCCAGGTCTTCATCCCGCTGCGCTACCAGCACGACTTCGTGGACATGAAGGACGGCAAGGTCCGCAACAAGCTCCAGGCCCGCACGAAGATGGCCTCCGGCGCCGAGGCCCTGAAGACCTTCGCCGTCTCGCGGCTGCTCTTCGACAACGTGCCGCACGTCAAGGTCTTCTGGGTCATGCACGGCGTCGCGACCGCGCAGCTCGCCCTCCAGCACGGCGCCGACGACATGGACGGCTCCGTCGTCGAGTACAAGATCACCCACGACGCGGACAACTTCGGCACGCCGAACAAGCTGACCCGCGACGATCTGCTCGACCTCATCCGCGAGGCGGGGTTCCGCCCGGTCGAGCGCAACACCCGCTACGAGGTGATCCGCGAGTACCCCGGTCCCGACCGGGAGCTGCGGGAGTCGCCGCAGCCGATGCGGTTCTGAGCCGCACCCAGCCCGTCCGCACCCCCCTCCTGCTCGCCGTGGCACCCGTGCTTCACTGGAGAGGCTCCCTTTCGGAACGGAAGAGTGGATTGACATGCTCCGCTACACGCTGATGCGACTCGGGATCTTCGCGGGCTGCTTCTTGGTCGTCTGGGGCCTCGTCTACTCCGGCATCGTTCCCCGCGGTCTCGGCGGGTCCAACCTGCTGTGGGTGGCCCTGCTCGCCCTGGTGATCTCCGCGCCGATCAGCTTCGTCGTCCTGCGCAAGGAGCGCGACCGCGCGTCGGAGAAGGTCGTGGCCAAGGTCAACGACGTCAAGGCGGGCCTCGAGCGCAACCGTACGCAGGAGGACGTCGCCGACGACGCGGCGCGCACCGCGAAGCCGTAGCGACCACGGCCGCCCCGCACCCACGACGCGCGGGGGTGCCCGCGGGCGGGTCGTAAGGTTCCTCACACACATCGAAACCCCGGTAACGGAGCTTGTGGCTCCGGTACCGGGGTTTCGCCGTTCTTGAGACGCTTGGGGGCCCTCCTACCTCAAACAAGGTCTTTGATGTACTCAAAGTTCAAGTGTTAATGTATTCGACATGAAGACAGCAGCCGCGCACCGCACAGCCATGGGCACTCTGCTCGTGGCGCGCCTGCATGTCGATCTCTGCCGCTGCGTGTCCGCGGCCTGTCGCCGCGTCTGAGTTCCCCGATCAGACCCAGCAGCGGTGCCCGTCGGCCCTTCGCGGTCGCCGCTCCCACACGTTTCCCGTCATCACCCGGAGTGTGTCCGTGTCCGCGAATTCCGCGTCCCCCGCCGAGCCCGAGTCCAGGTTCCGGATACCGAAGTTCCTCAAGATCCCCTTCTGGGCCCAGATCCTCGGCGGTCTCGTCCTCGGCGTGCTCCTCGGCTGGCTCGCCCGCAGCCAGGACATCAGCTGGCTTGTCACCACCCTCTCGAAGGTCGGTGACACCTTCATCGGCCTGCTCAAGCTGGCCGTGGCGCCGCTGGTGTTCTTCGCGATCCTGATCTCCATCACCAACCTGCGGAAGGTCAACAACGCCGCGAGGCTGGCCACCCGCACACTGCTCTGGTTCATGATCACCTCGCTGATCGCGGTCGCGATCGGCCTGGTCATCGGCCTGGTCACCAACCCCGGCGCCGGTACGGGACTGACGCCGAAGGACGGCGCCAAGCCCGAGCACACGGGCTCCTGGATCGACTTCCTCACGGGCATCATCCCGACCGACGTGATCACGCCGTTCACCGAGCTGAACGTCCTCCAGATCGTCTTCATGGCGGCCGTCGCCGGTGTCGCCATCCTCAAGATCGGCGACGAGAAGGCCAAGCCGATCCTGGACCTCAGCGAGGCCGTCCTCGAACTGCTCCAGAAGGCCCTGTGGTGGGTCATCAAGCTGTCCCCGATCGGCACCGTCGGCCTCATCGGCTTCGCCATCGCCGACTACGGCTGGAACCTGATCAGCAAGTACGCGACGTTCACCGCCGACATCTACATCGGCTGCGCCCTGGTGCTCTTCGGCGTCTACCCGCTGCTGCTCGCCACCGTCGCCAAGCTCAACCCGTGGCAGTTCTTCAAGGGCGCCTGGCCCGCCATCCAGCTGGCGTTCGTCTCGCGCTCCTCGGTGGGCACCATGCCGCTCACGCAGAAGGTCACCGAGCGCCTCGGCGTGCCGAAGGAGTACACCTCCTTCGCGGTGCCGTTCGGCGCCACCACCAAGATGGACGGCTGCGCCGCGATCTACCCGGCGATCGCCGCGATCTTCGTCGCGCAGATCTTCGACGTACAGATGGGCGTCAAGGAGTACCTGCTCATCGCGTTCGTCTCGGTCGTCGGCTCCGCCGCCACGGCCGGTCTGACCGGCGCGACGGTCATGCTGACGCTGACCCTCTCCACGCTCGGCCTGCCCATGGAGGGCGTCGGCCTGCTCCTGGCCATCGACCCCGTCCTGGACATGATGCGCACCGCCACCAACGTGGCCGGGCAGGTCGTCGCGCCGCTGATCGTGGCCGCGCGGGAGAACATCCTCGACCGCGAGGCGTACGACAACGCCACCGCGTCGCCGGTGGACGAGCCGGGCGTGGCCCCCGCCGCCGCCTGACCGCCCCGGACAACGCCCGACGGCCCCGGCCGTACGGCTGACGGCCCCTCCGCGTCATCGCGGAGGGGCCGGTCTCATGGGGTGTGCCGGGAGATGCCCGGGCCGGTCACTGGTCGTTCTTGCACTGGTTGTCGGTCGCCGGGTTGAGAAGTCCGACGACGTCGACGGTGGTGCCGCAGAGGTTCACACCGAGGTCGACGGGGACCTGCACCGCGTTGCCGGAGATCACGCCGGGGGAGTTCGCGACCTGGGCGTCGGCTTCGGGCTCGGGGTTCGCTGCCGCGGCGCCGGCACCGCCGATGACGACGGTCGCGGCGAGGGCCGCTGCGGCGAAGAACGCGCGCTTGCGCATGGGCTTACCTCCTGATGAGGGAAAGTCGAACGGTTTCGAGCCTCGTCGGGGCGCCCGCACGGGGAAACAGCAGTGCTCTGTTCGGCCCAGGGGACCCGCTCGTCCGGGGGGATCCGCGGCGTGGAGGTTTCGTGGCGGCCGGTGATGGCCGGGTGATCGCCGGGTGACCTACGGGCGGGGCGGGGCTCGCCGTACGCTGACCGGTGGACGGTCGGTGCGGAAGGCGGGGGCCGGAGTGGCGGATGTGAAGGCGGTGAGGGCTGCGAAGCCGAAGAAGGCTGCGAAGCCCAACAAGGCTGTGAAGCCCAAGAAGGGAGCGAGGGCGGGGAAGACGGCGGAGGTGCAGGGCGGGGACACCACGGTGCGGCAGAAGCGGATGCCGCGTGCCGTGCGGGAGCGGCAGATGCTCGACGCGGCGGTGCGCACCTTCGGGCAGCGGGGCTACCGCGCCGCGTCCATGGACGAGATCGCGGAGCTCGCCGGGGTCTCCAAGCCGCTCGTGTATCTGTATCTGAACTCCAAGGAGGACCTGTTCACGGCCTGCATCCGGCGTGAGGCCGCAGCCCTCGTCGAGGCCGTCCGTGAGGCCGTGACCCCGGACGCGCCCGCCGACCGCCAGCTCTGGGACGGACTGCGGGCGTTCTTCGCGCACACCGCCGAGCACCCGGACGCCTGGGCGGTGCTGCACAGCCAGGCCCGCACCGTCGGTGAGCCCTTCGCCGCCGAGGTCAACGTCATGCGCGAGGAGATCGTCACCTTCGTGACCGTGCTCATCGCCGCGGCCGCGCGGGCCGCCCACCACGACGCCTCGCTGCCCGACCGGGAGGTCGCGGGGCTCGCCCACGCGCTCGTGGGCGCGGCCGAGTCGCTCGCGGGCTGGGCCAACACCGAGGCGTCCGTGTCCGCGCACCAGGCGGCGGCGACGCTGATGAACTTCGCGTGGGCGGGCCTCGGCGACCTGATGGAGGGACGTCCCTGGTCACCGCCCCGGTAGGCCGTCCCTGGCATTCCTTCTCACCGCCCCGGCAGGCGGTGCGGCTCCGGGGCCGGCGGGGCCCCGTCGGGCTCCCGCGGCGGGCCCTGCCGCACCGCGCCCGTCAGGTGCACCAGGGCCCCGGGTCCGCGCAGTGCGAAGGTGTCGCCCGCGGCCGCGTACATCACCGAGCAGGGAAGCAGCACCGGCGACCGGAACTCCGCGCTCACGTGGAGCGCCGAGCCGCTCCCGCCGTCCGCCCGGGGCCCCGTGTCGCGCTGGTGCTCGGCGACGCAGCGCGCGAACGTCCACATGCCGTGGGCGATGGCGCGGGGGAAGCCGAAGAGGCGGGCGGTGAGCGGGTGCAGATGGATGGGGTTACGGTCCCCCGACACGGCGGCGTAGCGCCGGCCGAGGTCGCCGGGCAGCCGCCACTGCGCGTGCGCGGGCGCGCCGGGCGGCGGGTCGGGGGTGGGGCCGGGGCCGGGCCGCCCGCCCCGCTCGGCCGCGGACGGCTCCGCCGTACGGTGCCGGGACAGGTAGGTGCTGCGGGACTCCCACACGGGCGTGCCGTCGACGCTCGCGAGGGTGACGACCGTCGCCTCGGTGCCCCGCCGGTGGGGTGCCAACGCCTGCGCGTACGTGGTGAGTTCCAGGTCGTCCGCGGGCAGCAGGGCGCGGTGCTGCACGATCTCCACGGACGTGTGCACGAGCCCGAGCAGCGGCAGCGGGAAGTCCCGGCCCGCCATCAGCCGCATGGCCCCCGGGAACGCCAGGACGTGCGGGTACGTCACCGGCAGCGGCTCGCCCCCGCCCGCGCCGCCGCCCCGCCCGGCCGCGAACCCGCACAGCCTCTCGTACGCGGCGAGCCGCTCCACATCGGCCCGCACCCGCGCCGTGACGGCCCCGGGCAGCGGAGCGTCGGAGCGGGCCCGCTTGAACGCGGACAGGGCTGCTCCCCGGAGCAGGGTGAGCGCGAGCGAGGTCATGACGGACCCTTCTGGTCACTGGGCGTTCGGGGCGACTGGGGCGGTAAGGACGGGTCCGGCGAGTTCGGTGGGGGAAAGGGTGGGTGGGTGGTGGGAAAAGCACGCCGCGAGGCGGCGGGAAGTCCGACGGGACGGAGAGGCACAGGTTCAGGGGGGCCGCGGAACAGCCGGAGGCTCACGCGCCCAGCAGACTCTGCCCGCACACGCGGAGGACCTGGCCGTTGACGGCGCCGGTCGCGAGCCACGCCGCCGCCTCCGCGACATCCACGGGAAGCCCGCCCTGCCCCAGGGAGTTCATGCGCCGCCCGGCCTCGCGGACGAACAGCGGGACCGCCGCCGTCATCCGGGTCTCGATGAAGCCGGGCGCGACGGCGTTCACCGTCACGCCGTACTCGGCGAGCGCCCGGGGCGCGAGGGAGCGTACGAAGCCGACGACGCCCGCCTTGGCGGCGGCGTAGTTCGTCTGGCCCGCGTTCCCGGCGATGCCCGCGATGGACGCCGTGGCCACGACCCGGCCGCCGCGGCGCAGCGTGCCGGACTTCAGCAGGAAGTCCGTGGTGCGCAGCACGCTCGCGAGGTTCACCTCGACGACCGAACTCCAGCGGTCGGCGGCCATGTCGGCGAACCGCCGGTCCCGGGTGATGCCCGCGTTGTGCACGAGGACGCCGAGCCCGTCGGGCAGCGCGGCGGCGATCCGCTCGCCCGCGTCGTCCGCGGTGATGTCCAGGGGCAGCGCCGTGCCCTGGACGCGCGCGGCGACGCCGCCGAGTTCGGGCGCGGCGGACGGCACGTCGAGGACGACGACGTGGGCGCCGTCGCGGGCCAGGACCTCGGCGACGGCGGCGCCGATGCCGCGGGCCGCTCCGGTGACGAGGGCGGTGCGGCCCGCGAGCGGTCGTCCGGTGTCCGCCGTGTCCTCGTCGAGGTCGACGTCGATGACCTGCCCGTTCACGTACGCCGACTTCGGGGAGAGCAGGAAGCGCAGGGTGGCCTCGGCGGCGCGCGCCGACGGCGCGCGGACCAGCTGGACCGTTCTGCCGCGGCCCGTCTCCTTGCCGAGGGAGCGCACGAACCCCTCGAGGGCCTGCTGGGCGGCGGCCTGGTGGTGGTCGGCGGGGGAGAGGGGCGCGCCCAGGACCACCACGCGCCCGCAGGGGGCTATGGACCGGACGACGGGGTGCAGCGCGGCGTGCACGTCGGCGAGGGCGGTGACCGTGGCGACGCCGGTCGCGTCCAGGACGACGGCGCAGGGACGGCGGCCGCCGAGGGGCCCGCTGTGCGGGGGCAGGCCGGTGCGGGTGAGCGCCTCGTGCAGGCCGGGGAGGGGGATGTCGCCCGCGGTCAACAGGAGGAGCGGGCCTTCCAGGGCCGGGCGCCCCGGCGACCAGCGGTGCAGGGCGACGGGCTGGGGGAGGCCGAGCCTGCGGGCGAGGAAGCGGCCGGGGCCGGTGCGGGTGAAGGTCGCGTAGCGGTCGGCCATGGTCCTGCTCCCGGCGAACTCGTGCTGAATTTACTTCGGAGTAAGGTTACTTGGGAGTCAGGGGGGCGGTCGAGGGGGCGGACGGGGAAGATCAAGGGAGCGCGGGGTACACGTACCGGCGCATGCCTCGGGTGGGCGCCCGTCAGTGGCCGGTCACGCACCGTGATGACCTGAACGGGCGAGGAGGCCGGGGGGCGCCTAGGGTGACCGGAGGGGACCCGCACCTCTTGGAGGTCGCCGTGCGCAGCACATCCGCGCTCACCGCAGCCACAGCCACAGCCGCGACCCTGGCACTGGCCCTGACGGCTCTGCCCGCGACAGCCGCTCCGGCAGCCCCGTCAGCCCCGTCAGCACCGACGGCGCCGTCCGCCGCACCCGCGCCGCCGGAACCGGCGAAGCCGGACCTCGGGCGCTTCTACGCACAGAAGATCAAGTGGGTCGCCTGCAAGCCCGATGTGCAGAACCTGCCCGAGGACGTGACCAAGGACAAGGACGTCGGCTGCGGCAAGGTCACCGTCCCGCTGGACTACGCGCACCCCGGCCGCGCCACCCTCGACCTCGCGCTCATGAGGGTGCGGGCGAGCGGCGACAAGCGCGGGTCGCTCCTGGTGAACTTCGGCGGGCCCGGCGGCGCGGGCGTCTCGGGGCTCGCGGGCTCCAAGAAGGACTTCGGCTATGTCGGCAAGGGGTACGACGTCGTGGGCTTCGACCCGCGCGGGGTGGGCCTGAGCGAGCCCGTGAGCTGCGGCGGCCGGCCGGACCCCGGCGACGGCACGGGGGACGGCGACGACGACCCTGCGGTGCTCCTGGAGCAACTGCGCGAGGAGGCCGCGCGGTGCGCTAAGGAGTCGGGCCCCGTCCTCCAGCACATGGGCACCGTGAACGTCTCCAGGGACCTGGACGTCATGCGGCAGGCGCTCGGCGACAAGAAGCTCAACTACCTGGGCTTCTCGTACGGCACCCGGCTCGGGGCGGTGTACACCTCGCAGTTCCCGAAGAAGGTCGGCCGGATGGTGCTCGACGGCGTGGACACCCTCACCGAGAACGTCGAGGAGCAGGGCCTCGTCGGCGCGGAGGGGCGCCAGACCGCGCTCGACAACTTCCTGCTGTGGTGCACCAAGAACGCCGGCTGCGTGTTCGGCGAGGACTCCCGTGCCGCCCGGCGGACCATGGTGAAGATCGTCGAGGATCTGGACGCGTACCCCCTGCGGGCCATGGACGGCCAGGAGTTCACGGGCCAGGACGTGGTGAGCGTCCTCGGCACCGCGCTCTACAGCAGGCAGGCCTGGCCCGCTCTCTCCCAGGCGCTCGGCGGGCTGCTCGCGGACGGCGACCCGCGTGCGCTGCTGCGGATGGGCGGCGCCATGGGCGAGCGGCCGCAGGCACCGCGGGGCGCGCGCACCGCGGTGCCCGAGGACAACGCCGATGCCGCGCTCATGGCGGTGAACTGCGCGGACGATCCGGACCGGCCGGACGCGAAGCGGGTGGAGCGGGAGGTCGGCCGCATCCAGCGGGAGTTCGAGGAGGCCTCGCCGGTCTTCGGCAAGTCGATGCTGACGCCCGTGCTCCTGTGCTTCGGGCGGCCCGCGGGCACCGACTACATCCGCAACGACGTACGCGACGTGGACACCCCGAAGTTCCTGCTCGTCGGCACGCGCGGCGACCCCGCGACGCCCTACCGCTGGACGGAGGAGACCGCGAAGCGGCTCGGGTCCTCCGCCGTCGTCCTCGACAACAAGGGCGACGGGCACACCGGCTACTTCGGTTCGAAGTGCGTGCAGGCCAAGGTGGACGCGTTCCTGCTGTACAAGGAGCTGCCGAAGAACGGCAGTTCGTGCGCCGCCGAGTGACGGCCGTCAGCCTCGCGACGCCGTGAGGACGTCGTCCCGCGGTGCCGAACGGGCCGCCGTGTCCAGGCTCAGCATCGCCGTCTCGTCCGCGCTGCCCGGCTCCGCCTGGTACGTGATCAGGCGCTGGCCCGCGGTACGTGCGAGGCGCATCACCTCGTACGTGAGGGTCATCGATCCCGCCTTGGGGTGCGCGAAGGTCTTCACGCCGCCGCCGCGCTCACGGACCTCGTACCGGTCCCAGAGGCGGGCGAACTCCGGGGACTTCAGGCACAGCTCGCCGACCAGGGCGGCCAGCTGCGGCGAGTCCGGGTCCCGGCCGCCGACCGCGCGCAGATGGGCCACCGAACTGGCGACGGTCTCCTCCCACGGCACGTACAGCTCGCGGCCCACGGGGTGCAGGAACAAATAGCGGGTGATGTTGCGCTGCTCGGCAGGCCAGTCCCACAGGCCCGGCATGAGGCGGCGGCCGGGGACGTTCGCGGCCAGCAGGTGGTTGTGCGGGCTGACCACATAGGCGGGCAGCGGGCGCAGGGCCTCCAGCATCCGCACGACGGAGGGGCGCACCTCGCACTCCGTCGTCGGACGCGGCTCGGTGAGCCGTCCCGAGGCCAGCTCGGCCAGTTCGTGCAGGCGCTCGTGGGCGTCGCCGGAGAGCCGCAGCGCCCGGGCCAGGGCGTCGATCACGGCCGGCGACGGGTTGGTCTCGCGGCCGCGCTCCAGGCGCGTGTAGTAGTCGACGCTCACCCCGGCGAGCGTCGCCAGCTCCTCACGGCGCAGGCCCGGCGTGCGGCGCAGCCCGGTCCCGGCCGGGAGACCGGCCTCCTCGGGGCGGATCTGGGCGCGCCGGGCCCGCAGGTACCGGCCGAGTTCGGTCCCGCCGCGTCCGGGGGGCGTGCCGTTCGTCATGGCTCCAGTGTCCGTGACGCGTGCGGGAAGTGGGGGGCCGTGTCAGGACCAGGAACAGCGCGGTCTGCCGGGCGCGGCCGCGCACGGGGAGCGTGGGTGCCCGGCGGCCGGTGCACGGGCGCCACCCGTCACCCCCCTCCCTCCTCCTGTCGAAGGGCCCGCGATGTCGTCCTCCACCTTGCTGCCGCGGTCACGCACCACCACCCCTGTGCGCGCCCCTGACCCCGGCGCCCCGGGCCCCGTCCCCCGGGACCGGCCCGTCGTCGCCCTCGTCGCCGCCCTGCTCGGCTTCACCGTCATCACCGTCGACGTGTCCGCCGTGAACATCGCGCTGCCCGGCATCAGGGCCGATCTGCACGGCGGGATGACGGGACTCCAGTGGGTCGTCGACGCCTACACCCTGATGTTCGCCGCGCTGATGATCTCCGCGGGGGCGCTCGCGGACCGGGCGGGCGCCCGGCGTGCGTACGCCTGGGGCACCGGCCTGTTCGCCCTGGCCTCGCTGGCGTGCGCGCTCGCGCCGGGCATCGGCACGCTGATCGCCGCGCGGGTGGCGCAGGGCGCGGCCGCCGCCGTCGTCATGCCCGCCTCGCTCGCGCTGATCCGGCAGGCCTACGACGAGCCGCGGCGCCGGGCCCGCGCCATCGCGCTGTGGACGGTGGGCGGTTCGGTGGCGATGGCCGCGGGCCCGGTGCTCGGTGGGGTGCTCTCCGAGACCGTGGGCTGGCGCGCCGTCTTCCTCCTCAATCTGCCCGTCGGTGCCGTGATCCTCGCCCTGCTCACCCGCACCGCGCCCTCCCCGCGCCGCTCCGCCCCGCTCGACGTGCCCGGCCAGCTCACCGCCGTCACCGCCCTCGCCGGGCTCGCGTACGCGGTCATCGAGGGCGGGCACGCGGGGTGGACGGACCCGGGGGTCCTGTCCGCCGCCGCGGTCGCGGTCCTGGCGGCGGTCGCCTTCCGCGCCGCCGAGAAGCGCCACCGTGCGCCCATGGTGCCGCTGCCGATGCTGCGGCAGCGCGAGGTCGGCGTCCCGCTCGCCGTCGGCTTCGCGGTGAACGCCGGCTTCTACGGGGTGGTGTTCCTGCTCGGCCTCTACTGCCAGCAGCTCCTTGGCATGTCGGGGATCGCGACGGGCCTGATGTTCGTGCCGCTCGCCGCGCTCATCACCTCGACGAACCTGGTGTCGCCGCGCATGGCGGAGCGTGTCGGCCGCCGCCCGGTGATCGTGACCGGGCAGCTCGTCCTCGCCGTGGCCATGTTCGCCCTGCTGCCCCTCGGCGCGGACACGCCCCTGTGGCTCGTCCTGCTGCTCCTCGTCCCGACCGGCATCGGCGGGGCCCTCGCCGTGCCCGCGCTGACGGCCCTCCTGATGGACGCCGTCCCCGGCCACCGCGCGGGCACCGCGTCCGGCCTCCTCAACTCCCTGCGCCAGACGGGCGGGGCGCTGTCGGTGGCCCTGTTCGGCGCCCTGATCGGGGGCTCCGGGGGCTCCGGTGCCGACGGCTTCGCGGTGGGCGGCATGCGGCAGGGGCTCGTGGTGGTGGGCGCGACGCTCCTGGCCACGGCGGGTCTCTCGGTGTGGCTGCTGCCGCGGCGTGGGGGCCGGGCGTCGTGAGCCCGGCCCCCGGTAGGCGGGCGGGGGCCCGCGCCGGCGCCCCCCGGCCCGGGCGCGACCGCACGCCCCGGCCAGGGCGCTAGCAGTTGCCGCGCACCGGCTTGTCCGCGAACCGGTTCGCCAGCCACTGCGCGGCCAGGGGCGACTGGGTGATGACGCCGCTCACATGCTCGCCGAGCGGGACGGTGTGCCACTCCACGTTCGCGCCCCGCGCGCACCAGTCCGTGCGGACCTGCCTGCCGACGCCGTACGGGATCAGCTCGTCGGCCAGCGCGTGGTAGAGGTACACCGGCGCGTCGGGAGCGCGCGTGCCGACCTGGGACTCCCGCAGGCGCTGCTGCCAGTCGGCCCGTTCGAGGGGGTTCTCGGTCGTCACGTCGCGGATCTTCTTGAACGAGCCGAGCACCGCGCCGTCCGCCACGCAGCTGTCGCGCAGCGCACCGATCAGGCTCCTGCCCGTGGCGTTCAGATACGACTCGAGCCGCAGCTCCGGGAACGCCGCGTTCTGCCCGATGGCCGCCATGAAGACGAGCCCCGAGCCGTGGCCGCCGTCGTTGAAGTCGGCCACCTTCCTCAGGTCGCCGGGCACACCGCCGGTCGCCGTGCCCTTGACGTCGAGGTCGGGAGCGTACGAGCCGTGCAGCTCCGCGGCCCAGGACGAGGCCTGGCCGCCCTGCGAGTAGCCCATGATGCCCACCGGCGAGTCCTTCGAGAGCCCCGCGCCGGGCAACCGGACCGCGGCTCGGGCGGCGTCGAGGACCGCGTGCCCCGCGGCCCTGCCCACCGTGTACGTGTGGTCCCCGGGGGTGCCGAGACCCTCGTAGTCGGTCACGGCGACCGCCCAGCCGCGCAGGGTGAGCTGTCGGATGAGGTTGGCCTCCGGCGTGGTGCCCCGGGGGAAGCCCGCGCTCGGCGCGCAGTGGTCGCCGACGCCGACCGTGCCCACGGCGTAGGTGACCAGCGGGCGCGGCCCGGTGCGGCCGTCCTGGGGCACGATGACGGTGCCGGAGACGGTGTTCGGGGTGCCCTTCGCCGTGGTGGAGCGGTAGTGGATCTTCCAGGCCCTGGTGTGGGTGGGCTGGCCGGGCAGCGGGTGGAAGGCGCTCGGCTCGGAGCTGACGATGTCGCCCGGCGCGGCGGCCGCGGCCTGCGAGCGTGCGGGGCCACCGGCGGCCGCGGCGGCGTCGGCGTGCGCGGCGGTCGTCAGGGTCGCGGCCGACAGGCCCGCGGCGGCCAGCAGGGCGACCGCTCTGAAGCTCGTGCGCATCTGCATGCGGCTCTCCCGGCGGAACGTGGGGGATGGGAGGACGACCGTAGTGACTGGCGAGTAAGGACGGGGCTGACGCGAACGCTCAGCTTTGTTGGCCTGGGGCACCAGCGACACCCGCGGGGGAGGCCCCGCGCATGCCGTCGGCCCCCGGTCCTGCGGCTCCGGGTCCTTCGGCTCTCGGCCCTTCGGCTCCCGGTCCTTCGGCTCCCGCTCCTTCGGCCCGGTACGCGCCGGGTGTCGTTCCCGTCCAGCGCCTGAACGCCCGGTGGAACGCCGTGTCCTCGGAGAACCCGAGCCGCGCCGCGAGGCGTGCGATCGGCTCCCGCCCCTCGGCGAGCCCGGCGATCGCCGCGTCCCGCCGCACCGCGTCCTTCAGCTGTTGGTACGAGGTGGACTCCTGGGCGAGCCGCCGCCGCAGCGTCGCCGGGCTCACCGCGAGCCGCGCCGCGATCTCGCCGAGCGAGGGCAGCCGCGGCGAGGTCCGCAGCGCCACCGCGAGGGCCCGCCGCACCTGTTCGGCGACCGTCGTCCCGTAGTCGCGGCGCGAGAGCAGGTCGAACGGCGCCCGGCGCAGCATCGCCGAGAGCGCGTCCTCGTCCCGCACCAGCGGCGCGGCCAGCCAGTGCGCGTCGAGCCCGACCCCGGTGCGCTGAGCGCCGAAGCGGACAGGGCAGCCGAAGAGCAGCTCGTACTCGTCCTGGTGCGGGGGTGGCGGATGCCCGAAGTCCGCCCAGCGCAGCGCGATCCTGCGGCCGATCAGCCAGCTGCACAGCCGGTGCCAGATGATGACCAGGCACTCGGCGAGGAAGAAGTCCTGGTCGAGGTCGTTGCGTACGGTGAAGACGACGCCGTCGGGCGTCTGCGTCAGGGCGAGGTCGGGGCCGCCGGGGAACAGTCCGTAGAACGTCACGCCACGCTCCATCGCGGCGCCGAGATCACGGCAGCCGAGGGCGGCGTAGCACATCATCGCGAAGGTGCCCGGCCCGCTCCGCGACGAGCCGAGGCCGAGGAACTCGTCCTCCGTCGCCCGGTACAACTCCCGGAACAGGCGCGCGAACTGGGCGGCCGTGATGCGCGCCCGGTCGTCACCGAGGAGCAGCGGCGGTATCTGCGCGGCCTGGAGCAGTGGCACGGTGTCGATGCCCCCGCGCTCGGCACCGCGCAGCACGGCCCGTACATGGTGCACGGTGATCGTCCGCCTGGCCATGACCACGACGTTAGCCGCCGGGGGCGCGGTCAAGAAGAGCGCGCGGCAGGGGAGCCCGGCTCCGGGGTGCCGGGCTCAGGGGGGAGTTCGGCGGCGGGGGGCGCCGGTCGGGTGAGCGCCCCGGCCAGGGGCGCTGACGTTTCGGGTCATCCCGCGCGACCGGGCGCCGTCCCTAGCGTCGTGAGCATGACTCAGACCTCCGCGCCGCCGCCGGCCGCACGGCCGCGGACCCTGTCCGTCCTCACGGAGTGGGCGGCCGACCGCCACGGCGAGCTGCCCGCCCTGCGCTTCCAGCGCGACGACGCCTGGCAGGAGGTCACCTACGAAGGTCTGCGCACCGCCGTACGGGAGGTGGGGCGCGCCCTGCTCGGACTCGGCGTCGAGCGCGGGGACCGGGTGGCGATCCTCGCCGAGACCCGCCCGGAGTGGACGTACGCGCACTTCGGCGCCTTCGCCGCCGGAGCCGTCGTGGTGCCGGTGTATCCGACGGCGGGCGACGACGAGGTGACCTGGGTGCTCGGCGACTCGGGGACCTCGGTGGTGCTCTGCGAGGACGCGGCGCGGGCGGCCGCGGTGGAGCGGCTGCGGGGGAAGCTGCCGGGGCTGCGGCGCGTCGTCGTGATGACGGCAGCGGACGCGTACGCCGCCGCCGGAGCCGTCACGGCCGAGGCACTGGTGGCACGGGCGGAGAGCCGCGCGCCCGAGGACCCCGCGACCATCATCTACACCTCGGGCACCACGGGCCCGCCCAAGGGCTGTGTCCTCACGCACGGCAACGTCGGCGCCGTGCAGGACGCCTCGCTGCCCCTGATCGAGGGCGGGCCCGGCGACGCCACCTACCTCTATCTGCCGCTCGCCCATCTCCTCGCGCAGCTCGTCGAGTTCACCACTCCTTGCCCGCGGTGCCAACATCTTCCCCGGCTATTACGCCGACGAGGCCGCCACCCGCGCCGCCCTCGACGACGAGGGCTGGCTGCACACGGGCGACCTCGGCTCGTTCGACGAGGACGGCTATCTGCGCATCACCGGCCGCAAGAAGGACCTCATCATCACCTCGGGCGGCAAGAACCTCACGCCGTCCCTGACCGAGTTCGCGGTCCAGGCCTCCCGGTTCGTCTCCCGCGCCGTCCTCGTCGGCGACCGGCGGCCCCACCCCGTCGCCCTGATCACCCTCGACGCGGAGGAGGTCGCGGGGTGGGCGGAACGCTCCGGCGTCACCCTCGCCGTCCCCGCGGCGGCCGACCCCCGGGTCCGCGCCCTCGTCCAGGAGGCCGTCGACACGGCGAACGCCCGGGTGTCACGGCCCGCCCGGATCCGTGCCTTCGCGATCCTGGAGGAGGACTTCACGGTGGCGGACGGCCTGCTCACCCCCAGCCTGAAGGTGCGCAGGCGGGCGGTGACGGAGCGGTACGCGGCCCAGGTGCAGCGGCTGTACGAGGACGGTTCGTGAGGCGGCCTCCGGCGGACGGCGGCCGCGGTGGCGCCCGCGAGCCCAGGTGACGGACGCCTACGGCAGGCCCGCGAGCCGCAGCAGCGCCGTCGCGCCCGCCGCCCCCGCCACGACCACCGCGAACGGTGCCCTGCGCCAGGCGAGGACACCACCGACGAGCACACCCGCCGGACGCGACCAGCCCGCGAAGTCCTGCCCCTCGGTGAAGGCGCCGGTGGTGAGCAGCGCGACTAGGAGCACGGTGGCGCCGACGGTCAGCAGTTCCTGCACGCGCGCGGGGAGTTCGACGCGGCCGTGCAGGACCGGGCCCGCGAGGCGGAAGGCATAGGTCCCGGCGGCGAGGACCAGGACGCAGACGAGGTAGGCGTTCACGAGGGGCTTCCGGGGCTCGGCGGGGTGACCGGCTTCCGGCGGCGCACGGCGAGCAGGCCGATGAGGGCGAGCAGCACCGGCGCCCCGGCGGGCAGTACCGGGGTGGCGGCGAGGGCGACCACCGCGCCGACGGCACCGGCCCGGCGGGCGTTGCCGTCGTCCCGTACCGCGGGCAGGACCAGGGCGAGCAGCACCGCGGGGAACGCGGCGTCGAGCCCGAACCGCGCGGTGTCCCCGAGCGCGGAACCGGCGAGCGCACCGCCGAGCACACTGACGTTCCATACGGCGAAGAGCCCGACCCCCGACAGCCAGAACGCGGCCCTGCGGCTGCGGAGGTCCGGCTGCGCGAGGACGAAGGCCGCGGTCTCGTCGGTGATCAGGTGCGCGCCCACGAGCCGGGCCGGCCAGGACCGCCCGAGGCTGTCGGCGACGGCCAGGCTGAAGGCGGCCGTACGGGAGTTGAGCAGCAGCCCGGTCGCCGCCGCTGCCGCGGGGCCGCCGCCCGCGGTGAGCACGGCGACCGCGCTGAACTGGGCGGAGCCCGCGTACACGAGCAGGGACATGGCGACCGGCACCCACAGGGGGAGGCCGCCCGCGACGGATATCGCGCCGAAGGACACGCCGACGACGGCGTCGGCGACCAGGACGAGCGCGATGTCGCGCGGGACGCCCGGAGGCAGATCGGAGAAGCGGACCCACCCCGTCGTTCGCTCTACGGGGTCATCCGTTCGGTTTGGCGAACGCATACCGGGTAGCATGGACAGACGCCGCGCCGTTCGTCAAGCCGAACGCTTCGTTCTCTGTGCCGAACGGTCCGAACGGTCCGAACGGTCCGAACGACCCGTCCGGTACCGAACGGCCCGGTCGTCCGGAGAGGCCCGGGAACCGGAACATCGCAGCAGGACGCAGGGAGAACACCGCATGACCGAGGTCGACGAAGGCGCCGGGGCGCCGCGTCCGGCAGGGCTGCCGCGAGAATGGATCGCCGCGGCGCTGCGCCGCGAGCGCGCCCGCGCGGGGCTCTCCCTCTCCGAGCTGGCCAAGCGCGCGGGCATCGCCAAGTCCACGCTGTCCCAGCTGGAGGCGGCGTCGGGCAACCCCGGCATCGAGACCGTGTGGGCGCTGGCCGTGGCGCTCGGCGTGCCGTTCAGCGTCCTCGCCGAGTCGCCCGGACCCGCGGTGACTGTGATCCGCGCGGGTGAGGGCCCCACGATGCACGCCGAGCAGGCCTCGTACGCGGGCACGCTGCTGTCCCCGGGGCCCGCGGGGGTGCGGCGCGACATCTACCACGGCGCGATGGAGCCCGGCTCGGTACGTGCGTCCGAGCCGCACATCCCCGGCTCCGTGGAGCACCTGGTCGTCAGCACGGGCCGGTTGGCCGCGGGGCCCGGGGGCGAGGTCGTGGAACTCGGCCCCGGGGACTACATGTCCTACCGGGGCGATGTCCCCCATACGTACGAGGCACTGACCCCCGGCACGACGTTCGTCCTGGTCATGCAACACGCCTGACCACTTCATGCCAGCCCGTCCGACGCTTGAGGACGAGGCCGAAGGCCGTGGTTTGTGCGGGGGCGAGGCGGGGCGGCCGGAGTGTGTCAGCCTGTCCGGCGCTTGAGGACGATGTCGAAGGCCGTGGGTTGTGGGGGCGCGAGGCGGGGGCGGCCGGAGTGTGTCAGCCCGTCCGGCGTTTGAGGACGAGGCCCGAGGGCCGTGGTTTGTGCGGGGGCAAGGCGGGGCGGCCGGAGTGTGTCAGCCCGTCCGGCGTTTGAGGACGAGGCCGAAGGCCGACGAGCCCCCAGCCAAGGCGCCCCCGCCAGAAAAAAGCGCCCTCGCCAGGAAAAGGCAGGAGCCCCGTGGCCCCCGCGGACGCGGGGAGCCCGGGGCTCCTTGGGTACTGCTTCCGTTCCGGATCAACCCACCGCTACGCGGGGGTGACGTTCTCCGCCTGCGGGCCCTTGGGACCCTGCGTGACGTCGAAGGTCACGGCCTGGTTCTCCTCGAGGGAGCGGAAACCGCTGGCGTTGATCGCGGAGTAGTGCACGAAGACGTCGGGGCCGCCGCCTTCCTGGGCGATGAATCCAAAGCCCTTTTCGGCGTTGAACCACTTCACGGTTCCGGTAGCCATAAGCCCTCCTTGGGCCAAAGGGTTGCCCTGCTCCAGAACCTGCTGTTGAAACAACTGCAAAAGTCTGAAAACGACGAGAGCCTGCGGGTTACATGCTCCGCAGGCTCTGTACTGCAAGGGAAACCAAACTGCAACTTGCGGTGAGCTTAGCACGCAGGCACCCGGATGCAATAGGGATCAAGATCACGTCACCCGCAGGTTTGACGGACCCCCGGAGGGGTTGACGGGAGCGCTCCCCGAGGTGCTGCCGAGGTGCTCCCCAGGTGTTCCCGGAGGGGCTCCCCAAGACACCCCCGGGGCCCCGGCCGCCGCACCGCACCGAGGGAGGGCTAACCTCGCCGATGTGGACAATTCTCCCGCTGACACCTCGGACGGGGCAGGCCCCGTCCGCACCGCGCGGCCGCGCGTCGGTCACATCCAGTTCCTGAACTGCCTCCCCTTGTACTGGGGTCTCGCCAGGACGGGCACCCTCCTCGACTTCGAGCTGACCAAGGACACGCCCGAGAAGCTCAGCGAGCAGCTGGTGCGCGGCGAACTCGACGTCGCACCGGTCACCCTCGTGGAGTTCCTGAAGAACGCCGACGAACTGGTCGCGTTCCCCGACCTCGCGGTGGGCTGCGACGGTCCCGTCATGTCCTGCGTGATCGTCTCGCAGGTGCCCCTCGACCAGCTCGACGGCGCCCGCGTCGCGCTCGGCTCGACCTCGCGCACCTCCGTACGCCTGGCGCAGCTGCTCCTGGCCGAGAAGGTCGGCGTGCGGCCCGACTACTACACGTGCCCGCCCGATCTCGGCCTGATGATGCAGGAGGCCGACGCCGCCGTCCTCATCGGCGACGCGGCGCTGCGCGCCAACCTCATCGACGGGCCGCGGCTCGGCCTCGAGGTCCATGACCTGGGCCAGATGTGGAAGGACTGGACGGGCCTGCCGTTCGTCTTCGCGGTGTGGGCGGCCCGGCGCGACTACCTCGCGCGCGAGCCCGAGGTCGTGCGCGAGGTGCACCAGGCGTTCCTGTCCTCGCGGGACGTGTCCCTGGAGGAGGTCGCGAAGGTCGCCGAGCAGGCGGCGCGCTGGGAGATGTTCGACGCGGGCGTCCTCGAGCGCTACTTCACGACGCTCGACTTCCGCTTCGGCGGCGCACAGCTCGCCGGGGTGCAGGAGTTCGCCCGGCGTGTCGGCGCGACGACGGGGTTCGCTCCGGATGTACGGGTGGAACTCCTCCGGACCTGACCGCCCCGAACCACCGGGGTGAATTCGACGGCACGGTATTGGGGAGGCGTCCGAAACCGTCAAGCGGATCCCGATGTGCGGCTTCCGCCTATGTCGCCGCGGCATAAGGGAACCGGTCGCCGGGATCGACCACCGGCGTCACCGCAAGGAACAGCGGCCCCCCTTTTCCCCGGCGGGCGCCGGGCTTCCCGGACGCCGGGACCGGACACCGGGACCGGACACCGGGACCGGACGCCGGGAGGGCGCGGGCGGCGCACCCCGCGCCCATTACGCTGGGCCCCCAGCACCGGCATGCGGCGGACGACCGGGGGACGCACCGGAGGGCACCGCACCGGGCATGCGGTCGCCGCATCTGGGGGAGGCCTTCGCCATGCACCCGCTCGAACCGGACGAGCCCACCGCCATCGGGCCCTACCGGCTGCTCGGCCGGCTCGGCTCCGGCGGCATGGGCCGGGTCTATCTCGGCCGCAGCGCGGGCGGCCGCACGGTCGCCGTGAAGGTGGTGCACCCGCACTTCGCGCAGGACCGGGAGTTCCGCGCCCGCTTCCGCAGGGAGGTCGACGCGGCACGGCGGGCCGGCGGCGCCTGGACCGCCCCGGTCCTCGACGCGGACCCGCAGGCGACGGTGCCGTGGGTGGCGACGGGGTACGCGGCGGGCCCCTCGCTGACGGACGCCGTGCGCGAGGGCGGGCCGCTGCCCGGGCACTCGGCGCGCGTCCTGGCCGCCGGCCTCGCGGAGGCCCTGACGCACATGCACGGCATCGGCCTGGTGCACCGCGACGTGAAGCCGTCCAACGTGCTGCTCACCCTGGACGGGCCCTGCCTCATCGACTTCGGCATCGCGCGCGCCACGGAAGGCACCGCCACCCTCACCGCGCTGACCTCGACCGGCGTCTCCCTCGGCTCGCCCGGCTACATGGCGCCCGAGCAGATCCTCGGCAGGGCGGTCGACGGCGCGGCGGACGTCTTCTCCCTCGGCGCCGTCCTTGTCTTCGGCGCCACGGGCCGCGCGCCGTTCCCCGGCGACTCCACGGCCGCCCTGCTCTACAAGGTCGTCCACGAGCAGCCCGACCTCGGCGGCCTGAGCGGCGACCTGCGCGACCTCGCCGCCGCCTGCCTGCACAAGGACCCGGCGGCGCGCCCCGCCCCCGCCGAGCTGTCCCGCCGCCTCGCCCCCGCAGGGGCCGCCGCCCTGGTGGCGGCGGGCTGGCTGCCGGGACCCCTGGTGGAACGGGTGAGCCGGAGCGCGGTGCGGCTCCTCAACCTCGACGCGGGGGCCGGGGGCGCGGCCGCCGGGCCGCCGGGCGATCCGGTGCCCGCGTCAGGACCCGTGCCGTTCACCGGCCCCGCGGCGGGGGCGTTCGGACCGCCCGACGCGTCGTACGGCGCGACATCCGCTCCGTCGCACGCACCGGGGGACTCCTCCCGCCCCGGCAGGCTCTCCCTGTCCGTGGCGGCGGCGGCCACGCCCGCGCGGTCCGACGGGCGGGGCAGGAAGGTCAGTTGCACGGTGGTCCTGGCCGCGGCCGGGGCGCTCGCGGCGGTCACCGTGGGGTCGGTGTTCGTGTTCGGCCTGCTGCCGAAGGACGGGGACGACAACAAGGACGCGGCGGGGCGGACGCCGAGTGCGACGGGTGGCGCGCGGACACCCGCGGACGGCGCCGTTCCCGTTCGCTACCTCGGCACGTGGCGGGGCAAGGCGTCCGCGCAGGAGGGACTCGTACCGCTCGGCACGTTCGACGTGACCGTGCGGCAGGCCCCGGCGAAGGGACGGCGCATCGGCACGGTGACGCAGACGGACCTCATCGGCAACAAGTGCGTCGACATCCTCACCCTGAAGTCGGCGTCGGCCAAGGAACTCGTGGCGACGGGCACCGGCGCCGAGTCCAACGAGAAGCAGTGCTCCCAGACGGCCCACACCGTACGACTGCGCCCGGTCGGATCGGAGTTGCAGTACACCTCCGTGGACCCGGGGGCGGGGGACCCGGAAGCGCGGCTGAGGAAAGTCGACTGAGGAAAGTCGACTGGGGCAAAGGCGGCGACTGAGCCGACGCCGGGGGAGATATGTGCCTCTGCAAGGCTATGGGGGATTCGTCGAACACCGTTGCGTCGCGGGGATGTCGCAGGACCGTCGCAGGTTGCGGTGGGCGGTAAACCTGGCGTTGACAGGTGCGGTAGCGTCCCACGTGGCAGTTGAGAAGATTTACTTTAGCGACACGGGGAGGTATCGATGTCCGACATCGACCGCGGTGCAAAACTCGAGAAGTTGCAGAAGCTGTACGAGGCGTTCCAGAAGAAGGAGACTGAGGTCCGCGACCTGATTCACCTCCTGGACGGTCAGGCCAACGACAGCCACGGCTTCTGGAAGGGCCCGGGCGCCGACCGGTTCCGCGACGAGTGGCGCGAGTTCAAGCCGCAGATGAACCGGCTCGCGGACTCCCTCGGTGACGCCCACAAGTCGGCCAAGAACAGCCACGACCGAATCGAGCAGGCCACCGCCCGCTGACCCGTTCCCGCGTACCCGTACGTGGGGCCCCGTAAGGGGCGCGGGGAACTGCGCGCTCAGCGCGCGACGAGCCGCAGACGCGTCTGCCTGATATCTGTGCAGACGCGTCTGCGGCTTTTCTGTGGCTGGTCGCGCCCACGCGGCGGAGCCGCACATCGATACAGCCCCGCGCCCCTGGCGGGGCCCGGCCCTGGCGGGGCCCGGCAGGTCAGGAGTCGAGGATGGCCTGCACCGGCACCATCAGGCCGGAGCGGACCAGGATGCCGCGCCCGACGGGACCCCCGCCGGACCCACTCGGCACCCGGACGTTGAACAGCTCCCCGTCCGACGCGCTCTGCGGAGACAGGATCATGCCCTGGCGCGAACGCCGCGCCTCCACCACGAACCCGCGGTACTGCGAGCTGAGCGTGTCCGTGGCACCGGCCACGACGACCGCGATGCCGCCGTCCCTGCCGTTCTGCGCGACCTCCTCCAACGGCCGGTCCAGGGGCCCGTCGTAGAGCATGTCGGCGTCGTCGGCCACCACCGCGAACGTGCCGTCCGTACGCTCGATGAGTTCCTTCAGGTCGCGTTCCGTGCTGTCGGCGGTGAGCACGCCGAGCACGCCGGGATCCTCCTCCAGGGATCGCAGCGGCGAACGCCGGGGGGTGACCAGGATCGTCGGCACCCGGTTCGCGAGGAGGCTCCTCGCCGCCACGAGCAGGGCGGTCGACCGGCCCGACCTGGGCGGACCCGCGATCACGAAGCCGGGACCCGACTCTTCCAGGTCGACGCCGATGGGCTCCAACTCGTCGCCGCCGACGCAGAACAGGGCCCACAGCGGCGACGGCGGCACGAACGCCGGGTCCAGGGCGCGCGCCTGGTCGAGGGTGATCCGCAGGGGCAGTTCGTCGACGCGCAGGGGGCGGCACTCCCGCGGCGGCGCCGGGTGCGCGCGCCGCGCCTCGGCCGCGATCTCCCGCAGGGCGGCCACCTGCGCCTGGCCCGAGGGGTCCGGGGCGAGCAGGGCGATCTGGCTCTCCTGGACGCCCTGGTCGGTCAGGCGCAGGGCACGGCCCGACGGCATGTCCTTGGGCACCTCACGGGCGGAGAGCCCCGCGAGGGAGTACTCGTTGGCGTCCGTGAGGCGCAGGATCAGCTTGTCCGCGAAGGACGGCGAGACCTGACCGCTGAAGCCGCTGCGGTCCGCGGTCATCACGACCTTCACGCCGACCGCCGCGCCCTCCCGGAAGATCTTGGTGGCCATGTCGATGAGCTTGCCGTAGTCGACGTTCTCCAGGGCGGCGACATAGCCCTCCCAGTTGTCGATGAGCAGCACCATCCACGGCATCCGGTCCTCGGGCGCCGCCGTGGCCCGCTGCTCCGCCGCGCTGGAGAGGCCCTCCATGGCCAGGTACTGCTGCCGCCGGGCGATCTCGCCGGAGAGCCGGTCGAGCAGTCTGCGTACGCGGTCGGGCTGGTCGCGCGTGACGACGGCACCGCAGTGCGGCAGCTGGGCGAGCGGCAGCAGGGCGTTCGCGCCGCAGTCGATGCCGTACAGATGCACGTCGGCCGGTGAGGCGGTGGCCGCGAGGGAACCGGCGAGGCTGCGCAGGGCGGTGGAGCGGCCCGAGCGGGCGCCGCCTGCCAGCATGATGTGCTCGCCGTGCACCAGGTCGAGCGCGAGCGGTGCCCGGCGCTGCTGCGCGGGCAGGTCGGTGAGGCCGATCCTGATGGGCGGCACCTCGTCGGCGGCGCGCGGCCGCTCCTCGGTCACGTCGGGGAGCTCGCCGAGCCACAGCAGGTCCGGCAGCGGCGGGAGCCAAGGGCTGTGCTGCTCACCGAAGCCCAGGAGAGCGGCGCCCGCACGGATGGCGCCGACCAGGACGCTCAGGTCGGTGACCAGCGTCCCGTCGTCGTCGTTCGCGGCGACGCGCGGGGCGGGGCGGCCGAACGCGGCCCAGTCCACGGGGAACGCGGTCGCCTTCGGCCGGTCGGCGTCGTTGCTGGGCCTGCGGCCACCGATGCGGGCCGACTGCACGGCCACGAGCGACTGGGCGCCGGAGCGTACGTAGGCGCGTCCGGGCGTGGACTTGGCGATGGCACCGGCGTCCGGCGCGTCGATCACGTCGGAGGACTCGCCGCCGTCGGTCACGCGCAGCGCGATGCGCAGGTTGGTGTTGGCGCGGATGTCGGCGCTCACGACACCGGCGGGCCGCTGGGTGGCGAGGACGAGGTGGACGCCGAGGGACCGGCCGCGGCGTGCGATGTCGACGAGTCCCGCGATGAAGTCGGGGAGTTCGGCGACCAGCGAGGCGAACTCGTCGATGATCAGGACGAGCCGGGGCATCGGTGCGAGGTCGGGGCGGATCCTGCGGGTGTCGTCGTAGTCCTCCAGGTCCTTGGTGCCCGTGTCGAAGAGGATCTCCTCGCGCCGCTTCAGCTCCGCGGCCAGCGAGGCGAGCGCGCGCTCCGTCAGATGGGCGTCGAGGTCGCTGACCATGCCCACGGTGTGGGGCAGTCGGGCGCAGTCCTGGAAGGCGCTGCCGCCCTTGTAGTCGATGAGGACGAAGTTCAGGGCGTCCGGGCGGTTGGCGAGGGCCAGCGAGGCGATGATCGTCTGGAGCAGCTCGGACTTGCCCGCGCCGGTGGTGCCCGCGACCAGGGCGTGCGGCCCGTCCCTGCGGATGTCCAGGACGAAGGGGCCGTCGGCCGCGACGCCGATGGGCGCGGCCGTGGTGGCACCGCCACGGCGCCAGATGTCCGCGACGTCGGCGCCCGTGGGGTCCGGCATGCCGAGCAGCGAGAGCAGCCGGGCCGCCGTCGGCAGGGCGGCGTCGGCGTCGTCCTGGCTGACGTCGCGCACCGGGGCGAGGGAGCGCGCGAGGAGCTCGCACCAGCCGCCGGACACCTGGTCGGCGAGTACGTCCCCGACGTGTTCGAGGCCGCCGCCGCTGACGCGTACGTGGTGGGGCTGCTCGTGCAGGCCGATGACGGCGGCCTTGCACTCCTCGGGCAGGAGCCGGTCGTCCTCGTCGACGCACACGGCGAGGATGCCGTGCCGCGGCCCCTCCTGAAGCAGCTGCGGTACGCCCGGCATGCGCCGCAGCAGCCGTGCGCCGTCGAGCAGGACGAGGACGAACGGGTCCGGGCGCAGCCGGTTCGCGGCCCCGAAGTCGTTCGCGGCGGCCTTCCTGCGCGCCAGCTCGGCGAGCAGCTCCTGGATGCGGCGGCCCACGACCTCGGGCTCCGAGCCGACCAGGGACACGCAGTCCTGGCCCTGCTGCGGCGCGGTGTGCGGCAGCCAGTGCGCCCACTCCCAGGCGGCCCTGGCGTCGGCCGCGGCGGAGAGCACGACGAGGGAGAGGTCACGCGGGCTGTGCAGCCCCGTGGCCTGGGCGAGCAGCCAGCGGGACACGGCGAGGCCGAGGTCGCGCGGTCCCGCCACACCGATGACGCCCAGTTCGGGCAGGGCCAGGGTGACCGGGACGTCGGCGACGACGGGGGGCTCCGGCGGCTCGTCGAAGCTGCTGCTGCTCGCAGCCCTCAGCTCGATCCCGGCGGGCAGCGCGGCGAGGCCCACCCGCAGCTGGAGCACGTCGGGGTCGACGATCCTGCGCTCCCACAGGCGCCGGCGCGGCCCGGTCGCGTACAGCAGGAGTTCGGCGGGGTCGGGGTGGGCGGCGCGGCGGGCCTTCTGGTCGGCCTTGCCCAACTCGGTGACCCGCGCCTCGTACGCGGCGCAGGCCCGCCTGTACTCCTTGACGTCCTGCTTGTACTTCTTGCGCTGGTGGCGGGCCTCGCTGAACCAGTACCCGAGCATCATCAGCGGGCTCATCGCGCAGAAGAGCAGCGTGTAGACCTGCCGGGTCATGAAGTACATGCTCAGGCCGAAGAGGGCCGGTATGAACGAGGTGATGAGCTGGAGCCGCGGGCCCTCGCCCTTCACGGGCTCCGCGGGCACCGTCACCCGCGGGCGCCGTGGCGGCGGGGTGAACCGGGGCGGGCGGTTGTAGGCGTAGCCGCCGTCGTCGGTGGGGGCGAGGTGGGCGTCGGGCGCCTCGGTCCCGGTCAGGACCACCCGGGTGTCGCCGACCGCGAGCAGCAGGCCCTCGGGCCAGGGGCAGTCGGCGGTCACGGGTGCGTCGTCCAGGGTCAGGGGCACGCCGTCCTGCGGGCGCAGCGTGACACTGCCGTCGACGCCCACGGCGACCCGGAAGGCGAGGCCGGGGACGGTCGGGTCGGCCACGGGCAGCGTGCAGGAGGCGTCGGCGCCGACGCTCGCGGTGCCCGCCTGGACGCGGGTGACGCGGCCGGTGTCCGGGCCGCCGCACACGCGCAGTTCGAAGCGGCCGACGGGTTCGCCCGCGCGCAGGAAGGGCCCGATGGAGTCGTCGGCGGTGACGCGCGCGCCGTCGCGGAGCGCCGAGGACGCGGGGGCCGCGGCGTCGTACCGGGTCCCGTCCACCCACAGTCCCGCGGCCCGGGCGCCCGCGGCGCCACCGGAGCCCTCGACGGCGGTGGCGCCCCGCACGGCGTCGGCGCCCTGGGTGGCGGTGGCGCCCCGCACGGCGTCGGCGCCCTGGGCGGCGGTGGCGCCCTTCACCGCGGTGGCGCCCCGCACGGCGAGGGAGGCGGGGAAGCGTCCCGTGACCACGTTGCCCGTGTCGGCCGCGACGGTGAGACAGGCCGCCGCGTCGGCGACCGTCGCGTCGTCGTCCACGGTCAGCAGGACGTCCTGCGGGGCGGCGCCCTCCCGTACGGCGGTCACCATGACCTGCATGCTGATGCTTCCTCCCGGCCTTCGATCAGGCCTCGTCCCGGCCTTGGGCACGGCCTGACGCAGGCCCTCGACGCAGCGCTCACGGGACCTTCGGGCCCCGGGGCCCTCGGGCTCCGGGCCCCCGGGCCCCCGAGCCCTTGCGGCCCGCTCGCCTACTTCTTGTCCTTCTTCGCGTCCCTGATCGCCTGGTCGCAACTGCGGGCGACGTCGCGCAGCGCCTCCGCGACGTTCTCGCACTTGGTCTTCCAGCTCTTCAGGTCGCCCCGCACATCGTCGGCGTGGGGTCCGGCCCAGGACTTCATCTGCGTCGTGGAGAAGTCACGCGTGGCCTTCGGCAGATCCTCGATGTGGTCCGCGAGGCTCCGCAACTGGGAAGCCCTTTTCGTCTGCTCGGCGAGCTCTGGATCCGCCACCTCGACTACCTCCCCGTTGAACTGTCGATACCGGCCCGCCGGGCGCGGCGGGGGCCGCCCCCGGGACGCCCGCGTTCGTGGCCGGTCCTGGAGCGAGGGTACTCAGGGGCCCTCGGGGGTGTCGAAGTGCGGGACGGCGGAAGAAGGAATTCCCCCCCGGCGTCGATTCAATTGCTCCCGCAATGCCCGGTGCGCCGGTATCGGTTCGGCATTCGCACGCCGAACGGTCCGGCAAGTTGCCTGCTTTGGGGTACTTGACCGCATATCACCATTGGCGGAACTGCGGGCCCCGTGGATAGCGTCAACCAGTCGGTGGCGCCCCATAACAGCTCGGACGCGCCCCATAACAGCAGCGAGCCCATCACCGGGCAGCGAACCCGTAAAGGGAGTAGTAGATGCCTGCCATGGATTCGACCCGGCGACGGCTGCGGCTGTCGGACGCGCACATCAGTGTGCTCGGACTGCTCGTCGAGGAGGGGGAGGTGCCGCAGGAGCTGGCGCGTGCGCACTCCGAACTGCGGGCCGCGGGCATCCTCGACGACGACGACAAGATCGCGTCCGAACTCTTCCCCCTGGTCTCCACCCTGCTGGAACCGCACGTCATCGCCCGCGTCGAGCTGACGGGGCCGCAGGGCACCTCCACCAGCGGCGTGGTCGTCGGTAACGACTTCGTCTTCGCCCACGAGGCGTGGCCGGGGGAGCCGGAGTCGGAGTACGTCCCGGTGCACCCCGCGATGCTGGTCTTCGAGCTGTCCCGGATGGTGGACCTGCATCAGGACGACACCGACGCCGAGGACATCGGCGAGGAGATCGTCTCGACGATGGGTGTCCTCGACGCGATCGTGGAACGCATGGAGTCCGATGGCGCCGACGAGCCCGCTGCCATCACCGAGGCCGTGAACGCCCCGGCCCGTCTGACGGAGATCTTGGCGCAGCTCAACTGCATGTGGCGGATGACCGTGGCCCGGCCCGGCGGCGAGGGGCATCCGGACGGTCTCGGCCTGGCCGGCCTCGCCGTCTGGGACTGCGGCATCGAGGGCTACTGGGTGCGGGAGGCCCCGGCGGAGCCGATCCACGAGGGCCAGGTCGAGGTGAGCAGCGAACTCAAGGTGCGCCGCGTCACGGCCAAGGAGATCTGGCAGCGGATCACGGACCTCCTGCCCGACCAGGACCAGCTCCTCGTCGACGCGCCCACGCCTGCCTAGCGGGACCGGGCACTCACCACGCCCGCCCGGCAGGGCCGGGCAGTCTATCCGAGCGGAAGCCGCACCGGCGACCGCGATCCAGACAGGCCGGACCCGAAGTCGGACTCAGGGGGACAAGTGACCGACGACTCCATGCGCCTCGCCAAGCCATCGGACCTGGAGCAGCTCGCCAAGCTGATCGACGGCAGGGGCAATCTCCAGGACCGCCTGGACGAGGCGTTCACACGCGCCTCGAACCTGGGCGTGCGGGACAAGCTCGCACCCATCGGCCCGATGACGTCATGGGTGACGAAGACGGCGCCCGACCTGCGCAAGCGGGCCGCGATCATCAGGGCGGGCGACGGCGACCCGATGGCCGCAGCGCTGTACGCGGGTTTCACGCCCGAGCAGTTGAAGGGCGTGGAACTGCCGCCCGACACGATGCTCATCGCGAACGCCTCCGTGGCCAACGGTGACAAGTTCGACCCCGGCTGGCTGAAGAGGCAGGACGGCGAGACGCTCAACGACTGGCTGACCAGGATCAAGGGTGAGGCCGTCGCCAAGGTCACGGACAACAAGAACGCGGGCGAAGTAGTCAGCGACTACATCGAGTTGACGGCCCTGGCCTCGACGATGCCGCAGGTGTTCAAGATGTCCGTCCTCGGCACGATGAAACTCATCAAGCATTTCAGGCACGGGGAATTCCTCAAGGCGCCGGGCACCACGCTCTCACAGCTTCTGCGCGGACAGTCGCCGTCCAAGTTCACGCCGCAGAGCGTCGTCAGGATGGGGGCGAGGATCGGGGCGAGGATTCCCGCCCCCGTTCTCGACGCGCTCGCGGGGAAGAACAGCCTCGCGATCCTGAACGGCAAGCGGTGGGCCTGGGAGGCCAACCTCATCAAAGTGGGGAAGAACGCCGCCGGCCTCCAGCGGGCCGGCGGCGCCGGAAAGCTCGCCGCCTTCACGACCGGTGCCGGTACCGCTCTGCGTACGGGTGGCTTCTGGCGGGTCGCCGGTGTCGGCGGCGGTGTGGTGGCGACGGCCGCTAGCGCGTTCGACGTCGTCCAGCAGGGAAATCCCGTCGACGCCTTCAAGCGGGACAAGGCCGGGTACGTCTCCGACGTCTCCGGCACCCTCTTCAACGCCTCCCTGACCGCGGCGATGGTCGCCCCCACGCCGTGGACCCTCGGAGCGGCCGCGATCACAGGTGCCGTGTACGGGGTTTCCTCCGTCATCGACAACTGGGACAAGGTCAAGGAGTTCCCGGGTAAGGTCGCCGACGCCGGGCGCTGGGCGGGCAAGAAGGTCGGGGAGGGCGTGGACAAGCTCAAGGAGGGCGGCAAGAAACTGGTGAGCGGACTGAACCCCTTCGACTGACCGCGGTACGGGAAAGGCGAGCAGGCAGGCATGGGCGCATCATCGTTCGAACTTCGGCACAGGCATTCCACGGGACATGCGAGTCCGCGGGAGCGCATTTCCTTCTGGGGCGGTGAGGTGAGTGGCCTCGGAACCGTGGAACTCGTGCTCCCGGCCCTGGAACTCGTACCCGTCCAGGATCGGACGACGCACATCGGCGCGCTGGTGACGGGCGACAGCATTCCACCGTCGTCCTTCGTCGGCTGGCCCTACTCCGGGAGGCCGCGGCTCGCCCGCGGGAAGTTGAGCGTCGCCGGACGTGACGCCGCCTTCTCCAGGAGTTCCTGGAGGACGGGCAAGGAAGAGCGGGCGCTTCGCATCTGGGCCGTCGGGCGCGAGTACACCTATGGGGAGAAGCAGGACAAGCGGCAACACGCTCTGGTGCGCGAGGGAGCCGCGGTCGAGATGGAGCGCTCCAGCTGGCGGGAGCCGGAGGTGATCTCGGGCAGCGTCCAGGGCGCGGCGGACTCGGTCGACATCAGCATCGCCATCCTGTTCGAGGGGGTGTACGCACGGGACCTGTCCCTGCGCGGCGCGTTGCTCTCCGCCCCGGGACGGTTCATGGACCGGTTGTCGTAACGCCGGGAGCCGACGGCGACGGAGGCCGCGCGCGGGCCGGGCGCCCACCGCGGGAACGGCCGCTCCACGCGCCACCTCACCGTCTTCGCTCACCTCCTGGACAAGGAGACCCCGCCCGCCGAACTGCGCCACTCGCTCGCCGAGTTGCAGCAGATCGGTCTGGTGGGGCCCGAGGGCGAGCTGTCTCCGCTGCTCCGGGAGTTCCTGACCGCGCTCGCGCGTCCGCTGGTGCTGGTCCAGGCGGAGGTGACCGGGCAGCACGGCTCCCTCGCCCACGGGGTGGTCGTGGCCCAGGACGCCGTGTTCTCCCACGACGCGTGGCCGGGGGAGGAGGAGTCGGAGTACGTGCCGATCGAGCCGGGGACCCTGGTGTGGGAGATGGCCCGCAAGGTCAAGCTGCGCCGGGGCGAGCGACCTCGCCGAGCCCGAACTGACCGCGCTCGTCGACCTGACGCTGAACCTCGACTCCACTTGGCGCACGATCACCGCGTGGGGCGCCGGGGACAATCCCTTGCGGCGCTCGGCTTCGACCGTCACCTCTTCGAACGCGCCCACGACGCCCTGCCCCGGTGGCGGGCCTCCGGGCGGGCATGCTGCACGAAGGCGCGTTCCCGTACTGGTGGGGCGGCTGTGCCGTCGGCATCATGGGGCGATGCCGATGCCGAGTGATGACGTCCACAGGGATCCCCGGGGGGAGCCGCCGGGTGAGGCCGACGAGCGCACCATGCTCACTGCCTTCCTCGACTTCCAGCGCGAGACGCTCGCCCTCAAGTGCGCGGGGCTGACGCCGGTGCAGCTCAGGCAGTGGGCGGTGCCGCCCTCGTCGCTGAGCCTGCTCGGCCTGGTCAGGCACCTCGCCGAGGTCGAGCGGGGCTGGTTCCGGTGCGTGCTGCTCGGGGAGGCGGACAAGCCGCACTGGGCGGGGCCGAAGGGGGAGGCGGACGCGCAGTGGGACGTCGACGACGCCGACGTGGAGGAGGCGTTCCGGGTGTGGCGGGCGGAGTGCGACCGCTCTCGGGCGACCGTCGCGGCCACCGCCTCCCTGGACGCCGCCGGGTCCCACGACGGCAGGCCGTACTCCCTGCGGCACATCCTCACGCACATGATCGAGGAGTACGCCCGCCACAACGGGCACGCCGATCTGCTGCGGGAGCGGATCGACGGGGTGACGGGGGAGTAGCGGGGCGACGGGGCCGGTGGGCTACGGCCCCCGGCGCGCGAGCGGCCCGCGCGCGCCGGGGGCCGGGGTCCAGACGTGTCAGCGGCGCGCCAGGGCCCGCTTGATCCGCTTCGCCTCCGCCGAACCCCCCAGCGTCTGCCACAGCTTCGACGAGCTGGTGGACGTGTAGACGCCGGGCGCGCCCTGGTCGCCACAGCCCTCGCCGTACGACACCACACCGATCAGGATGGGCGCCTCACGGCCGGGGACCTCGCGGAAGACGGGGCCGCCGCTGTCGCCCTGGCAGGAGTCCTTGCCCTCGACGCCCGCGCAGAAGTTGACCTTCGCGTCGTAGTCGGCGTAGCTCGTCCGGCACTCGGCGTGCGACAGGATCGGCACGCGCACCTGGCGCATGCGGTCCGGCTGGTGCGTCAGCTCGGTGTCCGTGTTGCCCCAGCCCACGACGGTGGCCTTCTGGCCGGGGCGGAGCAGGGAGTCGGTGCCCCGGGTGGGGAGCCGCACGGCGCTGATGCCCCGCACCGGCTTGCTGAGCTTGATGAAGGCGAGGTCGTAGGCGTCCTTGCCCCGGAGGTAGCGGGGGTGGACCAGGATGCCGTCCTCGGCGACGTCGCGTATCCGGCCCTGGCCCGCCCTGGACAGGACCGTGCGGCCGACGGCCGTCTGGACCGCCTTCGGCTTCACCGGCTTGCGGTGGTCGTCGACCAGGCAGTGCGCGGCCGTCATCACCGTGTCCGGCGCGACCAGGCTGCCGCCGCAGAACTGGCGGTCCTTGACGCTGCCGGGCCCCTTGTCCAGGACGGCCACCGTGAACGGGTAGGCGTCGTTGGGCACTTCGGTGCCGCCGATGACGGCGTTGGCGGCGGGGGCGTTGGCGGCCACGAGGGCGAGCGCCGTGGTGGCCGTCGCGGCGGCGAGCACGGCGCGCACCGCGCGGGGGCGGCGGTAGGGAAAGGAAAGTCTCATGGGGGTCGAATTTCTCTTTCGTCTTGCGGGAGATTTCCGGCGTGCTGTCAGACGACGTGCCTGGCACGGGGGTTCATCCACGCTTCACGGCTGGTTCACTCCTTGTCGCGGATCGGTGAGCGGGGCGGTCGTGCCCTCGTACTCCAGGGCCCCGGGGCCCGAGTGAAGCCGCAAATTTGTGCGGAGATCCTGCGAAGGTGTGGCGCTCCCCCGGTGCACCTCGCCCCGCACGGGCCCCTCCCCCCTCGCCGGCCCCGTGGCATCACCGCCGTCACGGGAACCGCTCGCGCCCCGTCTGACGTCGTCCTGATGTCCGATGGATCTTCGTACGGGGGCGTGGCGCGGAAGGGGTCGGAGGGAGCGGTTGGCGTGAAGTCGCCGTGTGGCACCGCGTACGCAATGGCAGTTGGTTCGCTAGTGCACATGCATGGGTGGGAGTGGCTGTTCTCGGTGACGTGGGAACCAAGGGTCACGTCTTGCGCGTGAGTAACGAGGAAGCACCTGCGCTTCGCGTTCCATAACGTGCCTTGAGGGCCTTATGTGCTGCTGATACGGTGCGATGGCTTGACACCGCGCCTGGGGCTGACGGGCCGATGGAACCCCGGCCGAGGCGGACGCGAAGTGTCTCAAATGACGGATTTTTCATGGTCGTACGGGGAGCAGTTGCGTGAAGATCCAAGAGCGTACGGGGGTGGGCGGCAACCGTTCCGCCGTGCCGGCTCAGGCCGGGGTCGGTGAACGCCTTCCCTCAGCACCTCGCGAGCGCAAACCCGCGCTGGCGGCGCTTGCCGTGCTGCTCATCCTGGTCGGGGCGCTCGGCGCCACCGTGCTTGTGCTGCGCGCGGGGGACCGCATCGAGGTCCTGAAGGTCGAGGAGAAGATCTCGGCCGGTGAGTCGGTCACGCGTGACAAGGTCGGCACGGTCATGGTCAACGAGGACTCCGGCCTGCACTACATCAAGGAATCACAGTTCGGCGCGCTGAAGAAGCTCAAGGCCAAGAGCAGCCTCTACCCGGGCACGGTCATCGTCGGCGAGATGTTCGACGACAAGGGCGGCCTGCCCACCGGCAAGGCCTCCGTGGGCCTCGCCCTGAAGGAGGGCCAGTACCCCTCCACGCTGAAGCAGGGCGACACGGTCGCCCTCTACCGCGTCGCCGCCAACGGCTCCTCCGGCTCCGGCAACGACAGGGGCGGCAGTGGCGGCAGCTCGTCCGGGCGGACCCCGCTGGTCGCGGACGCCCGCGTAGGCCTGGTGAACAGCAAGTCGGACGCCACCATCAGCACCGGCAACCTGAGCATCACCGTGCTCGTCGACAGTGCCGACGTCGCCGCTGTCACCAGCGCGGCGTCGCTCGGCGAGGTCGCCGTGGCGGTCGTTCCCGGCAACGGCGACTAGAGGCGAGCAGAGGAGACATGGCCCTCATCGCTCTCGCCGCCGACAAAGGCTCCCCCGGCGTCACCACCGCCGCCGTCGCGCTCGCCGCGGTGTGGCCCCGGCGCGTGCTCGTCGCGGAGACCGACGCCGCGGGCGGCGACCTCGTCTACCGCAGCGCCGCCGCGCACGGCGGCCCGCTCAACCCGAACACCGGCATGCTGTCCATCGCCGCGACCGCGCGCCGCGGCCTCGTACCGGACCAACTGTGGGACCACACCCAGCCGCTGTCCGGCGGCCTCGAGGTGCTCGTCGGCCTCGGCATGTCCGAGCAGGCCGCCGGCCTCGCCGGGATCTGGCCCACGCTCGGCCGGGCCTTCGCCCAACTCGCCGAGTCGCCGCACGCGCCGGCCGACGTCATAGCCGACTGCGGCCGGATAGCGGGGGAGAGCCCCGCCGTGGAACTGTTCCCGCACGCGGCCCTCGTCCTGCTGCTCTCGCGTACGGAGCCCGAGGCCATCGCCCGGGTACGGGACCGCGCCGCGGCACTCGCGACCAGGCTGCACGGCGGGCCGCGCGGTGCCGCCGCGCTCGCCACACCGCTCGTCGGCGTCGTCCTGATCGCCGACCCGGCGAACTCCGGCAAGCTGGTCCACCAGGTCGACGAGATGCTCATGGCCGCGCGGACCGGAGCCCGCGTCGTCGGCACGCTCGCCGACGACCCGACGGGCGCCGACCAGCTCGCGGGCCGCAAGCGCGGACGCCTCGACAAGTCGATGCTCATCCGCTCCGCCCGCAAGGTCACCGCCGACCTGTACCAGCAGTACGGCGCGGCCTGGGCGAGCCCGACGGCGGGGGCCGGGCGATGAGCGCCGTCGACCACCAGCTGGTGAAGCGGTTCCGGCAGGACGCCGGTGACCGCATCGCCGAACAGCGCCGCCTCGACCAGGTCTCCGGTGTCACGCCGATGACCAGCGAGGACGAACGGCAGTACGCCCGCGCCGTCATCGCCCAGATCCTGGAGGAGTACGCCCGTACGGAGATCAACTCCGGGCGCACCCCGCTGGACGCCGAGACCGAGGAGCAGTACGCGGCCGCCGTGCACGCCGCGCTCTTCGGCGTCGGCCGCCTCCAGCCGCTCCTGGACGACCCCGAGGTCGAGAACATCGACATCAACGGCTGCGACCAGGTCTTCGTGGGCTACGCCGACGGACGGGAGGCCAAGGCCGAGCCGGTCGCCGAGACCGACGAGGAGCTGATCGAGCTCATCCAGATCCTCGGCGCCTACTCCGGCCTGTCGTCCCGGCCCTTCGACTCCGCCAACCCCCAGCTCGACCTGCGCCTGCCGGACGGCTCCCGGCTCTCCGCCGTGATGGACGTGGCCCGGCGGCCCGCCCTGTCCATCCGCCGCGCGCGCATGGGCAAGGTGTTCATGTCCGACCTGGTCGGCAACGGCACCCTCACCCCGGACGTCGCCCACTTCCTCGCCTGCGCCGTACGCGCCCGCAAGAACATCATGATCGCGGGCGCCACCAACGCGGGAAAGACCACGCTCCTTCGGGCACTCGCCAACGAGATCCCGCCGCACGAACGCCTCATCACCGTCGAGCGCGCCCTGGAACTGGGCCTCGACACCTTCGCCGACCTGCACCCCAACGTGGTGGCGTTCGAGGAGCGGCTGCCCAACTCCGAGGGGCAGGGCGCCATCTCCATGGCGGAACTGGTGCGCCGCTCCCTGCGCATGAACCCCTCCCGCGTCATCGTCGGCGAGGTGCTCGGCGACGAGATCGTGACCATGCTGAACGCGATGTCGCAGGGCAACGACGGCTCGCTGTCCACGATCCACGCCAACAGCTCCAGCGAGGTCTTCAACAGGATCTCGACCTACGCGCTCCAGGCCGCCGAACGGCTGCCCATCGAGGCCAGCCAGATGCTGGTCGCGGGCGCGGTGAACTTCGTCGTCTTCATCCAGCGGCGCAACGACTACCAGTCGGGCGGCAGGCTCCAGCGCAGAGTGACCTCCGTCCGCGAGGTCAACGGCGTGGACGGCCGCGTCCTGTCCAGCGAGGTGTTCGCCGAGGCGCCGGACGGCAGCGTCGTCGCGCACGCCCCGATCGCCTGCATGGACGACCTCGCCGCCTTCGGCTACCGGCCCGCCGGACCATGGGGGTGAGCACGACATGAACGCACTGGACTCCATGGGCGGCCTGTTCTCGCTGCCCGTGCTCTACGCACTCGCCTGCGGTGTCGCCGTCGGCGGCGGGCTCGCACTGCTCGCTGTCGCGGTGCGCGGTCTTCCCGTGCGGCCCGCCCACGAGAAGCAGCGCGCCGGCGAGCGGATGAGCGAACTCGTCCGGTTCGTCGGCCGGCGCGGCTCGATCGCCATCGGCGTCGGCCTGGTCGTCCTGCTCCTCACGCGGTGGGCGGTGGCGGGCCTCGCCTCCGGCGTCCTCGTCTTCTTCTGGGACAAGCTCTTCGGCGGCGCCGCCGAGGAGCGCCTCCAGATGAAGCGCGTCGAGGCGCTCGCCGCCTGGACCGAGTCGCTGCGCGACACCATCGCGGGCGCCGTCGGCCTGGAACAGGCCATCCCGGCATCCGCGCGCGCCGCGGCCCCCGTCCTGCGGCCGCACCTCGACGCCCTCGTCGACCGGCTGCGGGCCCGTACGCCGCTGCCCGAGGCCCTCCAGGTGCTCGCCGACGAGATCGACGACGCCTCCGCCGACATCATCGTCGCCGCGCTGATCCTCAACGCCAAGCTGCGCGGGCCGGGGCTGCGCCAGGTCCTCGGCGCGCTCGCCAAGTCGGCGCGCGAAGAGGTCGACATGCGCCAGCGCGTCATGGCACAGCGCGCCTCGACCCGGCGCTCGGTGCAGATCGTGGTCGCCGTCTCCATCGCCTTCGTGCTCGGCCTCGCCATCTTCAACCGCGAGTTCGTCTCGCCGTACAGCACGCCCGTCGGGCAGCTCGTGCTCGCCTGTGTGTGCGCCCTGTTCGCGCTCGGCTTCTGGTGGCTGCGCAAGCTGTCCACGGTCGAGACGCCGGACCGTTTCCTCGTACGCGACGAGCCCGGGGTCCAGTTCGTACGCCCCCGGGGTCCGGGCGGCGCCGCGGTGCAGGGCGCCACCGAAGGGGTACACCGATGAACCTGACCCTGCCGATCGTCATCGGCGCCACGCTGGGCCTCGGCGTCTTCGCCCTCGTACGGGCACTGATGCCGACCAGGCGCAGCGCGGTCGCCACGGTCGCCCGCATCGACGCCCTGCGGGCCCGCGGGGCGGCGTACGAGTCCGCGCACCGCACCACCGACACCGCGGACACGGGGCGGCTCGGCGCGGTGCGGTCCCGGGTGGGCGCGCGGGTCGCCGAGTTCTACCTCCAGCAGGGCTGGGAGCTGCGCCCGCTCCGCGCCGACCTGGCAGTGCTCGACCGGAGCTGGGAGAAGTTCCTCGCCACGAAGGTGCTGCTCGCGGCCGTCGGCGTCTTCTTCGGCCCGTTCCTCTTCGTCGTCATCCACACCCTCAACTTCGGCCGCAGCCCCGTCATCCCGGTGTGGCTCGCCCTGATGTTCGGGGTGCTCTTCTTCTTCCTGCCGGACCTCGAGGTGCGGCGGGACGCCCAGGACAAGCGGCGGGACCTGCGCCGCGTCATCGGCGCCTATCTGGACCTGGTCTCCATGAGCCTCGCGGGCGGCCGCGGTCTGCCCGAGGCCCTGATGGCGGCCGCCGAGGTCTCCGACGGCTGGGCGACACAGCGGATCCGCAACGCCCTCGCGGACGCCAGGATCACCGGCATCAGCCAGTGGCAGGCGCTCGGCGCGCTCGGCGAGGCCCTCGGCGTCGAGGAGCTCAAGGACCTCTCCGCGTCCCTGGCGCTCGTCGCGGACGACGGCGCGAAGGTACGCGAGTCGCTCGCGTCCCGCGCGGAGACGATGCGCCACCGCGAGCTCGCCGAGATCGAGGGCAGCGCGGGCGAGAAGTCGCAGTCGATGCTGGTGGCACAGCTGTTGCTGTGCGCGGGGTTCCTGGTGTTCCTCATCTTCCCGGCGGCGATGCGCGTGTTCCAGGCCTGAACCTTCCGACGCGGACGTAGCTCCACAGACCCGTACCCGCCCCCCACGGCTTCACTTTCGAAGGGACAACGCACCATGAACGGACGGAACCTCAGCTCCGGCATACCGGCAGTCGACTTCCTCGTGACCTTCCTCAGGACCCGGGTGCGGCGAGCGCGCTCCGGCGAGCTCGACCGCGGCGCCTCCGCCGTCGAGTGGGTGATCATCTCGGCGGTCGTGGTGGCGATCGTCGGGGTGGTCGCGGCGATCATCAACAACGCGCTCAAGGGCGGCGCCGACAAGGTCAGCGACTGCATCGAGGGCGCCGACGCCAGCAAGACCTGCTGACCGGGCGGCTGTCGACGTCATGAGGGACTACGGGGGCGGGAGCGGGGGCGGCCCGGGCGGGTGCAGCGGCCAGGATGTGTGCCGTGGCGGGGGTGTGCGCCCTGGCGGCGGCGTGTGCCGCGGTGGCGGTGTGTGCCGTGGTCGGACGCCCGGGTTCGTGCGCCGGAGGGTGGAGGCCGCCTCCGCCCGCGGCGAGTCCGGTCTGACCGCGATCGAGTTCGTGCTGCTCACCCCGGTGCTCTTCTTCCTGATCTTCGCCACCGTGCAGTTCGCGCTGTACTTCTTCGCGGACCACGTCGCCCAGGCCGCGGCCCAGGCCGGCGCGCGCAAGGCCCGCGCCACGGCGGACGAGAACCCGGGCGGCTGGCGGGGCGAGGCGACCGACGTCGCCGACGCCTACATCCGCCAGCTCGGCCCGAAGCTGGTGCTCGGCCCGGACGTGCGGACCGTCCAGCCGGAGCGCAACACGGTCGGCGTGGAGATCACGGCCGATGTGCCCACGGTGTTCCCCGGGCTCGACTTCACGGTGCACGCGCGGTCGTCGGGGCCGGTGGAACGGTTCGTCGAGGAGGGCGGTTGATGAGACCGACACGGGGGGTGCGGGGGCTTGCCGCGGGCCGGGAGCCTTCGGCGGACCGGGGGCTTCCGGCGGACCAGAGGCCGTCGGCGGGCCGGGGGTTCGCTGCGGGCCGGGAGCTTTCGGCGGGCCGGGGGCTCGCTGCGGACCGGGGGCTCTCGACCGTCGAAGTGGTCATCCTGGCGCCGGTGATGATCCTGTTCATCCTGGTCCTCGTGGCCTTCGGGCAGCTCGTCGAGGGCCGGGGCGCCGTCGACGGGGCGGCGCGCGACGCCGCCCGCGCCGGGTCGATCCAGAAGGACCAGGGCACGGCGATGGCCGAGGCGCGCAAGGCCGCCGAGGCAGACCTGGAGGACGTCTGCTCCGGCCCGGTGCACGTCGTCCAGAAGAGCGCGGGCTTCGAGCCGGACACGCTCTTCACGGTCGAGGTGAGCTGCGAGGTACGGGGCCTCGCGATGCTCGGCCTCGACATCCCGACGACGCTGGAGGCGAGCTTCAGCTCACCGCTCGACCCCTACCGGAGGTCGGCGTGAGCACGGCAGTGACGCGGGTGCGCGCGTGGGCCCATGCCCGCCGCACCCGCCTGGACGACCGGGGCTCGGGCGCGGGCGCCGTCATCGTCTTCGCGCTCGTCTTCCTCACCCTGTCCGCGTTCATCATCGACGGCGGCCTGTCCATCTCCAAGCGCGAACGCGCCGCCGACATCGCCGAACAAGCCGCACGCTACGCCGCCCAGGACCTCGACACGGAGGGCCTGTACGAGGGCGCGGAGGGTGCTCCCATCAACTACGAGAACTGCGGCGCCCGGGTCCGGAAGTTCGCCCGGGAGATGGGGCTCACCGGCCCCGACGTGGCGGCCACGCACTGTGTCACCGCCACCGCCGAACAGGTCGAGGTCGAGGTGCAGATGACGTACAGCCCCGTGTTCACCGGGATGTTCTTCGGCGGCGACGTGACGGTGCGGGGCCGGGCGGCGGCGGAGAACGAGGTCGGGTAGCCGACGGCCGGGGAGTTGTCCACAGGCCCCCGCTGGGTCACGGGCACTTCCGTAACATCGCCGAGAGGGAGCCTGCTTCGCCGAGCGGGCACCACCCGCACCACCGAGTACGCACCTACTGATCACCCGTACGCATCCCCGAACCGCCCGTACGCATCCCCGAACCGCCCATCCGCATCCCCGAACCGCCCCCGCACACGAGCCCACCAAGGATCAGGACCAGGAAACCCGCCATGGCGCGACGTACCACCCCAAGCTCGACGGGTCCGAGGAACCGGACGCCTCAGCCCCTGCCGGGGCGCCAGCGCTCGGCAGGGGACTTCGTCAAGGCGTTCTTCGCCTTCGTCGCCCTCGCCGCGCTGCTCGTCGGCGTGCCCGGAGCTCTCGCGTACTTCGTGGGGTGGCCGCTGCCCGACGGGTCGCCGTCCCTGGACTGGCTCAGGGAGGAGATCACGGTCACCACGTTCATCAACGTGCTGACCGTGGTGGTCTGGCTGGCCTGGGCCCAGTTCACCGCCTGCGTGCTCGTGGAGATCAAGGCCGCGCTCTCCGGTGTGGGCATGCCGGGACGGGTGCC
Source organism: Streptomyces sp. NPDC017940 (assembly GCF_044328435.1). Lineage (NCBI taxonomy): Bacteria > Bacillati > Actinomycetota > Actinomycetes > Kitasatosporales > Streptomycetaceae > Streptomyces > Streptomyces sp. NPDC017940. The sequence goes on along the minus strand of NZ_JBIRHJ010000003.1, from coordinate 898,324 downwards.
GGGGGCGGGACCGAGCCAGGTGCTCGCCCGGCAGCTCGTCGCGGCGGTGCTGCTCGTCGGCGCGACGGCGGCAAGCTTCGCGCCGGGCCTGTCGAGCTTCGGGCAGTCCGCGGAGGACAACCACGGGCCGACCGCCGCCACCGCCCAGCAGACGCCGGGCGTCCTCGGCCAGGACCAGCGGCATGCCGCGGCGAGCGCGGCGGACGCCCTCGCCGAGCAGGCCGGTCACGCCGCGGCTCGGGCGGACAAGGAGGGGGGCACGAAGTTCTACCGCATCCAGCCCCCCGAGGGCCGCCACCACGACTCCCTGTGGGAGATAGCGGAGCGCCACCTCGGCGACGGGCGGCGGTACAAGGAGATCTACCAGCTCAACAAGGACCGCGAGCAGCCCGACGGTTCGCGGCTCTCCGAGGCCAGCCTGATCCGGCCGGGCTGGATCATGGAGATGCCCGCCGACGCGCACGGCGGCGACCTGGTGGAGATGCCCGACGAGGCCCCCGAGGTGTCGAAGGAGGTCCGCGAACAGATCGCCGACTACGCCAAGTCCGGGGGCCAGCGGCAGGGCGGCGGCGCCCGGGAGCCGGGCGGCGACCGCGAGGGCGGCGGGTCCATCGACCGCGACACGGCCCACATCGCGCTCCCCGAGCAGCGTCCCGGCGGCAGCGAGCGCGGCGACGGGCGCGGCGACGGGCGCGGTGATGGGCACGGCGACGGGCGCGGTGATGGGCACGGCGCCGACGGCGGCAAGGACACGGGAGAGCCCGCCCCCGCCGAGTCCGGGTCGGAGTCCGGGTCGGAGTCCGAGTCCGGGTCGGAGTCCGGGTCCGGGTCCGGGTCCGAGGTTGGATCCAAGGCCGCCTCCGAGGACTCCTCCTTCGGGCTGCCCGAGGCGCTCATCGGGGCGCCGCTGCTCGCCGCCGGACTGCTCGGCGCCCTCGGCCGCCGCCGACGGCACGCACTGTGGCAGTCGGCGATGGGCGCCGTCGGCCTGCGCCGCGGCATGGAACCGCCCACGCCCACCGGCTCCGCGGCCGATGCCCAGGACGCCCTCCTCATCGGCGCCGACCCCGAGGGCGTGCGGATCCTCGACCGCTCGCTGCGCGGCCTCGCCGCCGCCCTCACCGAGGAGTCCCGCCCCCTGCCCACGGTGTACGCGGCCTGGCTCACCGGCGGCGACCTGCACCTCCAGCTGGCGCAGGCCTCGGGGCGGCCGCCCGCGCCCTGGCGGCCGGGGCAGGACGAGACGTTCTGGACGCTCACCCGCGCCGACGCCGAGCGGTACGGCGACGTGGACGCCGCCGCTCCCTACCCGGGCCTCGTCTGCCTCGGCACCATGGACGACTCGCGGCTGCTGCTCAACCTGGAGGCCGTGCCCGGCATCGTGTCGCTCGCCGGCACGGCGGCCGACCGGGCGGCGGTGTTCGCGTCCGTGGCGGCGGAGCTGGCCACCAACGGCTGGTCGGACCGCATGACCATCACCCTCGTCGGCTTCGGCGAGGACCTGACCCCGCTCGCGCCGAACCGGCTGCGGCACCTGGAGGACGTCGAGGCGCTCATCGAGACGATGGACGCCGAGACCCGGCAGCGCCGCGGCGCACTCGGCGCGGCCGGGCACGACTCGGTGCTCACCGGCCGCACGGGACCCGCGCGGCACACCCGCTGGGCACCGCACCTGGTGCTGCTCGCGGACCGGCCGGGCCCCGAGGACGCCGTGGCCCTGGCCGAGCTGGCCGCCGACGCGAGCCGCCTCGGCATCGGCTATGTGGTCGGCTCCGACACCGGAGAGCTGCCCGGCGCCGCCTGGGAGATGCAGATCACCGGCGAGGGCACGCTGCGCGCCCCGCTGCTCGGCCTCGAACTGGTGGCACAGCAACTGCCGGAGCCGCTGCGGCGCGCCGTGGTCGAGCTGTTCGTCGACGCCGACCCCCGGCCCGGGGGCGGTGACGACTCCGACGGCGGGGCCGCGGTCGCGCCGCCGTTCCTCGTCGACGTCAGCGAGCAGGGCCGCCCCGCGGTGTACGCACGGCTCGTCGGCAGTTACGAGATCATCGGCCTCGACACCCCGGACGGCGAGCGCAGCCCGCTCCTGCACGAGGCCCTCGCGCTCCTGCTGCTGCACCGCGAGGGCGTGCACCCGCGGGTCCTCGCCTCCGCGCTGTGGCCGCGCGGGGTCACCGACGACGTCCGCGACGCCCTGGTGGACCGGCTGCGGGGCTGGCTCGGCAGCGATCCCGACGGCTCACCCCGGCTGACCGCCGACGCCGACGGCCGTCTCGAGCTCGCCGAGTCCGTCGTCTCCGACCTGGACGTCCTGCGGTCGCTGTACCACGAGGCGACGCAGGGCCGCGGGTCGGGCAACCGGGCCGTGCGCGGGCGGATGCTCACCGACGCGCTCGTCCTGGTGCGCGGGCCGCTCCTCGCCGACCGGCCGCAGGGGCGGTACGGCTGGCTCACCCACGAGATAGTCGACGCCCAGCTGCCGCTCCTCGTCGCGGACATCGGGCTCGCGCTGTCGGAGTTCCACCTGGAGAAGGACCGCGCCGAGAAGGCCATCGAGGCACTGAACGCCGCTCTGGGGTCCGCGCCCGCGGACGAGCGCCTGTGGAACGAGCTGCTGCGGGCCACCCACGCCCTGGGCGACCCGGCCAGGCTGCGGGCCCTCGCCTCGGACCTGGTCGGCCGGAGCGGGGCGCGGGGGTTGCCTCCGCGTACGGAGGCGTTGCTCGACGAGTTGTCGCCGGGGTGGCGGACGGGGGCGGCGTAGGGGTCCGGCCCAGCAGGCGGCGACCGTCCGCCGCCGCGCGGCGGCTTTCCCCACGCGCCCACCCCTCACCGCCGGCACCGTCGCCCGGGTCCGGCCGACCGTCCGGTGACTGTCGGCCCCCGGCGCCCTGCTTCCGCAGGCCCACCCCACGGCCGGGCGGTGACGGGTGGGCGGGAGACCCGCCGCGGCAGCGGCAGCACCACCCACGACCCGCACCCGAAGACCCGACCGACTGACCGGCAGACCGACTGACCGGCAGACCGGTAGAACGACTGACCGGCAGACCGGCAGACCGGCAGACCGGCAGACCGACTGACCGGCAGACCGACTGACCGGCAGACCGGTAGAACGACTGACCGGCAGACCGGCAGACCGGCAGACCGGCAGACCGACTGACCGGCAGACCGACTGACCGGCAGACCGATCGACCGGCAGACCGATCGACCGACAGACCGACAGACCGACAGACCGTCCCACCGACCGAAGCGGAGCGCCATGCAGACCCTGATCGTCATCGGGGCCGTCCTCTGGGGCGCGGCCACGGGCTACCTGCTGCCCCGCGCGGCCTACCGCTTCGCGGTCCCCCCGGAGGAGCCCTGGCGGGATCGCTGCCCGAGCGGCGAGCACCAGCTGGAGGGCTGGCTCGGCCCGGCCCCGGACGAGTGCGGGGACGCGAGAGCGGCCCGCACCCGGGCCCTACTGACCACCCTGGTCACCGCCGCGGCCTGCGCGGCCCTCGCCGCGGCCACGGGCCCGCGCCCGGAGCTGCTCGTGTGGCTGCTGCTCACCCCGCCCGGCGTCGTCCTCGCGATCGTCGACTTCGCCGTGATGCGCCTGCCGGACGTCCTGACGCTGCCGATGGCGGTGGCGGCCCTCGGCCTCCTCGGCGGGGCCGCGGCCCTGCCGGAGCACGGCGGCTCCTGGACGACGGCGGCGCTCGGCACGGTCATCCTCAGCGGCGGCTACTTCGTCCTCTTCCTGATCAACCCCGACGGCATGGCGTTCGGCGACGTCAAGCTGGCGCTGGCGCTCGGTGCCGCACTCGGCTGGTACGGCTGGGGCGTCCTGCTGCTCGGCACGTTCACGGGTTTCGTGCTCGCGGCGGTGTACGGCGGCTGGCTCGTCGCGGTGCGCAAGGCGGGCCGCAGAACGGCGATCGCCTTCGGCCCCTTCCTCCTCGCCGGGGCGCTCGCGGGAGTCCTGCTCGGCGCGTACGCGGCGTGAGGCGGGGTCCCGCGCTCCCCACCGCGGGGGGCCCGGGGGCCTGGCGTACGCTGAAGAAGATCTGTCCGCCCCCTGACGAAAGGGACGCCCCGGTGACCGAGAAGGCCGACCTCAAGTCCGTCCTCGACCGCGCCGCAGCAGGCGGACGTATCAGCGCCGAGGAGGCGCTCGACCTGTACCGCGACGCCCCGCTGCACGCGCTGGGCGCCGCCGCCGACGCCGTACGCCGCCGCCGCTACGCCGGCACGGAGCACATCGCGACGTACATCATCGAGCGCAATATCAACTACACGAACGTCTGCGTGACGGCGTGCAAGTTCTGTGCCTTCTACGCGGCCCCGAAGGACACCAAGAAGGGCTGGACGCGCGACCTCGACGACATCCTGCGCCGCTGCGCGGAGACGGTCGAGCTCGGCGGCACGCAGATCATGTTCCAGGGCGGGCACCACCCCGACTTCGGCGTCGAGTACTACGAGGAACACTTCTCGGCGATCAAGAAGAACTTCCCGCAGCTGGTCATCCACTCCCTCGGCGCGTCCGAGGTCGAGCACATGGCCCGCATCTCCAAGGTCTCGGTGGAGGAGGCGATCCAGCGGATCAACACCGCCGGGCTCGACTCCTTCGCGGGCGCGGGCGCCGAGCTGCTGCCCGAGCGGCCGCGCAAGGCCATCGCCCCGCTCAAGGAGTCCGGCGAGCGCTGGCTCGAGATCATGGAGACGGCGCACAACCTGGGCGTGGAGTCCACCTCCACGATGCTCATGGGCACCGGTGAGACGAACGCCGAGCGCATCGAGCACCTGCGCATGATCCGCGACGTACAGGACCGGACCGGCGGCTTCCGCGCCTTCATCCCGTACACGTACCAGCCCGAGAACAACCACCTCAAGGGGCGCACGCAGGCCTCCGTCTTCGAGTACCTGCGCATGATCGCGATCGCCCGGATCTTCCTCGACAACGTCGCCCACATCCAGGGCTCCTGGCTGACCACCGGCAAGGAGGCGGGCCAGCTGACGCTGCACTACGGAGCGGACGACCTCGGCTCGGTGATGCTGGAGGAGAACGTGGTCTCCTCCGCCGGTGCCAAGCACCGCTCCAACCTGCGCGAGATGATCGACATGATCCGCACCGCGGACCGGGTCCCGGCCCAGCGCGCCACGACGTACGAGCACCTCGTCGTGCACGACGACCCGGCGGACGACCCCGTCGACGAGCGGGTCGCCTCGCACATCTCCTCCACGGCCATCGAGGGCGGCACGGCACACCCGGAGCTGAAGCTCCTGGCCGCGAACTAGCGGACCGGCGCCGCCTTGCTGACGCTGCACCGGGTACGCGGAGTCGAGGCGTCCGGGGACGGGGCCGTCCCGTCCGGGACCGAGGCCGGTCCCGGGCACGCCGTCGTCGTCGACGGCTCCCGCTTCGCGGCCGTCGGCCCGTACGAGGAGTTGTTCGCCGCGTACGGGGAGCGGGCCCGCGTCCGGGAGTGGGACGGAGTTCTCACCCCCGGCAGGTACGAGCGGGACGCGGTCGCCCTCCTGGAGTCCGCGTACTGGCCCGACCCCCGCGAGGCCGACGCCCTCGGCACCGAGCCCCTGACCGGCCCCGCCCTCGCCGCCCTGGACATGACGGACACGCGTTGGGGCGCGAGCGCGAGACGCGGCGTCCAGCGCCTCCTGGCGGCGGGCACCACTGCCCTGGCGGGCCCGTTCACGCGCCCCGCGGTCCGCACGGCGGTAGCACGCTCGGGCCTCCGCGACCGCCCGGTGGCCCCGCCCCGGGCCGGCGGGGAAGCGGACTTCACCGTCCTGACCCAGGACGGCACCTGCCTGGCGACGGCCATCGGCGGCCGTCTGGTGTACCGCCGCCGCTGAGCCACGGGTCGACCCGGGGCGCGGGGCAAGGCGGGCCCCAGAGGGGGGCGGGGAACGGCGCGAGCAACCAGGACGACCCCGCACCCGCCAGGACTCCGAACCCGGCAGACGCCCCCGCGCAGAGGCCCGCCGCAGGCGAAGGCCACCGCCAGGACAGAAGACCGGCCTGACACAATGGGCCGGGTGACCCGAGCCTCCTTGGACAAGCAGCCGCACGAAGTCGCCTCGATGTTCGACGACGTGGCGGAACGGTACGACCTGACCAACGACGTGATCTCGCTCGGGCAGGCCAGGCTCTGGCGCAAGGAGGTCGCCCGCGCCGTCGACGCCCGCCCCGCGCAGAAGGTCCTCGACCTCGCCGCCGGTACGGCCACCTCGTCGGGCCCCTTCGCACAGGCGGGCGCGTACGTCGTCCCGTGCGACTTCTCGCTCGGCATGCTCCGCGTCGGCAAGCAGCGGCACCCGTGGATGCCGTTCACTGCGGGCGACGCGATGAAGCTGCCGTTCAAGGACGACACCTTCGACGCCGTCACGATCTCCTTCGGCCTGCGCAACGTCCAGGACACCGACGCCGCGCTGCGCGAGATGTACCGCGTGACCCGGCCCGGCGGACGCGTCGTCATCTGCGAGTTCTCCGAGCCCACGTGGGGGCCGTTCCGCACGGTCTACATCGAGTACCTGATGCGCGCGCTGCCGCCCGTCGCGCGCACGGTCTGCTCCAACCCGGACGCGTACGTCTATCTCGCCGAGTCCATCCGCTCCTGGCCCAACCAGCCCCAGCTCGCCGCGCGGCTCCAGGACGCCGGCTGGTCGAAGGTGGCCTACCGCAATCTGACGGGCGGAGTCGTCGCGCTGCACCGGGGATTCAAGCAGGGATAGCGGCACCGGCTTTCCGCAAGGGAGTTGACGGGAACCGTACGGCGGAGAAGATGTGTCAGTTCCTACATCCCGGCCACGTGCTGTGGCCGGGATGTGACGGTCGGCGTACGCCGGCCACGTCCCCACACTCTTCTTCCCACATCCCTCATACTCCCCATATCGGAGCTGCCCGATGGCGTCGAACTGCCCCGGCTGCGGGGCTCCAGCTCCCGACGAGGCCCGCTTCTGCATGAGATGCGGGCGCGAACGCGCACCCGTCGATGACGGGGCGGCGCCCAGTCCTCCCGCGGAACCGCGGGACCAGGCGGAACCTCAGGACAAGGCGGTGCCGCGGGACAAGGCGGTGCCGCTGCACAAGGGGGTGCCGCTGAACGAGGCGGAACCCGAGGACAAGGCGGAACCCGAGGACAAGGCGGAACCCCAGGACAAGGTGGTGCCGCCCGGACCGGCCGCCGGGAACGCCGCCGAACCCGCCGCCGAACCCGCCGCCCGACCGGCCGCCGAACCCGCCGCCGAACCGGTTGCCGAACCCGCCGTCGGCCCCGCCGCCGAGCCCCGGGACGAGGCAGGGCGCGAGGTTCCGACCGGCTCCGAAGTCCCGTCCCACCCCGCGACCTTGGTGGTCCCCCCAGCCGCCACCCCGCCGCCCGCACCACCCCCCGCTCCGGCACCCCCCGCCGCACCCCCACCCCCGGTGATCGCACCCGCCCCCGAGGCGCCCGCGGCGCCCGCGAACCCGGTGCCGCCCGCCACCCCACCACCCCCCGGCAGGCTGCCCCCGCCACCAGGGCCCTCACCCCTGGGTGCCTTCCTGGGGCGGGCGTCGCGGGGCGACTGGGCCGGGTCGGTGCAGGCGGCGCTGTGGCCGCTCGCTCTGCTGCTGGTCACGGCCGTGGGGTGCGCCCTTCCCGAGTACGGGCAGGACGAGGAGGACGCCGTCGGCTTCGTCGGGCGGCTGCGGCTCGCGCTGGCCGTCGCGCTACAGGCGGTGGGCGGAGACCTGGAGCTCAGCGGCCGCGAGGAGCGCGACTTCACCGGCTCCACCACGGAGTCCGCGATCGACGGCGCCATGTCGATACACCTGGTGCCGCTGACGGTCACCGCCCTGTTCGTCGGGGCGCTGTTCATCGGCGTACGCGTCCTCAGGAACCGGCTGCGCGACCGTGCCGCCGCATACGGCGCCCAGCACACGGGACCGACGGCGGGGCTCGAAGCCGCCCTGCGCGTGGCCCTGTTGACCGCCGCGGGCGTACTGGCGCTCGGCCTCTTCGCGCAGCCGGAGATCGAGGGCGTCGAAGTGTCGTCGGGGCCGTGGTTCGCCACGCTCGGCGCGCTGCTGCTCGCCCTCGCCGTAGCGGGCGGCGTGCTGTACCGCGAAGGCGTGCCGCACCCCGGGAGCCCGGCGCCCTGGCCTGCCGGGCGCCCCGGCGCGCAGGCGTTCCTGCGCGCCGTCGGGGTGGCGCTGCGCGCCCTCGCCGTCGTGCTGGTCGTCGCGTCCGCGGTCGGCTACCTCACCCTCACGCAACTCGACGAGCTGTCCGACGCGGCCGACACGGAGGACGCCGGGGTGTCGCCGTACGTCGTCGCGCTGCTCGTCCTCCCGAACCTGGGCCTCGCCGCCCTCGGGGTCGGCTGGGGCGCGCCCCTGGAGGCGGAGGCGTCCGGGCGGCGTTCGTCGTCGTACGGCGGAGAGCGCGAGAGCCAGTCGTTCGGGCTCTCCGAACTCGGTGACCTGTTCAACTCCGGTGCCGTGGTCGGTGCCTTGGCGCTCGGCCTGGTGTGCGCGCTGACCATCGGAGTGCTCGCCGCGCGCCGGTGCGCGGGCCGCGGCGAGCAGGTCCTGGCCGCGGGCCTGTTCTTCGGGATGTTCCTGCTGCTCGCGGCGGTCGGCGGTTTCAGCGTCGAGACCTCGGCGAGCGAGGTCGGGTTCGGCGGCGATTCGGCCAGGGCCACCGTCGAGGGCGGTGTGAGCCTGCCGGACGCGCTCCTCTTCGGGCTGCTGTGGGTGGCCGGAGCGGTGGTCGCGGGACCGTTCGTGGCGCGGGCGGCCGGACAGCGGGGCGGGGTGGGCGGACCACCCATGCCGCCGGGACCGCAGGGACCGTCCGGTTCGGGCGGGGCGCCCGGGCAGGGAGGGGTCCTTGGTTCGGGTGGTGCGTCCGCTTCCGGCGGCGTTCCCGGTTCGGCCGGTGTCGCGGCCCGGGCGCCGTCGCAGGCGCAGGCTCAGATGCCGTCGCAGGCGCAGGCGCAGGCTCCGTCGCCCTCACAGGCGCATGCACCGGACCCGGCCGCGGACGTACACGCAGTGCCGACGCAGAGCGCCCTGCCGCTCCCCGCACCCCCGCCGCTCCCGGCACCCGCACCGCTCCCGGCATCTTCGCCGCTCCAGGCACCCTCACCACTCCCCGCACCCCCGCCGTACACCGCTGCCCCCGACACGCACCCGTCGGCGCCCGCCTTCCAGCTCGGCCGCCCCCAGGCGCCGCGCCCCGCTCCCGGCGGGACACGGGGCCGTGCGGGCATCTGGGTGGGCACGCTCGTCGGCGCCCTGGTCATCGGCGGCGGTGTCGCGGCGGGCGTCCTGCTCTGGCAGCAGTCGGACGACGACACGGACGCCGAGGGCAAGAACGGCAGCCCCTCCGTCAGCGGCAGCGAGGAGCCGTCCGGGGCACCCACGTCGGACGCGTCGACCGCGGACGCCGCCCAGCCCACGCCCTCCGGCTCGCCCTCGGACACCGTAGGCGCGAACGGCGGCACGGACGGCGGCACGGACAGCGATACGGACAGCGATACGGACGAAGGAGTGGACGGCAGCACGGACGACGGCACGGACGAAGGGGTGGACGGCGGGTCCGCCGACAGGGCGGGCGGTGCCGAGGTGCCCGCGGGGTCGCAGCGGATCACCGACACGATGGGCTTCTCCTTCGCGGTCCCGGACGGCTGGAGCCGCGAGATCGGCGACAACCCGACCCAGATCACGTACGCGGGCGTGACGGGGCCGGAGAACTTCCAGATCGGCGTCATCGACAACGCCGACTACACCTCGTACGGGAACCTCAGGACCATCGAGGAGCACGCCAAGAAGGACCCGGACAAGTCGGACTACCGTCGCATCCGCCTCGTGGACACGACCTTCAGGGGGCGACCGGCCGCGGTGTGGGAGTACACCTACGAGGACCGGGCGGGCCGGACGATCCGCGCCATCGACCACAGCTACATCGCGGACAACGGCACCGAGTACGCCCTCCAGCTGTCCTGGCGCGAGGACTTCTGGCCGGCCGGGCACGGCGCGGCGACGCACCGGACGGCACTGAACACCTGGCGCCTCACCGGCTAGCGGTCACGACGCTCCGCGCGGCACTCCGGCTCCGGTCAGGGGTGCCGCGCGGACGTCGTGCTCCACGAGGAGCCGGGGGACCGGGCCTGCCCGGCCTCCGTCAGAGCACAAGCCGGAAGGAGTGCGCCCGCTGCCCCGGCCGGGGCGAGGCGAACGTCTCCGTGCGTTCCATGCCGAGGCCTTCGGCCACCGCGATCGAACGCGTGTTGCGTACGTCGACCACCGCCACCACCGCGGGCACACCTGCCGCCCGCAACCGCTCGACGGTGGCGCGGGCCGCCGCGCTCGCGTAGCCACGGCCCCACGCAGTCCGCGCGAGGCGCCAGCCGATCTCTATGTCGCCCACCGGCCCCCACGGGTGCGGCCACGGCTGGGCGCCGGTGAAGCCGATGGGGTCGCCCGCGGGGTCGAGCAGGGTCCACAGGCAGAAGCCGTGTTCGGCGTCGTGGCGGCGCTGCCGGGCGGTCAGCTCCTCGTACGCGGACAGCTCCGCCGACCTTCCGCCGAAGAACTCCATGACCTCCGGGTCGTCGAAGAGCCGGTGCCAGACGAAGGCGTCCTCGTGCGTGGGCACGCGCAGCCGCACGGCGGGCGGCGCGACGCCGACGGGGGCCACCACGGTGCCGGCCACGGTAACGGGGCTTACGTCGCTCACATCGCTCACAAGTGGCCCTTCGCCTGGTTGATCGGTACCGCCTCATAGACTGCCCATATCCCGTGCCCGTCGGCACACATATTTCGAGCCTTGGGGAGAACCCGCCGTGACCGAGCCCCTCTCCGAAAACACCGCTGACGTCATCGTCGTGGGGGCCGGGCCAGCCGGTTCGACCACGGCGTACTACCTGGCGAAGGCCGGACTCGACGTACTCCTCCTTGAGAAGACCGCGTTCCCACGGGAGAAGGTCTGCGGCGACGGGCTCACGCCCCGCGCCACCAAGCAGCTCGTGTCGATGGGAATCGACATCTCCGAAGAGGCGGGCTGGCTGCGGAACAAAGGCCTCCGCATCATCGGGGGCGGCGTACGGCTGCAACTGGATTGGCCGGAACTCGCCTCTTTCCCCGACTACGGACTCGTACGCAAGCGCGACGACTTCGACGAGCAGCTGGCCCGCCAGGCCCAGAAGGCGGGCGCGCGGCTGCACGAGCGCTGCAACGTGGGCGCCCCGGTCGTCGACGACCGCACCGGCCGCATCACCGGTGTGCACGCAAAGATCGGCGAGGAGAAGACGCCGGTGACCTTCCACGCGCCCCTGGTGGTGGCCGCGGACGGCAACTCCACGCGCCTCTCGCTCGCGATGGGCCTGCACCGCCGCGAGGACCGCCCGATGGGTGTCGCGGTGCGTACGTACTTCACGTCGCCGCGCCACGACGACGACTACCTGGAGTCCTGGCTCGAGCTGTGGGACCGCCGCGGCGCCGAGGACCGCCTGCTTCCCGGCTACGGCTGGATCTTCGGCATGGGTGACGGTACGTCGAACGTCGGCCTCGGCGTCCTGAACACCTCCGCCGCCTTCAAGGAGCTCGACTGGCGCGAGATCCTCAAGGCCTGGTGCGCCTCGATGCCCGAGGACTGGGGCTACACGCCCGAGAACATGACCATGCCCATCCGCGGCGCCGCCCTGCCGATGGCCTTCAACCGCCAGCCGCACTACACCCGCGGGCTGCTGCTCGTCGGCGACGCGGGCGGCCTCGTCAACCCGTTCAACGGCGAGGGCATCGCGTACGCCATGGAGTCGGGCCAGATCGCGGCCGACGTCATCGTCCAGGCACACGCCCGCGCCACGCCCGCCCAGCGCGAACTGGCCCTCCACGACTACCCGAAGACGCTCAAGGAGGTCTACGGCGGCTACTACACGCTCGGCCGCGCCTTCGTGAAGCTCATCGGCAACCCGAAGGTCATGCAGATCGCCGCGCAGCGGGGCCTCACCCACCCGATGCTGATGAAGTTCACCCTGAAGATGCTGGCGAACCTCACGGACCCGCGGGGCGGCGACGCGATGGACCGCATCATCAACGGCCTCAGCAAGGTGGCCCCGAAGGCCTGATGCGGCCCCTCGGCCTCGTGCGGGGCCGGGGGTGGACCCCGCGGCCGCTCACAGAGGCCGCACGAGGCCCGTGGGGGGCCGCGGGGCCGCCCGAGGTCCTCCGGGCCCACTGCGGGGCCCGCCGGGGCCCACGACGAAGGGCCGGAACCCCGAACGGGGTTCCGGCCCTTCCCGCGTACGTGTGGAACGTACGCGAAACCGTCAGGAGACGTCAGGACACGTCAGAAGCCCTCAGAAGACGTCCGAAGCTGTCGGTCGCTGTCAGAGGACGCGCACGGCGCCCGACGCCGGGTAGCCGGAGAGGTCCTGGATCACGACGCCCTTGCTGGGGTTCGCGGCGTCCAGGTACTGGCCGCCGCCGATGTACACGCCCACGTGGTACGCGGACCCGGCGCCACCCCAGTAGACGATGTCGCCCACCTGGAGGTTGGACAGTGAGACGGGCGTGCCCGCCGTCGACTGCGCCTGCGAGGTGCGCGGCAGGTCGACGCCCGCCTGCTTGAACGCCGCCTGCACGAGACCCGAGCAGTCCCACGAGTTGGGGCCCGTGCCGCCCATGACGTAGGCGTCGCCGACCTGCGCCTTGAGGAAGCTGATGACACCCGCGACGCTGCCGCTCGAAGGCGTCGAGACGTTCGAGGAGTCGGAGGAGTTCGAGGAGTTCGATGCGGTGGTGGCGGAGCCGCCGCCGGAGGGCGCGGACTGCGTGCTGAGCTGGGTGCGCTCGGCGTCGCGCGCGGCGCGCTTCGCCGCGGCCTCCCGCTCGGCCTCGGCCTTGGCGGCGGCCTTCTTCTTGGCCTCCGCCTTCTTCGCGGCCTCGACCTGGTCCTTGGCGGCCTGCTTGGCCGCCTTCGTGGCAGCGGCGTCCTGCTGGGCGCGCGCCTCGTAGCTGTCGGCCGCCTGCGCGGTGGCGTCCGCGGACTGGGCGATCTGCGCGGACAGGTCGGCCGTCAAAGTGGGCAGCTCGACGGTCTCGGTCACCGGCTCGGCGGCGGTCGCCGTGCCGGCGGCGCCTGCCACTGCCAGGGTGCTGAGGACGCCACCGGCAACTCCGGCGCGCAGAGCCATCTTCGACGCGCTGCGGCGGGGCTTCCGGTGGCTGGGTATGTGAGCGGTGTGGGACATGAGAACAACCGCTATCAGGGACACACGGTTCCCTTCAAGAAACGTGTGCTGCGCCACAGTCACCCCACCGGCGGCTGAATCCCGGGCGTGTCGCTTCTTATTGACGCCGTAACGGGCAATGCGGACAGTCATGATCACACCTGTGATCATGGGTTTTCCGCTTTACGTCCGAATTGCCCCTGGAATACCACCCGGTGAGGCGGTTGGCCAAGCCCGGTTGTTCGGCCGACTGTTCGGGTGTGGTGCAGGTCACTCGGGCGAACCGTCTGGATCTCGCCGAGACCTGACCGAGATCAGTCCGAGATCTTCCGGTTGTGCGGCGTGGCGGTTCGGCGGCGGACTCGTGACGGAGGCGGGGGTGACGGTGCGTCGGTGGCGGGGGCCTCGTGAATCGATGCACACGTCCACATCCGTCCACATCCCTCCCGCCAAAGTGTGAACGCGCGGCTCTATCAAGTGATCCGGTCCAGCGCCAATTTGCCTGTAGCTGCCAACTCTTGATAGTGCAACCGCGCCCCGACCAGGCCCGATGGGTCAGGATGTCACCTCTGGTGATCACTCAGGTGCTTCGCGTGTGAAGATCACCGCTCATCCGACTTCATGATCCTTCGTCAGGTGGTGGAGATCACAAAGCCGTTGTCGTACCCCGTGTCGCAGATCACAGACCGGCAGGCATAAGATGCGGGGCAGTTGGGCTTGTGACCTGCTTCACATGTAAGCGATCTTCAAGGCCTCCGGCGGCTCCACGGCTCCGGACGGCGCGGGATCGCCCAGGGGGAGGCGGGCGCGGGACCCACGCAACCGCCAGCAGTCAGCGCCGACTGAGAGGAGCGAGGAGCGGTGAACGCCTATGCGCCCATCCTCGTACTGGGAGCCCTCGGGGCAGGCTTTGCGATCTTCTCCGTGGTCATGGCCACGCTTATCGGGCCGAAGCGGTACAACCGCGCGAAGCTCGAGGCCTACGAGTGCGGTATCGAGCCGACCCCCACGCCGGCCGGCGGCGGGCGCTTCCCCATCAAGTACTACCTGACGGCGATGCTCTTCATCGTCTTCGACATCGAGATCGTCTTTCTCTACCCCTGGGCCGTCACCTTCGACGCCCTCGGGATTTTCGGGCTCGTGGAGATGCTGCTCTTCGTGCTCACCGTCTTCGTCGCCTACGCGTACGTGTGGCGGCGCGGCGGCCTGGAATGGGACTGACCCCCGGAAGGGGACAGAGGAGCCACTGAGCATGGGACTCGAAGAGAAACTGCCGAGCGGATTCCTGCTGACCACCGTCGAGCAGGCCGCCGGGTGGGTGCGCAAGTCATCCGTCTTTCCCGCCACGTTCGGACTCGCGTGCTGCGCCATCGAGATGATGACGACCGGCGCCGGACGCTACGACCTGGCGCGCTTCGGCATGGAGGTCTTCCGCGGCTCGCCGCGACAGGCCGACCTGATGATCGTCGCCGGACGGGTGAGTCAGAAGATGGCGCCCGTCCTGCGCCAGGTCTACGACCAGATGCCCAACCCCAAGTGGGTCATCTCCATGGGGGTCTGCGCATCGTCGGGCGGGATGTTCAACAACTACGCGATCGTGCAGGGCGTGGACCATGTCGTCCCGGTCGACATCTATCTGCCCGGTTGCCCGCCCCGGCCCGAGATGCTGATGGACGCGATCCTCAAGCTGCACCAGAAGATCCAGTCCTCCAAGCTCGGCGTGAACGCGGAAGAAGCGGCCCGGGAGGCGGAGGAAGCGGCCCTCAAGGCGCTCCCCACCATCGAGATGAAGGGGCTGCTGCGGTGACCGAGAAGCACCCGAACGGCGACAAGCACCCGGGCGGCGGGGGCGAGCCCCTGAACGGCACCGGCGTGCCGTCGCCGCGCGACACCTCGGGCGAGGTCATCGGCGTACGCAGGGGCATGTTCGGCGCGAACAACGGCGGCGACACCTCCGGCTACGGCGGGCTCGTCCGCACCATCACGCTGCCCGGCGCCTCCTCGCGCCCCTACGGCGGCTGGTTCGACGAGGTCGCCGACGAACTCGAAGGGGCCCTGGAGGAACAGGGACTCGTCCCCGAGAACGCCATCGAGAAGACCGTCGTCGACCGCGACGAGCTCACCTTCCACATCGCGCGCGAGCACCTCGTCCGGGTCGCCCGCACCCTGCGCGACGACCCGGCGCTGCGCTTCGAGCTGTGCACCGGCGTCAGCGGAGTGCACTTCCCCAACGACAAGGGCCGCGAGCTGCACGCCGTCTACCACCTGCGCTCGATCACCCACAACCGCCTGATCCGCCTGGAGGTCGGCGCCCCGGACGCCGACCCGCACGTCCCCTCCCTGGTCGCCGTCTACCCGACGAACGACTGGCACGAGCGCGAGACGTACGACTTCTTCGGCCTGGTCTTCGACGGCCACCCGGCGCTCACGCGGATCATGATGCCGGACGACTGGCAGGGCTTCCCGCAGCGCAAGGACTACCCCCTCGGCGGCATCCCCGTCGAGTACAAGGGCGCCCAGATCCCGGCTCCGGACCAGCGGAGGTCGTACAGCTGATGAGCACTCCTTCTGCCTCCGCCTCTGCCTCGGCACGCGAGACCACCGAAGGGACCGTCTACACGGTCACCGGCGGCGACTGGGACGAGGTCGTCCAGTCCGCGGCCAAAGCCGACGACGAGCGCATCATCGTCAACATGGGCCCCCAGCACCCCTCCACGCACGGCGTGCTCCGGCTCATCCTGGAGATCGAGGGCGAGACGGTCTCCGAGGCCCGCTGCGGCATCGGCTATCTGCACACGGGCATCGAGAAGAACCTCGAGTACCGCACCTGGACCCAGGGCACCACGTTCGTCACGCGCATGGACTACCTGACGCCGTTCTTCAACGAGACGGCGTACTGCCTCGGCGTGGAGAAGCTGCTCGGCATCGAGGACCAGATCCCCGACCGCGCCACGATCCTGCGCGTGCTCCTGATGGAGCTGAACCGGATGTCCTCGCACCTGGTGTGCATCGCCACCGGCGGCATGGAGCTCGGCGCGACGACGATCATGATCTACGGCTTCCGTGACCGTGAACTGATCCTCGACATCTACGAGCTGATCACCGGCCTGCGCATGAACCACGCGTACGTCCGGCCCGGCGGACTCGCCCAGGACCTGCCCCCGGGCGCCGTGGACCAGATCCGCGAGTTCGTGAAGAAGATGCACAAGAACCTCCCGGAGTACGACAAGCTCGCCACCGGGAACCCCATCTTCAAGGCCCGCATGCAGGACGTCGGCCACCTCGACCTGGCCGGCTGCATGGCCCTCGGCGCCACCGGCCCCGTGCTCCGCTCCGCGGGACTCCCGCACGACCTGCGCAAGGCACAGCCCTACTGCGGCTACGAGACGTACGACTTCGACGTCCCCACGGCCGACACCTGTGACTCCTACGGACGGTTCCTGATCCGCCTGGAGGAGATGCGGCAGTCGCTGCGCATCGTCGAGCAGTGCCTCGACCGCCTCGAGCCCGGTCCCGTCATGGTCGCCGACAAGAAGATCGCCTGGCCCGCCCAGCTGTCCCTCGGCCCCGACGGCCTCGGCAACTCGCTCGACCACATCAAGAAGATCATGGGCACCTCCATGGAGGCCCTGATCCACCACTTCAAGCTGGTGACGGAGGGCTTCCGGGTGCCGCCGGGCCAGGCCTACGCCGCCGTGGAGTCGCCCAAGGGCGAACTGGGCGTGCACGTCGTCTCCGATGGCGGCACCCGCCCCTACCGGGTCCACTTCCGCGATCCGTCCTTCACCAACCTTCAGGCCATGGCGGCGATGTGCGAGGGCGGCCAGGTCGCCGACGTCATCGTCGCCGTCGCGTCCATCGACCCCGTGATGGGAGGCGTCGACCGGTGACCACCAGTTCCCCCGAGGGCGTCAGCCTGGGCATGCCCCAACTGCCCCCGCAGGCCTATCCGGCCGACGTCCGCGCCCGCCTGGAGGCCGACGCGCGCGAGGTCGTCGCCCGCTACCCCGACTCCCGCTCGGCGCTCCTGCCGCTGCTGCACCTGGTGCAGTCGGAGGAGGGCCACGTGACGCGCACCGGCATGCAGTTCTGCGCGGAGGTGCTCGGCCTGACCACCGCGGAGGTGACGGCGGTCGCGACCTTCTACACCATGTACCGCCGGAAGCCCTCCGGCGACTACCAGGTCGGCGTCTGCACCAACACGCTGTGCGCCGTCATGGGCGGCGACGCCATCTTCGAGGCACTCCAGGAGCACCTGGGTGTCGGCAACGGCGGCACCACCGAGGACGGCAAGGTGACGCTGGAGCACATCGAGTGCAACGCCGCCTGCGACTTCGCTCCCGTGGTGATGGTCAACTGGGAGTTCTTCGACAACCAGACGCCCGGCAGCGCCAAGCGCCTCGTCGACGACCTACGCGCGGGAGCACCGGTCGAACCGACCCGCGGCGCCCCCCTGTGCACCTTCAAGGAGACCGCCCGGATCCTCGCGGGCTTCCCCGACGAGCGCGCGGGCGCCGTAGAGGCGAGCGGCGGCGCGGGCCCCGCCTCGCTGATCGGGCTGCGCCTCGCCAAGGGCGAGACGGCGCCCGCACGCGTGGTCCACCCGCGCGCGGGCGGACCCGAGGAGAGCCAGCCGCACGACCCGTCACCCGGTGAGCACCTCAGCTCGCACGACGCGCCGCAGCAGACCTCGGCTTCCGACCCGGCCCACCCGGCCGGTCCGTCCGCCGAGGAGGGGGAGTGATGACGTTGGCCGCCGAGATCGACAACGAGACCAGCCCGGAAAAGCTCCTCGCGCCGGTGCTCTCGGCCTTCTGGGACGACGAGAAGTCCTGGACCCTCGACACCTACCGCCGCCACGACGGCTACGAGGGGCTGCGCAAGGCCCTCGCCATGGCGCCCGACGACCTGATCGCCTATGTGAAGGACTCGGGCCTGCGCGGCCGCGGCGGCGCGGGCTTCCCGACCGGGATGAAGTGGCAGTTCATCCCCCAGGGCGACGGCAAACCGCACTATCTTGTTGTCAACGCCGACGAGTCGGAGCCAGGGACCTGCAAGGACATCCCGCTCCTCTTCGCGAACCCGCACAGCCTCATCGAGGGCATCGCGATCGCTTGTCACGCGATCAGGTCCGAACATGCCTTCATCTACCTGCGTGGTGAAGTCGTGCCTGTGCTCCGGCGGCTGCACGAGGCCGTACGTGAGGCGTACGCGGCGGGCTACCTCGGCAAGGCCGGGCACCGTCGCGAGCACGGCCTGGACACCGGACTCGATCTGGAACTCACCGTGCACGCGGGCGCGGGCGCGTACATCTGCGGTGAGGAGACCGCGCTGCTCGACTCGCTCGAGGGCCGCCGTGGTCAGCCGCGACTCCGTCCCCCCTTCCCTGCGGTCGCGGGCCTCTACGCGTGCCCCACTGTGGTGAACAACGTCGAGTCCATCGCGTCGGTTCCCGCGATCCTGAACCGGGGGAAGGACTGGTTCAAGTCGATGGGCAGCGAGAAGTCGCCCGGCTTCACGCTGTACTCGCTCAGCGGGCACGTGACCTCGCCAGGACAGTACGAGGCACCCCTCGGCATCACGCTGCGCCAACTGCTCGACCTGAGCGGCGGCATGCGGGCCGGGCACCGGCTGAAGTTCTGGACGCCGGGCGGCTCCTCCACGCCGATGTTCACCGACGAGCACCTCGACGTGCCACTCGACTACGAGGGCGTGGGCGCCGCCGGGTCGATGCTCGGCACCAAGGCGCTCCAGTGCTTCGACGAGACGACCTGCGTGGTGCGGGCCGTGACCCGCTGGACCGAGTTCTACGCCCACGAGTCCTGCGGCAAGTGCACGCCCTGCCGCGAAGGGACCTACTGGCTCGTGCAGTTGCTGCGCGACATCGAGGCGGGCAAGGGCGTCATGTCCGACCTCGACAAGCTGAACGACATCGCCGACAACATCAACGGCAAGTCCTTCTGCGCCCTCGGTGACGGCGCCGCCTCACCGATCTTCTCCTCGCTCCAGTACTTCCGCGAGGAGTACGAGCAGCACATCACCGGCAGGGGCTGCCCCTTCGACCCCGCCAAGTCCACGCTCTGGGCCGACCACAGCGGCAGGACCGACACGTACACGGAGGTGAACGCATGACAGTGTCCACCAGTAGCGCTCCCTCCGGAGGCGGGGACGCGGCGGCTGTGCCGGAGGACCTGGTCTCCCTGACGATCGACGGCATCGGGATCAGCGTCCCCAAGGGCACGCTGGTGATCCGCGCCGCCGAACTCCTCGGCATCGAGATCCCGCGCTTCTGCGACCACCCGCTCCTCGACCCCGCGGGCGCCTGCCGGCAGTGCATCGTGGAGGTCGAGGGCCAGCGCAAGCCGATGGCCTCCTGCACCATCACGTGCACGGACGGCATGGTGGTGAAGTCGCAGCTCACGTCGCCGGTCGCGGAGAAGTCGCAGCGGGGCGTGATGGAGCTGCTCCTCATCAACCACCCGTTGGACTGCCCGGTCTGCGACAAGGGCGGCGAGTGCCCGCTCCAGAACCAGGCGATGCAGGTCGGCGACTCGGACACCCGTTTCGATGGCAGGAAGCGCACGTTCGAGAAGCCGGTGCCGATCTCCACACAGGTGCTGCTCGACCGCGAGCGGTGCGTGCTGTGCGCGCGCTGCACCCGCTTCTCCAACCAGATCGCGGGCGACCCTATGATCGAGCTGCTCGAGCGCGGCGCGCTCCAGCAGGTCGGCACGGGCGACGGCGAACCCTTCGAGTCGTACTTCTCCGGCAACACCATCCAGATCTGCCCGGTGGGCGCCCTCACCTCGGCGGCGTACCGGTTCCGTTCGCGCCCCTTCGACCTGGTGTCGTCGCCCTCGGTGTGCGAGCACTGCGCGGGCGGCTGCGCCACGCGTACGGACCACAGGCGCGGCAAAGTCATGCGGCGGCTCGCGCAGAACGACCCCGAGGTCAACGAGGAGTGGATCTGCGACAAGGGGCGCTTCGGCTTCCGGTACGCGCAGAAGCCGGACCGGCTCACCACCCCGCTGGTGCGCGACGCCGACTCCGGTGAGCTGGTCCCTGCCTCCTGGCCCGAGGCCCTGGAGGCGGCGGCCAAGGGGCTCGGTGCCGCGCGCGGGCGCGCCGGTGTGCTGACCGGCGGGCGCCTCACCCTGGAGGACGCCTACGCGTACAGCAAGTACGCGCGCGTGGCGCTCGACACCAACGACATCGACTTCCGCGCGCGCGTGCACTCCAGCGAGGAGGCCGACTTCCTCGCGGCACGCGTCGCGGGACGCGGCCGTGACCTCGACGGCCACGGCGTCACGTACGCCGCCGTCGAGCGGGCCCCCGCCGTGCTGCTCGCCGGTGTCGAGGCGGAGGAGGAGGCCCCCGGCGTCTTCCTGCGCCTGCGCAAGGCCTGGCGCAAGCACGGCCAGCGCACCTACGCCCTCGCGCCGTACGCGACCCGCGGCCTGGAGAAGGCCGGCGGCACGCTGCTCGCCGCCGCTCCCGGCACCGAGACGGAGTGGCTGGACGCGCTCGCGGCCAACGTCGGCCTGGGGGACGAGGGCGCCGGGGCCGCCGAGGCGCTGCGCTCCGAGGGCGCCGTGATCGTCGTCGGTGAGCGGCTCGCGGCCGTCCCCGGCGCGCTGACGGCCGTCGTGCGGACGGCTACCGCGACCGGGGCCCGGCTCGTGTGGATCCCGCGCCGAGCGGGTGAACGCGCGGCGATCGAGGCCGGAGCGATGCCGTCGCTGCTGCCCGGCGGCCGGCCCGCGACCGACCCGCGCGCGCGGGAGCAGGTCGCCACCGCCTGGTCGGTGGCCGAACTCCCGCACCGCTACGGCCGCGACACCGGACAGATCATCGAGGCCGCCGCGACCGGCGAACTGAGCGCCCTGCTCGTCGCGGGAGTGGAGGTCGCCGACCTGCCCGACCCGGCACGCGCGCGTGCCGCGCTCGACGAGGTCGGCTTCCTGGTCTCCCTGGAGCTGCGGCCGAGCGAGGTGACGGAACGCGCCGACGTGGTGCTCCCGGTGGCCGCCGTCGCCGAGAAGCCGGGCACCTTCCTCAACTGGGAAGGCCGGGCCCGGCTCTTCGACGCGGCGCTCAAGCCGGACCAGATGACCCGCAGGCTCGCCCCGAGCGACGCCCGCGTCCTGCACATGCTGGCCGACGCGGGCGACGTCCACCTCGGCCTGCCCGACCTCCTGACGATCCGGCGGGAGCTGGACCGCCTCGGCGGCTGGGACGGACCGCACGCGACGGAGCCCCTGGAGACGCCGGTGCACCCGCCGCGGCCCGCCGCAGGTGAGGCCGTCCTCGCGGGCCACCGGCTGCTGCTCGACCAGGGCCGCCTCCAGGAGGGCGACGACGCGCTCGCCGGGACCCGGCACCCGGCGGTGGCCCGGCTGTCCGCGGCCACCGCGGCCGAGGCGGGCGTCAAGGACGGCGACCTGCTCGCCGTCACCGGCCTCACGGGCGCAACCACGCTGCCGCTGCTCGTCACCCCGATGCCCGACCGCGTGGTCTGGCTCCCCCTGAACTCGTCCGGGGGAGGCGTCACGTCGGACACCGGCGCCCGCCCCGGCGACCTCGTCCGCATCGGCCCGGCCGTCCTGCCGGGCCCCGCCGGGGCCACGGAGGTGACGTCGTGATGCTTCAGGCAGTGCACACCGCGCAGACCGCGGTTCCCCTGGCGGCCGAAGACCTGTCGATGTTCGGCAGGGACCCCTGGTGGCTCGTCGTCGTCAAGGCCGTCTTCTGCTTCGCGTTCCTGATGATCACCGTGCTGTTCTCCATCGTGTGGGAGCGCAAGGTCGTCGCCTGGATGCAGTTGCGCATCGGCCCCAACCGGCACGGCCCCTGGGGCATGCTCCAGTCCCTCGCGGACGGCATCAAGCTGATGCTCAAGGAGGACCTGATCGTCAAGCGCGCGGACAAGGTCGTCTACGTCCTCGCGCCGATCGTCGCCGCCATCCCGGCGTTCATGGCGATCGCGGTGATCCCCTTCGGGCCCGCGGGCAACGAAGTGTCGATCTTCGGACACCGCACCACGATGCAGCTCACCGACCTGCCGATCGCGATGCTCTACATCCTCGCGGTCGCCTCCGTCGGCATCTACGGCATCGTCCTCGCGGGCTGGAGCTCCGGTTCGACGTACCCGCTGCTCGGCGGACTGCGCTCGTGCGCGCAGATGATCTCGTACGAGATCGCCATGGGCGCCGCGTTCGCCTCGGTGTTCCTGTACTCCGGATCGATGTCGACGTCGCGGATCGTCGAGGCGCAGGAGGGCCGCTGGTACGTCCTGCTGCTTCCGGTGTCGTTCCTGATCTACGTCGTGACGATGATCGGGGAGACCAACCGGGCGCCGTTCGACATGCCGGAGTCCGAGGGCGACCTCGTGGGCGGCTTCAACACCGAGTACTCCTCGATCAAGTTCGCGATGTTCATGCTCGCCGAGTACGTCAACATGGTGACCGTCTCGGCCGTCTCCGTGACGCTGTTCCTCGGCGGCTGGCGGGCCCCGTGGCCGGTGAGCACCTTCTGGGAGGGCGCGAACCACGGATGGTGGCCGATGGCCTGGTTCACCCTCAAGGTGCAGCTGCTCCTGTTCTTCTTCATCTGGCTGCGCGGCACCCTGCCGCGCGTCCGCTACGACCAGCTGATGAAGCTCGGCTGGAAGGTCCTCATTCCCGTTTCCTTGGTCTGGCTGATGCTCGTCGCCACCGTCCGGGCACTGCGCAACGAGGATTACGACTTCAGCGAGATCGCGCTCTACGTGGGCGGCGGCGTACTCGCCCTGCTGCTGCTCTCCGTGCTCGTGGACGTCTTCCGCGACAAACGCGAGAAGGACGCGGCCGCGGCCGCCCCGCCCGCGGAAGCCGGTGCCTTCGACCCGATGGCCGGCGGCTTCCCGGTGCCGCCGCTGCCCGGACAGACCCTGCCGCCCGTGCCGCGTCGACGTCCGCGCCAGGAGCGGGAGTTGATTGTCAGTGGTGGGCCCGATACTCAAAGTGACGGAAAGGAGGCGTCCGATGGCTGAGCAGCCGAACATGCCGGACCGGCCGAAGCACGCACAGCTGCCCGAGCAACAGCAGGCGGTCGACCCGCAGCAGTCGAACCAGTCGGATCAGGGGTTCCAGAACCCCGTCGCGGGCTTCGGCGTGACCTTCAAGGCCATGTTCAAGAAGCGGCTGACCGAGCAGTATCCGGAGCAGCAGAAGACCACGGCTCCCCGCTTCCACGGCCGGCACCAGCTCAACCGCCATCCGGACGGCCTGGAGAAGTGCGTCGGCTGCGAGCTGTGCGCCTGGGCCTGTCCCGCGGACGCCATCTATGTGGAGGGCGCGGACAACACCGAGGAGGAGCGCTACTCCCCGGGCGAGCGGTACGGCCGCGTCTATCAGATCAACTACGCCCGCTGCATCTTCTGCGGACTGTGCATCGAGGCGTGCCCCACGCGCGCGTTGACGATGACGAACGAGTTCGAGCTCGCCGACAGCAGCCGGGCGAACCTCATCTACACCAAGGAACAGCTGCTCGCCGGCCTCGAAGAAGGCATGGTCGAATCGCCGCACGCGATCTACCCGGGCATGGACGAGGGCGACTACTACCGAGGCCTCGTCACCGAGGCCGCCCCCGGCACGACCCCGCAGCCCGCCCTCTCCCGCGGCGAGAAGCCCGCCTCCGAAGTGACCGTCCCCGAGGGCGTCGGCCCCGAGCCGACCGCCGCCGCGCAGGCCGGGCCCGCGAGGGCGGCCTCGGGGAGCGCGGGCGAGGGGCCCGCACGGGACCGGGGGGTGGACGCATGACCGCCCTCGCGGCCTACACCACCTCCACGGGCGAGGCCTTCCAGTTCTGGGTGCTCGGCACGGTCGCCGTGATCGGCGCGCTGTGCACGATCCTGATGCGGAAGGCGGTGCACAGCGCGCTCTGCCTGGCCGGGACCATGATCATCCTCGCGGTGTTCTACCTGGCCAACGGCGCCTACTTCC
The DNA here is from genome assembly GCF_044328435.1 of Streptomyces sp. NPDC017940. Classification (NCBI taxonomy): domain Bacteria; kingdom Bacillati; phylum Actinomycetota; class Actinomycetes; order Kitasatosporales; family Streptomycetaceae; genus Streptomyces; species Streptomyces sp. NPDC017940. The sequence continues at coordinate 874,121 of NZ_JBIRHJ010000003.1, read as the reverse complement.
TCGGCGTCGTGCAGATCGTGGTCTACACCGGCGCGATCATGATGCTGTTCCTCTTCGTGGTCATGCTCGTCGGCGTCACCGCCGCCGACTCGCTGAAGGAGACCATCAAGGGCCAGCGCTGGCTGGCCGCGGTGTGCGGCTTCGGCTTCGCCCTGCTGCTGTTCGCGGGCATCGGCAACGCCTCCCTGAACGACTTCGAAGGCCTGGCCAAGGCCAACGAGGGCGGCAACGTGGAGGGCCTCGCGACCCTCATCTTCACGAAGTACGTCTTCGCCTTCGAGATCACCGGCGCGCTGCTCATCACGGCGACGGTCGGCGCGATGGTCCTCACCCACCGCGAGCGCACGGAGCGCGCCAAGACCCAGCGCGAACTGGCCGAGGAGCGCGTGCGCGAGGGCAAGCACCTGCCGCCGCTGCCCGCCCCGGGCGTGTACGCCCGGCACAACGCGGTGGACATCGCGGGCCTGCTCCCCGACGGCACGCCGTCGGAGCTCACGGTCAGCAGGACGCTGCGCGAGCGCGGCCAGATCCGCGACGTGTCCACCGAGGCGCTGAACGACCTGCGGGCCCTGGAGCAGCGCGCCACGGACCGCCTGGAGCGTCCGGACCTGCGGCGTACGGACCCCGGCAGGAACGGCGACGGCGGCTCCGGGACCGAACACGCCGCCGCCACCGCGGGCGAGCAGACCGAGGAGGCGTCGAAGTGAATCCGGTCAACTACCTGTACCTGGCGGCTCTGCTGTTCGCCATAGGCGCCAGTGGCGTACTGATCAGGCGGAACGCGATCGTCGTCTTCATGTGCGTCGAGCTGATGCTGAACGCCTGCAACTTGGCGTTCGTCGCGTTCTCCCGGCTGCACGGCAATCTGGACGGCCAGATCATCGCCTTCTTCACGATGGTCGTCGCCGCCGCCGAAGTCGTCGTCGGGCTCGCGATCATCGTGTCGCTGTTCCGCTCCCGTCACTCGGCCTCGGTCGACGACGCCAGCCTGATGAAGCTGTAAGGGGTCGTTAGCACCGTGAACACAGAGAACCTGATTGCGCTGCTCGTGGCGGCGCCTCTGCTCGGAGCGGCCGTCCTGCTGTGCGGCGGCCGGCGCCTCGACCGGGTGGGGCACTGGATCGGCACGCTGCTCTCGGCCCTGTCCTTCGTGATCGGCCTGGTCCTCTTCGCCGACATGCTCGGCGAGGGCGCCGAGGACCGCTCGCTGCACCAGCACCTGTTCAGCTGGATCCCCGTCGAGGGCTTCCAGGCGGACGTGGCCTTCCAGCTGGACCAGCTGTCGATGACGTTCGTCCTGCTGATCTCCGGCGTCGGCACGCTCATCCACCTGTACTCGATCGGGTACATGGAGCACGACGAGCGCCGCCGCCGCTTCTTCGGCTATCTGAACCTCTTCCTCGCGGCGATGCTCCTGCTGGTCCTCGCCGACAACTACCTGCTCCTGTACGTCGGCTGGGAGGGCGTCGGCCTCGCCTCGTATCTCCTGATCGGCTTCTGGCAGCACAAGCCCAGCGCGGCCACCGCGGCCAAGAAGGCCTTCCTGGTCAACCGGGTCGGCGACGTCGGTCTCTCCATCGCCATCATGCTGATGTTCACCACCTTCGGGACGTTCGCCTTCGGGCCCGTCCTGGAGGCCTCCGAGGGCACGAGCGAGGGCAAGCTCACGGCGATCGGCCTGATGCTGCTGCTCGCGGCATGCGGCAAGTCCGCACAGGTGCCGTTGCAGTCCTGGCTCGGGGACGCGATGGAGGGCCCGACCCCGGTCTCGGCCCTGATCCACGCGGCGACGATGGTCACCGCCGGTGTCTATCTCATCGTCCGCTCCGGAGCGATCTTCAACGGCGCCCCGGACGCGCAGCTTGCCGTCACCGTGGTGGGCGCCGTGACGCTCCTGTTCGGTGCGATCGTCGGTTGCGCGAAGGACGACATCAAGAAGGCGCTCGCCGGTTCGACCATGTCGCAGATCGGCTACATGATCCTGGCCGCCGGCCTCGGCCCGATCGGCTACGTCTTCGCGATCATGCACCTGGTGACGCACGGCTTCTTCAAGGCCGGGCTCTTCCTCGGCGCGGGTTCGGTCATGCACGGCATGAACGACGAGGTCGACATGCGCAAGTACGGCGGCCTCAGGAAGTACATGCCGGTGACGTTCGTGACCTTCGGTCTCGGCTATCTCGCGATCATCGGCTTCCCCGGCCTGTCCGGCTTCTTCTCCAAGGACAAGATCATCGAGGCGGCCTTCGCCAAGGGCGGCACGGAGGGCTGGATCCTCGGCTCGGTGGCGCTCCTCGGCGCGGCGATCACGGCGTACTACATGACGCGTGTGATGCTCCTGACCTTCTTCGGAGAGGAGCGTTGGCGGCACCGCGCGACGGCGTCCCCGGAGCAGCCGAGCGCCGAGCCCGCCGCCGAGACGCGCGGCGCGCACTCCGAACCGCATCCGCACGAGTCGCCCAGGTCCATGACGATCCCGATGATCCTGCTCGCCGTGGGATCGGTGTTCGCGGGCGGCTTCTTCAGCATCGGCGACCGCTTCACGCACTGGCTGGAGCCCGTCACGCACCACGACCACGGCGACTCCCCGCTGAGCGCCACCACGGTCACGGGCGCCACCATGGTGGTCCTGGTCGTCGGTGTGACCCTGGCCTGGTTCCAGTACGGCCGCCGCCCGGTCCCCGTCGTCGCCCCGCGCGGCTCGCTGCTCACCCGCGCGGCCCGCAGGGACCTGCTCCAGGACGACTTCAACCACGTGGTCCTCGTGCGCGGCGGCGAGCACCTCACGCGCTCCCTGGTGTACGTCGACCACACCCTGGTGGACGGCGTCGTCAACGGCACGGCGGCCTCGGTCGGCGGGCTCTCCGGGCGGCTGCGGAAGTTGCAGAACGGCTACGCACGCAGTTACGCGGTCTCGATGTTCGGCGGCGCGGCGGTCCTCATCGTCGCGACGCTGCTGATGAGGGCGGTCTGATACCGATGTCCTTTCCTCTGCTCACAGCGACGGCCGCGCTCCCCGCGGTCGGCGCGATCGTCACGGCGGCCGTCCCGGCCGCCCGGCGGACCGCCGCCAAATGGCTCGCGCTGCTCTTCTCACTGGCCACGCTCGTGCTGGCCGTCGTGGTCGCCGTCCGGTTCGACCCGGACGGCGAGCGCTACCAACTGACCGAGTCGCGGTCCTGGATCGCGGACTTCGGAGTGCGGTACGAACTCGGCGTCGACGGCATCGGCGTCGCCCTGATCGCACTCACCGCCCTGCTGATCCCCTTCATCATCCTGGCGGGCTGGCACGACGCCGACGTCCTGGAGACCAAGTCGTCGCGCTGGCGGCCGACCCAGGGGTTCTTCGCCCTGATCCTGGCCGTCGAGGCGATGGTGATCATCTCCTTCGAGGCCACCGACGTCTTCCTCTTCTACATCTTCTTCGAAGCCATGCTCATCCCGATGTACTTCCTCATCGGCGGCTTCGGGGACCGCGCCCACGCGGGCAGCGACGAGAACGCCTCGGCGCAGCGCTCGTACGCGGCCGTGAAGTTCCTGCTCTACAACCTGGCCGGCGGCCTCATCATGCTGGCGGCCGTGATCGGGCTCCATGTGGTCGCAGGGAACTTCTCGCTCCAGGAGATCGCCGAAGCGCGGGCCGACGGTTCGCTGGACATGGCGACCAACACCGAGCGCTGGCTGTTCCTCGGCTTCTTCTTCGCCTTCGCGGTGAAGGCCCCGCTGTGGCCGCTGCACACCTGGCTGCCGAACGCCATGGGCGAGGCCACGGCCCCGGTCGCCGTACTGATCACGGCGGTCGTCGACAAGGTCGGCACGTTCGCGATGCTGCGGTTCTGCCTCGGCCTCTTCCCCGAGGCCAGCAAGTGGGCGACACCGGCGATCCTGGTGCTCGCCCTGATCAGCATCATCTACGGCGCGCTGCTCGCGGTGGGCCAGCGCGACATCAAGCGCCTGGTGGCGTACGCGTCGATCTCGCACTTCGGGTTCATCATCCTCGGCATCTTCGCGATGACGTCCCAGGGGCAGTCCGGCGCCACGCTGTACATGGTCAACCACGGCATCTCCACGGCCGCCCTGATGCTGGTCGCGGGCTTCCTCATCTCGCGCCGGGGTTCGCGCCTGATCGCGGACTACGGAGGGGTGCAGAAGGTGGCACCGGTACTCGCGGGCACCTTCCTGATCGGCGGCCTCGCCACGCTGTCGCTGCCGGGGCTCGCGCCGTTCGTGAGTGAGTTCCTGGTCCTGGTGGGCACGTTCGCGCGCTATCCGGCGGTCGGGATCATCGCGACCCTCGGCATCGTGCTCGCCGCGCTCTACACCCTCGTCCTCTACCAGCGGACGATGACCGGGCCCGTGAAGCCGGAGGTCGCCTCGATGCCCGACCTGAAGGTGCGCGAACTGGCCGTGGTGGCCCCGCTGATCGCGCTCCTGATCGTCCTCGGTGTCTACCCGAAGCCGGTGACCGACCTGGTGAACCCGGCGGTCGAGCACACCATGTCCGACGTCCAGAAGAAGGACCCCAAGCCCGAGGTGGAGGCCGCCAAGTGAGTGCGACAGCCGTCCACAGCCTGTGGACAACGGCGGCCGACCCGATCGACAAGATCGACGCGCCGAAGATCGAGTACGGCCAGCTGGCGCCGACCCTGATCGTCATCGGCGCCGCCGTGCTCGGAGTGCTCATCGAAGCCTTCGTGCCGCGCAAGTTCCGCTACTACGTCCAGCTCTTCGTGTCCGTCGTCGCGCTGACCGCCGCCTTCGCCGCGGTCGTCGCCCTCGCGGCCGGTGACTACGGCACCACGAAGGCCAGGATCGCGGCGATGGGCGCGATCGCGGTCGACGGCCCCGCCCTGTTCCTCCAGGGCACCATTCTGCTCACGGGCCTGGTCGCGATCTTCACCTTCGCCGAGCGCAGGCTCGACCCGGTGGCGCACGGCAACCGCGTCGACTCCTTCGTCGCGCAGGCCGGAGCCGTCCCCGGCAGCGCCGGTGAACAGGCCGCCACCAAGGCCGGGTTCACCACCACCGAGGTGTTCCCGCTGGCGCTGTTCGCCATCGGCGGCATGCTGGTCTTTCCCGCGGCGAACGACCTCCTGACCCTCTTCATCGCCCTGGAGGTCTTCTCGCTGCCGCTGTACCTGCTGTGCGCCCTGGCGCGCCGCAAGCGGCTCATGTCGCAGGAAGCGGCCGTGAAGTACTTCCTCCTCGGCGCCTTCGCCTCCGCGTTCACGCTGTTCGGCATCGCGCTGATCTACGGCTACGCGGGCTCCGTGTCGTACGGCACGGTCGCCAAGGTCGTCGACGGCACGATCACCAGCGTCGACCCGGCCCTCGCGGGCACCATGGGCAACGACGCGCTGCTCCTGATCGGCGCCGCGATGATCGTCATGGGCCTGCTCTTCAAGGTGGGCGCCGTGCCGTTCCACATGTGGACGCCCGACGTCTACCAGGGCGCGCCCACACCGGTCACGGGCTTCATGGCGGCGGCGACGAAGGTGGCCGCGTTCGGCGCCCTCCTGCGCCTGCTGTACGTGGTCCTGCCGGGCCTGCGCTGGGACTGGCGGCCGGTGATGATCGGCGTCGCCGTGGTCACGATGCTGGGCGGCGCGATCGTCGCCATCACCCAGACCGACATCAAGCGGCTCCTCGCCTACTCCTCGATCGCCCACGCGGGCTTCATCCTCGCCGGTGTCATCGCGACCACGGAGGAGGGCATCTCGTCGGTGCTGTTCTACCTGGCCGCGTACTCCTTCGTGACGATCGGCGCCTTCGCGGTGGTCACCCTGGTGCGGGACGCGGGCGGCGAGGCGACGCACCTGTCCAAGTGGGCGGGGCTCGGCCGCCGCTCCCCACTGGTCGCCGCGGTGTTCGCCGTGTTCCTGCTCGCCTTCGCGGGCATCCCGCTGACCTCCGGGTTCTCCGGGAAGTTCGCCGTGTTCAAGGCGGCGGCCGACGGCGGTGCGGGCGCCCTGGTCGTGGTCGGTGTGGTCTCGTCCGCGATCGCCGCGTTCTTCTACATCCGCGTGATCGTCCTGATGTTCTTCAGCGAGCCGAAGGCGGACGGCCCCACGGTCGCCGTCCCGTCGCCGCTGACCATGGCGGCGATCGGCGTGGGGGTGGCGGTGACCCTGGTGCTCGGGGTGGCGCCGCAGTACTTCCTCGACCTGGCGGGAGACGCCGGAGTCTTCGTCCGGTAGGCAGGGCCTCGGCCCGGGGCCCAGGCCTCGCGGGTCCTGTCCGCGTACGGTGCCGCCCGGCACCCCGGCTCCCCGGGGTGCCGGGCGGTGGCGCGTCCGGAAACCGCCCCCGTGCCCGGGGCCGCGACGGCGCATTCGTCACACCGCAGGGGTGAGCCTGTGGATAACTTCGGGGCCTGTCGGCGCGGACCCCTATCGTGGACGCAGTGGTGGAAGCACGCGGTGGTCGAGGCGTGACGTACGGGGCCGGGCGAGGCAGGGGATCGGTGGCATGACTGACATGGATGAGGGCGCGCGTCCGTTCGCGGATCCTTTCGAGGACCCGTTCGGGGAGCCCTTCGGGGAAGAGGATCCGTTCGCGGGCGAGGACCCGTTCACGGGCGGGCAGTCGTCCCCGGCGGCCGGCCCGGGCGGCCGGGCGGCTCCCGGCGTCGCCGCGGCGAGCGGCACCGCCCTCGAGACCCTGCACCGCGTGTTCGGCTATGACTCGTTCCGCGGCGAGCAGGAAGCGATCATCGACCATGTGGTCTCGGGCGGTGACGCCGTGGTCCTCATGCCGACCGGCGGCGGAAAGTCCCTGTGCTATCAGATCCCCGCCCTGGTCAGGCCGGGTACGGGCGTCGTGGTCTCCCCTCTCATCGCCCTCATGCAGGACCAGGTGGACGCACTGCGGGCCCTGGGCGTGCGCGCCGGGTTCATGAACTCCACGCAGGACTTCGACGAGCGCCGGGTCGTGGAGGCCGAGCTGCTCGCGGGCGAGCTCGACGTGCTCTATCTGGCACCGGAGCGGCTGCGCCTCGGCACCACGCTCGACCTGCTCTCGCGGGCCAGGATCTCCGTCTTCGCCATCGACGAGGCCCACTGCGTGGCGCAGTGGGGCCATGACTTCCGCCCCGACTATCTGACCCTGTCCGTCCTCGGCGAGCGCTGGCCGGACGTGCCGCGCATCGCCCTGACGGCGACGGCGACGGACGCCACGCACCGGGAGATCACCCAGCGCCTGGCCATGCCGGACGCCAAGCAGTTCGTGGCGAGCTTCGACCGGCCGAACATCCAGTACCGCATCGTGCCGAAGGCGGACCCCAAGAAGCAGCTCCTCGCCTTCCTGAAGGAGGAGCACGAGGGCGACGCGGGCATCGTCTACTGCCTCTCGCGCAACGCCGTGGAGCGGACCGCCGAGTTCCTCTGTGCCCAGGGCATCGAGGCCGTGCCGTATCACGCGGGCCTCGACAGCGGGACGCGCGCGCTGCACCAGTCGCGGTTCCTGCGGGAGGACGGCCTGGTGGTGGTCGCCACGATCGCCTTCGGCATGGGCATCGACAAGCCCGACGTCCGCTTCGTCGCCCACCTCGACCTGCCCAAGTCGGTCGAGGGGTACTACCAGGAGACGGGTCGCGCCGGCCGCGACGGCATGCCCTCCACGGCCTGGATGGCGTACGGCCTCCAGGACGTGGTCCAGCAGCGCAAGCTGATCCAGGGCAGCGAGGGCGACGAGGCGTTCCGGCGCAGAGCCGCCGCCCACCTGGACGCCATGCTGGCGCTCTGCGAGACCGTCCAGTGCCGCCGCGCCCAGCTCCTGACCTACTTCGGCCAGGACCCCACGGCCGACTCCTGCGGCAACTGCGACACCTGCCTCACCCCGCCGGAGACCTGGGACGGCACGGTGGCCGCGCAGAAGGTCCTGTCGACGATCGTGCGGTTGCAGCGGGAGCGCGGCCAGAAGTTCGGCGCGGGCCAGATCATCGACATCCTGCTCGGCCGCAGAACCGCCAAGATCATCCAGTTCGACCACGACCAGCTGTCGGTCTTCGGCATCGGCGAGGAGCTGGGAGAGGGCGAATGGCGGGGCGTGGTGCGGCAGCTGCTCGCCCAGGGGCTCCTCGCCGTCGAGGGGGAGTACGGCACGCTGGTGCTCACCGAGGCGAGCGGCACCGTCCTCGGCCGCCGGCGCGAGGTGCCGCTGCGCAAGGAGCCCAAGAAGGCGGCGGTCGCGCGGTCCGGGGCGAAGGGCGAGCGCAAGGCGCGGGCGGCCGCGGCGGTGGCGGAGCTGCCCGAGGAGGCCGTGCCGGTGTTCGAGGCGCTGCGGGCGTGGCGGGCCGCGCAGGCGCGGGAGCAGGGGGTTCCGGCCTACGTCATCTTCCATGACGCGACGCTGCGGGAGATCGCGACGGCGCGGCCCGCCTCCGTCGGGGAGCTGGGGGGCATCGGCGGGGTCGGCGAGAAGAAGTTGGTCACGTACGGGGAGGGTGTGCTGGAGGTGGTCGCGGGGACGGGGGAGTAGGGCCTCGCGGTGCGCCCCGGCCCCGCCCCTCCTGCGCTCTGGTCCCGCCCCTTCTCCGCAACCGGGGGCTGCCGCCCCTTGGTCCCCCGCTCCCTGGTCCCTTGCCTTCGGCGCTCCGCGCCTTGTCCTGGATCGCCGGACGGGTTGGAGACAGCCCCTCCGGCGATCCAGGAGCGGGGGTCCGGGAGCGGAGCCCCAATCCTCAGCCCCGCGTAGCCGCGATCCGGCCCGTGACCTCGCCGAGGCCCACCCGGGTCCCGCTGGGGCCGGGGGCCCACGCGGTCATCGTGACGACATCGCCGTCCTCCAGGAACGTGCGCTTGCCGTCGGGGAGTTCGAGCGGATCGCGCCCGTTCCAGGTCAGCTCGATGAGGGAGCCGAACTGCTCGGGGGAGGGGCCGCTGACGGTGCCGGAGCCGTAGAGGTCACCGGTGCGGAGCGAGGCGCCGTTGGCGGTCATGTGGGCGAGCTGCTGCGCGGCGGTCCAGTAGACGGTGGAGAAGGGGGGTTCGGAGATGACGTGCCCGTTGAGGGAGACGGTGATGCGGAGGTCGTAGCCGCCGGGCTCGTCCGCGACGGACTCGGCGGAGTCGTCGAGGTAGGGGAGCAGGGGCTCGGTGCGCGCGGGCGGGGTGACGCGGGCGGCGTCCAGGGCCTCGAGCGGGGTGACCCAGGCAGAGACGGAGGTGGCGAAGGACTTGCCGAGGAACGGGCCGAGCGGGACGTACTCCCAGGCCTGGAGGTCGCGGGCCGACCAGTCGTTGAGGAGGCAGAGACCGAAGACGTGCTCGCGGAAGTCGGCGAGCGGTACGGGGGTGCCGAGCGTGGAGGGAGCGCCGACGACGAAGCCGACCTCTGCCTCGATGTCGAGCTTGACCGAGGGGCCGAAGACGGGCTCCGTGTCCGTGGGCGCCTTGCGCTGACCGGCGGGGCGCACCACGTCCGTGCCGGAGACCACGACGGTGCCGGAGCGGCCGTGGTAACCGATGGGCAGGTGCTTCCAGTTGGGGGTGAGCGGGGTCGGCGCGTCCGGGCGGAACATCCGGCCGAGGTTCGACGCGTGGTGCTCGGAGGCGTAGAAGTCGACGTAGTCCGCGACCTCGAAGGGCAGGTGCAGGGTGACGTCGGACAGGGGGTGGAGCAGCGGGCGGACGACGTCGCGGTGCGCGGGGACCGTCACCCAGGCGGTGAGGGCCCGGCGGACGTCGCTCCAGGTGCGGCGTCCCGCGGCGAGCAGCGGGCCCAGGGTGGGCTGGGCGAGCAGCGAGACGTAGGGCGAGCCGAGGGCGGCGGCGGCCGCTCCCGCGTCGAGGACGTACGAGCCGAGCCGGACACCGACCCGCCGTCCTTCCGAGGCGGCGGACCCGGCCGGGGTGAAGACCCCGTAGGGAAGGTTGTGCGGGCCGAAGGGGTCGCCCTCGGAGAGGTCGAGCGGGTTCTGCTCGGACATGCGTGCCTGCCTCGCTTTCCAATCTGGGTGCAGCACACGTTACGTGGGAAGCCGCGGTTGGGGCAGTGCCTGAAGAGTTCGTTATGTCCGGGCGGAGCTCGGGTGGAACGTCCCGCTCCTGCCGGCGTCCACGGCGGGGCGACCGTCGCGGCGGCGCGAGCGCGAGCACGGACATGAGCACAGGCACGAGCACGAGCACGAGCACGGATACGAGCAGGAGTACGAAGTGACGGTGCGCCGTGCGTGGGTACGGCATACATGACGTCCCGGGGGGAGGGGGAGGACCGCGTGCATCGACCGAACAAGCGGGTGGACGGCAACAGGCCGGTGGTCGGCAACGGGCCGGTGGTCGTCATAGGTGCCGGGCCGTACGGTCTGTCCGCCGCCGCGCATCTGCGGGCCCGGGGTCTGCCGGTGCGCGTGTTCGGGGAATCCATGGTGAGCTGGCGCGAGCACATGCCCGCGGGCCTGCTCCTCACGTCGACGCCCGCCGCGTCGAACATCGACGCGCCGCAGCGTGGCCACACCCTCCTCGACTACTGCGACGCCGCGGGCCTGCCGCGGCCCGCCACGGACGAGGACATCGTCCCGGCCGAGACGTTCGCCGGGTACGGGCAGTGGTTCCAGGAGCAGCTCGTGCCGGACCTGGAGCAGGTGCGGGTGGTGTCCGTCGACCAGCGTCCCGGCGGGGGCTTCGAGGTGAAGCTGGACTCCGGGGAGCAGCTCGCGGCCCGCGCGGTCGTGGTCGCCACCGGCCTGACAGGACTGGAGTGGCTGCCGTTCGAGCTGGCCGCGGCCGTGCCGGACGGGCCCTCGCCCGCGGGACCCATGTCGCACAGCGCGCAGCACCGCGACCTCACGCGCTACGCGGGCTGCGAACTGCTCGTCGTCGGCGCGGGGCAGTCCGCGCTGGAGACCGCGGTGCTCACGGCGGAGGCGGGCGCGCGCGTGCGGGTCGTCGCCCGCGGCCGGGGTTCCGTGGCGTTCGGCGGGACGCCGTGGAACCAGCCCCGGCTGCGCCCGGCGTCGCCCTTCGGCCGGGCGTGGTCGCTGTACGCGCTGAGCCGGTACGCCGAGGGCTACCGCCATCTGCCCGCCGCGGCACGGCACTCCCTCGACCGCCGCGTCCTCGGCCCGGTCGGCGCCTGGTGGCTCCAGGAGCGGTACGAGGGGAAGGTCGAGACCCACGAGGTGCGGCGCGTCGTCACGGCGGAGACGCGCGGCGGCCGCCCCGTCCTCACCGTCGAGACCCTGGACCGCCGACCGCAGATGCTCGCCGCCGACCACGTCGTCGCCGCGACGGGGTACCGCGTCGACCTCGCCGCCCTCAGCTTCCTCGGCCACGGTCTGCGCGCCCGCCTCGCCGTCAGCCGCGGCACGCCCGAGCTGGGCGCGGGCTGTGCCTCCTCGATGCCGGGCCTGTACTTCACGGGTGTGCTGGCCGGGTCCTCGTACGGCCCGGTGATGCGGTTCGTGTGCGGCACGGAGTTCGCCTCACCGCGGCTCGCGGGGCACTTGGCGGCGGCACACGGGACGTGAGGGGCGGGCAGCCGCCCCCGGCCCTCAGCCCTGGACCTCCCGCACCCACGCCCTGAGCCCCGCCACGAACCCCTCCCGGTGCTCGGCGGGCAGCCCCGCGAGGGCGCGCAGGAGCGGCTCGCCCCGGCGGACGACGAACGCTTCGAGCAGCGGGCGGTACTCCTCGACCAGGGACACGAGGACCCGGCGGCGGTTGGTCTCGTCCGGGGTGCGGGTGACGATGCCGGCCCGTGCCAGGCCGCCGACCAGCTCGCTCGCGGTGGGCAGGGAGACGTGGAGCCGGGTGGCGATGCCGCCGACCGTCAGCGGTGCGTCGGCCGCGAGGAGCTGGGGCAGCACGGCGCCGTGGCGCGGGGTGAGGCCCTCGCTCTCCATCGCCGTACGCAGCCGCTCGGGCATCAGCCCGCTCACCACCGCCCCGCGGAAGTAGGGCTCGAGCAGCGGCACGAGTCCCACGATCCGGATCTCGTCGGCGGTGGGGCTCCCCCCGAGGTGCTCGGGCGACCGTCCTGGCTCTTGCGCGCTCTGCATGCCGCGAGTGTAGTTTGTTTGGAGTTCCAAACTGTTTGGTTCAGTGAAGTGTCATGAAGTGTCATCGGGCGAGTTCTCGGAACCGCCCTCGGGCGCGTTCCCGGACCTGTTCCCGTAAGTGTTCTCGTACGGAAGGTGTGTGCGGCATGCCGTCGATCAGCTACCACGACGCCGTCAACGACGCGTTGGAACGACTCGAAGACCTCGGCTACGAACGTGGAGTCGGTGTCGACCTCGCCAATCACGGCCCGATGGGGGCCGAGGCGGTCGCGGTGCTCGGGCACGGCGACGAGGTCGCCCGCTGGGTCCGCCGCTACCGGCGCGCGCTCGACCACCACGAGCCCCCTGCGGCGCGCTTCGCCCTCGACCCCGCCGACGAGACGTCGTGGCGGCCCGCCCTCGGGGACTTCGGCCGCGCCGGTGACTGGGAGGAGTTGTTCGCGCGCGAACTCGCCGACGCCGCCTGGCGCGACGTCCTCGCGCGCTGGTGGCCGCGGCTGATCCCCGGCCTGTTCGCCGGTCTCACGCACGGCCTGATCCGGACGGCGCACGCGGTGCGCGGTCTGGACGCGGCCGGGGACGCCCCGACCCGGTTGCAGCTCGACGAGCTGGCCAGGGGGCTCGCGTACTGGGCCGCGCGCCACCACGAGCTGCCCGGCGCCCCCGCCCTGCGCGGCCCCCACGCCGTGCCCGCGGCCGTCGCCGCGCTGCCGCGCGTGCCCCTGGACGGTCCGCGCGGCCCGGCCGCCGCCCGCGGCCGCCTGGACAGCCTCGACCGACTCCCCGGCTACACCGACTCGTTGGAGTGGCTGGCGCCGCGCCCGGCGGCGCGGCTGCTGGGCGACATGACGTTGCAGTTCGCCGACGTCTACCTGGGGCACCCCGAGGTCTTCCCGGTCCCGCTCGTCCACGGCGTCACCGCACCCGCCGCCGCGCGCCTGGTCCTGCCGCACCTGCCCCCGGAGTTGTACGAGCCGACGCTCGCCCGGCTGTGGCAGGTGCAGTCGGCCTTCCTGCTCGCCTTCACCGCGGACCGCCGGGACGAGGGCACGACGGCCTGGCGGGCCGAGACGGACGGGACGCCACCGCTCGACGAACTCGGCGCCCGCGCCGTCGAGCACGGCGACGAACACGTCATCAAGTTCACGGAGGCCTGCCTGCGGGAGTACGCGCTGCGCCCCGACCCCCGCTACCCGGCGGCCGCGTACGCCGCGCAGTGCCGCATTCCGCGGCTGGCGGAGGGCGGCGGGGTGGGGGTCGTGGCGGCGGGAGCCACGGACTAGGGCTCGTCCCGTGGCGTCCGGGGTTCGGTGTCCGCGGTAGCCGTGGTGCCCGCGCTGCCTGCGGTGCCTGCGGTGCCTGCGCTGCCGCGCTGCCCGCGGTGCCCGCGGTGCCTGCGCTGCCCGCGGTGGCGCGGACCCGGCCGACGCGTGTCGGGGCGGCACGGGCACGGCCGGGAGTGCGGGGGCGCGCGGAGCCCGTCCGTTCCCACCCGGTCCGGGACCGCCTCGTTCCGGTGAAACAGGAGCGTGCCCTCACGCGCGGCGCCCTTGTGCGCCCTGGGCGCGCGTCCCCGTACGTATGAGGGCCCGCAACCCGCTGTCTGCCGGAGTGCGCCGGGCGCGCCCCAACCGTCACAGCTCCTGTCACACGGCTTACCGTGCGGCCTCAGATCCGTATTCTTCGGATCATGGCCGCTCCCCTCGCATATGCCCTCATCGCCACTGACCTGGACGGAACCCTGCTGCGCTGTGACGACACGGTTTCCGACCGGTCGCGCAGGGCGTTGGCCGCCGCGAGCGAGGGCGGAGCACGGCACCTCGTCGTGACCGGACGCCCCGCGCCCCGCGTGCGCCCGCTCCTGGAAGAGCTCGACTACGACGGCCTCGCGGTGTGCGGGCAGGGAGCGCAGCTGTACGACGTGGGCAGCGGCCGCATGGTGTGGTCGGTGACCCTGGAGCGGGAGCTCGCGGAGGTCGCGCTCGGGAAGATCGAGGCCGAGGTCGGGCAGGTGTTCGCCGCGGTCGACCAGGACGGCGTCGACGGTCTGACGCTGATCGAGCCCGGGTACGAGATGCCGCACCCGACGCTGCCCGCGGTACGGGTGCCCCGGCGCGAGGTGCTGTGGGAGGAGCCGATCAGCAAGGTGCTGCTGCGGCACCCCGCACTCGCGGACGACGAGTTGGCGGCGGTGGCCCGGGGCGCGGTGGAGTCCCTCGCGACCGTGACGATGTCCGGTCCAGGCACGGTGGAGCTCCAGCCGTGCGGCGTGACGAAGGCGACCGGCCTCGCGCTCGCGGCGGAGCGGATGGGGATCGGGGCCGCCCGGACGATCGCCTTCGGGGACATGCCGAACGACATCCCGATGTTCGCCTGGGCCGCGCACGGTGTGGCCATGGCCAACGCTCATCAGGAACTCAAGGCGGTGGCGGACGAGTTGACGGCCTCCAACGAGGAGGACGGCATCGCGGTGGTGCTCGAACGGCTGCTGGCGTACGGATGATGCGGTCCGCGGCCCGTGTGCCGCATGGGAATCCTGGCCGGAAACAGGCGCGGAACGGGTGTCTGAGCGGATGCCGTCGCGGGAAGCCGTACCACCGACCGGTCCCGCGGCGTCCAGCGGCCCGTCGGGAACCCCACCCGGAAGGGGCGCGTCACTCCCGCCATGTGGGGCACATCATCCATGGTGGACCATTTCGGTCATTCCATGTCTATCGGTCAGGCTGGTCTCCTCTGCCCGGGCAGGCGCTGGCTGTGATCGAAAGGCGACCGGATACGCTGACTTGAGTGATGGCAGCGACACATCGACAAACCGTGTCATCGGCGAATGATCGACCGAGTGATCGACTTGTGATCGTCAGCAGACAGGAGAACCCCTCGTGACCGTCGTCGGGCCCTTCGGGCTGAGCGTGCGGGACCAGGCTCTCGAAGCCGATGTCCAGGCCGGGTTGACGGCTGTCGAGGAGGGCCTGCTCGAGGCCACCAAGAGCGAGGTCCCCTTCATCACCGAGGCCGCGCAGCACCTCGTGCGGGCCGGCGGCAAACGTTTTCGGCCACTCCTGGTGATGCTCACGGCCCAGTTCGGTGACCCGTACGCGCCCGGAGTGGTGCCGTCCGCCGTGGTCGTGGAGCTGACGCACCTCGCGACGCTGTACCACGACGACGTGATGGACGAGGCCGATGTGCGCCGGGGCGTGGCGAGCGCCAACCAGCGCTGGGGCAACTCCGTGGCGGTCCTCACCGGCGACTTCCTGTTCGCGCGCGCGTCCCACACGCTCGCCGACCTCGGCCCCGAGGCCGTCCGCGTCCAGGCCGAGGCGTTCGAGCGGCTCGTCACCGGGCAGATCCTGGAGACGGCGGGCCCCTCCGACGGGCGCGACCCCGTCGACCACTACCTGGAAGTGCTCGCCGGGAAGACCGGTTCACTGGTCGCCGTCGCCTGCCGGTTCGGCGCGATGATGTCGGGCGCCGACGAGGCCGTCGTGGACGTGCTCACGCAGTACGGGGAGCGGCTCGGGGTCGCCTTCCAGCTCGCCGACGACGTACTGGACATCGCGTCCGAGTCGACCGAGTCCGGCAAGACGCCGGGCACCGACCTGCGCGAGGGCATTCCCACGCTGCCGGTCCTGCGGCTGCGGGAGCGCGTGGCGCGCCTCGGGCTCGCGGAGGACGTCGCGCTCTGCGAGCTGCTCGACTCCGACCTCACGGACGACGCGCGGCACGCGGAGGCGCTGACCCGGCTGCGGGCGCACCCGGCCCTCGAACAGGCCCGCAGGGACACGGTGCGCTACGCCGAGGAGGCGCGGGCCGCGCTGGCCCCGCTGCCCGAGTGCGACGCCAAGGCGTCCCTCGTGGAGCTGTGCGACCTCGTCGTGCACCGGGCCGGCTGAGCCCTCGGCGCCATCGACGGCCTCTCGATCGGCGGTGCCCTCGTAGTCAGCGGCGCCCTCGCCGCCATTGGTGCTCTCGCCGCCCTCGACGCCGTCGCGCGGCCACTGCGGCTCCCGACGGGACGCGGAGCGCGGGATGCGAAGCGTGGGACGCGCCGAGCGTGGGACGCGCCGAGCGGGCAGGCGTGACGCATGTCACAAGCGGAGTTCGGGACTGGATTGAGTCCAGACTCGGATCCGTTCCGTACCTCTGCTCGTAAGCCGACGCAGGGGCGTCGGCGTCGAACGGGGAGACGTCGATCATGGGCACGACCGACTCAGCGGCCACCGCCACGACCACCGTGACCGACTCCGCCACCGCTGACGCCACCACCGTGACCGACTCGGTCACGGCCACCGCCACGGCCACCGCGACGAACTCGTCGAGCACCTCCGCCGCGCGCGGCCGCCGTAGCCGGACGCGGCTCCTCGCAGGCATGGGCACCCGCGCGGTCGCCGCTGCCGCCGGTGTCGCCGCCGTCACCCTGCCCGCGTCGGCGGACAGCGGCAGCACGGCAACGGCAGGAGCGGCAGGCAGCGCCCGCAGCGCCCTCTTCGCGGCGAGTCTGAACGGTGCCAACGAGGTGCCCGTACCCGGCGGCCCGGCCGTCGGCGACAAGGACGGGCTTTCAGGCGTCCGTGGTCGAGGGCAGGCAGATCTACCAGTGCAGGAAGGCCACGGACGGCTCCGGTCGCTTCACCTTCCAGCAGCGCGACGTCCGGGCGACGCTCGGCGTCCGCGTCGTCCACGACTTCGTCACGCCGAACTCCGGTACGCCGCGCTGGGTCGCGCCCGACCGTAGCGGCGTCACCGGGACCCTGATCTCCAGGACGGACCACGGCAAAGAGAACATCGCCGAACTGGACCTGAAGGCGGAGCAGGTGGGCCGGGGGCGCGGCCTGCTCGCGGACACGGCCGAGATCCTGCGGCTCAACACCGTCGGCGGAGTGCAGCCTTCGGGCACCTGCAAGCCGGGAAAGCCCGGGAAGCCGGGGAAGCCCGGGAAGCCGGGGAAGCCGAGCGGCATCGTGTCGGTGCCGTACGACGCGGACTACGTGTTCGTCAGCCGCTGAACCGGCCCCCGAGCCAGCGCTGAACCGGCCCCCGAGCCAGCGCTGAGCCGGGCCCCGAGCCGGCGCTGAGCCGAGCCCCGTGCCAGGCATGAGACCACGTGACGTACGTGCGTACCTCCCCCGTAACGCACCGATCGTCACCATCCCGGGCGGCGCCTCCCCTTACGGGACGGGGGAGGCGCCGCCTCTTCTTGTCATCCCTGAGCAGTAGGCGCAGTTGCTCCCGGGGTCTGACGCTTCCCGCTGGCCGATTTGGTCGGATGGAGACAGCCGAAGACAGGCGCGGACAACCACTCCTGACCAATTCGGGTGAGAATGGCGGCGCGGGGTGGACGAGTGCACGCGAGGAAAGAACGCCGCCGCCGACCACGGAGGTAAGGCAGACAATGGCACCGTACGAACCGGAGCAGGACTCCAATGAGGCAGGGGAGCTCAGGGCGGGTCGCCGCAAGGCGGTGCGCTATGTCGTCCCGCTCGCGGTGGCCGGGGTGGCCGCGGCGACCATCGGGCTCGTCCCGGCGCTCGCCACGTCGGGTGACCCGGACCTGCCGGACATCACCGCCCAGGAACTCATCGAGAAGATAGCCGCGTCGGACACGCAGCAGCTCTCCGGCACGGTGAAGATCAGCACGGACCTGGGCCTGCCGTCGTTCGCCTCGGGCATGACCGGCTCCTTCGCGCCGGGCGCCGGGGGTGCCGGGGGCGGCGACGAGGACGGTGGCGACGGCAAGGGCTCGGCCGCCGACCCCTCGGCCAAGCTGATGGAACTGGCCACCGGCACGCACACGCTGCGGGTCGCGGCCGACGGCCCGGACCGGCAGAAGCTGTCGATCCTCGACGACGCCGCCGAGTACAGCCTGATCCACAACGGCGACGACGTGTGGGCCTACGACAGCGCGTCGAACGAGGCGTACCACTCCAAGGACGGCGGCAAGGCGGGCGAGGGCGCCGGCGGGCACGGCGGCAAGGACCTGCCGAAGCGCGTTCCCGCCACGCCCGAGGACTTCGCCGAGCAGGCGCTGAAGGCCGTCGACAAGTCGACGTCGGTGAAGGTCGACGGCAGCGCGCAGGTGGCGGGCCGTGACGCCTACCGCCTGGTCATCGAGCCGAAGGCCGCCGGTTCGACGGTCGGCCGGATCACCGTCGCGGTGGACGCGAAGACGGGGACGCCGCTGAAGTTCACGCTGTCCCCGGCCGGAGGCGGCTCCGCCGTCGTCGACGCGGGCTTCACGAAGGTCGACTTCGGCAAGCCCGCCGCGTCCACCTTCGACTTCGAGCCCGCGAAGGGCACGAAGGTCACCGAGGAGGGCGACGGCAACGACACGTCCCTGCACGAGGGCGGCAAGGACTCCAGGGACTTCAAGGGCGCGGAGCCCGGCGTGAACGTCATCGGCGAGGGCTGGACGTCGATTGCCGAGCTGAAGCTGCCCGGCGGCCGGGGCCTGCCCACCTCGGCGTCCGACGACGTACCGCAGGAGGCCGCGAAGTTCCTCGACTCCCTCGGCGACAAGGTGAAGGGCGACTTCGGCTCGGGCACGGTCTTCAAGACCCGCCTGGTCAACGCGCTGATCACCGACGACGGCACGGCGTACGTGGGCGCGGTCACCAAGGACGCGCTGGTGAAGGCGGCGAACGCGGCGCGGTAGCGCCGGACGCGAGCGGTGACGGACCGGCGGCGGATCCGGGGTGCCGAGCAGCAGGGCACCCCGGATCCGCCGTACGGCGATCAGCCGCCGTCCGACGGGAACAGGCGGACAGACGGGGAAGAAGGAACAGTACGAACGCGGAGACGGACGCGGGAACGGACGCGGGAACGAACGCGGGAACGAACGCTGAAACGGACGCGGGAACGAACGCGGAGACGGACGCGGAGACGCACGCGGGAACGAACAGAGCAGAGCGAACGCGGAACACACACAGGGAACGGCGGGCCTCGGGCAGCCGGGCCGACGGGAGGTACGGGTGCCGAGCACCAGCGGGGACCGCACGGGGGACCGCACGGCCGACGTGATCGAGACGTCCGGGCTCACCAAGCGCTACGGCAAGCACCTGGCCGTGGACCACCTCGACCTCACCGTGCCCCGCGGCAGCGTCTTCGGTTTCCTCGGCCCCAACGGCTCCGGCAAGACCACGACGATCCGCATGCTGATGGGCCTGATCGAGCCGACTTCCGGACGGGCCAAGGTCCTCGGCCGCCCCATGCCGCACGACGGCCGCAAGGTCCTGCCGCGCGTGGGCGCGCTCATCGAGGGCCCGGCGCTCTACGGCTTCCTGTCGGGCCGCGACAACCTCCTGCGCTACGACTCCGCCGACCCGACCGCCGACCCCCGCACCCGGCGCGCCCGCGCCGGGGCCGCTCTCGACCGGGTCGGCCTGACCGCCGCCGCGGGCAAGAAGGCCAAGGCGTACTCCCTGGGCATGAAGCAGCGCCTCGGCCTCGCCGCCGCCCTGTTGCAGCCGCGTGAGCTGCTCGTCCTTGACGAGCCCACCAACGGCCTCGACCCGCAGGGCATGCGGGAGATCCGCTCCCTCGTGCGGGAGCTGGCGTCGGACGGCACCACCGTCTTCCTGTCCTCGCACCTCCTCGACGAGATCGAGCAGGTCTGCTCGCACGCGGCCGTGATGACCCGGGGCCGGCTGATCACCCAGGGTCCCGTCGCGGAGCTCGCCGCGGGCGCGCGCGGGCGGCTCGTCGTGGCGACTCCGGACACCGGGGACGCGGCCCGTGTGCTCAAGGAACTCGGCGTGGCCGACCTGGTGGTCGCCGACGACCGGGTCACGGGCGAGCCACCCGGCACGGAACTCGCCGATGTGAACGCCGCACTGGTCGAGGCGGGCGTGCGCGTCCGCGGCTTCGGCGTCGAACGGGCCTCCTTGGAGGACGCGTTCGTCGCCCTGACGGGAGAGGGTTTCGATGTCGCGGGCTGAGGTGGCCGGGCCGGACGGGCGGGCAGGCGCCGAGACGGACGGGCCGGACGGGCGGGCGGCGGCGGGCGCGGGCACAGGACCGGGCACAAGGCCCGGCCCAGAACCGGGCACAGGGCCGGGAAGCGCGCCGGGAAGCGGTGGACGGCCCGTGCGTCTCGCCTGGACCTTCGGCCTGCTCCGCAGCGAGCTGTCCCTCACCTTCCGCCGCTGGCGCACCCTCGCGCTGCTCGCGGTGCTCGCCGCCGTGCCCGTGCTCGTCGGCGTCGCGGTCAGGATCGAGACGAGCGACGGCGGTTCGGTGGGCGGCGGGGGACCCGACGGCGGAGGCGGCCCCGCGTTCATCGCGCAGGTCACCAACAACGGCCTCTTCCTCGTCTTCACGGCGCTGGCCGCGACGCTGCCGTTCTTCCTGCCGATGGCGATCGGCGTCGTCTCCGGGGACGCGATCGCGGGCGAGGCGAGCGCGGGAACACTGCGCTACCTCCTCGTCGCACCCGCGGGCCGCACCCGCCTCCTGCTCGCCAAGTACGCGAGCACGCTGGCGTTCTGCCTGGTCGCGACGCTGGTCGTGGCGACATCCGCGCTCGCGGTGGGAGCGCTGCTCTTCCCGCTCGGCGAGGTCACCACGATCTCCGGAACCCGGATCGGCTTCACGGACGGACTGCTGCGCGCCCTGCTGATCGCCCTGGTCGTGGCCGCCTCACTGATCGGCGTGGCGGCCCTCGGCCTGTTCGTGTCGACGCTCACGAGCAGCGGCATCGCCGCCATGGCGACCACCGTCGGCCTGCTCATCACCGTCCAGATCGTCGACCAGATCCCCCAGCTGCACGCGGTCCACCCGTATCTGTTCTCGCACTACTGGCTGTCCTTCGCCGACCTGATGCGCGAACCCGTCTACTGGGACGACCTGGTGAAGAACCTCGGCCTCCAGGCGCTGTACGCAGGGGTGTTCGGTTCGGCGGCCTGGGCGCGGTTCGGGGCGAAGGACATCGCCTCGTAGCGCACGGCTCACTCCTCCTCGTACGAGGACTCGCCGAACGGGAAGCGGGCGAGCGGGACGTCCTCGCGGGCGAAGAACGTCTTGGCGCGGGCCAGGGCCTCGGTGTCGTTCAGGACGTGGCCGGGCCGGGTGCCGTTGCCGAGCAGGACGCCGCCGAAGCGCATGGGGAAGAAGGCGGCGGTGTTGCGCAACGTGCCGACCAGCGGGTCCGCGGCGGCCTCGTTGCGGTCCGCGAGGGCCGTCACGCCCCACAGGGTGCGGCCCGCGAGGGTGTTCTTGAAGTCGAGCTCCGGCACCTCGAGCCAGGCGTCCCAGTAGTCGAGGTAGCGCTTGACGGTGGCCGACACCGAGTACCAGTACAGCGGCGAGGCGATGACGATGTCCGTCGCGGCGAGCGTGGCGTCCAGGAGCAGCGCCTCGGTGTCGCCGTCGGGCCGGGGGCGGGCGCGGGGGCGGGTGTCGTCGTGCCGCAGGTCCTGGAAGTCCGGGAGCGGGTGGTCGGCCAGGTCGATCCAGCGCTGCTCGACGTCGGGGGGCAGCTGCTCGGCCGCCTTGCGGGCCAGGATCTCGGTGTTGCCCCGCGGGCGGGCGCTGCCGTGGACGAAGAGGAACGAGCGAGTCATGGTGATGCCCCCTGGGTGCTTGCGTACGACGAATGCTTGCGTCTGCACTATATGCACGCGCAAGCATTCTCGTCCAGGGCACCCGGGGGGCGGTCCCGCGGGGCGGACCCGGAGGGCGGGCCCGGGGGTTAGGAGGACAGCCCCCACACCGCGTATGCCACCGCGTCGCTGTTGCGGTCGAGCGCCGTGCTGTTGATGTTCGCCGTCGTGTCGCACGACGCGTGGTAGCAGCGGTCGAACGCCTGGCCCGCCGTGCCGCCCCACTTCTGTGCCTGCGCGGAGGTCTTGGTGTTGCTCGCGCCGGTGAAGACGCCGCCGACCGGGACGCCCGCGTTCTTGAACGGCGCGTGGTCGGAGCGGCCGTCGCCCTCGCGCTCCGGCTCGGTGCCGATGTTCAGGCCGGAGTAGTAGGCCTTGAAGGTCCGCTCGATGGTGGGGTCGTCGTCGTAGACGAAGTAGCCCGGGTTCGGCGAGCCGATCATGTCGAAGTTCAGATAGCCCTTGATCTTCGTGCGCTCGGCGGCCGGCAGGTTGCGGACGTGGTACGTGGATCCGACCAGGCCGAGCTCCTCGGCGCCCCACCAGGCGAACCGCAGGTGCTTGGTGGGCTTGTACTGCTCACGGGACACCGCGAGGGCGGTCTCGAGGACGGCGGCGGAGCCCGACGCGTTGTCGTTGATGCCCGCGCCGCGGCTGACGCTGTCCAGGTGGGCGCCGGCCATGATGACCTGGTTCGCGTCGCCGCCGGGCCAGTCGGCGATGAGGTTGTAGCCGGTCCGGCCGCTGCTGGTGAACTGCTGCACGGTGGTGGTGAATCCGGCGGCGTCCAGCTTGCCCTTGACGTAGTCGAGGGAGGCCTTGTAGCCCGCGCTGCCGTGGGCGCGGTTGCCGCCGTTGGCGGAGGCGATGGACTGGAACTGCGAGAGGTGCGCCCGCACGTTGGCCACCGGGATGTCCGGGGCGGCGGCCGCTCGCTGGGGTGCGGCGGTGCCGGGGGACCCGGTCGCCGCGGTGGATATCGCACTGGTCGTCAGGAGGGCGGTGGCGGCTATGACGGCCGCTGCCGCACTGCGTCCGGACATGGAGAATCTCATGTGGGGGGCTCCGGCTTCCGTTGAGTTTGAATCCCGAATGAGCCTGGAGTGCCCGATGGTGGCGACGTGTTGAGTTCACGTCAAGAGCGGGATCCGGACGCGCTGTTCCGCATACCGGTTCGCCCTGGACATTTGGGTACGTGGCCGCCGCGCCGGAATCGCTGGTTCAGGGTGAGCCGGGCGGCACGTGGACTTCCCAGCCCGGCGAGTAGGTGTCGGGCACCGGGACCCTGATCCAGTCCCGAGCCCAGGCGGGCGGCGCGTGCCCGCGCAGGACGAGGGCGGAGGGCGGCCGTCCGTCGCCGCGCGGCGCGGCCTCGCATCCGGCCGCGTACGCCAGCGGGATCACGGTCGTGTTG
This sequence comes from Streptomyces sp. NPDC017940, assembly GCF_044328435.1. Classification (NCBI taxonomy): domain Bacteria; kingdom Bacillati; phylum Actinomycetota; class Actinomycetes; order Kitasatosporales; family Streptomycetaceae; genus Streptomyces; species Streptomyces sp. NPDC017940. Next base: position 851,119 of record NZ_JBIRHJ010000003.1, on the reverse strand, counting down.
CCCCGCAGCACACAGGGCGGCCGCACGCCGTGCCGGTGCAGCACCTCCGCCACCCGCTGCCAGTCCTGCCGCGCGGCCGCCTGGATACGGGTGTTGCCGGAGGTGAGGGTGATCTGCACGGCGAGGTGTCCCGCGAGCACCACCGCGAGCACGCCCCCGGCGAGCACCGGTCCGCGTACCCGCCGGGCCCACCGCACCGCGGCGAGCACCCCGAGCGCGGCGGGCACCGCGAGCAGCGCGTGCGTGGGCAGCAGGAACCGGGGTGTCGTGTACGGCACGAGGAGGACGTACGGCAGCGCGGCGCACAGTCCCACGGCCACGGCGAGGAGCGCGTCCGCCCCCGTCCGCCGCAGCCGCCGCGCCGACCACAGACCGAGGGGCACGAACACGGCGAGCAGCACCCACCACGACAGCGCGGGCACCCGCACCCCGTCGCCGGTGCACGGACGGCACAGCAGCGGCCCGTCGATGGCGGTGAACTGGTGCAGCGCGGAGTCCGTGAACCGCAGCCCGCCCTGCACCTCACTGGCGTCGTCGAGGCGTTCGCGTACGCCACCGAAGCGAACGTACGCCTCGACCACCCATGGCAGCAGTCCGGCCGCGGCCCCCGCGGCCACGGCGAGCGCCCGGCCGCGCGAGCGCCACAGCGGCACGAGGACGGCGGCGGCGAGCAGCGGAAGGGCCACGGCGACGCCGTCGTTCGGCCGCATCAGGGCGGCGAGCGCGAGGCCGGCGGCGATGCCCGCGTACGTACGCGGGCGCGAAGGGCCCGGGCGCAGGAACAGCCCCACGGCGGCGGCCGCGCCCATGGCGGTGTAGTGGTTCGGCATCGCCGCGCCCGCGTAGAACAGCGTGATCCACAGGCTGCCGTACAGCGCGGCGGCGACGCCCGCGGCCTCCGGGAACCGGGGCAGGGCTCGCCGCCAGGGTGCGAAGCCGAGGTACAGCGCGGCTGTCGCGAGTGCCGTCAGCCACACCCGGAGCAGCACCACGGAGTCGCTCCACGCGGCCACCGGCGCGATCAGTACGGGTACGCCCCGGGTGCGGGGCGCGCTGAACGGGACGCTCCCCGGGGCCCCGCCGGGCTCGTGGGGCCCGAAGCGGCTCGCGTAGACGATCTCGTCCCAGCCGAGCCGCAGGTCCAGGGGCACGAGGGCCACCGACACCAGGGCGAACAGGGCGCACACGCCGAGGAGCAGCTGCCGCGCCCGCCGTTCGCGGTCGCGACGTGTGCGTTCTGTCCTCGGCGGGGTGCGGTCCTCGACGGCGGTCACGGGTCCACGGTAGGAAATCTCGGGTCCGGGAGGGTGGCAGGCCCCGGGGCGTGGGCGTGGCGCCCGGTCGGCCCGGTGCGCCGCGGTGGGGGAGGCGCCGGGGTCACAGGGCGAAGCGGTGGGGGAGGCGCCGGGCTCACAGGGCGAAGCGGTGGCGGTAGGCCGAAGGGGTGAGGCCGGTTTCACGGCGGAGCCGGGCCCGGAGGTTGGCCGCGGTGCCGAGGCCACTGCGGCGCGCGACGACGTCGAGCCGCTCCTCGCCGCGCTCGATCAGGCGGCAGGCCAACGCGGTGCGCTCCCCGTTCAACCACGCCAACGGCGTCGTACCGAGCTGCGCGCGGAACCGCCGGTGCAGTGTCGCCGGGCTGACCGCCGCCCGCGCGGCGAGCCCCGCGACCGTGAGCGGCTCCCCGAGCCGTTCGAGCGCCCAGGCGAGCAGCGGCCCGAGCGACTCGTCCCGCACCTCGGGCACGGGGCGTTCCACGAACTGCCGCTGCCCGCCGTCCCGGTGCGCGGCGAACACGAGCCGCCGCGAGACCGAGTTGGCCACCTCCGCCCCGAAGTCACGGCGCACGATGTGCAGCCCGAGGTCGAGCGCGGCGGCGCTCCCCGCGGCGGTGAGGATGTCGCCGTCGTCGACGAAGAGGACGTCCGTTTCGAGGCGGACGGCGGGAAAGCGGCGCCGGAAGTCGTCCGCCCACTGCCAGTGCGCGGTCGCCCTGCGCCCGTCGAGCACCCCCGCCTCGGCCAGCGTGAACGCGCCGCTGCAAAAGCCGACGAGCCGGGCGCCGCGCGCATGGGCCCGGCGTACCGCGTCGAGGACGGCCCGGCGGCGTGGGACCTCCGTGTCGGGCCGGTTCGGCACGATCAGGGTGTCCGCGGTCTCGGCCGCCGCCAGCGGCGCGACCCCGGTGAGGGTGAAGAAGCCGTCCCGCATCAGGATGCGCGGCTCGGGCGAGCACAGCGTGAAGTCGTAGAGGTCCCTGCCGAGTTCGGGCCTGCGCAGACCGAAGACCTCGATGGCGCAGCCGAGCTCGAAGGGGTTGGAGTTCGCGTCGACCAGGGCGACGACGCGGTGGGGTCGCTCCCCGTGCGAGTTTTCTTGCGCCATATGCGATTTCTAGCACTCGTGGCGTGCCGGGCCAAGGGCCACGATGAGCCCATGTCCCGCCATGAACCCATGACCCCCGAGGAACCCGTGACCGACAGCGCCCCCGCCCCCAGGCATGCCCCCGTCGACCTGAGCGAGGCCCTGGCCTCCTTCGACGCCGTGTGGAGCCCCCGCATCGTCACCCACGTCAACGACTACGACGTCCGCGTCGCCAAGTTGGAGGGCGAGTACATCTGGCACGTCCACGACGACACCGACGAGTTCTTCCTCGTCCTGGACGGCGAGCTGGACATCGCCCTGCGCGATGCCTCGGGCGAGCGCACCGTCACGCTGTCGAAGGGCTCCGTCTTCACGGTGCCGCGCGGCACCGAGCACAAGCCGATCGCGCGCTCCGGCGCCTCGGCCCTGCTCTTCGAGCCCACCGGGACGCTGACGGTCGGGGACCGGCACGACGAGGTCCCGGACCGCGTGGACGCGACGACGGGCCACGCCCTGGACCTCTGAGGCACCGGGCCCCCGCCCGTCGGTGCGGGCAGAACTCCGTCAGCGCAGCAGGCGGAACTCCGTCAGTGCAGGCAGAACTCGTTCCCCTCCGGGTCCGCGAGGACCACCCAGCCCGTGCCCGCCTCCTCCACGTGGCGCAGCGCGGTCGCACCGAGTGCCTCCAGGCGGGCCAGTTCCTCCGCGCGGGTGCCGGGCGTGGAGTGCACGTCGATGTGCAGCCGGTTCTTGCCGGCCTTCGGCTCCGGTACGCGCTGGAAGAGCAGCCGCCGACCGAGGCCCGTGCCGTTCTCCTCGTCGTACGGATCGTCGGGATGCCGTACGGCGATGAGGTCGCGGAAGCTGCGCCGCCCCCGGAAGTCGACGGTCTCGGCCTCGCTGACGGCGCCGAAGCCGAGCAGCCGCTCGATCAGGGCGCTGTTGTCCTCGACCTCGTACCCCAGCGCCTCGCCCCAGAAGGCGGCCTGGGCGTGCGGGTCCTGCGCGTCGATGACGAGTTTCCAGTGCAGGGTCATGGCGCCATCGTAACCGGTTATAGTGGTTACGTGGCAACAGGAGGAGCGGACTACGCGGCGAAGGCCGGTGCCGGTGCGGACGTGGGCGCGGACTTGGGTGCGGGCGTGGGCATGGTCATGCGTCCGCCGGACGGGCAGGTCTACCGGTTCGATCCGGGTGCGCTGTGTCTGGAGCTGCTCACCACGGGCGGCCCCGGCGCCTTCGCCCGCTTCGAGACGCTGCACGCTCCGGCGGACCTGCTGGAGTGGACGGCCCGGAGCCGCGTCGGGCCCTGCCCCGGAATGACCGTCACCGAGGGGGAGCTGGCGTGCGCGCGGGAGCTGCGTGACGCCCTGTTCCTGTTCACGGCCGACCACGCCCACGGCCGCCCCTGGGACCCCCAGCACCTGGAACTGCTCAACGACGCCGCGGCCGCTCCTCCGCTCACCGCCCGCATCGAGGCGGACGGCAGCCGCGCCTGGGCGCCGGGCGCCACCGCCACCGGGCTCCTCTCGACGGTCGCCCGCGACGCCGTCGACCTCTTCACCGGCCCGCACGCCTCCCGCGTACGCGAGTGCGCCGCGCACGACTGCTTCCTGCTCTTCGTGGACACCTCGCGCCCCGGCCGGCGGCGGTGGTGCGCGATGGAGCGCTGCGGGAACAGGGCGAAGGCCCGGACACACCGGGCCACCAAGGCCTAGCCTCCCCGGCCCCGGGCGCCCTCCCCGGGCCTGCCCGCTCGGAGGCTGCCCCTACGCCTGTGTCCCGGACGCCGCTTCCCCGGCGGCGACCCGCGCGTCGTACGCCGAGCGCGCCGCCGCCACCTCGTACTGGTGCTCCTCCGTCCAGGTCACCAGGGCCCGGATGGTGTGGTGCAACGTGCCGCCGAGCGGCGTGAGTTCGTAGTCGACGCGCGGCGGCACCACCGGGTGCACCGTGCGCCGCACGAGGCCGTCCCGCTCCAGCTGGCGCAGCGTGACCGTCAGCATGCGCTGGCTGATGCCGTCGATCTCGCGCCGCAGCTCCGTGAAGCGCAGACACCGCCGCTCCAGGAGCGCGATGACGAGCAGCGACCACTTGTCGGCCACGCGGTCCAGGATCTGCCGCACCTGGCAGTCCTCACGGGTGTCCCACTGAAAGGGATCGCTGTCCCCGTACTCCTCGGTGTCCCCGTACTCCTCGGTGTCCCCGTACTCCCCGGGATCCCCGGTCCCCACAGCGCCCCCGTTCTCCACGGTGTCCTCGGTCTCCACGGTGCCCTCGCAGTGCCTCGGTGACTTCAAAGTGCCTTCTTCCGCCGCTGCCGATGCTGCCGCAGGATGCCAATGGTTACAAGAAGGAACCGGCCGTCGTCGGAGTAACCCCACCACCCCAGCCGAAGGAGTCGTCATGGGCGCCCGCGCCAGGGCATTGCTGCTGGTCCTCTGCGGAACGGTCTTCCTGGAGGGCGCCGACATCGCCATGCTCGCCGTGGCGATCCCCAGCATCCGGTCCGACCTGGGCCTGTCGACCGGCACATCGGCCTGGGTGATCAGCGCCTACGTCCTCGGGTACGCGGGCTTCACGCTGCTCGGCGGCCGCGCCGCCGACCTCCTCGGCAGGCGGCGCATGTTCCTCACCTGGCTCGGGGTCTTCATCGCCTTCTCCGGGCTCGGCGGGTTCGCCACCGAGGGCTGGATGCTGCTCGTGGCCCGGTTCATGACGGGGGTGTCCGCGGCGTTCATGACACCGGCCGCGATGTCGATCATCACCACCTCGTACGCGGAGGGGCCCGAGCGCGACCGGGCGCTGCTGATCTTCGCGGGGACGTCCGCGGGCGGCTTCTCGCTCGGCCTCGTCGTCGGCGGGCTGCTCACCGCACTCGGCTGGCAGTGGGTGTTCTTCGCACCGGTGCTCGCCGCGGCCGTGATCCTCGCGGGGGCGCTCCGCCTCATCCCGAAGGCGAAGGCGAAGGCGCCGGGAGCGACGGCGGGGGAGGCACCGCAGGCGCCGGCGGTGAGCGTGCTCAAGGGCTTCGACCTGCCGGGATCGGCCGCGGCCGCGGGCGCCATGCTGCTCCTGGCCCTCGGCATCGTCCGGCTCGAACACGGCCTCGACGACTGGCCGTTCACGGTCGCCGTCCTGAGTGCGGGCCTGCTGCTCGTGGCCGCCTTCGTCGGGATCGAGCGGCGCGCGGCACAGCCACTCGTACGGCTCGGGATATTCCGTACGGGGTCGGTGGTGCGGGCCGGGCTCGGGTCGCTGCTGTACCTCGGGGCCTTCATGGGCTTCCAGCTCGTCCTGACGCTCTACCTCCAGGACCTGCGCGGCTGGTCGTCCTGGCAGGCCGCCGTCGCGATGATCGTCCTCGGCTGCGACGTGTTCCTGTCGCCGACGCTCACACCACGCCTCGTGCGGCGGTACGGCAACACGCGCGTGATCCTCGGCGGCTTCGTCCTGGCGCTCCTGGCGTACCTCATGTTCCTGCCGGTCGGCATGGACTGGCCGTACCTGCTGATGTTCCCGACGCTGCTCCTGGCGGGCATCGGCTTCGCGCTCACGCTCGGGCCACAGATGATCGCCGCGACGGACGGCGTGGCCGAACACGAACAGGGCCTGGCGAGCGGTCTGTTGCAGACGGCCACCCAGTTCGGCGCCGCGATCGGGATCTCCGCGGTGACGGCCGTCATGGGCCTGGTCTCGGCGAACTCGCACCCGGGGGCCGCGCACACGGCCGCGGGTCCGGGCGCCGGGACGGACCTGTCGGCGTTCCGCTGGGCCCTTGTCGTCCCGGTGGTCATGGCGGCCCTCGGCGTGATCGTCGCGGCGGTCGGCGTACGCGGCGGGACGGGCAGGGGCGGTTCCGGCGGGGGCGCAACGGGCGCGGCCGGGGCGGGTACGGCCGAGGCGGGTACGGGCAGCGGGGCTTCCCTGCCGGTCGCGGGCGGCGGGGGCTCGCTGCCGGGCGTGGGCGGCGGGGGCTCGCTGCCGGGCGTGGGCGGCGGTCAGCCCACCGCCCCGAGCGAGTCGGAGGACGTGCGCGCGGCGGCCAGCGAGGCGCGGTAGGCGCTCGGCGCGATGCCCCGGATCCGTTTGAAGGCGTCGCTGAAGCCGTACCCGTCGGCGTACCCCACCTGCCCCGCCACCGCGGCGACTGTCGCCCCCGGCTCGGCGAGCAGCTCGGCGGCGAGCGCCATGCGCCACTCGGTGAGGTACGCCATCGGGGGCCTGCCGACCAGTTCGCTGAACTGCCTGGCGAACGCCGCGCGCGAGATCTGGGCGCGCGCGGCGAGCGCCGCCACCGTCCAGGGCCTGGCCGGCTCGTCGTGCATGGCCCGCAGGGCGGGACCCACCACCTCGTCACCGAGCGCGCAGTACCAGGCGGGCGGCCGGGCGTCGGGCAGGTCGAACCACCCGCTCAGGGTGCAGGCCAGCATCCAGTCGAACATCCGGTCCCGCACGAACTGGCGCCCCGGCTTGCCGGAGGCCACCTCGGCGGCGATCAGCTCCACCACCGGCACGTTCTCCGCGCCGGTCGGTACGACGAGCAGCGGCGGCAGCGCGCCGATCAGCCGTCGGCCGACGGAGCCGTCCAGCCGGTAGGCCCCGGCGATCAGCTCGCTCTCGGCCGCGGCCGGGTCGGCGGCGCACACCGTGAACGGCGCGGTGGTACAGACGACCGCGGCGTCACGCCCGCGCAGGACCCGCGACTCACCCGACGACATCACGATGCGCGCCGTGCCGCGCACCACCACCACCAGTTCGAGCGCCGCACCACCGGCGCACGCCACCTCCCACGGACCGACCTGGACGGCCCGTTCGAACAGCGCGCCGTCCGCGCGTACCCCTCGCAGCAGATCCCCCAGAGCGTCCATCCCCCCACGGTAGACGGACACCCATCCGCCGGAGACGGATGCCCATGTATCCCGTGCGGCAAAGGACGTTGGCTTGCTCCATGACGACCGCAGAGCAGACCGCAGGACGGACGAGGGAGCAGACCGCAGGACGGACGAGGGAGCAGATCGCAGGACGGACGAGGGAGCAGAACGCCGCCGCTCCCGTGCTCGTCCTCGGAGCCACCGGCAAGACGGGGCGCCGCGTGGTGGCAAGGCTCCGGGACGCGGGGCGCATCGTGCGCGCCGCGTCCCGGAGCGCCGAGACCCACTTCGACTGGATGGACCGCGCCACGTGGGCGTCCGCCCTGGACGGCATGCGGGCCCTTGGTCTGGTCGCACCGCCCGATCCGGAACCGATCGCCGACTTCGTCGCGGAGGCCGAGGCGGCGGGCGTGCGGCGCTTCGTGGTCCTCTCGGGCCGCGGCGTCCACCGGTACGGCATGGCGTTCGAGCCGTCCCTGGCCGAGGCGGAGCGCGCGGTCCGCGAGGCCGACGTCGACTGGACGCTGATCAGGCCTAACAGCTTCGCGCAGAACTTCGCCGAGGACCTCTACGCGGTGCCCCTGCGCGCGGGCCTGCTGACCCTGCCGGTGGGTGCCGTCGCGGAGCCGTTCATCGACGTGGAGGACGTCGCGGACGTGATGGCCGCGCTGCTCACCGAGGAGGGCCACACCTACCGTACGTACGAGCTCTCCGGGCCCCGCGCGCTCACCTTCGCCGAGGTGACGGCGGAGATATCGGCGGTGTCCGGGCGGCCGATGCGCTTCGAGGCGGTCACGGCGGAGCGGTACGTGGCGGACCTGACCGCGGGCGGCATGCCGGAGGAGGCCGCCCGCTCGCTCGCCCACGGCCACGTCTTCCTCTCCGAGGGGCACAACACCGAGCCCACGACGGACGTCCGGTACATCCTCGGCCGCGAGCCCCGTGACTTCTCGGAGTACGTGAAGTCGGTGGCGGCGGGAATCTGGTCGTGAGGTCGGCCGTCAGGCCGCGGGCTCCCGCTTGCCGCGCGCGGACGGCGAGGCGTCCTGCGCGGCGGCGACGGCCGCCGCGGCGTCCTCTGCGGCAGCGGCCGCCGCCACCCGCGCGGCAGCCAGCTTCACCGCGTTCCGCCGGGCCGTGCGCAGCGCGTCCCAGGTGAGCAGCGCGAGCGCCAGCCACACGAGGGCGAACCCGGCCCACCGCTCGGGCGGCATCTCCTCGTGGAAGTACAGGATCCCGCACAGGAACTGGAAGACGGGCGCCAGGTACTGGAGCAGCCCCAGCGTCGACAGCGGCACCCGGATCGCGGCGGCACCGAAGCAGACCATCGGCGCCGCCGTCACCACGCCGGTCGCGGCGAGCAGCGCACCGTGCCCGAACCCCTCGGTGGCGAAGGTCCCCTGCCCCTGGGTGCCGAGCCACAGCAGGAAGGCGACGGCGGGCAGGAACTGCACGGCGGTCTCGGCGGCGAGCGACTCCAGGCCGCCGAGGTTCACCTTCTTCTTGACCAGGCCGTACGTCGCGAAGGAGAAGGCGAGGCAGAGGGAGATCCAGGGCGGGCGGCCGTAGCCGACGGTGAGGACGAGGACGGAGGCGGCGCCGACGCCGACCGCGGCCCACTGCACGGGGCGCAGCCGCTCGCCGAGCAGCAGGACGCCGATCGCGATGGTGACCAGCGGGTTGATGAAGTAGCCGAGGGACGCCTCGACGACGTGGCCCGCGTTCACGGCCCAGATGTAGACGCCCCAGTTGATGGTGATCACCACGGCGGCGATCGTCACCAGGCCCAGCTTGCGCGGCTGGCGCAGCAGCTCGCCCGCCCACGCCCAGCGCCGTACGACGAGCAGCGCGATGCCGACCACCACCAGGGACCAGGCCATCCGGTGCGCCAGGATCTCGCCCGCGCTCGCCGGCTTGAGGAGCGGCCAGAACAGGGGGACGAGCCCCCACATGCCGTACGCCGCGAAACCGTTCAGGAGTCCTGTGCGTGCCTCCGCCCTCGTCTGCGCTGGGGTCACGGCTCCTCCTCGGTACTCGGCCGCCCGACGCTGCCGAGCACGAAGGTAGCGCCCCCGCACGGCCGCTGTCATGTCCGTATCGCCATACGGTCATGACACCCCCGCTGATCGCGGCGGCCCGGACGTACGGCGGCGGCTCGGCCCGGACGTACGCCGGGGGCCCGCCCCGCACATACGGCGAGGCCCGGCCCTGACGGAGCAGGACCGGGCCTCGGACGCGAGACGGGGCGGGCGGCGGCTAGCCGACGACCGTCCAGGTGTCGCCGCCCGCGAGGAGCGCCGCGAGGTCGCCCTTGCCGTGCTGCTCGATGGCCGTGTCCAGCTGGTCGGCCATCAGCGTGTCGTACACGGGCCGGTCCACGTCGCGGAAGACGCCGATGGGCGTGTGGTGCAGCGTGTCGGGGTCGGCGAGCCGGGACAGGGCGAAGGCCGTCGTCGGGGACGCGGCGCGGGAGTCGTGGACGAGGAGGTCCGCCTCGTTCTGGGGCGTGACCGCGACGACCTTCAGGTCGCCGGTGGCCGGGTCGCGGACGACGCCCTTGGAACCGTCGGTGCCGAAGCGGATCGGCGCGCCGTGCTCCAGGCGGATCACGGCCTCCTCGGCCTGCTGCTTGTCCTTGAGGACCTCGAAGGCGCCGTCGTTGAAGATGTTGCAGTTCTGGTAGATCTCCACCAGGGCCGTGCCGTTGTGGTCGGCGGCCTGGCGCAGGACCTCCGTGAGGTGCTTGCGGTCGGAGTCGACCGTGCGGGCCACGAACGAGGCCTCCGCGCCGATCGCGAGGGACACCGGGTTGAAGGGCGCGTCCAGGGAGCCCATCGGCGTCGACTTCGTGATCTTGCCGACCTCGGACGTCGGGGAGTACTGGCCCTTGGTGAGGCCGTAGATCCGGTTGTTGAACAGCAGGATCTTCAGGTTCACGTTGCGGCGCAGGGCGTGGATGAGGTGGTTGCCGCCGATGGAGAGCGCGTCGCCGTCACCGGTGACCACCCAGACGCTCAGATCGCGCCTGCTGGAGGCCAGGCCGGTGGCGATGGCCGGGGCGCGGCCGTGGATGGAGTGCATCCCGTACGTGTTCATGTAGTACGGGAAGCGCGAGGAGCAGCCGATGCCGGAGACGAAGACGATGTTCTCCTTGGCCAGGCCGAGTTCGGGCATGAAGCCCTGCACGGCGGCCAGGACCGCGTAGTCGCCGCAGCCGGGGCACCAGCGCACTTCCTGGTCGGACTTGAAGTCCTTCATCGACTGCTTGCCCTCGGCCCTCGGCACGAGCTTCAGGAGCGTGTCGGAGCCGGTGGGCCCTTCGAGCGTGGTGTCAGCCATCGATGGCCTCCTTGAGAGCCGTGGCGAGCTGCTCGGCCTTGAACGGCATGCCGTTGACCTGGTTGTACGAGACCGCGTCCACAAGGTGTTCGGCGCGGATCAGCGTGGCGAGCTGACCGAGGTTCATCTCGGGGATCACCACCTTGTCGTAACGCTTCAGGACCTCGCCCAGATTCCGCGGGAACGGGTTGAGGTGGCGCAGATGCGCCTGCGCGATGCTCTGCCCGGCGGCCCGCAGCCGCCGCACCGCCGCCGTGATCGGCCCGTACGTCGAGCCCCAGCCGAGGACGAGGAGACGGGCGTCGCCGCTCGCGTCGCCGACCTCGAGATCGGGCACCTCGATGCCGTCGACCTTGGCCTGGCGGGTGCGGACCATGAAGTCGTGGTTGGCCGGGTCGTAGGAGATGTTGCCCGTGCCGTCCTGCTTCTCGATGCCGCCGATGCGGTGTTCGAGGCCCGGCGTGCCGGGGACCGCCCAGGGCCGGGCCAGGGTCTGCGGGTCACGCTTGAACGGCCAGAAGACCTCGGTGCCGTCCTCGAGCGTGTGGTTGGTGCCGGTGGCGAACTGCGTGCGCAGGTCGGGCAGTTCGTCGGTCTCCGGGATCCGCCACGGCTCGGAGCCGTTGGCCAGATAGCCGTCGGACAGCAGGAAGACCGGCGTGCGGTACGTGACCGCGATCCGGGCCGCCTCCAGGGCCGCGTCGAAGCAGTCCGCCGGGGTGCGCGGCGCGACGATCGGCACCGGGGCCTCGCCGTTGCGGCCGTACATCGCCTGTAGCAGGTCCGCCTGCTCGGTCTTGGTCGGCAGGCCCGTGGAGGGGCCGCCGCGCTGGATGTCGACGACCAGGAGCGGCAGCTCCAGGGACACCGCGAGCCCGATCGTCTCCGATTTCAGTGCCACGCCGGGGCCCGAGGTGGTCGTGACCGCGAGCGAACCGCCGAAGGCGGCGCCGAGGGCCGCGCCGATCCCGGCGATCTCGTCCTCGGCCTGGAAGGTGCGCACACCGAAGTTCTTGTGCTTGGACAGCTCGTGCAGGATGTCCGAGGCCGGTGTGATCGGGTACGAGCCCAGGTAGAGCGGCAGGTCGGCCTGGCGCGCGGCGGCGATCAGGCCGTACGACAGGGCGAGGTTGCCGGAGATGTTGCGGTACGTGCCCGGGGGGAACGCGCTGGCGGCCGGGGCCACCTCGTAGCTGACCGCGAAGTCCTCGGTGGTCTCGCCGAAGTTCCAGCCCGCGCGGAACGCCGCGATGTTCGCCGCCGCGATCTCCGGCTTCTTGGCGAACTTCGTGTTCAGGAACCGCTCGGTGCCCTCGGTCGGCCGGTGGTACATCCACGACAGGAGGCCGAGCGCGAACATGTTCTTCGACCGGCCCGCGTCCTTGCGCGACAGGTCGAACTCCTTCAGCGCCTCGACCGTCAGCGTCGTCAGCGGCACCGGGTGCACCTGGAACCCGTCCAGGGAGCCGTCCTCCAGGGGTGAGGTCTCGTAGCCCACCTTCTGCATCGCGCGCTTGGTGAACTCGTCCGTGTTGACGATCACCTCGGCACCGCGCGGCACGTCCCCGATGTTCGCCTTCAGGGCCGCGGGGTTCATCGCGACGAGGACGTTCGGCGCGTCGCCCGGGGTCAGGATGTCGTGGTCGGCGAAGTGCAGCTGGAAGGAGGAGACGCCCGGCAGGGTGCCGGCGGGCGCGCGGATCTCGGCGGGGAAGTTCGGCAGCGTCGACAGGTCGTTGCCGAAGGTCGCCGTCTCGGAGGTGAAACGGTCACCCGTGAGCTGCATGCCGTCACCGGAGTCACCCGCGAACCGGATGATCACCCGGTCGACGCGGCGCACGTCCTTCCCGCCTGCCGCGGGCCTGCGCTGCCCTCCGACGACTGCTCCGTCGGCTTCGTCGGCCTGCTCGGCCGGGCTACTGACCTGGCTGGTCACTGAACTGGACCTCCCTGGAGGCGGCGACTCGGGAGCGGCAGGCCGCCCTGCGCTCCCAAGGTCCACCCTACGTCTGTAAGGGTCACGTTCTTAGGGCCGCTCGTATGGTGGACGTCCCTCTGAGACAGCTGGATGCCCCGATTTGTCATGCTGTGCCTCGCCCCCCGGCCTTCCATGAAGACGCTCTCCGCTCATCCTTTAGTTGAGGGACTGAGTCCTCCTAGAACCTTGCTGCGGTGCGGTGTCGTGTCCCGGTGGCGGGACGGCGGCCGACCGGGTCCGGGCCGGCCGGGGCGGGCGCGGCGCCGGGGGCGGACCCGGCCGGGCCCGCCCGGTCCCGGCCTCGGTTCCGGTCAGGAGTTGAGGTACCGCAGGACCGCGAGTACCCGTCGATGGTCCCCGTCGCTCGGCGAGAGGCCGAGTTTCAGGAAGATGTTGCTGACGTGCTTCTCCACGGCGCCGTCGCTGACCACCAGCTGCCGCGCGATCGCCGAGTTCGTGCGCCCCTCGGCCATCAGCCCCAGGACCTCGCGCTCGCGCGGCGTGAGGTTCGCGAGGACGTCCTGCTTGCGGCTGCGGCCGAGCAGCTGGGCCACGACCTCCGGGTCGAGCGCGGTGCCGCCCCGCGCGACCCGCACCACCGCGTCCACGAACTCCCGCACCTCGGCGACCCGGTCCTTCAGCAGATACCCCACGCCGCGGCTGGACCCGGCGAGCAGCTCCGTCGCGTACTGCTCCTCCACGTACTGGGACAGCACGAGCACCCCGAGCCCCGGATGTCGCGCCCGCAGCTTCACGGCCGCCCGCACCCCCTCGTCCGTGTGCGTCGGCGGCATCCGCACATCGGCGACCACCACGTCCGGCAGCAGCTCCTGCGCCGCGAGCTCGGTGATCGTCTTCATCAGCGCGTCGGCGTCGCCCACCCCCGCGACGACATCATGCCCCCGGTCGGTCAGCAGCCGGGTCAGGCCCTCCCTGAGCAGCACTGAATCCTCGGCGATGACCACCCGCACCTTGTCCTCCACGATGTTCCGGCCCCCATGCCCTGTTCCCGCCCCGTTGACAGGAACCAGCATCCCAGCATTCGGACGAGGCCGCGCCGTGGTGACGTGAACAGTGGTGTGCGCCCAGGGGCGCACGAACATTTTCAGCCTGAGCGGCCATGTTTCGGCCTGCGGGGTGGGGGCCCATGCGGGTGGCGTGGCGAGATCTCAGCCCGTGGGGCGAGCTGCCAGGCGGGCGGTGCGGCGACGATCTTTCAGCCTGTGGGGCGACCTTCCGGACGGGCAGCGCGGCGAGGTTCTTTCAGCCTGTGGGGCGAGCTTCCGGACGGGCGGTGCGACGAGGATCTTTCAGCCCGTCCGGCGTTTGAGGACGAGGCGCGGAGCGCCGACAAAGGGCTGGGGTCCAGGGGGCGCAGCGCCCCTGGTTACGGGAAAGGGGCGGGCCTGGGGCGCCCCGCGAGGGCCGACCCGCACAAGGGCACCGCACCCGCGCCCCCGCGCCACCTCAGCCCCGCCAGGGCAACTCGGCGGTGACCAGGGTGGGCCCACCCACGGGCGACTCGACGACCAGAATCCCGTCCACGGCATCGAGCCGCTCCCCGAGCCCGGCAAGCCCCGACCCGACCGAGGCATCAGCCCCACCCCGCCCATCGTCGAAGACCTGAAGCATCAACCGCCCGTCGACCTTCCACACATCCACCGAGGCCCGCCGCGCCCCACTGTGCTTGCTGATGTTCTGGAGCAGTTCGGACACGGTGAAGTAGGCGATCCCCTCGATGGCCGCCGCGGGCCGCGCGGGCAGATCCACCTCGACGTCCACCGGCACCGTGCACCGCGCGGACAACGCGGAGAGCGCGGCATCGAGCCCGCGGTCGGTGAGCACGGCCGGATGGATGCCCCGTGCCAGGTCCCGCAGCTCCTGGAGGGCCACCTTCACCTCGCCGTGCGCCTCGTCGACCATGCGGGCCGCCGCCTCCGGGTCCTCGGCCAGCTTCTCCTTGGCGAGCCCGAGGTCCATGGCGAGGGCGACGAGCCGGGCCTGCGCGCCGTCGTGCAGGTCCCGCTCGATGCGCCGCAGGTCGGCCGCCGCGGTGTCCACGACCACGCCCCGGTCCGACTCCAGCTCGACGACACGTGACACCAGCCGGGAAGGGCCGAGCAGACCGAAGACCATGACCCGGTCGACCGTCGTCAGGGCGCGGATGATCCAGGGCGTGGCCAGCGTGACGAGCAGGCCCGTGGCCGAGGTGAGCCCGATCTCGAAGGGGTTGTCCAGGTAGACCCGGTGGCTCTCGTCGCCGTAGATCTGGATGCCGTCCTGCCCCGCGTGCATCGGGAAGACCCAGAACCACAGCGGGTACGTCAGCATCGCCCAGCCGTACGTCCAGAAGACCACCGTCACCCCGAACGAGAAGACCGCCCAGGGCATGTGCAGGACCGCGTACACGACGTGCCGCCAGGAGACGCCGCTCTTGAGGACCGCCCCCATCCACGCCATGAAGCCGCCGCGGGCCTGCAACGGGTGCGGAGTCCTGACGTCCACACCGAGCAGCGTCCGCGCCCGGATCCGCTCCAGCGCGCCGAAGCCGCGCAGCGCGGCCAGGCCGAGGGCGAGCACCGGGACACCCACGAACGTGATCAGCAGGCCCGCGCCGACCGACAGCATCGTCACCGCGAACACGAAGCCGACGATGCTGATCGGCAGCGAGAGCAGCACGTACAGGAACTCACGCCACGTACGTCCCTCCAGGGGCGCCCGCAGTGCGGCGGGCAGGCGCTGCAATGCCCCGCGACCGCGCTCGCCGCCCCCGAGGGCATATCCCTGTCCGTAATCCGTGGCCATCGCTGCCGTCCGTTTCTCCTCGTGCTGATCACCCTGTACGTCCAGGATGCGCGCCCCCGGCCACCGGGACCATGGAGCACGTCGGCCTCTTCGACCGGGGGTTTTCCCTACCTCGCGCGGGGGCCTGAGCGGCCCCGGAAGGGGCGCGGGGAACTGCGCGCTCAGCGCACGAAGACACGAAGAGCCGCAGACACGTCTGACGCGTTGCCCCGCAGACGCGCCCGCCGCGTTGCCCCGCAGACGCGCCTGCCGCGTCGCCCCGCAGACGCGTCTGCGGCCTTCACCTGGTTGCGCGCGCAGTTCCCCGCGCCCCTGGCGCGGGGCCCGTCAGGCCCCCGCGCGGGCCTGCTCCGGCTCGCGGTCCCGCCACGGCAGCTCGGCCGTGATGGTCGTCGGACCACCCTGCGGGGAGTCGATGACGAACAGGCCGTCCACCGCGCCGAGCCGGTCCGCGAGGCCCGCCATGCCCGTGCCGCCGTCCAGGCTCGCGCCGCCGTGACCGTCGTCCCACACCTGTATGAGCAGCCGCTGGTCGGAGCGCCACACCTCGACGCTCGCCGTCCGGGCACCGCTGTGCTTGCTCACGTTCTGCAAGAGCTCGGAGACGGTGAAGTAGGCGATGCCCTCGATCGCGGCCGCCGGGCGGGTCGTCAGGTCGGCGGTCACCTTCACCGGCACCGTGCAGCGCGAGGCGACCGACGAGAGCGCCGCGTCGAGCCCCCGGTCGGTGAGCACCGCCGGATGGATGCCGCGCGCCAGGTCCCGCAGCTCCTGAAGCGCCAGCTTCACCTCGCCGTGCGCCTCGTCGACCATCGCCGCCGCCGCGTCCGGATCCTCCAGGAGCTTCTCCTTGGCGAGGCCGAGGCCCATGGCGAGGGCGACGAGCCGTGCCTGCGCGCCGTCGTGCAGGTCCCGCTCGATGCGCCGCAGGTCGGCCGCCGCGGTGTCCACGACCACGCCCCGGTCCGACTCCAGTTCCGCGATGCGGCGCTCCAGCTCGTCCGAGCGCGACAGCAGACCGCGCACCATCGCCCGGTCGGCGTTGGCGAGGCCCCGCGCGATGAACGGAAGAACCGGCCACAGCACGAAGAGACCCACGGCCATCACCGTGAACGTCACCACGCCCCACGGCAGTCGGATGAAGAAGTAGAGCATCGTCCGCCAGCCGACCGGGTCCTTGAGGCTCGACCACAGCCAGGTGAGGAAGCTCCCGGACCGCTTCGACGGGCCCGGCATCGGGCTCGGCTCGTCGATCCGCACCCCGAGCAGCCCGCGCGCCCGCGCCCGCTCCCCCCTGCCGAGCAGCCGCGCCCCGAAGAGCCCGAGCGCGAGCAGCGGCAGACCGACCGCCGTGACGGACAGGAGGGCGCCGACGGACAGCGCCGTCACCACATAGACGAACCCGACGAGGGCGATCGGCAGGTTCACCAGGAGGTGCGCGATCTCCTTCCAGGTGTGCGCGTCGAAGGCGAAACGGGCAGGCGGCGGGCCCTGCGGCGCGTCGTGGGCGCGCGTGGTGCTTGCGGTCATACGGGACAGAGTGCCCGGCGCGCCGGGTCGGCGCCATGAGGGGGGCCGCCCGATCGCACTGGGGATAACCCCACCCGACGCCTGTGGAATCCCGTCCGGCGCCTGCGGGATCCCGTCCGGTGCCCGCGCAAACCCGTCGGCGGCCCGCGGATCCCCGTCCGGCGCCGCTCGGGCCCGCGGACGCCGGGCCGGGCGGGCCGCTCACCCACGGTTGTGCGCCATCGTCCCCGACAGACTGCTTACCTCACCTTTAGCAGGCCCTAGACTCCCGTGCGTACAGATCGTCCGTACAGGGCGTCGAACGGACGAGCCGGACGAGCCGAGTGAGCCGGGTGAGCCGGACCACCCGGCATCGCGAGTTCCGTAAGTGCCGGAAGTTTCGGGAGTGAGGGGCCGACGTGCCAGTGACGAGCCAGTGACGACGTACCGCACGGACGTCGCGGCGAGCTACTTCGAGTCGTACTCCGTCGTCGGGCTGCTCGCCGTCGTGGGGGTGCTGTTCGTCGCCGTCTCCTTCGGCGCGAGCCATCTGCTGCGGCCCGTCGTGCCGACCCCGGAGAAGCTGCTCACCTACGAGTGCGGCGTCGACCCGGTCGGCGAGGGCTGGGCACACACCCAGGTCCGCTACTACGTCTACGCGTTCCTCTACGTCATCTTCGCCGTCGACTCGATCTTCCTCTTCCCGTGGGCGACGGTCTTCGCCGCGCCCGGCTACGGCGCGGCGACCCTCGTCGAGATGTTCATCTTCCTCGGCTTCCTCGCCGTGGGCCTGCTGTACGCATACAAGAAGGGCGTCCTCACATGGGCGTGAACCAGGAGCCCGCGCCGGCGGCGGACCCCGCGGGGGCGCCGGCGGTGACGGAGTCCGCGGTGGCTGCGACGGCCGCGGCCGAGCCCGTGCTGCTGCCGGAGCCGAAGCGCCTCGGCGTACTCTCCCGCCTCGCCCCCGAGCCGATGAAGGTCGTCCTCAACTGGGGCCGTCGCTACAGCCTGTGGGTGTTCAACTTCGGGCTCGCCTGCTGCGCCATCGAGTTCATCGCCGCCTCCATGGCCCGGCACGACTTCATCCGCCTCGGCGTGATCCCGTTCGCGCCGGGGCCGCGCCAGGCCGACCTGATGATCGTCTCCGGCACCGTCACCGACAAGATGGCACCCGCCGTGAAGCGTCTCTACGAGCAGATGCCCGAACCGAAGTACGTCATCTCCTTCGGCGCCTGCTCCAACTGCGGCGGCCCCTACTGGGACTCGTACTCCGTCACCAAGGGCGTGGACCAGATCATCCCCGTCGACGTGTACGTGCCCGGGTGCCCGCCCCGCCCCGAAGCCCTGCTCCAGGGCATCATCAAGCTCCAGGAGAAGATCGCGCGGGAGTCGCTCGGCGAGCGGTACGCGGGGGGCGGCTCCCGGCCGTCGACGGCGGCCCTGCGCAGCGGGCTCGTCGCACCGCCCGCCCCGGGCGCCGGGGGAGCCCCGGGGATCCCCGGAGCCCCTGGAGCTTCGGGGGTGGACGCCGGATGACCGGCTGGCTGCCCGCTCCCGTCGAGGACTTGTTCGGCGCGGAGGCGACCGTCGAGGAGGCGTACGAGGTCCTGACCGTGGACGTCCCCGCGGCCTCCTGGCTCGACGCCCTGCGCACCGCCCGCGACACGCTCGGCTGCACCTACTTCGACTGGCTCAGCGCCGTCGACGAACCCGGCACCGGATTCCGGGTGTCCGCCCACGTCGTGGCCCTCGCCCCGGTACGGCGCCTGCTCGTCCGCACGACGGTGCCGCACGAGGCCCCGGTGCTGCCGACCGCCGTCGACGTGTACGCGGGCACCGCCTGGCACGAGCGCGAGACCCACGAGATGTTCGGCGTCCGCTTCGACGGCCACCCCCACCTCGTACCGCTGCTCCTTCCCGAGGGCTTCGAAGGCCACCCGCTGCGCAAGGACTTCGTGCTCGCCGCGCGGGTCGCCAAGGCGTGGCCCGGTGCGAAGGAGCCGGGGGAGTCCGAACACGGCGGCCCGAAGCGCCGCCAGATGCTGCCGCCCGGTGTGCCCGACCCGAACGAGTGGGGCCCCCTGAAGGGACAGCTCCCGGCTGCTCCGGCGCGGCCCGCGCGGGGCGCCGCCCGTGCGGCGGGGGCTGGACGCGCCGCGGGTGCCGGACGCGCCGCCGGTGCGGGTCCCGCCGGGGAGCGCCCGGCTCGGCGTACCCGTTCCGCGAGCGAGGGGTCGGCCAGCCAGACCAGCTCCGCCCCTACGGGTCCGGCGTCCACAACACCCGCCGTCCCGGAAACACCTGCCGTCCCGGAGACACCCGCCGCCCCGGACGCCGCCCCCGAGACGCCCGCAGCCCCGGCCGGGCCACGGCGTGCGCGCAGCGCGAGCGCGGGTTCCGCCTCGCAGCGGGGCACGGGCGAGCCCCCCGCGACGGCCCCCCCGGCACCGGAGGCCCCGGCACCGGCCACCCCGGCACCGGGCAAGCCGCAGCGCCCTTCCGGCAGCTCCGACGCCCCGTGGCACCACGCCCGCCCGGCCTTCGACGACACGACGGGCACGACGGGCACGACGGGCACGACGGGCACGACGCCTGCCGGGTCCGGTCCCGCGGCGGCCCCGGAGCCCGAGGCCGCCCCGGAGCCCGCGGTCGACTCCGCCCCCGAGCCGGAAGCCCCCACGGGCCCCAAGAACTCCACAGACCCCAGAAACCCCGAGAACCCCAAGGACTCCGAAGCCCCGGAAGCCTCCGAAGCCCGCAAAAACCCTGGAACCCCCGAAAACCGCCAAGGAGACCCGCAGTGAACGACGCCCTCGACGTCGCCCTGCGACTCCTCGTCGTCTTCGTCGTCTTCCTCGCCCTGCCCCTGGTCATCGGCCAGACCGAGCACAAGGTCATGGCGCACATGCAGGGCCGCCTCGGCCCCATGTACGCGGGCGGTTTCCACGGCTGGGCCCAGCTCGTCGCCGACGGCGTCAAGTTCGCCCAGAAGGAGGACATCGTCCCGGCCGGCGCCGACCGGCGGATCTTCCAGCTCGCCCCGGCCGTGGCGCTCCTGCCGTATCTGCTCGTCCTGCTCGCCATCCCGATCGGCCCGGGCGAGGGCGCCGTCGGCGAGGTCGTCGACGCGGGCATCTTCTTCGTCCTCGCCGTCATGGGCGTATCGGTCCTCGGCTCACTGATGGCGGGCTGGGCGTCGGCCAACAAGTTCTCCCTGCTCGGCGGCCTGCGCACGGCCGCGCAACTGCTCGCCTACGAACTCCCGATGCTCCTCGCCGCCGCCTCCGTGGCGATGGCCGCGGGCACGGTCTCGCTGCCCGGCATCGTGCACGCCTTCGAGTGGTGGTGGCTGCCCTGGCAGATCGTCGGCGCCCTCGTCTTCTTCGTCGCGGGCCTCGCCGAACTCCAGCGCCCGCCCTTCGACATGCCGGTCGCCGACTCCGAGATCATCTTCGGTGCGTACACCGAGTACACGGGTCTGCGCTTCGCCCTCTTCCTGCTCGCCGAGTACGCCGGGATCGTCGTCCTGTGCGGACTGACCACCGTCCTGTTCCTGGGCGGCTGGCACGGTCCCTGGGGCGCCGACGGGCTCGGCTGGGTGTGGACCCTGCTGAAGACCGCCGTCCTCGCGTTCGTCGTGATCTGGCTGCGCGTCAGCTACCCCCGGCTCCGCGAGGACCAGTTGCAGAAGCTCGCCTGGACCCTCCTCGTCCCGCTCGCCCTCGCGCAGATCGCGCTGACCGGAATCGTGAAGGTGGCGATCGACTAGTGCCCCCGATCCCAGGGAGCGGCCTCGCCAAGGGCCTGGCCGTCACCCTGCGCACCATGACGAAGAAGACCGTCACCGAGCAGTACCCCGACGTCCAGCCCGAACTGCCGCCCCGCACCCGCGGCGTCATCGGCCTGTTCGAGGAGAACTGCACGGTCTGCATGCTCTGCGCCCGCGAGTGCCCGGACTGGTGCATCTACATCGACTCCCACAAGGAGACGGTCCCGGCCGCCGCGCCCGGTGGCCGCGAGCGCAGCCGCAACGTCCTCGACCGCTTCGCCATCGACTTCTCCCTGTGCATGTACTGCGGCATCTGCATCGAGGTGTGCCCCTTCGACGCGCTGTTCTGGTCACCGGAGTTCGAGTACGCCGAGACCGACATCCGCGAACTCACCCACGAGCGCGACAAGCTCCGCGACTGGATGTGGACCGTCCCCGCCCCGCCCGCCCTCGACCCCGCCGCCGAGGAACCCAAGGAACTCGCCGCCGCCCGCAAGGCCGCCGAGAAGCTGGCCGCAGCGCAGGAGGCACCCGCAGCCCCCGGACCGGAATCCGGGCCCGCCCCCGAGGGGGACGCGTGAACGTCGCCGCAACCGCCCCCCAGGGCTTCCTCTCCCCGACGGGCGTCGAGATCGCCTTCGTCCTCGTCGGCCTCGTCACCCTCGGCGCCGCCGTCGTCACCGTCACCACCCGCCAGCTCGTGCACGCCGCGCTCTGGCTCGTGGTGGCGCTCGGCGGACTCGCCGTCGAGTACCTGCTCCTGACCGCCGAGTTCATCGCCTGGGTCCAGGTCCTCATCTACGTGGGTTCCGTCGTCGTCCTCCTCCTCTTCGGCCTGATGCTCACCCGGGCGCCCATCGGCCGCTCCCCGGACGCCGACTCGGGCAACAGGCCCGTCGCCGTCGCCGTGGCGCTCGCAGCCGCCGCCGCCCTGGTCTGGGTCGTCGTGGACGCCTTCCGCACCCAGTGGATCGACCTCGACCGGCCGCAGGGCACCACCGACGTCACCGGCTCGATCCTCTTCCGGCACTGGGTCCTGCCCTTCGAGGCACTCTCGGTCCTGCTCCTCGCGGCACTGGTCGGCGCCATCGTCCTGTCCCGCAGGAACGCGGCCCGCCCCGACACCGGATCCCCCGACGCCGGTTCCCGTGACGTCGGGACCCGGGCCGCCGGTTCCCGTGACGCCGACGACAAGGAGCAGCGCTGATGCACCTCGCCTATCCCGCCGTCCTCGCCGTCCTCCTGTTCTGCGTCGGCCTGTACGGAGTGCTCGCCCGGCGCAACGCGATCCTGGTCCTGATGTCCGTCGAGCTGATGCTCAACGCCGTCAACCTCAACCTCGTCGCCTTCGACGTCTGGCTCCGCGACTCCCTGCACGCCGGGCAGGCCCTGACCCTGTTCACCATCGCCATCGCCGCCGCCGAGATCGGCATCGGCCTCGCGATCGTCCTCGCCGTGTACCGCAACCGCGGCACCTCCGCCGTCGACGACCTCCGCGACACCGCCGAACGCCCCGGCGACGGCACCGGCCCCGACGACATGCCCGGTCCCGCGGGCGCCACCGCCGACGAGCCCGCGCGGACCGACGCGTCGCAGAAGGCTGAGGCCACCGCGTGACCACGACCACCCTCGCCGTCCTCGTCCCCCTGCTGCCGTTCCTCGGCGCGGTCGCGGGCCTGCTGCTCGGCCGTACGGCCCCCGGTCTCGCCCGGCCTCTCGCGGTGCTGCCCGCGCTGACCTCCCTCGCACTCGCCGCCGTCGTGGCCGCGCGCCAGGGCGGTGACGCCGGCGTCGACGCGGCCACCCAGCTCACGCCCACGGGCTCGGTCCCCATCGACCTCGCCCTGCACATCGACGGCTTCGCGGCCCTCGCCGCCGTCCTCGTCGGCCTCGTCGCGTCCTGCGTGCAGATCTACTCCACGGCCTACCTCCACGACGACCCGCGCTACCCCTCGTACGCCGCGCTCGTCTCGCTCTTCACCTCCGCGATGCTGCTCGTCGTCTACTCCGGCGACCTGATGGTGCTCCTGGTCGGCTGGGAGATCATGGGCATCTGCTCGTACTTCCTCGTCGGCCACTACTGGGAGACACCCGAGGCGCGCGCCGCCTCCCTGAAGGCCTTCCTTGTCACCAAGCTCGGCGACGTCCCCTTCCTGATCGGTCTCTTCGCCCTCGCCGCGGACGCGGGCTCGTTCCGGATCACCCGCATCCTCGACACCGTCGCGCACGGCGGCCTGGACCACCCCACGCTGATCGCGCTGCTGCTCCTCGCCGGCGTCGCGGGCAAGTCCGCCCAGTTCCCGCTGCACACCTGGCTGCCCGACGCGATGGCGGGCCCGACGCCCGTCTCCGCGCTCATCCACGCCGCGACGATGGTCGCCGCCGGTGTCTACTTCGTCGCCCGGCTCCTCCCCGTCTTCGCCGCCTCCGCGGCGGCCCTGGTCGTCCTCGCCGTCATGGCCGCCGTGACCATGGCGGGCTCGGCGCTCGCCGCGCTCGCCCAGGACGACATCAAGCGCGTCCTCGCGTACTCGACGATCGGGCAGCTCGGCTACATGACCGGCGCCCTGGCCGTCGGCGACCGCGGTGCCGCCGTCTTCCACCTCCTCGCGCACGGCGCCTTCAAGGCGCTCCTGTTCCTCGCCGCGGGCGTGATCATCCACGCCGCGGGCACCAACTCGCTGGCCGCGATGTCCCGCATGAAGGACCTGCGCGCCCGCGTCCCCGACGCCTACTGGACGATGACCGTGGCGCTCCTCGCGCTCGCCGCCGTACCGCCCTTCAGCGGCTTCTTCTCCAAGGAGGCCGTCCTCGGCGCCGCCGAGCACACGGCCACCGGGCACAGCGGTTCCCCCCCCGGCGCGGCAGGCTGGATCGTCCTGGTCGCCGGCCTGGTCACGGCCCTGCTCACCGCCGCCTACGCGACCCGCCTCTGGCTCCTCGCGTTCAACGGCAGGGGAGCCGAGGCCCCCGACCACGGCAGGCAGCCCGTCGCCATGACCGCCGTGCTGTGGGTGCTCGCCGTGCCGTCGCTCGCCTTCGGCGTGACCGTCGGCGTCCTCCCGGACTGGTTCGACGGCCACAAGCTCGCCCCTACGCTCACCACCTCCGTCCTCGGCACCGGCTTCGCCCTCGTGGGGGCCCTGGTCACCTACGGCGCGTGGCGGCAGACCACTTCGCTCGCCGCCCGGGTCCCGATCGGCGCCGTCGCCGCCCACCGGGACGGCGACGCCGGTCTGGTCGAGGCCGAGGCCATCGCCACCCGCAGTTCCGCCTACGGGGACGTTGCCGCCGCACCCGACCCGGCGGATCCCGGGCGGCTCCTGCTCGGCCCGCTGCACCGCCACGCCGCCGCAGGCTTCCGCCTCGACGCGGTCTACGCGGCCCTGTTCGTCCGCCCCGTCCAGGCGGGCGCCCGCCTGGTGCGCTTCCTCGACCGCGAGGTCGTCGAGACGTACGTCCGCGGCGCCGGCGCCGCACCCCGCTGGCTCGGCGTGGCCGTCCGCCGCGCGCAGACCGGCAACGTGCAGACCTATCTGAGCGCGCTGCTCGCGGGCACCGTCGTCCTGGCGGTCGCCGCCGTCCTCGTCGCCACCGCCGGAGCGTGAGCAGCAGTGATCGGTATCAGTGAGTCAGTGATGCAGTTCCTTCTCGCGTTGGTCGTCGTCGGCCCGCTCCTCGGCGCCGTGGCCGCTCTCCTCCCGGCTCCGCCCGGGCTGAAGGGGAAGTCCCCCGACCAGGCCGTGCTCCGCCACGGTGTGACCGTGACCGGCGCCGTCCTCGTCGCCGTGATCGTCCTCGCGCTCGGCTTCGACCACGACCATCCGTCGAAGATGCAGGCCACGACCGACATCAGCTGGATCCCCGCACTCGACGTGCGCATCCACCTCGGCATCGACGGCATCTCCCTCCCCCTGCTGGTCCTGACCGCGCTGCTGACCTTCCTCTGCGCGCTGTACTCCTACTTCAAGATGCCGCAGGGTCCTTCCCCCAAGGCATTCGTCGCGCTGATCCTCGTCCTCGAGTCCGGCACCCTCGCGACCTTCGCCGTCCTCGATCTGCTGCTTTTCTTCCTGGCGTTCGAGATGGTGCTCATCCCGATGTACTTCCTCATCGCCCGCTGGGGCGGCGCCGAACGCACGCAGGCGGCTTGGAAGTTCATCCTCTACACCCTCCTCGGCTCCGTCGTGATGCTGCTCGGCCTGCTCCTCATCGGGCTGCGGGCCGACACATTCGACATGGTGGCACTCACCACTGACAACGGCCCTCGGCTGAGCACGTCCGTG
The DNA here is from genome assembly GCF_044328435.1 of Streptomyces sp. NPDC017940. Taxonomy (NCBI): domain Bacteria; kingdom Bacillati; phylum Actinomycetota; class Actinomycetes; order Kitasatosporales; family Streptomycetaceae; genus Streptomyces; species Streptomyces sp. NPDC017940. Next base: position 826,192 of record NZ_JBIRHJ010000003.1, on the reverse strand, counting down.
CAGGTCATCGCCGTTCTGGCGATCGGGATCGGGCTCGCGGTGAAGACCCCGATGTGGCCGCTGCACAGCTGGCTGCCCGACGCCCACACCGCCGCCCCGACCGTCGGCTCCGTCCTGCTTGCCGGGGTCCTGCTGAAGATGGGTACGTACGGGTTCGTCCGGATCCTGCTGCCGATCGCGCCGGACGGCATGGAGACCTTCGCGCCCTACCTCGCCGCGTTGGCCGTCGTCGGGATCATCTACGGATCACTGGCCTGCCTCGCCCTCGCCAGGCCCGGCGCCAAGGGCGACCTCAAGCGCCTCATCGCGTACTCGTCCGTGGGCCACATGGGCTTCGTACTGCTCGGCATCGCCACGATGAGCCCGACCGGCGTGAACGGCGCGCTGTTCGCCAACATCGCCCACGGCCTCATCACCGGCCTGCTGTTCTTCCTGGTCGGCGCGCTCAAGGACCGTACGGGCACCAGCGACCTCGACACCCTCGCGGGGGGCTCGGGCGCCGCCCTCTACGGCAGGGCTCCGCGCCTCGGCGGCCTGCTCGCCTTCGGCGCCGTCGCCTCGCTCGGCCTGCCGGGGCTCGCCGGGTTCTGGGGCGAGATGCTCGCGCTGTTCGGCGCGTTCAAGCCCGCGAGCGACCTCAGCCGCCCCGCGTTCCTCACGTTCATGGCGATCGCCGCCTTCGGCACCCTGCTGACGGCCGCGTACATGCTCATCGTCGTACGCCGCGTCTGCATGGGCCCCGCGCCTGGGAGCGCGGGGGTGGCATCCGGGACCGCGAGTTCCGCGACCGGGGGCGCGAGTTCGGTGCCCGCAGGCGCGAGTTCCGCGACCGGGACCGCGAGTTCGGCGCCCGCAAGCACTGGAGCGGCACCCGGAGGCGTGGGAGCGGCACCCGCAGGCACGGGAGCGGCACCCGCAGGCACGGGAGCGGCACCCGGAGGCGCGGGAGCGGCACCGGTAGGCACTGAAGCGGCGCCCGGAAGCGTGGGAACGACGCCCGCAGCCGAGCGCGCGCCCGGCCTCGCCGACGTCCACGGGTACGAGTTCGCCGCCTGGACCCCGCTCGTCGCCCTCACCGTCCTCGCCGGCCTCTGGCCCGCGGCCCTCCTCGGCCTCACCGACCCGGCCGTCCAGCAGCTCCTCGCAGGAGGCAAGTAGTGACCGCCGCAAGCACCGCGAGCGCGAGCGAGAGCACCGCGAGCGTCATTCAGTCCGTCGACTGGGTCGCGGTCGCGCCGCCGACGATCGTGGCGGTCCTCGGCCTCGCCGTGCTCGTGGCCGACCTGTTCCTGCACGAGCGCAACAAGCACCTGCTCGGCTGGTTCTCGCTGGCGGGCCTCGCCGCGGCGGGCCTCTCCCTGCTGCCGCTGACCGGCGCGGACCGCGCGGCCCGTTCGACGTTCTGCCTCAGCGGGCCGCGCGACACGGCGTGCAGCTACACCGTCGATGAGTTCACGCTCGTCATCCAGCTCCTGGTCATCGGCGGCGCACTGCTGACCGCCCTGCTGTCGATGACCACCCTCAAGGACGCGCGGAGCGCCGAGAAGGGACTCCCCGAAGGGGAGTACTGGTTCCTGCTGCTCTCCTCGGCGGCGGGCGCCGCCCTGCTGCCCGCCTCCCGCGACCTGACCACCCTCGTCGTCGCCCTGGAGGTCGCCTCCCTGCCCGCCTTCGCGCTCGTCGGCCTCAAACACGGCGACAAGCGCTCCTCCGAGGCGGCCCTGAAGTTCTTCCTCTCCTCGGTCACGGCGACAGCCGTCACCCTCCTCGGCGTCAGCTTCGTGTACGCCGCGACCGGCACCATGCACCTCACCGAACTCGGTGAGAAGCTCGGGAACGTCGACGGACAGCTGGACACCCTCGCCCGGACGGGAGTGGTCCTCACCCTCGTCGGCTTCGCCTTCAAGGTGGCCGCCGTCCCGTTCCACTTCTGGGTACCCGACACCTACGTAGGCGCGCCCCTGCCCGTAGCCGCGTACCTCTCGGTCGTCGGCAAGGCGGTGGGCTTCACCGGCCTGATCCTCGTCACCGTCGTCGCCTTCCCCGAGTACGCGGACGTCTGGGGCCCCGCACTCGCCGCACTCGCCGCCCTCACGATGACGGCAGGCAACGTCGCCGCCCTGCGCCAGCGGTCCACGCGCGCGTACAGCGCGGTCCGGCTGCTCGCCTGGTCCTCCGTCGGACAGGCGGGCTACCTCCTGGTGCCGATCGCGGCGGCCGGGTACGCCGAGCGCCGCACCGACGTCCTGGAGAGCACCGGCGCCACCGTCGCGTACGCCCTGATGTACGCCGCCGTGAACCTCGGAGCGTTCGCCGTGGCCGCCCTGGTGGGCCGCACGCAGGCGCTGAACCGCGTCAGCGACTACCGCGGCCTGTACGCGAGGAGCCCGCTGTCGGCCCTGGTCCTCGCCTTCTTCCTGCTGTGCCTCGCCGGTCTTCCGCCGGGCGTCATCGGCCTCTTCGCGAAGGTCACCGTCTTCTCGGCGGCGGTCGACGCGGGCCTCGGCTGGCTCGCCGTCGTCATGGCGGTGAACGTGGTGATCGCCCTCTACTACTACCTCCAGTGGACGGCGCTCCTCTTCCGCGCCCCCGAGGGCGAACCCGTACGGCACCGGATCCCGGTCCCGATCACCGCGGCGATCGCCGTGACGGCCGTGCTCGGCGTCGCCCTCTCCGGAGCACCGCAGCTGGTGCTCCAGTTCGCGGAGCAGGGCGTGCGCTGACCCCGCGCGCCGCGGCACCGGCCCACACGGAGCACGGCTTGTCGACACGCCGCACGGCGTACGGCGTGGCCGTCACCCGGGTGGCCCACACCGCTCCTGGGAGCACAAGGGAACTAGCACCCCCCGCCTGGCGTTGACCAGTGAGGGAGGGTCCACTGAACAGTGGAAGCACCAGCAAGCAGAGGGTTCCCCCGCGCACCACCAGGAGGGCGTACCGTGCACCGCCGGACCAACGGGTTGAAGACCGCCGTACTCCTCGGGGGACTGTCGGCACTCATCCTCGTCATCGGCAGCTTCTTCGGGCGTACGGGCCTGCTCGTCGCGCTCGTCGTAGCCCTGGGCACCAACGCGTACGCGTACTGGAACAGCGACAAGCTGGCCCTGCGCGCGATGCGGGCCCGCCCGGTGAGCGAGTTCGAGGCCCCCGAGCTCTACCGCATGGTGCGCGAGCTCTCCACCCAGGCCCGCCAGCCCATGCCCCGCCTCTACATCTCGCCGACCGAGGCCCCGAACGCCTTCGCGACCGGCCGCAACCCGCGCAACGCCGCGGTCTGCTGCACCGACGGCATCCTGCGCCTGCTCACCCCGCGCGAACTGCGCGGAGTCATCGGCCACGAGCTGAGCCACGTCTACAACCGGGACATCCTGATCTCGTCGGTCGCCGGCGCGCTCGCCTCCGTCATCATGTTTCTGGTCAACTTCGCCTGGCTGATTCCGGTCGGCCGCTCGAACGACAACGAGGGCCCCGGCATCTTCGGCATGCTGCTGATCATGCTGCTCGGCCCGCTCGCCGCCTCCATCATCCAGCTCGCCATCAGCCGTTCCAGGGAGTACGAGGCCGACGCCTCCGGAGCACAGCTCACCGGAGACCCACTGGCCCTCGCCAGCGCCCTGCGCAAACTCGACGCCGGGACCAAGCAGTTGCCGCTGCCCCCCGAGCCACGCCTGGAGACGGCGAGCCACATGATGATTGCGAATCCCTTCCGGCCGGGTCAGGGTATGGCGAAGATGTTCTCAACCCACCCGCCGATGGCGGAGCGCATCGCCCGGCTCGAGCAGATGGCAGGTCGCCAGCAGTGAAGACAGTTCTGAACATCATCTGGCTCATCCTCAGCGGCCTCTGGATGTGCCTCTTCTACCTGTTCGCCGGGGTGCTGCTCTGCGTCACGATCATCGGCATCCCGTTCGGCCTCGCCGCCTTCCGCATTGGTCTGTTCGCGCTGTGGCCCTTCGGCCGGATGGCGGTCGAGCGCCGTGACGCGGGCGCCGCGTCGCTGATCGGCAACGTCCTGTGGGTGATCCTCGCGGGCTGGTGGCTGGCCCTCGCCCATGTCTTCACCGGCCTGTTGCTGTGCCTCACGATCATCGGCATCCCGCTGGGCCTCGCCAACTTCAAGATGATCCCCATCTCGCTGCTGCCGCTCGGCCGCGAGATCGTGCCCACGGACCAGCCGTTCACGGCGGGCCCGCTCGGCCCTCCCGCCACCGCACCGGGCGGCCCGGCACCCGCGCCCGGCGGCCCGGCTCCGCACGGCGGCCAGCACCCGCCGCAGGGGCCCGCGGGGGACGGGCGGGGCTGGTAGTCCCGCACGCGCACGCCGCAGGGGCAGTGCTTCCGGCTGCGCAAGGGCGCCGCCCCGAAGCCGCGCCTTCAGGCCGGGGGATCGGCGCCCCGAAGCCGCGCCTTCAGGCCGGGGGACCGGCGCCCCGAAGCCCCGGCTCCAGGCCGGAGGACGGCGCCCCGCGACCCCGCTTTCAGGCCGGAGGGCGCCGCCCCGCAACCCCTTTCCGCACCCCGTACGCCGCGACCCCCACCGCCAGCACCGCCGCTCCCGCCACCACCGAGGCCCCCGGCAGGGCGAACGCCAGCGTCACGCAGCCGACGAGGCCCACGACCGGGCCCACGCGCGCGAGGGGCGCGGAACTGAGCGTCCACGCCGCAGCGTTGGCGACGGCGTAGTACACGAGGACGCCGAAGGACGAGAAGCCGATGGCGCCCCGCACATCCACCGTCGCCACGAGCACCGCGACCACCGCGCCCACCGCGAGCTCCGCCCGGTACGGCACGCGGAACCGCGGGTGCACGGCGGCGAGCGCGCCCGGCAGATGACGGTCCCGCGCCATCGCGAGCGTCGTACGCGACACCCCCAGGATCAGCGCGAGCAGCGAGCCGAGCGCCGCCACGGCCGCGCCCACCCGCACCACGGGCACGAGGCCCGGCGCCCCGGCCGCCCGCACCGCGTCCGCCAACGGAGCCGACGCCTCCGCCAGGCCGTCCGCGCCGAGCACCGAGAGCGCAGCCACCGCCACCGCCGCGTACACGCACAGGACGATGCCGAGCGCCAGCGGCACCGCCCGCGGAATGGTGCGCGCCGGGTCCCGTACCTCCTCGCCGAGCGTCGCCACGCGCGCGTACCCGGCGAAAGCGAAGAAGAGCAGCCCCGCGGCCTGGAGGACGCCACCGATGCCGCCGTCCGGAAGGCCCACATCGAAGAGCCCGCCGTCGGCCCCGGACGTCCCCGAACCGTCGGCGCCCAGACAGACCCCGACGACCCCCGCAAGAACCACGAGCACCACCGCCACGATGCCCCGCGTCAGCCAGAGGGACTTCCGCACGCCCACGTAGTTCACGGCGGTGAGTCCCAGGACGGCGGCCACGGCGACGGCGTGCGCGTGCTCCGGCCACGCGTACGTGCCCACGGTCAGCGCCATGGCCGCGCACGAGGCCGTCTTGCCCACGACGAACGCCCACCCGGCCAGGTAGCCCCAGAACTCCCCGAGCCGCTCACGCCCGTACACATACGTCCCGCCGGACGCCGGGAAGCGCGCCGCGAGGCGGGCCGACGCCAGGGCGTTGCAGTACGCGACGACGGCCGCGACACCGAGCCCGAGCAGCAGCCCCGGACCGGCCGCTTCCGCGGCGGGCCCGAGCACGGCGAAGACCCCGGCGCCGACCATCGCGCCGAGCCCGATCACCACCGCGTCGAAGACCCCCAGGGTCCGCCGCAACCCGACCGCCCCAGGGACGCCCCCGGACACCTCCCGCTGTGTCATGCGCCGCACCCTACTGACGCCGGGGAACCGCCCGCGCCCCGCCCGACGTCCCTCAGGGGAACAACACACGCTGCGGCCAGCAGCAAGGGCGGGCACCCGACGGGGGGTGCCCGCCCTCCGCGACGGTCCGCACGCGTACGTGCCGTTGCCTGCGCAGGCCCGGCCGGCGGCCTACCGAACGCCTACCGGTAGTTCACGAACTGTAGGGCGAAGTCGAAGTCCTGCCCCTTGAGGAGGGCCTGCACGGCCTGGAGGTCGTCACGGCTCTTCGAGCTGACGCGCAGCTCCTCGCCCTGGACCTGCGCCTTGACGCCCTTGGGCCCCTCGTCGCGGATGATCTTCGCGACCTTCTTCGCGTTCTCCTGGGAGATGCCCTCCTCGATGGACGCGAAGATCTTGTACTCCTTGCCCGACAGCTGCGGCTCGCCCGCGTCCAGCGCCTTCAGCGAGATGCCCCGCTTGATCAGCTTGGACTGGAAGACGTCGAGGATCGCGCCGACCCGGTCCTCCGAGTTCGCCTCCATCAAGATCTTCTCGCCCGACCAGGAGATCGAGGCGCCGACGTTCTTGAAGTCGTAGCGCTGCGAGATCTCCTTGGCCGTCTGGTTGAGGGCGTTGTCGACCTCCTGCCGCTCGACCTTCGAGACGATGTCGAAACTGGAGTCGGCCATGTCCTGTGGCTCCTTGTATCGGTGTCTGCGTACTCAGCGGGTACACGGCCTTCAGTCGCCGACCGCATCCGCAAAGCCTAGCCACTGCCCCCGTGCGGGGTGCGGGTCAATCGGGTGGCGAAGCACCCCCGGGCATCAGGTATCGTTTACGTCGTTGCCACGGAGCGCCGCGCGAGCGGAGTGGGGCAGCAAACCCGGCGGTGTGCCCGAGCGGCCAAAGGGAGCAGACTGTAAATCTGCCGGCTCAGCCTTCCCAGGTTCGAATCCTGGCGCCGCCACGCTGAGAAAGACCCCCTCCGACCTGTGAGTAAGCAGGCGCGGAGGGGGTCTTTGCGTGCCCTGAGGCGATCTCTCGATGGAATCGAAAACGGGTGATCTGACTCACTCCGTGACGCCCGGACCCCGGAGCGGTTCCGGAGCAGTTCCGGTGCAGTTTCCTCGGCTCGGGAACGAGCCAAACAGCACGGTTTCGGCCGCCGCCCGCCCGGTGTTGTCCGTGAACGCTCCCGGATGTGTCCGTGATCTGTAACGGGCGGATCCCCCGGCCCGTGTGCCCCGTCCTGCCGGGTGGCCGTGACGCGGCCGGGGACGGGCGAGGGACAGCATGAGAGGGGCGGACATGGCACGGCACGGTGGCGGGCGGGGCTGGTACGGCAAGGTGATCGGGGCGGCGCTCGGGGTGATGATGCTCGCCACCGGTGCCTCCGTGTGGACCGCGCAGGCCGGTGACGTGGACGAACCCTCGCCGGAGGCCACCGCGCCGGCCGGGCCGGGCAACGACACCGAGCCGGTCTCTGCGACCATCGCGCACGCCTCGGAGAACGGCAAGCGGGGCGTCAACATCACCATCGACGACGGCCCCGACCCCAAGTGGACCCCCCACATGCTCGACCTGCTGCGGCAGTACGACGTGAAGGCCACCTTCTGCATGGTGGGGACGCAGGCCGAGGCCCACCCGGACATCGTGAAGAAGGTGGTCGCGGCCGGGCACCGGCTGTGCGACCACTCCGTGTCGCACAACACCGCCATGGACAAGGACTCCCAGGCCTACCAGTCCCGGCAGATACTCGACGCCGAACGCATGATCACGAAGGCGTCCGGGGGCGTCAGGCCGATGTACTACCGGGCACCCGGCGGAGCCTTCACCCCGTACAGCCGCAACCTCGCCGCTTCCCGCGGCATGCGCCCGCTCGGCTGGAACGTCGACACCAAGGACTTCGAACGGCCGGGTACGGAAGCCATCGTCGCCACCGTCGAGCGGGAACTGCCCAACGGACCGACCCTTCTCTTCCACGACGCGGGCGGAGACCGCACCCAGACCGTCGAGGCCCTGCGCCGGATCCTCCCGCGGCTCAAGCAGCAGGGGTACTCCTTCGGCTTCCCGGTGCGCTGAGCGCGGGCCCCGCCTCGGGACGGGAGACACCGGGCCGATCACGAGCCCTTCGCGGCTGCGCGCGGAGCGTGTGGGCACACTGTGCTCATGTCGTCCAGTTCAGCGCGTCGCAGGCACTGCCCCATGTGCCGTCGTGAAATCGCGGTCGTGGGCGGGCGGTTCGCCCGGCACGATCCGCCCGGGCCCCGCGGCGCGGGCGACCTCGTCTCGTGCCCGGGGTCCCGCCAGCACGCCCAGCTCGACGGCGTCCAGCCCACGCTCGCCGGGTACGTGGTGCCGGAGTTCCCGGGGCAATTGCCGCTGTTCTGAGCGCCGTCCGGCGCCCGCCACGCCGCGGGCGGCCTCAGTTCCCGGCCACCGACTTCACCGCCACCGACACCGGTGTCGACCCGCTGACCAGCTCCAGGGTCAGGCCCGCCGTCGCCGGGGTCTCGACGAGCTCGGCGAGCACCGCCGCCACGTCGTCGCGCGGGACCGGGCCGCGGCCGGTCGAGGCCTCCAGGCGCACGAGGCCCGTGCCCGCGTCGTCCGTCAGCATGCCGGGCCGCAGGATCGTCCAGTCCAGGGCGGCCCGGCCGCGTACGTACGCGTCGGCCTCGCCCTTGGCCCGCAGATAGGCGTCGAAGACCTCGTCGCCGGGGTGGTCCGGGTTCGAGCCCATCGACGACACCACGACGTACCTGCGGACCCCGGCCCGCTCAGCGGCGTCCGCGAACAGGACGGCCGCGTCCCGGTCCACGGTGTTCTTGCGGCCGACCCCGCTACCGGGTCCAGCCCCCGCCGCGAACACGACCGCGTCGGCTCCCTCCAGGTGCCGGGCCACCTCGTCCACGGACGCCGACTCGAGGTCGCACAGCACCGGTTCGGCGCCCGCGTCCCGCAGATCGGCCTCGTGCGCGGAGTTGCGGATGATCCCGGCGGCTTCGTCACCGCGCGCGGCGAGCAGACGCTCGAGCCGCAGCGCGATCTGACCATGACCTCCAGCGATGACAATGCGCATGCTCCCGACCGTACGGCAGCCCGCGCGGGATCGCGGCAGGGACGCCCCGTACCGGGCCACATGCAGCAAGCATCGGCCGCTGGGAGGGCACCCAGCCCCGGGCGGAGGACGCAACCCCAGGCGCCCCCGAGGGGCGCCGCCCACCCCCTCAAGCCCCCCTCCCGGGCTGCCGCCCCAGCGCCCCCTGCCGCGGCAGTTCGAGAGCCACCGCCGCCGCGGAGTCGCAGTACTCCCGTACCGCGCTCGTCCGTGCCACCACGCGCCCCCGGTGTACGACGATGCGGCTGTACGCCAGGGAGAGGGCACCGGCGAGTGTGTCGCCGCGCACCGCGAGGAGTTCGGCGGGGAAGCCCGCCTCCACCCTGACCTCCGGCAGGTGGAGTGCCGCCCGCGCCGCCGTGCTGACCGCCGCGTACGCCTCCTCGGGGCGCAGCCCGTGACGGGACGCCAGCAGGAACGCCGCCTCCAGCGGATCCCCCCGGCCCACCGGGTTCGCCACGTCCCGCAGCGCCCCGCTGCCCGCCGCGAGGCGTACCCCCGCCCGGCGCAGAAGCTCCGCGGGCGCCGTCTCCCGGCCCTCCACGCACCCGCAGCCGCCCTGCGGCAGGCACACCACGGTCACGCCGGCCGCCGCGAGGCGCTCCGCCGTCCGCGCGGCCACGTCGGCCGGGAGCCGGCCGAGGCCGCCGCCCGGCCCGATCGCGACCCGCCGCAACCCGCCAGCCATCGCCGCGAGCCGCGCCAGACGGGCCGGATCCCCGCCGTCCGTATGCAGATCCACCGCGCAGCCGTGCTCCGCGGCCAGATCGAGCACCGTCTCCACGTACCCCGTCGGATCGGGGTCCAGGTCGGGACAACCGCCCACTACGGAGGAGCCCATCTGCACCGCGTCCCGCAGCATCGCGAGACCGTCCGCGCCCGCCGCCCCGGTCAGCAGCCGCGGCACCGCCACCACGGACAGGTCGACGAGCCCCCGCAGCGAACGCCGGGCCTGGAGGACCGCCTCCAGGGAGTCGAGCCCCTGCACGCCGCCGATCAGCACATGCGAGCGCAGCGCCGTCGCGCCGTGCCCGAGCTGCAACAGCGCGGCCTCGGTGACGCGCCGCTGCACGTCCGCGACGCCATACGGCACCGGGCCCTCGCAGAGCGCGGTCAGCGCGGTGTCGCTGTGCGCGTGCGGCTCCGCCGGGGCCGGCAGCAGGAGATGTCCTGCCAGGTCCACGCGCGCGCCCTGGGCGGTGAGGCTGCCCGCGGTGCCGACGGCCTCGATCCTGCCGCCACCGAGCCGCACGTCCACGGTCCTGCCGTCCGTCAGCCGCGCCCCGCAGAGCAGCAGCGAGTCCGCCTCCTGGGGGCCGGGCGACGAAGGCTGCTCCGGCCGGCTGTCAGGCATCGTGCTCCTGGGGCTCGGGGGCGGGGCAGGATCGAGCCTAGGGCGGCGGCAGGCCCGCTCCGCGGAGGAACGCAATAGTCGTACCGGTGTGGTGCGAGTGCCGGATGATCGCTGGTGAGACGCGTGAGGCGGCGCGAACCGGGCCCGTGTGTTCCCCAGGGAGGGCCCGGGCGAAACGGATTTGGGCGATCGGCGGGCAACCGTGTAATGTCTTCATCGCTCGCCCCAATAGCTCAGTCGGTAGAGCGTCTCCATGGTAAGGAGAAGGTCTGCGGTTCGATTCCGCATTGGGGCTCTGATGTGCCAGGTTCCTCGCCCTCGGGCGAGGAGCGGACGCGCATCGCAGCGGTGTAGCTCAGTCGGTAGAGCAAGCGGCTCATAATCGCTGTGTCACCGGTTCAAGTCCGGTCACCGCTACCCTCAGTAGCCGATTGTGGGGTCGGTCCTCCGATCGGCTACTCTTTTATGCGTTCATCCGTCCACCCGTCCGTCAAGGAGCACTCACGTGGCTGCCACAGACGTCCGCCCGAAGATCACGCTGGCCTGCGTGGAGTGCAAGGAGCGGAACTACATCACCAAGAAGAACCGGCGTAACAACCCGGACCGTCTTGAGATGAAGAAGCACTGCCCGCGCTGCAACTCGCACACCGCGCACCGCGAAACGCGATAAAAGGCTCGTACTCGAGGCCGTCCCCGTTCACTCGGGGGCGGCCTCGTGTCGTTTCTCCACGCTGTCCATCCTGTCCATCCTGCCTGTCCATCCTGTCCACACAGCTGCCAGGAGGTGCTGATCCATGGCGCTCGACCAGTCCTTCGTGGGGCGGTCCTACCCGCCCACCGACCCCTATGAGGTCGGCCGCGAGAAGATCCGCGAGTTCGCGGTCGCGGTGGGGGACGACAATCCCGCGTACACCGACCCGCAGGCCGCCAAGGCCCTCGGTCACCCCGATGTGGTCGCCCCGCCGACCTTCGTGTTCTCGATCACCTACCGGGCCGCGGGTCTCGTCATCTCCGACCCCCAGCTCGGCCTCGACTACAGCCGGGTCGTGCACGGCGACCAGAAGTTCGCCTACACGCGTCCCGTGCACGCGGGCGACCGGCTCACGGTGACGTCCACCATCGAGAACATCAAGTCCATGGCGGGCAACGACATCCTGGACATCCGCGGCGAGGTCCACGACGCCGCGGGCGAGCACGTCGTGACCGCCTGGACCAAGCTCGTCGCCCGCGCGGCAGGCAGCAAGGCCGCGGCGGACGCCACGGCCAAGACGTCGGACGCCACGGCCAAGACGGCCGACGCCACGGCCAAGACGTCCGACACCGCGGCAGAGGGGGCCTGAGACGATGGCGGCGAAGATCGCATACGACGACATCGAGGTCGGCACCGAACTGCCGGCCCGGTCCTTCCCCGTGACGCGGGCGACGCTGGTGCAGTACGCGGGCGCGTCCGGCGACTTCAACCCGATCCACTGGAACGAGAAGTTCGCCCTCGAAGTCGGCCTGCCCGACGTCATCGCGCACGGCATGTTCACCATGGCCGAGGCGATCCGCGTGGTCACGGACTGGACGGGTGACCCCGGCGCCGTCGTCGAGTACGGGGTGCGCTTCACCAGGCCGGTCGTCGTCCCGAACGACGACAAGGGCGCGACGATCGAGGTCAGCGCCAAGGTCACGGCGAAACTCGACGACAAGCAGGTCCGCGTCGACCTTCTCGCGAAGAGTGACGACCAGAAGGTGCTCGGCATGTCCCGGGCGATCGTCCGCCTGGCCTGACCGGTGGAAGCCCCCGGTGGGCCGGTGGAAGCCGGGCCGGTGAAAGCCGGGCCGGTGGGAGCAACCGGGTGGACAGACCCGAAGTAAGGGGCGTCAGCCATGGCGGACGCCCTTTACTCGGCCTTGACCTGGTTAGTGACTGAGTACTAACTTAGCCGTATGGTCAGGATGAGCGCAGAGGAGAGGCGTGAGAGCGTCATCCGCGCGGCGATGAGCGAGTTCGCCCGCGGTGGGTACTACGGGACGTCGACCGAGGCGATCGCCAAGCGCGTCGGAGTCTCGCAGCCGTATCTCTTCCGGCTCTTCCCCAGCAAGAAAGCGATCTTCCTGGCGGCGTCGGCGCGCTGCCTGGAGGACACCCGGAAGGTCTTCGAGAGGGCGAGCGAAGGGCTGGCGGGCGAAGAGGCCCTGCAAGCCATGGCCACCGCGTACTCGCAGCTCATCGCGGACGATCCCGACAAGCTCCAGATGCAGCTCCAGACGTACGTCGCCGTGGCGGCCGCCGAGGCCGCCGGGGACCACGAGTTCGGCGAGATGGTGCGCGCCGGGTGGCTGGAGATCTGGGAGGCCGCGCATCTGCCGCTCGGGGCCGACGTGCGGGAGACGACGACCTTCATGGCGTTCGGAATGCTGATCAACGTCCTGGCGGCCATGGGCTACCCCGCCGAGCACCGGGTCTGGGAGGGGCTGTATCTGCCCGACCGGCCTGCGGGGGAGTCCGGGCCGACGCGCGAGTGAGTGCGGTGCCGTCCGCGAGTGCGGTGCCGGATGCAAGGGTGTTGCCGTCCGTATAGGCGGTGCCGCCCGGAAAGAGTGTTGCCGCCCGCAAGGGTGGCGCGCCGCTCGGAAAGGGTGCTGCCGTGGCGCAAGGGTCTCGCCGGGCGGTTCGGCGTGTCCAGTAAAGTTAGTCATCAATTACTAACCTGACAAGCAGTCTCTGGGGGAGCGATGTCACAACAAGCAGCACACCGCGGGGGAGTCGTCTGGGCCCTCGTCATCACGAGCGTCGCCGGTTTCATGGCGGCCCTCGACAACCTGGTCGTCACCACCGCGCTGCCCTCCATCCGCGAGGACCTGGGCGGTGGCCTGGAGGACCTCGAGTGGACGGTGAGCGCCTACACCCTCACCTTCGCCGTGCTGCTGATGTTCGGCGCGGCCCTGGGGGACAGGTTCGGACGGCGCAAGCTCTTCGGCATCGGCCTCGCCGTCTTCACCGTCTCCTCCGCCGCGGCGGCTCTCGCGTCCGGCATCGAGGAGCTGATCGCCGCCCGCGCGGTCCAGGGCGTCGGCGCCGCGATCATGATGCCGCTCACCCTGACCCTGCTCACCGCCGCCGTACCGGCACACAAGCGCGGGATGGCGTACGGGATCTGGGGTGCCGTCAACGGCCTCGCCGTCGCCAGCGGGCCGCTCATCGGCGGCGCGCTCACCGAACACGCCTCCTGGCAGTGGATCTTCTGGCTGAACGTCCCGCTCGGCCTCGCGCTGCTGCCGCTCGCCCGGACGCGTCTCACCGAGTCCCACGGCACGGGCGGCCCGCTCGACGTCACCGGCACGCTCCTCGCCAGCGGCGGCCTGTTCGGCATCGTCTACGCGCTGATCCGCGGCAACATCGACGGCTGGTCCAGCACCCCCGTCCTCACCGGTCTGATCGCGGGCGGCGCGCTGCTCGCGGGCTTCGTGCTCCACGGTGCCCGCAGCAAGAACCCGATGCTCCCGATGCGGCTCTTCCGGAACCGGGCCTTCTCGGCGATCAACGCGGCCAGCCTGCTGATGTTCGTCGGGATGTTCGGCTCGATCTTCCTGCTCAGCCAGTTCCTGCAAGGGGTGCTCGGCTACTCGCCGACCGAGGCGGGGCTGCGCATGCTCCCGTGGACCGGGATGCCGATGATCGTCGCGCCGATCGCGGGCTACCTCTCCGACCGCGTCGGCGGCCGTCCGGTCGTCACCGTCGGGCTCGCGCTCCAGGCCGTGGGACTCGGCTGGTTCGCCGTCGTCCTGTCGCCCGACGTGTCGTACGCCGCCCAGCTGCCCGCCCTGATCCTCAGCGGGATCGGCATGGCCCTGTACTTCGCGCCCGCCGCCAGCCTCGTCATGGCCAGCGTCCGGCCCGCCGAGCAGGGCATCGCTTCCGGCGCCAACAACGCGCTGCGCGAGGTGGGCGGGGCGCTCGGCATCGCCGTCCTGGCCTCGGTCTTCTCCGCGCAGGGCGGATACGGGGCGCCGCGGGCGTTCGTGGACGGGCTCGTGCCCGCGCTGTGGGTAGGCACGGGGGTCGTCGGCCTTGCGGCCGTTGCTGCCTCGCTTCTGCCCGGGCGCGGGGGTGCCTCGGGGGGTGTCGAAGCCTCGGCCGAGAAGCGGGTGCCTGCCTCCGTGTGACTGGGGGTTCATCTGGGGGTGCGCCCCCTCTCCCCCGCTTTCCGGCCCTTCGGGCCTCGTCCTCGGGCGCCGGACGGGCTGATTGCGGCCCGTCCTGCGGTTGGCGAGCTGAGTGCGGCTCGTCGGGCGCGCGGCGAGGCGGTCGGCCCGGGGGCCCGCGGACCGGCCCGTACCCTGGTGCGTGTGCAGGTACTCCAAGACGCTCCCCTCGCCCCGCTGACCACCTTCCGGCTCGGTGGGCCCGCGACCCGCCTGGTCACCGCGACGACCGACGGCGAGGTGATCGCCGCCGTCCGGGAGGCCGACGACGCCGGGACCCCGCTGCTGATCATCGGCGGCGGGTCGAACCTGGTCATCGGGGACAAGGGCTTCGACGGCACCGCGCTGCGCATCGCCACCACCGGCTTCGAGCTCGACGGCACGGAGCTGGAGCTCGCGGCCGGTGAGGTGTGGACGGACGCCGTGGCGCGCACCGTCGAGGCGGGGCTCGCGGGCATCGAGTGCCTGGCCGGGATCCCGGGCTCCGCGGGCGCGACGCCCATCCAGAACGTGGGCGCCTACGGCCAGGAGGTCTCCTCGACGATCACCGAGGTGGTCGCGTACGACCGGAAGGCCGGGGAGACGGTCACGATTCCGAACGCCGAGTGCGACTTCTCGTACCGCCACAGTCGTTTCAAGGCCGAGCCCGAGCGGTTCGTGGTCCTGCGGGTACGGTTCCTGCTGGAGGACGCGGCGGGGATGAGCGCCCCCATCGCCTACCCGGAGACCGCGCGCACGCTCGGCGTCGAGGCCGGTGAGCGGGTGCCCGCCGCCACGGCCAGGGAGACCGTCCTGAAGCTGCGCGCGGGCAAGGGCATGGTGCTCGACCCCGAGGACCACGACAGCTGGTCGGCGGGGTCGTTCTTCACCAACCCGATCCTCACGGCCGAGGAGTTCGCCGCCTTCCGCGCGCGCGTGGCGCAGCGGCTCGGCCCGGACACCGCACCGCCCGCGTTCCCCGCGGGGGACGGCCGCGTGAAGACCTCCGCGGCCTGGCTCATCGACAGGGCGGGCTTCACCAAGGGCTACGGCGAGGGCCCGGCCCGCATCTCCACCAAGCACACGCTGGCCCTGACCAACCGCGGCGGCGCCACCACCGAGGACCTGCTCGCCCTCGCCCGCGAGGTGGTCGCGGGCGTGCGGGAGGCCTTCGGCGTCACGCTGGTCAACGAGCCGGTGACGGTGGGCGTCAGCCTCTAGGCGGCCCGTCCGGCGCCCGCGCTCAGGCGGCCAGCCACTGGTCCACGCCCGCGAGCAGCTTCTCCCGCACACCGGTGGGCGCCGCCGAGGCGCGGACCGACTGCCGTGCGAGCTCGGCCAGCTCGGAGTCGTCGAAGCCGTGGTCGTGCCGCGCGATCTCGTACTGCGCGGCCAGGCGCGAGCCGAAGAGCAGCGGGTCGTCGGCGCCGAGCGCCATCGGCACCCCGGCGTCGAACAGCGTCCGCAGGGGCACGTCCTCGGGCTTCTCGTAGACCCCGAGCGCCACGTTGGACGCCGGGCACACCTCGCACGTCACGCCCCGCTCCGCGAGCTGCCTGAGCAGCCGCGGGTCCTCCGCCGCCCGCACCCCGTGCCCGATGCGCCGCGCGTGCAGGTCGTCGAGGCAGTCCCGCACCGAAGCGGGCCCGGTCAGCTCGCCGCCGTGCGGGGCAGCGAGCAGGCCGCCCTCCCGGGCGATGGCGAAGGCGCGGTCGAAGTCCCGCGCCATGCCGCGCCGCTCGTCGTTGGAGAGCCCGAAGCCGACGACCCCGCGGTCGGCGTAGCGCACCGCGAGCCTGGCCAGTGTGCGCGCGTCCAGGGGGTGCTTCATGCGGTTCGCCGCGACCAGGACGCGCATCCCCAGGCCGGTCTCCCGCGAGGCGCTCTCCACGGCGTCCAGGATGATCTCCAGGGCCGGGATGAGGCCCCCGAGCCGGGGCGCGTACGACGTCGGGTCGACCTGGATCTCCAGCCACCCCGAGCCGTCCTTGATGTCCTCCTCGGCCGCCTCCCGCACCAGGCGCTGGATGTCCTCGGGATCCCGCAGGCAGGACCGTGCCATGTCGTAGAGCCGCTGGAAGCGGAACCAGCCCCGCTCGTCGGTGGCACGCAGCTTCGGCGGCGTACCGCCCGTCAGCGCCTCCGGCAGGTGGACCCCGTGCTTGTCGGCCAGCTCGAGCAGCGTCGAGGGCCGCATCGACCCGGTGAAGTGCAGGTGCAGATGGGCCTTCGGCAGCTCTCTTACGTCTCGTACACGCTCCATTCCAGGATCTTGCCGTACGGACGGCCCGTCCCGGTAGCCGCTTCTCCCCAAGAAGTCCTTCAAGGGGTACGTCCCCGAACGGACAGACGGGCACCTACGAAAACTCGTAGGTGCCCGTCCACGCGCGCGTGGGGCGCGGAAACAAGACGTGCGTCAGTCGCGGGCCTCGGCCAGCAGCTTCTGGATGCGCGCGACGCCCTCGACCAGGTCCTCGTCGCCGAGTGCGTACGAGAGCCGCAGGTACCCCGGGGTGCCGAAGGCCTCACCCGGGACCACCGCGACCTCGGCCTCCTCCAGGATGAGCGCGGCGAGCTCGACGGTGTTCCGCGGACGGCTGCCGCGGATCTCCTTGCCGACGAGAGCCTTCACCGAGGGGTAGACGTAGAACGCGCCCTCGGGCTCCGGGCACAGGACGCCGTCGATCTCGTTCAGCATCCGCACGATCGTGCGGCGGCGCCGGTCGAAGGCCGCACGCATCGCGTCGACGGCCGTCAGGTCGCCGGAGACGGCGGCGAGGGCGGCGGCCTGGGCGACGTTGGAGACGTTCGACGTGGCGTGCGACTGGAGGTTCGTCGCGGCCTTCACCACGTCCTTCGGGCCGATGACCCACCCGACCCGCCAGCCGGTCATGGCGTACGTCTTCGCGACGCCGTTGACCACGACGCACTTGTCGCGGAGCTCGGGCAGCAGGGCGGGCAGGGACGTGAACTGCGCGTCTCCGTAGACGAGGTGCTCGTAGATCTCGTCCGTCATGACCCACAGGCCGTGCTCCAGGGCCCAGCGGCCGATGGCCTCCGCGTCCTCGCGGCTGTAGACGGCGCCCGTCGGGTTCGACGGCGACACGAAGAGCACGACCTTGGTCTGCTCCGTGCGCGCGGCCTCCAGCTGCTCCACGGAGACGCGGTAGCCGGTGGTCTCGTCGGCGACGACCTCGACGGGGACACCGCCGGCGAGGCGGATCGACTCGGGGTACGTCGTCCAGTACGGCGCCGGGACGATGACCTCGTCGCCCGGGTCGAGGATCGCGGCGAAGGCCTCGTAGATGGCCTGCTTGCCGCCGTTGGTCACCAGGATCTCGGAGACCTCGGGCTCGTACCCGGAGTCGCGCAGCGTCTTCGCGGCGATCGCGGCCTTCAGCTCGGGCAGGCCGCCCGCGGGCGTGTAGCGGTGGAACTTCGGGTTCTTGCAGGCCTCGACGGCGGCCTCGACGATGTAGTCCGGGGTCGGGAAGTCCGGCTCGCCCGCGCCGAAACCGATCACCGGGCGCCCGGCGGCCTTGAGGGCCTTGGCCTTGGCGTCGACGGCGAGGGTCGCGGACTCGGAGATCGCGCCGACTCGGGCGGAGACCCGGCGCTCGGTGGGAGGGGTGACAGCGCTCATGCGCCCATCGTTCCAGACCCCGAGCGCCCCCGGCACACGGGTTTGCAGGACCGGGGGACCGAGCACTGATCATCTCGGGCCCCATCCTGTTCGACGGGGCGCCCAGGACCACGTACACTCACTCGTCGTTGGCCCTCAACGGCTGCTCCTGCCAAACGCACTCGGTGCACATGGTCGGATGCTGTAGGTTGGGGGAAATCAAAGGGTCGTAGCTCAATTGGTAGAGCACTGGTCTCCAAAACCAGCGGTTGGGGGTTCAAGTCCCTCCGGCCCTGCTACACACACCTTCGCCAGGATGTGTGCGCATGTACGTACTGCAATGCACCGCCGTGCGGCTCAACCGGGCGCGGCACGGCCACGACCCGGAATCAGGTGAGACGAGTGACGGACGCCGTGGGCTCCATCGACATGCCTGATGCCCAGGACGAGGCGCCGGACTCCAAGAAGAAGGCGCGCAAGGGCGGAAAGCGCGGCAAGAAGGGCCCTCTGGGCCGACTGGCGCTGTTCTACCGCCAGATTGTCGCCGAGCTCCGCAAGGTCGTCTGGCCGACGCGCAGCCAGCTCACGACGTACACCACGGTCGTGATCATCTTCGTAGTCATCATGATCGGTCTCGTGACCGTGATTGACTATGGGTTCAGCAACCTCATCAAGTACATCTTCGGCTGAGCCGAGAGCGAAGGGCGCCGCACCCGGCGCCCCTTTCGCGTGTTCCACCCCTTGTATCCAGGAAGAAGCAGCCACCGTGTCTGACCCGAACCTGAACGACGCCGTTGAGCCTCGCGCGGATCACGCGGAGTCCGTGGAGGACCAGCTCGACATCGTCGAGGCGGCGGACGCCGAGGAGCCGGACCAGGCCGAGGCTGCGGACGTCGCCGCGGGCGAGCCCGCCGAGGAGGCGGCTCTGCACGTGGAGTCCGACGAGGAGGCCGCCGCCGGTGGCGCCCCGGTCGCCGAGACCGACGAGGACGCCGAAGCGGCCGAGGACGCCGACGCGGCCGACGACGTCGAAGCAGCGGACGACGCCGACGCGACCGAGGACGCCGAGGACGAGGCCCCCGTCGAGGCGGCCGAGCCCGTCGACCCGATCGCGGCCCTGCGCGACGAGCTGCGCGGCCTGCCCGGTGAGTGGTACGTCATCCACACGTACGCCGGTTACGAGAACCGCGTGAAGACCAACCTCGAGCAGCGCGCCGTCTCGCTGAACGTCGAGGACTTCATCTTCCAGGCCGAGGTGCCGCAGGAAGAGGTCGCGCAGATCAAGAACGGCGAGCGCAAGACCATTCGCCAGAACAAGCTCCCCGGCTACGTCCTGGTGCGCATGGACCTGACGAACGAGTCCTGGGGCGTCGTCCGCAACACCCCCGGCGTCACCGGCTTCGTGGGCAACGCCTACGACCCGTACCCGCTGACCCTGGACGAGATCGTCAAGATGCTCGCCCCGGAGGCCGAGGAGAAGGCCGCCCGCGAGGCCGCGGAGGCCGAGGGCAAGCCGGCTCCGGCCCGCAAGGTCGAGGTCCAGGTCCTGGACTTCGAGGTGGGCGACTCGGTCACCGTCACCGACGGCCCGTTCGCCACGTTGCAGGCGACGATCAACGAGATCAACGCCGACTCGAAGAAGGTCAAGGGCCTGGTCGAGATCTTCGGCCGCGAGACCCCGGTCGAGCTGAGCTTCGACCAGATCCAGAAGAACTGACTCAGAAGAACTGATGCAGAAAAACTGATGCAGAAGAACTGATCCAGCAGGATCTCTGGACGGAGCCCCTGGGCCGCGGGAAACCGCAGCTCAGGGGCTTTTCCGTGGACACGGTCAGTGAATGTGTCCTGCGCCACAACCATTCCGGGCTTCGGGTTGTCTCACTTGTAGACGGAAACGCCCGGTCCCTTCCTCCACACCACTTCAGCACGCTTATGGAGACTCCTGTCGCCATGCGCGGCGATTTGTGGTGCTCTGCGGCGGTACGGGGCGGGTGCACTCAACCGATGAGCAAGGGGGAACACCTGATGCGTGCCCGCAACACCGCGATAGCTGCCTCTGCCTGCGCCTTCGTCCTGTTCGGGGCCGGCACCGCCCTCGCGGGAACCGGCCCCGCGCCCGCGCCCGACGCCAGAAGGGCGGCTCCCCAGTCGACCGCCCCCTCGGCCGAGGGCAACCCGAAGAGCGTCAGGGCCCGGGCGGCGGGGGTCTGTTCCGACGCCTACCAGATCGGGGCCACGGCCTACATCGACCGGGGCGGCGCCCACGCCGCGTCGGTGAAGCAGTTCTACAGCCCGACGTGCAAGGCGAACTACGGCTACGTCTGGGTGTGGAAGAGCTTCCGCGACAAGGTCAAGGACTACGACGTCAGCACCGGCGTGTACAGCTACGCGCGGGACGAGATCGTCGGCCAGGACTGGTGGAACAAGACCAACGGCCAGGAGTTCTGGTCGCTGCCCGCCAAGACGGCGGCCGAGTGCACCTCGGCCGTCGGCCGGCTGCGTGCGCCCGGTGACGCGCTCACGGGCCAGGCGATGACGTCCAAGCGCTGCTGACGGCGGCCACCGAAGGGCGCGGGCCCCGGTCCTCGGGAGGCCGGGGGCCGCGGCCCCTGCCGATATCGGTTTGGGCCCCGCCGAGATACCCGTTATCGTAGTGCGGTATGCCTCCATCCGAATGATCGCGACTATCGACGACGATCATCGTCTCGGATGGGGCTCAACACTCTCACTAGGACCCGGAGAGAGCTATGCCTCCCAAGAAGAAGAAGGTCACGGGGCTCATCAAGCTCCAGATCCAGGCCGGCGCAGCCAACCCGGCCCCGCCGGTCGGCCCCGCGCTGGGCCAGCACGGCGTGAACATCATGGAGTTCTGCAAGGCGTACAACGCCGCGACCGAGTCGCAGCGTGGCTGGGTGATCCCGGTGGAGATCACGGTCTACGAGGACCGTTCCTTCACCTTCATCACCAAGACGCCGCCGGCCGCCAAGATGATCCTCAAGGCCGCGGGCGTGGAGAAGGGCTCCGGCGAGCCGCACAAGACCAAGGTCGCCAAGATCACCGAGGCGCAGGTCCGCGAGATCGCCACCACCAAGATGCCCGACCTCAACGCGAACGACCTGGACGCCGCGTCGAAGATCATCGCCGGCACCGCCCGTTCCATGGGCATCACGGTCGAGGGCTGATCACAGCTCCCGACGGAGCCGCGCAGTCGGCACCGTGACCTGAAGTGGCAGGGCCAGGCGCTGGTCCGGACCACGAACTCCCCACCTGAACCACAGGAGTAGAAGTGAAGCGCAGCAAGACTCTCCGCGCTGCGGACGCCAAGATCGACCGGGACAAGCTCTACGCCCCGCTCGAGGCCGTCCGGCTCGCCAAGGAGACCTCCGCGACCAAGTTCGACGGCACCGTCGAGGTCGCCTTCCGCCTGGGTGTCGACCCGCGCAAGGCCGACCAGATGGTCCGTGGCACCGTGAACCTCCCGCACGGCACCGGCAAGACCGCCCGGGTCCTGGTCTTCGCGACCGGTGACCGTGCTGCGGCCGCGGAAGCCGCTGGAGCCGACATCGTCGGCGCCGACGAGCTCATCGACGAGGTAGCGAAGGGCCGCCTGGACTTCGACGCCGTCGTCGCCACCCCGGACCTCATGGGCAAGGTCGGCCGCCTCGGCCGCGTGCTCGGTCCGCGTGGTCTGATGCCGAACCCGAAGACCGGCACCGTCACCCCCGACGTCGTGAAGGCTGTCAACGACATCAAGGGCGGCAAGATCGAGTTCCGCGTCGACAAGCACTCGAACCTGCACTTCATCATCGGCAAGGTGTCCTTCGACGACACCAAGCTGGTGGAGAACTACGCCGCGGCCCTGGAGGAAGTCCTCCGTCTGAAGCCGTCGGCCGCGAAGGGCCGGTACATCAAGAAGGCCGCCCTCACCACCACGATGGGCCCCGGCATCCCGCTGGACTCCAACCGCACCCGCAACCTCCTCGTCGAGGAGGACCCGGCCGCCGTCTGACACCGACGACAGCCGCGCCTGGCGCGTATGTGACGGGTCCCGCAACCTTTCCGGGTGCGGGGCCCGTCCCGTTTTCCGGGTACATGCTCGAAGATACGTAGGGGCCGTGCCCGTACGGAGTTGTGGACACGCGCGGGACACGCGGACGAGCGGACGCCGTCGGAGCGCCGGCTCGCATGGACGCAAGGGGTGGGACGACATGAACGGCACGACTGTGCGACGCATGGCGCTGGCGATCGCGACCGCGGCGGCCCTGACCGGGGGAGTGGCGGCCTGCGGTTCGTCGGACGACTCCGGCGGCTCCAAGCGCTCCGGCGACGGCGGCAAGGCCCTGAAGGCCGACCCGATAGCCGCACTGCGCACCATCGAGAACACCACCGACAAGGCGGACTCCGCCAAGGTCACGTCCGAGACCACCATGGGCTCGGCGATGTCCATGAAGGCCGAGGGCACCCTCGGGTGGGCCGATGGCCTCTCCGGCACCATGACCATCACCTACACCGGCGGCCAGATGGCGGAGACCATGCGCCAGGCCGGCAGCACCACCATGCAGGCCCGCTATCTGCCCGACGCCTACTACGCGAAGATGGGCGAGCAGTTCGCCGTCCAGGCAGGCGGCAAGCACTGGGTGCGGTACGCGTACGACGACCTGGAGAAGATCGGCGGTGGCTCGGGCGTGTACATGAAGGACGCGATGCAGAACAGCACGCCGCACCAGTCGGTGAAGATGTTGCTCGCCTCCGGTGACGTGAAGAAGGTCGGCGAGGAGAAGGTGCGGGGCGTGAACACCACGCACTACTCGGGCACCGTCGACGTGGCCAAGCTCGCGGAGCGCAGCTCGGCCCTCAGCACCTCGCAACTCGCCGACATGAAGAAGCAGCTGGAGCAGGCCGGGGTCACCACCGAGACCGTCGACATCTGGGTCGACGACGAGAACCTGCTGGTGAAGAAGACCGAGCGCGGCGAGATGAGGACCGGCACGCTCTCCGCCACCGCGTACTACAGCGACTACGGCACCGAGGTCTCCGCCGAGGAGCCGCCCGCCGGCGACACCGCGGACTTCCAAGACCTCATGAACCGGCAGCCCGGCACCGGCGGCTGACGCCGGGGCCCACCTCCGGCCCCCCAAGGGGCGCGACCAGCCACGAAGGACCCGCAGACGCGTCTGCCGAGCGACTCGGCAGGCGCGTCTGCGGCTTGTCGCGCGCCGAGCGCGCAGTTCCCCGCGCCCCCGACAGGGCGCCCCCAGCCCTCCGGGCAGCCTCTCGTCGAGGAGACCCTTACGTTCAGGTAATGTCAGCGCACCGCAATAAGTAGATCAAATGTTCCAGGGGTGGGGTCATGAGCATTTCCGTACGTACGGGACACAGGAGAACCGCAGGCGCCGCGCTGGCCGCCCTGCTGCTCGCCGGGGGCGCTGTCAGCTGTGGTTCGGAGAAGTCCGACAAGGCGGACAAGGCCGGGGGCGACATGGCGCCCGCGGCGGCCGTGAAGAAGGCCGCGGACAAGACCGAGAAGCTGACCTCGTTCAGCTTCCGCATGCGGGGCAGCGTCCCGGGCGACGGCCGGGTCCAGGCCGAGGCGGCGATGAGCACCGAGCCGCTCGCCATGAGCATGAAGATGAGCGCGCCCTCCCAGGGCCCGGAGAAGGCGGAGATCCGCCTCGTCGACGGCGCCATCTACCTCGGCGGCGGCAAGGAGGCCGCCAAGGAGATGGACGGCAAGCGCTGGATCAAGTTCGCCCACACCAAGGGCAAGGGCACCGCCAAGCAGGACGGCAGCTCGCTCTCCGCCCAGGCGGACAACAACCCGGCCGACCAGTCCACGCTCCTGACCGGCTCCGACGACCTGAAGAAGGTCGGCACCGAGAAGATCGAGGGCGTCGAGACCACCCACTACAAGGGCACGGTCACGCTGGACCGGA
Organism: Streptomyces sp. NPDC017940; assembly: GCF_044328435.1. NCBI lineage: Bacteria > Bacillati > Actinomycetota > Actinomycetes > Kitasatosporales > Streptomycetaceae > Streptomyces > Streptomyces sp. NPDC017940. The sequence continues at coordinate 802,233 of NZ_JBIRHJ010000003.1, read as the reverse complement.
TGCGTGAGCTCCTGAAGGACGAGGACGCGGCCACCAAGAAGCGCCGCGAGAAGAGCCTCAAGGAGTACGAGGACATGGGCGTCGAGAAGCTCACGATGGACATGTGGATCGACGGCGAGGACCACACCAAGCAGTTCCGCGCCCAGGGCAAGGGCAACAAGGGCCCCCTCGACATGACCATCACGTTCCTCGACTACAACAAGCCCGTGAAGGTCACCGCGCCGCCGAAGAGCCAGGTCATGGACCTCGCCGCCGAGATGGAGAAGGCCGGCAGCTGACCCGATTTGCCTGTCGCGACCGCGTTCGCGTACTCTTCCACAGAAGCCAAAGACCGCTGGTCGTTGCCGTGCGCTCGTAAGAGGGTGCGGTGGCCGAAGGATCCGCTGAAGCTGCGGACGACCCGCGTAGGTGACTGTGGAAGTGCTCCCGGACGACTGTGTCGTCAGGTCGAGCTCACGCCCCGTGCGCCTGCGCCGGGGCGTTTCGTTTTGTGCAGAACCCCTTCCCCGTGTGCCTGATTCAGGCGGTCCGGCAGTACGCGGCTGATCGCAGGGTCAGTCGAGGATCATCACCCCGGAAGGAGGCCGAGGCTCATGGCGACGTCCGACAAGGTCGCAGCCGTCGAGGAGATCACGCAGAAGCTGCGCGACTCCAACGCTGCTGTTGTCACGTCTTACACCGGACTGTCCGTGGCGCAGCTCAAGGAGCTTCGCCGTTCTCTCGGCGAGAACGCTCAGTACCGTGTGGTGAAGAACACGCTGACCAAGATCGCGGCCAACGAGGCCGGGATCCAGCTGGACGAGCACCTCAAGGGCTCGACCGCTGTTGCCTTCGTGACCGGTGACCCGGTCACGGCGGCGAAGGGTCTTCGTGACTTCGCCAAGGACAACCCCGCTCTCGTCATCAAGGGCGGTGTCCTTGATGGCAAGGCGCTGTCCGCCGACGAGATCAAGAAGCTTGCGGACCTCGAGTCCCGCGAGGTTCTGCTCAGCAAGCTGGCGGGTGCCATGAAGGGCAAGCAGTCCCAGGCTGCCTCTGTCTTCCAGGCGCTCCCGTCGAAGCTCGTCCGCACCGTGGACGCGCTTCGCGCCAAGCAGGCCGAGCAGGGCGGTGCCGAGTAATTCGGCTCGCGCATTGATCGTCGCCGCTGGCGAAGGTCGTAGCGGGCCCTTTGTACGCCCGCCTCTCTTGTACATCCGGCACCAGCCGAATTAGTGGAAGGACCGCCATCATGGCGAAGCTCAGCCAGGACGACCTGCTCGCCCAGTTCGAAGAGATGACCCTCATCGAGCTCTCCGAGTTCGTGAAGGCCTTCGAGGAGAAGTTCGACGTCACCGCCGCCGCTGCCGCGCCGGTCGTCGTCGCCGGTGGTGCCGCGGGCGGCGCCGCCGAGGCCGTCGAGGAGCAGGACGAGTTCGACGTCATCCTCACGGGCGCCGGCGACAAGAAGATCCAGGTCATCAAGGTCGTGCGCGAGCTGACCTCCCTGGGTCTGAAGGAGGCCAAGGACCTCGTCGACGGCACCCCGAAGCCGGTCCTCGAGAAGGTCGCCAAGGACGCCGCGGAGAAGGCCGCCGAGGCCCTCAAGGGCGCCGGCGCCTCCGTCGAGGTCAAGTAAGACCTTGCCGGGAGTCCTGTGACTCCTGCCGGGAGTCCTGTGACTCCTCGGGCCCCGGGACCCCCTCGCGGGTCCCGGCGGCCCCGCGCCGCACGGCGTGAGAAATCGCGCTGTAACGCATACGCACTGAAGGGCGATCACCCAGTTGGGTGGTCGCCCTTCGGCGTTGCCGCGACGGCTGCCTTGCACTGTCGGCACCGGCGAGTATGGTGATCTTCGTTGTGCCTCCGGACGGCCCCCGGCGGCTCCCGATCCGGAGCCTGTCGGGGCATGGGGGGCCTTGACGAACCGCACGCAGCGCGCAATTCTCAGGACGCGTCGTCACAACGATCCGGATCCGAGGCATGGATCGGTGACGAAGAGGGCAGTATCGATGTGCATCGAGGGCGTGGCTTGCAGCAGGGGTTGAGAACAACGAGGGTCTTCAAAAACCCGCACTGGACATCAGTGGGCCAAGTGGCTACACTGACCCTTTGCGCTGCCTGTTAGCTGCCTCCTGCCCGTCACCAGGGGCATGCCCATGCTTGAGCACTGTGGACAGAACCGGCCCTGACCTGGCCCTCTTCGGGTGAGTCGGGGAACGCCTCCCACCGTGTCCAGCCTGGGACCGGTACGCGCGTAGTGAGTCCGAGCCCTCGGAAGGACCCCCTCTTGGCCGCCTCGCGCACTGCCTCGACCGCGAATACGAACAACGGCGCAAGCACCGCCCCGCTGCGCATCTCCTTTGCAAAGATCAAGGAGCCCCTCGAGGTTCCGAACCTTCTTGCGCTGCAGACCGAGAGCTTTGACTGGCTGCTCGGCAACGACGCGTGGAAGGCTCGCGTCGAGTCGGCTCTGGAAAGTGGACAGGACGTCCCCACCAAGTCCGGTCTCGAGGAGATCTTCGAGGAGATCTCCCCGATCGAGGACTTCTCCGGGTCGATGTCGCTGACCTTCCGCGACCACCGCTTCGAGCCTCCGAAGAACTCGATCGACGAGTGCAAGGAGCGCGACTTCACCTTCGCCGCCCCGCTCTTCGTCACGGCCGAGTTCACCAACAACGAGACCGGTGAGATCAAGTCTCAGACGGTCTTCATGGGCGACTTCCCGCTCATGACGAACAAGGGCACGTTCGTCATCAACGGCACCGAGCGTGTCGTGGTGTCGCAGCTGGTCCGTTCGCCCGGTGTCTACTTCGACTCCTCCATCGACAAGACGTCCGACAAGGACATCTTCTCCGCCAAGATCATCCCGTCCCGGGGTGCCTGGCTGGAGATGGAGATCGACAAGCGCGACATGGTCGGTGTCCGCATCGACCGCAAGCGCAAGCAGTCGGTCACCGTGCTCCTGAAGGCTCTCGGCTGGACCACCGAGCAGATCCTCGAGGAGTTCGGCGAGTACGAGTCCATGCGCGCCACCCTGGAGAAGGACCACACCCAGGGCCAGGACGACGCGCTGCTCGACATCTACCGCAAGCTGCGCCCGGGCGAGCCGCCGACCCGTGAGGCCGCTCAGACGCTGCTCGAGAACCTCTACTTCAACCCCAAGCGCTACGACCTCGCGAAGGTCGGCCGCTACAAGGTCAACAAGAAGCTGGGTGCGGACGCGCCCCTCGACGCGGGCGTCCTCACGGTCGAGGACATCATCGCCTCGATCAAGTACCTGGTGAAGCTGCACGCCGGTGAGACCGAGACCGTGGGCGACAGCGGCGTGGACATCGTCGTCGAGACCGACGACATCGACCACTTCGGCAACCGTCGTCTGCGCAACGTCGGCGAGCTCATCCAGAACCAGGTCCGCACGGGTCTGGCCCGTATGGAGCGCGTCGTGCGCGAGCGCATGACGACCCAGGACGTCGAGGCCATCACGCCGCAGACGCTGATCAACATCCGGCCGGTCGTCGCCTCCATCAAGGAGTTCTTCGGCACCAGCCAGCTGTCGCAGTTCATGGACCAGAACAACCCGCTGTCGGGTCTGACGCACAAGCGTCGTCTCTCGGCACTGGGTCCCGGTGGTCTCTCGCGTGAGCGGGCGGGCTTCGAGGTCCGAGACGTGCACCCGTCCCACTACGGACGCATGTGCCCGATCGAGACCCCCGAAGGCCCGAACATCGGTCTGATCGGCTCGCTCGCCTCCTACGGCCGCGTCAACGCGTTCGGCTTCGTCGAGACGCCGTACCGCAAGGTCGTCGAGGGCGTCGTCACCGACGAGGTCGACTACCTCACGGCCGACGAGGAGGACCGCTTCGTCATCGCGCAGGCGAACGCGCCGCTCACCGAGGAGCTCCGCTTCGAGGAGTCCCGCGTGCTCGTCCGCCGCCGCGGCGGCGAGGTCGACTACGTCCCCGGTGACGACGTCGACTACATGGACGTCTCGCCGCGCCAGATGGTGTCGGTCGCGACCGCCATGATCCCCTTCCTCGAGCACGACGACGCCAACCGCGCGCTCATGGGCGCGAACATGATGCGTCAGGCCGTGCCGCTGATCACCGCCGAGGCCCCCCTCGTCGGCACCGGCATGGAGTACCGCTGCGCGGTCGACGCCGGTGACGTGATCAAGGCCGAGAAGGCCGGTGTGGTCCAGGAGGTTTCCGCGGACTACGTCACGGTCACCAACGACGACGGCACGTACACCACGTACCGCGTCGCCAAGTTCTCCCGCTCCAACCAGGGCACCTCGGTGAACCAGAAGGTTGTGGTGGAAGAGGGTGCCCGCGTCGTCGAGGGCCAGGTCCTCGCCGACGGCCCGGCCACCGAAGAGGGCGAGATGGCCCTCGGCAAGAACCTCCTCGTGGCGTTCATGCCGTGGGAGGGCCACAACTACGAGGACGCGATCATCCTGTCGCAGCGCCTCGTGCAGGACGACGTCCTCTCCTCGATCCACATCGAGGAGCACGAGGTCGACGCCCGTGACACCAAGCTGGGCCCCGAGGAGATCACCCGGGACATCCCGAACGTCTCCGAGGAGGTCCTCGCCGACCTCGACGAGCGCGGCATCATCCGGATCGGTGCCGAGGTCGTCGCCGGCGACATCCTCGTCGGCAAGGTCACGCCCAAGGGCGAGACCGAGCTGACGCCGGAGGAGCGCCTGCTGCGCGCGATCTTCGGTGAGAAGGCCCGCGAGGTCCGTGACACCTCCCTGAAGGTCCCGCACGGCGAGATCGGCAAGGTCATCGGCGTCCGCGTCTTCGACCGCGAGGAGGGCGACGAGCTCCCCCCCGGTGTGAACCAGCTGGTGCGCGTGTACGTGGCGCAGAAGCGCAAGATCACCGACGGTGACAAGCTCGCGGGACGCCACGGCAACAAGGGCGTCATCTCGAAGATCCTGCCCATCGAGGACATGCCGTTCCTCGAGGACGGCACCCCGGTCGACATCATCCTGAACCCGCTGGGTGTCCCGTCCCGAATGAACCCGGGGCAGGTCCTGGAGATCCACCTCGGCTGGCTCGCCAGCCGCGGCTGGGACGTCTCCGGTCTCGGGGAGGACTGGGCGCAGCGCCTCCAGGCCATCGGCGCCGACTCGGTCCAGCCGGGCACCAACGTCGCGACCCCGGTCTTCGACGGTGCCCGCGAGGACGAGCTCGCCGGTCTCCTGGAGCACACGATCCCGAACCGCGACGGCGAGCGCATGGTGCTTCCGTCCGGCAAGGCCCCGCTGTTCGACGGCCGCTCCGGCGAGCCGTTCCCGGAGCCGATCTCGGTCGGCTACATGTACATCCTCAAGCTGCACCACCTGGTCGACGACAAGCTGCACGCCCGGTCGACCGGTCCGTACTCGATGATCACGCAGCAGCCGCTGGGTGGTAAGGCTCAGTTCGGTGGCCAGCGCTTCGGCGAGATGGAGGTGTGGGCGCTGGAGGCTTATGGCGCCGCGTACGCCCTCCAGGAGCTGCTGACGATCAAGTCCGACGACGTGACCGGCCGCGTGAAGGTCTACGAGGCCATCGTCAAGGGCGAGAACATCCCCGAGCCCGGCATCCCCGAGTCCTTCAAGGTGCTCATCAAGGAAATGCAGTCGCTCTGCCTCAACGTGGAGGTGCTGTCCTCGGACGGCATGTCCATCGAGATGCGCGACACCGACGAGGATGTCTTCCGCGCTGCGGAGGAGCTCGGTATCGACCTGTCCCGGCGCGAGCCGAGCAGCGTCGAAGAGGTCTGACGGGTCCGGCCGGGACCTCACTCGTGAGGTCCCGGCCTTGCCCCGGACCCGTACAGACCATGATGAAGCGCCTTTTCACTCGCTAACGCGAGGGGCACAACCCCGAAAGAGGGATTGACGACAAAGTGCTCGACGTCAACTTCTTCGACGAGCTGCGGATCGGCCTTGCCACCGCGGACGACATCCGACAGTGGTCCCACGGCGAGGTCAAGAAGCCGGAGACCATCAACTACCGCACCCTGAAGCCCGAGAAGGACGGACTCTTCTGCGAGAAGATCTTCGGTCCGACCCGGGACTGGGAGTGCTACTGCGGCAAGTACAAGCGTGTCCGCTTCAAGGGCATCATCTGTGAGCGCTGTGGCGTCGAGGTCACGCGCGCCAAGGTGCGCCGTGAGCGGATGGGCCACATCGAGCTTGCCGCGCCCGTCACGCACATCTGGTACTTCAAGGGCGTCCCGTCGCGCCTCGGCTACCTCCTCGACCTCGCGCCGAAGGACCTCGAGAAGGTCATCTACTTCGCCGCGTACATGATCACGTTCGTGGACGAGGAGCGCCGCACCCGCGACCTGCCCTCCCTGGAGGCGCACGTCTCCGTGGAGCGCCAGCAGATCGAGAACCGCCGCGACGCCGACCTGGAAGGCCGGGCCAAGAAGCTCGAGACCGACCTGGCCGAGCTGGAGGCCGAGGGCGCCAAGGCCGACGTACGCCGCAAGGTGCGCGAAGGCGCCGAGCGCGAGATGAAGCAGCTGCGCGACCGTGCGCAGCGCGAGATCGACCGTCTCGACGAGGTGTGGAACCGCTTCAAGAACCTCAAGGTCCAGGACCTCGAGGGCGACGAGCTGCTCTACCGCGAGCTGCGTGACCGCTTCGGCACGTACTTCGACGGCTCGATGGGTGCCGCGGCGTTGCAGAAGCGCCTGGAGTCCTTCGACCTCGACGAGGAGGCCGAGCGCCTCCGCGAGATCATCCGCACCGGCAAGGGCCAGAAGAAGACCCGTGCGCTCAAGCGCCTCAAGGTCGTCTCCGCGTTCTTGCAGACGTCCAACAGCCCCAAGGGCATGGTGCTCGACTGCGTGCCGGTCATCCCGCCGGACCTGCGTCCGATGGTGCAGCTGGACGGTGGCCGCTTCGCGACCTCCGACCTGAACGACCTGTACCGCCGCGTCATCAACCGCAACAACCGCCTGAAGCGGCTTCTCGACCTCGGCGCGCCCGAGATCATCGTGAACAACGAGAAGCGCATGCTCCAGGAGGCCGTCGACGCGCTCTTCGACAACGGCCGTCGTGGCCGCCCGGTCACGGGCCCCGGCAACCGTCCGCTGAAGTCGCTGTCCGACATGCTCAAGGGCAAGCAGGGCCGCTTCCGTCAGAACCTGCTCGGCAAGCGTGTGGACTACTCCGCGCGTTCCGTGATCGTCGTCGGTCCGCAGCTGAAGCTGCACCAGTGCGGTCTGCCGAAGGCGATGGCGCTCGAGCTCTTCAAGCCGTTCGTGATGAAGCGCCTGGTCGACCTGAACCACGCGCAGAACATCAAGAGCGCCAAGCGGATGGTCGAGCGCGGCCGCACGGTCGTGTACGACGTCCTCGAAGAGGTCATCGCCGAGCACCCGGTCCTCCTGAACCGTGCGCCCACGCTGCACCGCCTCGGCATCCAGGCCTTCGAGCCGCAGCTGGTCGAGGGCAAGGCCATCCAGATCCACCCGCTCGTCTGCACCGCGTTCAACGCGGACTTCGACGGTGACCAGATGGCCGTGCACCTGCCGCTCTCCGCGGAGGCGCAGGCCGAGGCCCGCATCCTGATGCTGTCCTCGAACAACATCCTCAAGCCCGCCGACGGCCGTCCGGTGACGATGCCGACGCAGGACATGGTCCTGGGTCTGTTCTTCCTCACCACGGACGAGGAGGAGCGCGAGGTCATCGGTGAGGGCCGGTCCTTCGGCTCCACCGCCGAGGCGATCATGGCGTTCGACGCCAAGGAGCTCTCGCTCCAGGCGAAGGTCGACATCCGCTTCCCCGTGGGCACCTTCCCGCCCCGCGGCTGGACCCCGCCGGTCCCCGAGGACGGCGACGACCTCAGCGGCGAGCGGGCCTACCAGCAGGGCGACAGCTTCCGGCTGCGGACGACCCTGGGCCGCGCGCTCTTCAACGAGCTGTTGCCCGAGGACTACCCGTTCGTCGACTACTCGGTGGGCAAGAAGCAGCTCTCCGAGATCGTCAACGACCTGGCCGAGCGCTACCCCAAGGTCATCGTGGCGGCGACGCTCGACAACCTGAAGGCGGCGGGCTTCTACTGGGCGACCCGTTCCGGTGTCACCGTGGCCATCTCCGACGTCGTGGTCCCCGAGGCCAAGAAGGCGATCGTCGCGGGCTACGAGGCGCAGGACGAGAAGGTCCAGAAGCAGTACGAGCGCGGTCTGATCACCAAGGAAGAGCGCACGCAGGAGCTCATCGCGATCTGGACCAAGGCGACCAACGAGGTCGCCGAGGCGATGAACGCGAACTTCCCCAAGACCAACCCCATCTTCATGATGGTCGACTCGGGTGCCCGAGGAAACATGATGCAGATGCGGCAGATCGCCGGTATGCGTGGTCTGGTGTCGAACGCGAAGAACGAGACCATCCCGCGTCCGATCAAGGCCTCGTTCCGTGAGGGCCTCTCCGTCCTCGAGTACTTCATCTCCACCCACGGTGCCCGTAAGGGTCTGGCGGACACGGCTCTGCGTACCGCCGACTCCGGTTACCTCACCCGTCGTCTGGTCGACGTCTCCCAGGACGTCATCATTCGCGAGGAGGACTGCGGCACCGAGCGCGGTCTGAAGCTGAAGATCGCGATCCGTGGCGAGGACGGCGTGCTCCGCAAGACGGAGAACGTCGAGACGTCGGTGTACGCCCGCATGCTGGCCGAGGACGTCGTCATCGACGGCAAGGTCATCGCGCCGGCCAACGTCGACCTCGGTGACGTGCTCATCGACGCCCTGGTCGCCAACGGCGTCGAGGAGGTCAAGACCCGCTCGGTCCTGACCTGTGAGTCGGCGGTCGGCACCTGTGCCTTCTGCTACGGCCGCTCGCTCGCCACCGGCAAGCTGGTCGACATCGGTGAGGCGGTCGGCATCATCGCCGCCCAGTCCATCGGTGAGCCCGGTACCCAGCTGACGATGCGTACCTTCCACACCGGTGGTGTGGCCGGTGACGACATCACCCAGGGTCTGCCCCGAGTCGTCGAGCTCTTCGAAGCCCGTACGCCGAAGGGTGTCGCCCCGATCTCGGAGGCGAAGGGCCGCGTCCGCATCGAGGAGACCGAGAAGACCAAGAAGCTCGTGGTCACCCCGGACGACGGCAGCGACGAGACGGCGTTCCCGATCTCGAAGCGCGCCCGTCTCCTGGTGGGCGAGGGCGACGCGGTCGAGGTGGGCCAGAAGCTCACCGTCGGTGCCACCAACCCGCACGACGTGCTCCGGATCCTCGGCCAGCGCGCCGTCCAGGTCCACCTGGTCGGAGAGGTCCAGAAGGTCTACAACTCGCAGGGCGTGTCGATCCACGACAAGCACATCGAGATCATCATCCGGCAGATGCTGCGCCGAGTGACGATCATCGAGTCCGGCGACGCGGAGCTGCTTCCGGGCGAGCTCGTCGAGCGCTCGAAGTTCGAGACCGAGAACCGTCGTGTGGTCACCGAGGGCGGTCACCCCGCCTCCGGCCGTCCGCAGCTGATGGGTATCACCAAGGCCTCGCTGGCGACGGAGTCCTGGCTGTCGGCCGCCTCCTTCCAGGAGACGACCCGAGTGCTGACGGACGCGGCGATCAACGCCAAGTCCGACAGCCTCATCGGCCTCAAGGAGAACGTCATCATCGGTAAGCTCATCCCGGCCGGTACGGGTCTTTCCCGCTACCGCAACATCCGGGTGGAGCCCACCGAGGAGGCCAAGGCCGCGATGTACTCGGCCGTCGGCTACGACGACATCGACTACTCGCCCTTCGGGACGGGTTCGGGTCAGGCCGTGCCGCTGGAGGACTACGACTACGGTCCGTACAACCAGTAGAAGCACACAGCGCACCCCGCGGGGCGGACATCCGGCTGAGGCCGGGTGGCCGCCCCGCGGCGCGTTGGCGCATGATGGAGGGCACACATCTTCTCGGGGGAGGCGTGCGTGACGAATCCGTCGTGGCAGCCAGGTCCGTGGCCGCCCGGGCAGGGGCTGCCCGCGCAGTCCCAGCAGCCCGGCCGGCCGCCCATGCAGTTCGGGCCGCAGGGGCCGCCGTCGATGCTCGCCGGGCACTCCGACCGCGAGCGCGCGGTCGACGTGCTGCGGGCCGGCTTCGCCGAGGGGCGCCTCCAGCAGGACGAGTACGAGCGGCGCGTGGAGCGTGCCTACCAGGCCCGCACGGTGGGGGAGCTGGGTCTGCTCGTCGCGGACCTGCCGCAGGGCCCCATCGGCTTCCAGCAGCCCGCTCCGCAGTACGTGCCGCCCACCTTCCTGCCCGTGGCGCCGCCCACCAACGGCAAGGCGGGCGCGGCCCTCGCCTGCGGCATCGGCACGTTCTTCACCGTCGGCCTCACCGCCGTGCCCGCGGTCGTCCTCGGTCACATGGCCCGCTCGGAGATCCGCCGCACCCACGAGGGCGGCGACGGTATGGCGGTGGCGGGGCTCGTGCTCGGGTGGCTGTCGATCGTGGGGTGGTCCCTGCTGCTGCTGTTGATCGTTTCGGCGTCCTCGGGCTGACCGGGGGAGCTCGACGGCACGGGGGAATGTCCAGCCCTTCCCCCGGTGTGTCCGGACTGCGGGGTATTTGTTTTGACCGCAGCCAATGAGGTAGGTACGCTCAGACCTTGTGCCTGGGGTGTGCCTGGGCTCGTGTGCGTGTCCTCAACCGCACGGCGAGTCCGATCCGGCCGCCGCAATCTGCGTCCTCCCCGTCTTCGGCGGGAGTCCGCGGTATTCGACACACCCGACCGCGTGGGTCGGCAAAGTTCCAGGTTAGCTTTACTATTCGGCACACAGAAACCGGAGAAGTAGTGCCTACGATCCAGCAGCTGGTCCGGAAGGGCCGGCAGGACAAGGTCGAGAAGAACAAGACGCCCGCACTCGAGGGTTCCCCTCAGCGCCGTGGCGTCTGCACGCGTGTGTTCACGACCACCCCGAAGAAGCCGAACTCGGCCCTGCGCAAGGTCGCGCGTGTGCGTCTGACCTCTGGCATCGAGGTCACGGCCTACATTCCGGGTGAGGGACACAACTTGCAGGAGCACTCCATCGTGCTCGTGCGCGGCGGCCGTGTGAAGGACCTGCCGGGTGTTCGCTACAAGATCATCCGCGGTTCGCTCGACACCCAGGGTGTCAAGAACCGCAAGCAGGCCCGCAGCCGCTACGGCGCCAAGAAGGAGAAGTAAGAATGCCTCGTAAGGGCCCCGCCCCGAAGCGCCCGGTCATCATCGACCCGGTCTACGGCTCTCCTCTGGTGACCTCCCTCATCAACAAGGTGCTGCTGAACGGCAAGCGCTCCACCGCCGAGCGCATCGTCTACGGCGCCATGGAGGGTCTGCGTGAGAAGACGGGCAACGACCCGGTCATCACGCTGAAGCGCGCGCTCGAGAACATCAAGCCGACCCTCGAGGTCAAGTCCCGCCGCGTCGGTGGTGCGACCTACCAGGTGCCGATCGAGGTCAAGCCCGGTCGCGCCAACACGCTGGCCCTGCGCTGGCTGGTGGGTTACTCCCGCGCCCGTCGCGAGAAGACCATGACCGAGCGTCTGCTCAACGAGCTCCTCGACGCCTCCAACGGCCTCGGTGCCGCTGTGAAGAAGCGCGAGGACACCCACAAGATGGCCGAGTCCAACAAGGCCTTCGCGCACTACCGCTGGTAGTCGCTACCCCCATCGAGACCGAGAGAAGACTGAGCCGATATGGCTACCACTTCACTTGACCTGGCCAAGGTGCGCAACATCGGCATCATGGCTCACATCGACGCGGGCAAGACGACGACCACCGAGCGGATCCTGTTCTACACCGGTGTCTCGTACAAGATCGGTGAGGTCCACGACGGCGCCGCCACGATGGACTGGATGGAGCAGGAGCAGGAGCGTGGCATCACGATCACCTCTGCTGCCACCACCTGTCACTGGCCGCTGAACGACGTCGATCACACGATCAACATCATCGACACCCCGGGCCACGTCGACTTCACCGTCGAGGTGGAGCGTTCGCTCCGCGTGCTCGACGGTGCCGTGACGGTGTTCGACGGCGTCGCCGGCGTCGAGCCCCAGTCCGAGACCGTGTGGCGTCAGGCGGACCGCTACGGCGTCCCCCGCATCTGCTTCGTCAACAAGCTCGACCGCACGGGTGCCGAGTTCCACCGCTGCGTCGACATGATCGTCGACCGCCTCGGTGCGACCCCGATCGTCATGCAGCTGCCCATCGGCGCGGAGGCCGACTTCAAGGGCGTCGTCGACCTCGTCACGATGAAGGCCTTCGTCTGGTCCGCCGAGACCAAGATGGGCGAGGCCTACGACATCGTCGACATCCCGGAGACGCACACCGAGGCTGCCGAGGAGTACCGCGGCAAGCTGCTCGAGGCCGTCGCCGAGAACGACGAGCAGATGATGGAGCTGTACCTGGAGGGCCAGGAGCCCACCGAGGAGCAGCTGTACGCGGCCATCCGCCGCATCACCATCGCCTCCGGCAAGGGCGGCGACACCACCGTCACCCCCGTGTTCTGTGGCACCGCGTTCAAGAACAAGGGCGTCCAGCCCCTGCTCGACGCGGTCGTGCGCTACCTGCCCTCCCCCCTGGACGTCGAGGCCATCGAGGGCCACGACGTCAAGGACCCGGAGCAGGTCGTCAAGCGCAAGCCGTCCGACGACGAGCCGCTGTCGGCCCTCGCGTTCAAGATCGCGAGCGACCCGCACCTCGGCAAGCTCACCTTCGTCCGGATCTACTCCGGTCGCCTGGACTCCGGCACCGCGGTGCTGAACTCCGTCAAGGGCAAGAAGGAGCGCATCGGCAAGATCTACCGCATGCACGCGAACAAGCGTGAGGAGATCGACTCGGTGGGCGCCGGTGACATCGTCGCCGTCATGGGTCTGAAGCAGACCACCACGGGCGAGACGCTCTGTGACGACAAGGCCCCGGTCATCCTGGAGTCCATGGACTTCCCGGCCCCGGTCATCCAGGTCGCCATCGAGCCGAAGTCCAAGGGTGACCAGGAGAAGCTGGGTGTCGCCATCCAGCGTCTCTCGGAGGAGGACCCCTCCTTCCAGGTTCACTCGGACGAGGAGACCGGCCAGACCATCATCGGTGGTATGGGCGAGCTTCACCTCGAGGTGCTCGTCGACCGCATGAAGCGCGAGTTCCGCGTCGAGGCGAACGTCGGCAAGCCGCAGGTCGCGTACCGCGAGACGATCCGTCGGGCCGTCGAGCGCGTGGACTACACCCACAAGAAGCAGACCGGTGGTACCGGTCAGTTCGCCAAGGTGCAGATCGCGATCGAGCCCATCGTGGACGGCGACGCGTCGTACGAGTTCGTCAACAAGGTCACCGGTGGCCGCATCCCGCGGGAGTACATCCCCTCGGTGGACGCCGGTGCGCAGGAGGCCATGCAGTTCGGCATCCTGGCGGGCTACGAGATGACGGGCGTCCGCGTCACGCTCATCGACGGCGCCTACCACGAGGTCGACTCCTCCGAGCTCGCCTTCAAGATCGCCGGCTCGCAGGCCTTCAAGGAGGCCGCGCGGCAGGCCAAGCCCGTGCTGCTCGAGCCGATGATGGCCGTCGAGGTCACCACGCCCGAGGACTACATGGGCGATGTCATCGGCGACATCAACTCCCGCCGTGGCCAGATTCAGGCCATGGAGGAGCGCAGTGGTGCTCGCGTCGTGAGGGGCCTCGTGCCCCTCTCGGAGATGTTCGGCTACGTCGGAGACCTCCGCAGCAAGACGTCGGGTCGCGCAAGCTACTCAATGCAGTTCGACTCCTACGCCGAGGTTCCGAGGAACGTCGCCGAGGAGATCATCGCGAAGGCCAAGGGCGAGTAACTCACCCGAGTTCACGCTTTAGGCTTGACACCATCCGCCGGGGTTCGACCCCGCAGGGCGAGAACCCCGGCGGCTGGCTTCCCAGCAAAGATCACCTGGCGCCGATGAAGCAAGGCGTACAGAACCACTCCACAGGAGGACCCAGTGGCGAAGGCGAAGTTCGAGCGGACTAAGCCGCACGTCAACATCGGCACCATCGGTCACATCGACCACGGTAAGACGACCCTCACGGCCGCCATTACCAAGGTGCTGCACGACGCGTACCCCGACCTGAACGAGGCCTCGGCCTTCGACCAGATCGACAAGGCTCCCGAGGAGCGCCAGCGCGGTATCACCATCTCCATCGCGCACGTCGAGTACCAGACCGAGGCGCGCCACTACGCCCACGTCGACTGCCCCGGTCACGCGGACTACATCAAGAACATGATCACGGGTGCCGCGCAGATGGACGGCGCCATCCTCGTGGTCGCCGCCACCGACGGCCCGATGCCGCAGACCAAGGAGCACGTGCTCCTGGCCCGCCAGGTCGGCGTTCCGTACATCGTCGTCGCCCTGAACAAGGCCGACATGGTGGACGACGAGGAGATCCTGGAGCTCGTCGAGCTCGAGGTCCGTGAGCTCCTCTCCGAGTACGAGTTCCCGGGCGACGACCTTCCGGTCGTCAAGGTCTCGGCGCTCAAGGCGCTCGAGGGCGACGCCGAGTGGGGCAAGACCGTCCTCGACCTGATGAAGGCCGTCGACGAGAACATCCCGCAGCCCGAGCGTGACGTCGACAAGCCGTTCCTGATGCCGATCGAGGACGTCTTCACGATCACCGGTCGTGGCACCGTCGTCACCGGTCGTATCGAGCGTGGTGTCCTCAAGGTCAACGAGACCGTCGACATCGTGGGCATCAAGAACGAGAAGACCACCACCACGGTCACCGGCATCGAGATGTTCCGCAAGCTGCTCGACGAGGGCCAGGCCGGTGAGAACGTCGGTCTGCTGCTCCGCGGCATCAAGCGCGAGGACGTCGAGCGCGGCCAGGTCATCATCAAGCCCGGCTCGGTCACCCCGCACACCGAGTTCGAGGCCCAGGCCTACATCCTGTCGAAGGACGAGGGTGGCCGCCACACCCCGTTCTTCAACAACTACCGCCCGCAGTTCTACTTCCGTACGACGGACGTGACCGGCGTCGTGACCCTCCCCGAGGGCACCGAGATGGTCATGCCGGGTGACAACACCGAGATGAAGGTGGAGCTCATCCAGCCCGTCGCCATGGAGGAGGGCCTGAAGTTCGCCATCCGTGAGGGTGGCCGGACCGTCGGCGCCGGCCAGGTCACCAAGATCAACAAGTAAGTCCTCTTGCTTGTGGATCGGGGAGACCCGGTCGCTCTGAACTGAGCGCAGCAGGGGCCCCACCCGCCACTACGGCGGGTGGGGCCTCTTGCCGTTCCGGGCCCGCGCGGTGGCGGCCGCGCCGCTTGACAAGCAGCCCGATTGGCCTTCGCCCCGCCAGGTGTGGCACACTGTTCAGGTTGCTCGGTTGAGTGCCGATGCTGCGCGTCTCCCGCCGGGAGGACTGAAAGCGAGTCCCACAGTACTCGTCGCCCCATCTGCCGTTAGGCAGCGCTGTGGCGGACGTACGGGAATCTTTCGGGAAGTGCGGTGCGGTGGCTCGGCCAGGCGCCCGGTGGGTTTCTTCCCCCGGACCCGCGGTCATTCAGGGCCGCAGCCCCTAGCAGGGAATCCTTCGGGAGATCTGTGTGAGCGGGACTGCGACACGCCCGACCGCGTGGGTCGGATGGAAGTAGAAAAAAGGGCCTCCCGGGAGCCAGAGCGTTCGAGACAAAGGACTACTAAGTAGCCATGGCGGGACAGAAGATCCGCATCCGGCTCAAGGCCTACGACCACGAGGTCATCGACTCCTCGGCGAAGAAGATCGTCGAGACGGTGACGCGTACTGGTGCGTCGGTCGCGGGCCCGGTGCCGCTGCCCACTGAGAAGAACGTGTACTGCGTCATCAAGTCGCCGCACAAGTACAAGGACTCGCGCGAGCACTTCGAGATGCGCACGCACAAGCGCCTGATCGACATCCTCGACCCGACGCCCAAGACCGTTGACTCTCTGATGCGACTCGACCTCCCGGCCGGTGTCGACATCGAGATCAAGCTCTGAGGCCGGTGATCTGAAGATGAGCAAGCAGATCAAGGGCATCCTGGGCGAGAAGCTCGGCATGACGCAGGTGTGGGACGAGAACAACCGTGTTGTTCCGGTCACCGTCGTCAAGGCCGGCCCCAACGTCGTGACCCAGGTCCGTACGAACGACACCGACGGCTACGAGTCGGTCCAGATCGCCTTCGGCGAGATCGACCCGCGCAAGGTGAACAAGCCCCTCAAGGGCCACTTCGCCAAGGCCGACGTCACCCCCCGCCGCCACCTCGTCGAGCTCCGTACCGCTGACGCCAGCGCGTACACCCTCGGCCAGGAGATCACCGCCGAGGTGTTCGAGGCCGGCATCAAGGTCGACGTCACCGGCAAGAGCAAGGGCAAGGGCTTCGCCGGTGTCATGAAGCGCCACAACTTCGGTGGCCTCGGCTCCAGCCACGGCACCCAGCGCAAGCACCGCTCGCCCGGCTCCATCGGTGGCTGCGCCACCCCGGGTCGTGTGTTCAAGGGCCTCCGCATGGCGGGTCGCATGGGCAACGAGCGGGTCACCACCCAGAACCTGACCGTTCACGCCGTTGACGCGGAGAAGGGTCTGCTCCTCATCAAGGGAGCGGTGCCCGGTCCGAACGGCGGCCTCGTCCTGGTCCGTACCGCGGCCAAGGGGGCTTGAGGAACCGATGAGCACCATTGACATCCTTTCGCCGGCAGGCGACAAGGCCGGGACCGTCGAGCTCCCCGCGGAGATCTTCGACGTCGAGAAGATCAGCATCCCGCTGATCCACCAGGTCGTTGTCGCCCAGCTGGCCGCTGCCCGCCAGGGCACGCACAAGACCAAGACCCGTGGCGAAGTCCGCGGTGGTGGCAAGAAGCCGTACCGCCAGAAGGGCACCGGCCGCGCCCGTCAGGGTTCGACCCGCGCTCCGCAGTTCGCCGGCGGTGGCGTCGTCCACGGCCCCGTGCCGCGTGACTACTCGCAGCGGACCCCGAAGAAGATGAAGGCCGCGGCCCTGCGCCACGCCCTCACCGACCGGGCCCGCAACGCTCGCATCCACGTCGTCTCCGGCGTGATCGAGGGCGAGGCGCCGTCCACCAAGGCCGCGAAGAGCCTGCTCGGCAAGATCAGTGAGCGCAAGAACGTGCTCCTGGTCATCGAGCGCTCCGACGAGGCCGCGCTGCTGTCCGCGCGCAACCTGCCCCAGGTCCACATCCTGGAGCCGGGCCAGCTCAACACGTACGACGTTCTCGTCTCGGACGACGTGGTCTTCACCCAGGCCGCGCTCGAGTCCTTCGTGTCCGGCCCGAAGGCCGCCAATGACACCGAAGGGAGCGAGGTCTGATGGCCATCCGTCACCCCGCTATCGCCTCGAAGGCGGCCAAGGCCGCCAAGGCCGCGCGCGTCGCCAAGGCGCGTCGCCACGCCACCGAGGGCAAGAACACCGTTGAGACGCCGCTGAGCAAGAGCTTCACGGACCCCCGTGACGTCCTCGTCAAGCCGGTCGTCTCGGAGAAGAGCTACGCGCTGCTCGACGAGGGCAAGTACACCTTCGTCGTCGCGCCGGGCGCCAACAAGACCCAGATCAAGCAGGCCGTCGAGGCGGTCTTCTCGGTCAAGGTCACCGGCGTCAACACGCTCAACCGCCAGGGCAAGCGCAAGCGCACCCGCACCGGTTTCGGCAAGCGTGCCGACTCCAAGCGCGCGATCGTGACCCTCGCTGAGGGCGACCGTATCGACATCTTCGGCCAGGCCTCCTAACGGAGCGCCCTGGTCCGAATATCGGACGAGGACTGAGAAATGGGAATCCGCAAGTACAAGCCGACGACGCCGGGCCGCCGTGGCTCCTCCGTCGCCGACTTCGTCGAGGTCACGCGGTCCACGCCGGAGAAGTCGCTGGTCCGCCCGCTGCACAGCAAGGGCGGCCGTAACAACGCCGGTCGTGTGACCGTTCGCCACCAGGGTGGCGGACACAAGCGCGCCTACCGCGTGATCGACTTCCGTCGTCACGACAAGGACGGCGTGCCGGCGAAGGTCGCGCACATCGAGTACGACCCGAACCGCACCGCGCGCATCGCCCTGCTGCACTACGCAGACGGTGAGAAGCGCTACATCATCGCTCCGCGCGGCCTGTCGCAGGGTGACCGGATTGAGAACGGCCCCGGCGCCGACATCAAGCCCGGCAACAACCTCGCGCTGCGCAACATCCCGGTCGGTACCACGATCCACGCGATCGAGCTCCGTCCGGGCGGTGGCGCCAAGTTCGCCCGTTCCGCGGGTGCCTCCGTGCAGCTGCTGGCGAAGGAGGGCTCGATGGCCCACCTTCGTATGCCGTCCGGTGAGATCCGCCTGGTCGACGTGCGCTGCCGCGCCACGGTCGGCGAGGTCGGCAACGCCGAGCAGTCGAACATCAACTGGGGCAAGGCCGGCCGTATGCGCTGGAAGGGCGTTCGCCCGACCGTGCGCGGTGTCGTAATGAACCCGGTTGACCACCCCCACGGTGGTGGCGAGGGCAAGACCTCGGGTGGCCGTCACCCGGTGTCGCCCTGGGGCAAGAAGGAAATGCGTACTCGTGATCGCAACAAGGCGAGCAACAAGTACATCGTCCGCCGCCGCAAGACGAACAAGAAGCGCTAAGGACGGGTTGAGATGCCTCGTAGTCTGAAGAAGGGGCCCTTCGTCGACGACCACCTTGTCAAGAAGGTGGACGCCCAGAACGAAGCCGGCACCAAGAACGTCATCAAGACCTGGTCCCGCCGCTCGATGATCGTCCCGGCGATGCTCGGCCACACGATCGCGGTGCACAACGGCAAGACCCACATCCCGGTGTTCGTCACCGAGTCGATGGTCGGCCACAAGCTCGGCGAGTTCTCGCCGACCCGCACCTTCCGCGGCCACGTCAAGGACGACCGCAAGTCGAAGCGCCGCTAAGCGGGGTGTGAACGACTGTGACTAACACCGAAGGGACAACCATGGAAGCCAGGGCCCAGGCGCGGTACATCCGCGTCACGCCCATGAAGGCCCGCCGCGTGGTGGACCTCATCCGTGGCATGGATGCCACGGAGGCTCAGGCGGTCCTGCGTTTCGCCCCGCAGGCCGCGAGCGTGCCGGTTGGCAAGGTGCTGGACAGCGCCATCGCCAACGCTGCACACAACTACGACCACTCGGACGCCTCTTCGCTGTTCATCAGCGAGGCGTTTGTGGACGAGGGCCCGACCCTGAAGCGGTTCCGTCCGCGCGCCCAGGGCCGTGCCTACCGGATCCGTAAGCGGACCAGCCACATCACCGTGGTCGTCAGCAGCAAGGAAGGAACCCGGTAATGGGCCAGAAGGTAAACCCGCACGGGTTCCGGCTCGGTGTCACCACGGACTTCAAGTCCCGCTGGTACGCCGACAAGCTGTACAAGGACTACGTCAAGGAAGACGTCGCCATCCGTCGGATGATGACGTCCGGCATGGAGCGCGCCGGCATCTCGAAGGTGGAGATCGAGCGCACCCGTGACCGCGTGCGTGTGGACATCCACACCGCTCGTCCCGGCATCGTCATCGGCCGCCGTGGCGCCGAGGCCGACCGCATCCGCGGTGACCTCGAGAAGCTCACGGGCAAGCAGGTCCAGCTGAACATCCTCGAGGTCAAGAACCCCGAGACGGACGCTCAGCTCGTGGCCCAGGCCGTCGCGGAGCAGCTGTCCTCCCGCGTCTCCTTCCGCCGTGCCATGCGCAAGAGCATGCAGTCGGCGATGAAGGCGGGCGCCAAGGGCATCAAGATCCAGTGCGGTGGCCGTCTCGGCGGCGCCGAGATGTCCCGCTCGGAGTTCTACCGCGAGGGCCGCGTGCCCCTGCACACGCTCCGCGCGAACGTGGACTACGGCTTCTTCGAGGCCAAGACGACCTTCGGCCGCATCGGCGTGAAGGTCTGGATCTACAAGGGCGACGTCAAGAACATCGCCGAGGTCCGTGCCGAGAACGCCGCCGCCCGCGCCGGCAACCGCCCGGCCCGTGGCGGCGGCAACGACCGCCCGGCCCGCGGTGGCCGCGGTGGCGAGCGCGGCGGTCGCGGTCGCAAGCCGCAGCAGTCGGCTCCGGCCGCCGAGGCCCCCAAGGCCGAGGCTCCCGCCGCCGCTCCGGCTGAGGCGGGGACCTCTTCTACCGGCGGAACGGAGGCCTGACCGACATGCTGATCCCCCGTAGGGTCAAGCACCGCAAGCAGCACCACCCGAAGCGTCGTGGTCAGGCCAAGGGCGGTACGACGGTCGCGTTCGGCGAGTACGGCATTCAGGCCCTCACGCCGGCGTACGTGACCAACCGCCAGATCGAGGCGGCTCGTATCGCGATGACCCGCCACATCAAGCGTGGCGGCAAGGTCTGGATCAACATCTACCCGGACCGCCCGCTGACCAAGAAGCCTGCCGAGACCCGCATGGGTTCCGGTAAGGGTTCGCCCGAGTGGTGGGTCGCGAACGTTCACCCGGGTCGGGTGATGTTCGAGCTGTCCTTCCCGAACGAGAAGATTGCTCGTGAGGCGCTTACCCGCGCTGCTCACAAGCTTCCGATGAAGTGCCGCATCGTCCGGCGCGAGGCAGGTGAGTCGTGATGTCGGCCGGAACCAAGGCGTCCGAGCTGCGCGAGCTGGGCAACGAGGAGCTCCTCAACAAGCTCCGCGAGGCCAAGGAAGAGCTGTTCAACCTCCGCTTCCAGGCGGCGACGGGACAGCTCGAGAACCACGGCCGGCTGAAGGCCGTCCGCAAGGACATCGCGCGGATCTACACCCTGATGCGTGAGCGCGAGCTGGGCATCGAGACGGTGGAGAGCGCCTGATGAGCGAGAGCAGCAACGTGACTGAAGAGACGAAGGCCGCGCGCGGCTTCCGCAAGACCCGCCAGGGTCTTGTCGTCAGCGACAAGATGGACAAGACCGTCGTCGTCGCCGTCGAGGACCGCGTGACGCACGCGCTGTACGGCAAGGTCATCCGCCGTACGAACAAGCTCAAGGCGCACGACGAGCAGAACGCCGCCGGTGTCGGCGACCGCGTCCTCCTGATGGAGACCCGGCCGCTGTCCGCCACGAAGCGCTGGCGCGTCGTCGAGATCCTCGAGAAGGCCAAGTAGGTAATTCCCGCAAGGGGATTCCATAGTTCCGTCCGAGGGGGTTTCCCCTCGGATCAGTTCCGCCAGGCTCGGCAGGGGCCGCCCCGCGAGGGACGAGCCCCTGCCGGGAACCGGCAGACACACAGGAGATAGACGTGATCCAGCAGGAGTCGCGACTTCGTGTCGCCGACAACACGGGTGCGAAGGAAATCCTCACCATCCGTGTTCTCGGTGGCTCCGGTCGCCGCTACGCGGGCATCGGTGACGTCATCGTCGCCACCGTCAAGGATGCGATCCCCGGTGGCAACGTGAAGAAGGGTGACGTCGTCAAGGCGGTCATCGTTCGCACCGTCAAGGAGCGCCGCCGTCCGGACGGCTCGTACATCCGCTTCGACGAGAACGCCGCCGTCATTCTGAAGAACGACGGCGACCCTCGCGGCACCCGTATCTTCGGCCCGGTCGGCCGTGAGCTGCGCGAGAAGAAGTTCATGAAGATCATCTCGCTCGCGCCGGAGGTGCTGTAAGCATGAAGATCAAGAAGGGTGATCTGGTTCAGGTCATCACCGGCAAGGACAAGGGCAAGCAGGGCAAGGTCATTGCCGCTTACCCGCGCGAGGAGCGCGTCCTGGTCGAGGGTGTCAACCGGGTCAAGAAGCACACGAAGGCCGGCCCGACCGCCAGCGGCTCGCAGGCCGGCGGCATCGTGACCACCGAGGCCCCCGTCCACGTCTCCAACGTCCAGCTGGTCGTGGAGAAGGACGGCAACAAGGTCGTCACGCGCGTCGGTTACCGCTTCGACGACGAGGGCAACAAGATCCGCGTTGCCAAGCGGACGGGTGAGGACATCTGATGACGACCACCACCACTCCGCGTCTCAAGACGAAGTACCGCGACGAGATCAAGGCGAAGCTGCAGGAAGAGTTCTCGTACGAGAACGTCATGCAGATCCCCGGCCTCGTCAAGATCGTGGTGAACATGGGTGTCGGCGACGCCGCCCGTGACTCCAAGCTCATGGACGGTGCCGTCCGTGACCTGACCACGATCACCGGTCAGAAGCCGGCCATCACCAAGGCCCGGAAGTCCATCGCGCAGTTCAAGCTGCGTGAGGGTCAGCCGATCGGTGCCCACGTCACGCTCCGTGGCGACCGCATGTGGGAGTTCCTGGACCGCACCCTGTCGCTCGCGCTGCCGCGCATCCGCGACTTCCGTGGTCTGTCCCCCAAGCAGTTCGACGGCCGTGGCAACTACACCTTCGGTCTCACGGAGCAGGTCATGTTCCACGAGATCGACCAGGACAAGATCGACCGTGTCCGGGGTATGGACATCACCGTGGTCACCACGGCGACCAACGACGCTGAGGGCCGGGCGCTCCTTCGTCACCTCGGCTTCCCGTTCAAGGAGGCGTGAGCGAGATGGCGAAGAAGGCTCTGATTGCCAAGGCTGCTCGTAAGCCCAAGTTCGGTGTGCGTGCGTACACCCGCTGCCAGCGCTGCGGCCGCCCGCACTCCGTGTACCGCAAGTTCGGCCTGTGCCGCGTGTGCCTTCGTGAGATGGCTCACCGTGGCGAGCTGCCGGGCGTGACCAAGAGCTCCTGGTAGTCCAGTACTGCCCTTCGGGCGTACGGATGTCCAGAAGCTCTCGGTAAGTATCCGGTCGGCAGGAGCCCGACACCGCATGCCGTAGGCTTGTGGGGTTGGGCGCCTGCCGCCCTGACCGACTTACTACGCCGTAGGTCCCCGCACCGCACCCGTCCCGCTTCCATGCGGGGAGAGGGATGGCGCATACAGGAAACCCCGGCGAGAGAGGCCGAAGGCCAATTCATGACCATGACTGATCCGATCGCAGACATGCTTACGCGTCTGCGGAACGCGAACTCGGCGTACCACGACACCGTGGCGATGCCGCACAGCAAGATCAAGTCGCACATCGCGGAGATCCTCCAGCAGGAGGGCTTCATCACGGGCTGGAAGGTCGAGGACGCCGAGGTCGGCAAGAACCTCGTTCTCGAGCTCAAGTTCGGGCCGAACCGTGAGCGCTCCATCGCGGGCATCAAGCGGATCTCGAAGCCCGGTCTGCGCGTGTACGCGAAGTCCACCAACCTGCCGAAGGTGCTCGGCGGCCTGGGCGTGGCCATCATCTCCACGTCGCACGGTCTGCTCACCGGCCAGCAGGCGGGCAAGAAGGGCGTGGGTGGGGAAGTCCTCGCCTACGTCTGGTAGCGGAAGGGAACGGAGGAAACAGCTATGTCGCGTATTGGCAAGCTCCCCATCACGGTTCCCGCCGGCGTGGACGTCACCATCGACGGCCAGACGGTCCAGGTGAAGGGCCCCAAGGGTGCCCTGAGCCACACGGTCGTCGCACCGATCGAGATCGCCAAGGGTGAGGACGGCGTGCTCAGCGTCACCCGCCCCAACGACGAGCGTCAGAACAAGGCCCTGCACGGCCTGTCCCGCACGCTGGTGGCGAACATGATCACCGGCGTGACCCAGGGTTACGTGAAGAAGCTCGAGATCAGCGGTGTCGGTTACCGCGTCCTGGCGAAGGGCTCCAACCTGGAGTTCTCGCTCGGCTACAGCCACCCGATCCTGATCGAGGCGCCCGAGGGCATCTCGTTCAAGGTCGAGTCGCCGACCAAGTTCTCGGTCGAGGGCATCGACAAGCAGAAGGTCGGCGAGGTTGCGGCCAACATCCGCAAGCTGCGCAAGCCCGACCCGTACAAGGCCAAGGGCGTCAAGTACGAAGGCGAAGTCATCCGCCGCAAGGTCGGAAAGGCGGGTAAGTAAGCCATGGCATACGGTGTCAAGATTGCTAAGGGCGACGCTTACAAGCGTGCTGCCATCAAGCGGCGTCACATCCGTATCCGGAAGCACATCTCCGGTACGGCTGAGCGTCCGCGCCTGGTCGTGACGCGCTCCAACCGCAACATCGTCGCTCAGGTGATCGACGACGTGAAGGGTCACACCCTCGCGTCGGCGTCCACCCTGGACGCTTCGATCCGCGGTGGCGAGGGCGACAAGTCCGCGCAGGCCAAGTCGGTCGGTACCCTGGTCGCTGAGCGCGCCAAGGCCGCCGGTGTCGAGGCCGTCGTGTTCGACCGTGGTGGTAACCAGTACGCCGGGCGCATCGCCGCCCTGGCGGACGCCGCCCGCGAAGCCGGACTCAAGTTCTGAGTCGTCCGTCGCGCAGCGGCTGTTGTCGCTGCGTAGCTAGCGGAAACAGAGAGAGGTAATTCCAATGGCTGGACCCCAGCGCCGCGGTGGCGGTGCCGGTGGCGGCGAGCGGCGGGACCGGAAGGGTCGCGACGGTGGCGCAGCCGCCGCCGAGAAGACCGCGTACGTTGAGCGCGTTGTCGCGATCAACCGCGTCGCCAAGGTTGTGAAGGGTGGTCGTCGCTTCAGCTTCACCGCGCTGGTCGTGGTGGGCGACGGTGACGGCACCGTGGGTGTCGGTTACGGCAAGGCCAAGGAGGTGCCGGCCGCCATCGCCAAGGGTGTGGAGGAGGCCAAGAAGCACTTCTTCAAGGTCCCCCGTATCCAGGGCACCATCCCGCACCCCATCCAGGGTGAGAAGGCCGCGGGCGTCGTCCTGCTGAAGCCTGCTTCCCCCGGTACCGGTGTTATCGCCGGTGGCCCGGTGCGTGCCGTGCTCGAGTGCGCCGGCGTCCACGACATCCTGTCGAAGTCCCTGGGCTCCGACAACGCGATCAACATCGTGCACGCGACCGTGGCGGCCCTCAAGGGTTTGCAGCGTCCCGAGGAGATCGCGGCTCGCCGTGGTCTGCCGCTCGAGGACGTCGCCCCCGCGGCCCTGCTGCGTGCGCGTGCGGGAGCGGGTGCGTAATCATGGCTCAGCTCAAGATCACGCAGACGAAGTCGTACATCGGCAGCAAGCAGAACCACCGTGACACCCTGCGCTCCCTTGGCCTCAAGGGCATCAACACGCAGGTCGTCAAGGAGGACCGCCCCGAGTTCCGCGGAATGGTGCAGACCGTCCGCCACCTCGTGACGGTCGAGGAGGTCGACTGATCATGGCGGAGAACAACCCGCTCAAGATCCACAACCTCCGTCCCGCCCCCGGCGCCAAGACCGCGAAGACCCGTGTGGGTCGCGGTGAGGCGTCCAAGGGTAAGACGGCCGGTCGTGGTACCAAGGGCACCAAGGCTCGTTACCAGGTTCCGGAGCGCTTCGAGGGCGGGCAGATGCCCCTCCACATGCGTCTCCCGAAGCTGAAGGGCTTCAAGAACCCGTTCAAGACCGAGTACCAGGTCGTCAACCTGGACAAGCTCACCTCCCTCTACCCCGAGGGTGGCGAGGTCACGGTGGCCGACCTGGTCGCCAAGGGCGCCGTTCGCAAGAACAGCCTTGTCAAGGTCCTCGGCCAGGGCGAGGTCACCGTGGCGTTGCAGGTGACGGTTGACGCCGTCTCCGGCTCCGCCAAGGAGAAGATCACCGCCGCCGGCGGTACCGTCACCGAGCTCGTCTGAATTTCCCAGGCGTCTCGATGACTTGAGCGATCCCGACCGGGGATGCCCCACAAAAGGGGCATCCCCGGTTGGTCGTTCCAAGGGGGGCATGGTCGCCGGTAAGGTGGCGTGCACTGTTAACTTTCCGCGCGGTCTGTCCTCGCGACAGGGCGTGCGGTCTTGCCTGTTACGTACTTATCCGTCGGACTCACCACCGTCACCTCTGACGCAGTAGCGCGGGGGTCGCAGGAGGCACCGTGCTCACCGCGTTCGCCCGGGCGTTCAAGACGCCCGACCTGCGCAAGAAGCTGCTCTTCACGCTCGGGATCATCGTGATCTACCGGCTCGGGACGCATGTCCCGATTCCCGGTATCGACTACAAGAACGTCCAGACCTGCATCGACGCGGCCAACGCCAACCAGGGCCTGTTCGGTCTGGTCAACATGTTCAGCGGCGGCGCGCTCCTGCAGATCACGATCTTCGCGCTCGGCATCATGCCGTACATCACGGCGAGCATCATCCTGCAGCTGTTGACCGTGGTGATCCCGCGCCTCGAGGCCCTCAAGAAGGAGGGCCAGGCCGGCACGGCGAAGATCACGCAGTACACGCGCTATCTGACCATCGCGCTCGCGATCCTTCAGGGCACCGGCCTCGTCGCCACGGCCCGCACCGGCACCCTGTTCCAGGGCTGCCCGGTGGCCTCGGAGATCGTGCCGGACCAGTCGATCTTCGTCACCATCACCATGGTCATCACCATGACCGCCGGTACCGCCTGCGTGATGTGGCTCGGTGAGCTCATCACCGACCGCGGCATCGGCAACGGCATGTCGATCCTGATGTTCATCTCGATCGCCGCCACCTTCCCCGCCGCTCTGTGGGGCATCAAGAAGCAGGGTGATCTGGCCGGTGGCTGGATCGAGTTCAGCACCGTCATCCTGGTCGGTCTGTTCATGGTCGGCCTGGTCGTCTTCGTCGAGCAGGCACAGCGCCGCATCCCGGTGCAGTACGCGAAGCGGATGATCGGCCGCAGGTCCTACGGCGGTACGTCGACCTACATTCCGCTGAAGGTCAACCAGGCGGGCATCATCCCTGTGATCTTCGCCTCGTCGCTGCTCTACATCCCGGCCCTGGTCGCCCAGTTCGCGGGTGGACAGTCCGGGTGGAAGACCTGGATCGAGCAGAACCTCACCAAGGGTGACCACCCGATTTACATCGTCACCTACTTCGTACTCATCGTCTTCTTCGCCTTCTTCTACGTCGCGATCTCCTTCAACCCGGAGGAAGTCGCCGACAACATGAAGAAGTATGGTGGCTTCATCCCGGGCATCCGGGCTGGCCGACCGACCGCTGAGTACCTGAGCTACGTGCTCAATCGGATCACCTGGCCGGGCTCGCTGTATCTGGGTCTGATCGCTCTCGTGCCAACGATGGCGTTGGTGGGCTTCGGGGCCAACCAGAACTTCCCGTTCGGCGGGACGAGCATCCTGATCATCGTGGGTGTGGGTCTGGAGACCGTGAAGCAGATCGAGAGCCAGCTCCAGCAGCGCAACTACGAAGGGTTCCTCCGCTGATGCGAATCGTCCTAGTCGGGCCGCCCGGTGCCGGCAAGGGAACGCAGGCCGCGTTCCTTGCCAAGAACCTGTCGATCCCGCACATCTCCACGGGCGACCTCTTCAGGGCCAACATCAGCCAGGGCACGGACCTCGGCAAGCAGGCGAAGGCGTACATGGACGCCGGCAACCTGGTGCCCGACGAGGTGACCATCGGCATGGCCCAGGACCGCATGCACCAGCCGGACGCCGAGAACGGCTTCCTCCTCGACGGCTTCCCGCGCAACGTCTCGCAGGCCGAGGCCCTCGACGAGGCGCTGAAGGCCGAGGGGCAGAAGCTGGACGCGGTCCTCGACCTGGAAGTCCCCGAGGACGAGGTCGTCAAGCGCATCGCGGGCCGCCGCATCTGCCGCAATGACTCGAGCCACGTCTTCCACGTGACGTACAGCGCGCCGGAGCAGGAAGGTGTCTG
The DNA here is from genome assembly GCF_044328435.1 of Streptomyces sp. NPDC017940. NCBI lineage: Bacteria > Bacillati > Actinomycetota > Actinomycetes > Kitasatosporales > Streptomycetaceae > Streptomyces > Streptomyces sp. NPDC017940. The sequence goes on along the minus strand of NZ_JBIRHJ010000003.1, from coordinate 774,743 downwards.
CGACGTCTGCGGCGGCGAGCTGTACCAGCGCGAGGACGACAAGGAAGAGACCGTCCGCAAGCGGCTCGACGTGTACCACCGCGAGACCGAGCCGATCATCGACCACTACAAGGCCCAGGGCCTGGTGGTCACGATCTCCGCGCTCGGCAAGGTCGACGAGGTCACGCAGCGCGCGATGGCGGCGCTCTCGGGCGAGAACGCCTGACGGCAGCGCACGCTCACGGCTGGGCCGCGGTACCCCCGGGCGGGGTGCCGCGGCCCAGCCGCGTGGTGTGCCGTCGCCGGGAGCGCGAGGGTCCGGCTCGGCCGTATCGTTGTGGATGCTCCCCACACATGTCGTACTCGTAGGTTCAGAAAGGCTCAGGCCCGCGCATGGTGCAGATCAAGACTCCCGAGCAGATCGCCAAGATGCGGGCGGCGGGGCTTGTCGTCGCCGCGATCCATCAGGCCACCCGCGCGGCGGCCGTGCCGGGCGCCACCACCAAGGATCTGGACGACGTGGCCCGCAAGGTGCTCGCGGAGCACGGCGCCAAGTCCAACTTCCTCGGTTACGGCGGTTTCCCCGCGACCATCTGCACCTCGAAGAACGAGGTCGTGGTCCATGGCATCCCCGGTGCGGACGTGGTCCTCCAGGACGGCGACATCATCTCGATCGACGCCGGTGCGATCGTCGACGGCTGGCACGGCGACGCGGCGTTCACCGCCTTCGTGGGCAGCGGGCACGCTCCGGAGCTGATCGAGCTGTCCCGGGTGACCGAGGAGTCGATGTGGGCCGGGATCGCGGCCATGAAGCTCGGCAACCGCCTCGTCGACATCTCCCGCGCCATCGAGACCTACATCCGCCGCCAGCCCCGCCCGGCCCGCGGCAAGTACGGGATCATCGAGGACTACGGCGGCCACGGCATCGGCACCGAGATGCACATGGACCCCCACCTCCTGAACTATGTGGAACGCCGCCGCGGCCGCGGCCCCAAGCTGGTCCCCGGCTTCTGCCTGGCCATCGAGCCGATGGTCTCCCTCGGCACCGCCAAGACCGAGGTGCTCCAGGACGACTGGACGGTCATCACCACGGACGGCACCTGGTCGTCGCACTGGGAGCACTCGGTGGCCCTCACGGAGCAGGGTCCGCTGGTCCTCACCGCCCCCGACGGCGGTAAGGCGAAGCTGGCGGAGTACGGGATCACGGCGGCGCCGGATCCGCTGGGCTGAGTATCCCGTCCGTCTGCTTAAGGATCTCCGTTGCCGGGCAGTCATACCCGATTCGTCTTTCCGAGTGCACTGACGTAGACTGACGCGTCGGCTCTCGTGCATTCGCATGTCTGCGTATCGCTCACGGAGTCGATCAAGGTAGTCGATTCGAAGGGCGAAGCGTGGCCAAGAAGCAAGGTGCCATCGAGATCGAAGGCACTGTCGTCGAGTCTCTTCCGAACGCCATGTTCAAGGTGGAGCTCCAGAACGGCCACCAGGTCCTGGCACACATCAGCGGCAAGATGCGCATGCACTACATCCGCATCCTCCCTGACGACCGGGTCGTGGTGGAGCTGTCTCCGTACGACCTGACGCGTGGCCGGATCGTCTACCGGTACAAGTAGATCTTGCCCGCACCCCGCTCCGGCGGGGTGGTGGCACTGACCCGGAGAACCTCACCAATGAAGGTCAAGCCGAGCGTCAAGAAGATCTGCGACAAGTGCAGGGTGATCCGCCGTCACGGCCGGGTCATGATCATTTGCGACAACCCGCGCCACAAGCAGCGCCAGGGCTGACGCACGTACTGCACCCCGCAGATTTTCGCGCGACGCACGTAAAAGCACATACGCAGGACCCGTCCCTCTTCAGGTCCACCAGGTAATGGAGGGCGACACCCCCGGTCGGAGGCCGGGGACCCAGGACGTACCAACCCTTTTCCGGGGAAGCCGGGAAAAGGGGACGGCGGCTGGGAGCGGTTCTGCTGAAGACCTCCGAAGAATCACAGGAGCCATGAATGGCACGCGTTGAAGGTGTTGACCTCCCGCGCGACAAGCGCATCGAGGTCGCGCTCACGTACGTGTTCGGCATCGGCCGGACGCTGTCCCAGCAGACCCTGGACGCCACCGGCGTCGACCGCAACACCCGTGTTCGCGACCTGTCCGAAGAGGACCTGGTCAAGATCCGCGAGTTCGTCGACCAGAACATCAAGACCGAGGGTGACCTCCGTCGCGAGATCCAGGCCGACATCCGTCGCAAGGTCGAGATCGGCTGCTACCAGGGCCTGCGGCACCGCCGTGGCCTGCCGGTCCGCGGTCAGCGCACCAGCACCAACGCTCGCACCCGCAAGGGCCCGCGTCGCGCCATCGCCGGCAAGAAGAAGCCGGGCAAGAAGTAGTCCTCGCTCAGCGGTCTATCGACAGCTGACGCTGCAGGACCGACCACCTCCCGTAGGAGTTATAGATGCCCCCCAAGGGTCGTCAGGGCGCTGCCAAGAAGGTGCGCCGCAAGGAAAAGAAGAACGTCGCTCACGGCCACGCGCACATCAAGAGCACGTTCAACAACACGATCGTGTCCATCACGGACCCGACCGGCAACGTGATCTCCTGGGCCTCCGCCGGCCACGTCGGCTTCAAGGGCTCGCGCAAGTCCACCCCGTTCGCCGCGCAGATGGCCGCCGAGTCGGCCGCGCGCCGCGCGCAGGAGCACGGCATGCGCAAGGTCGACGTCTTCGTCAAGGGTCCCGGCTCCGGCCGTGAGACCGCGATCCGCTCCCTCCAGGCCACGGGCCTCGAGGTCGGTTCGATCCAGGACGTCACGCCGACGCCGCACAACGGCTGCCGTCCGCCCAAGCGCCGCCGCGTCTGACGCGTTGGTCGCGTCTGTCGCGCAGCGACTGCTTGTCTGAGGTTTCCGGGCGGTACGGCTCCTTCGGGTCGTATCGCCCGTACCCTTGTCATATCTCAGGGCGTCAAATAGCGGGCGCCCCTGACAGAAGGATCGCAACATGCTGATTGCTCAGCGTCCCTCGTTGACCGAAGAGGTCGTCGACGAGTTCCGCTCCCGGTTCGTCATCGAGCCGCTGGAGCCGGGCTTCGGCTACACCCTCGGCAACTCCCTCCGCCGGACGCTTCTGTCCTCGATCCCGGGTGCGGCCGTCACGTCCATCCGCATCGACGGTGTCCTGCACGAGTTCACCACCGTGCCGGGCGTCAAGGAAGACGTCACCGACCTCATCCTCAACATCAAGCAGCTGGTCGTCTCCTCGGAGCACGACGAGCCGGTCGTGATGTACCTGCGCAAGCAGGGCCCGGGTCTGGTCACCGCCGCCGACATCGCGCCCCCGGCCGGTGTCGAGGTGCACAACCCCGACCTCGTCCTCGCCACGCTCAACGGCAAGGGCAAGCTGGAGATGGAGCTGACCGTCGAGCGCGGTCGCGGCTACGTCTCCGCCGTGCAGAACAAGCAGGTCGGCCAGGAGATCGGCCGCATCCCGGTCGACTCGATCTACTCGCCGGTCCTCAAGGTCACGTACAAGGTCGAGGCCACGCGTGTCGAGCAGCGCACCGACTTCGACAAGCTGATCGTCGACGTCGAGACCAAGCAGGCCATGCGTCCGCGCGACGCCATGGCGTCCGCGGGCAAGACCCTGGTCGAGCTGTTCGGTCTCGCCCGCGAGCTGAACATCGACGCCGAGGGCATCGACATGGGTCCGTCCCCGACGGACGCCGCGCTCGCCGCCGATCTCGCCCTGCCGATCGAGGAGCTCGAGCTCACCGTTCGGTCGTACAACTGCCTCAAGCGTGAGGGCATCCACTCCGTGGGTGAGCTCGTCGCCCGCTCCGAGGCGGACCTCCTCGACATTCGCAACTTCGGTGCGAAGTCCATCGACGAGGTCAAGATGAAGCTCAACGGGATGGGTCTGGCCCTCAAGGACAGCCCGCCCGGATTCGACCCGACCGCCGCCGCTGACGCCTTCGGCGCCGACGACGACGCGGACGCCGGGTTCGTCGAGACCGAGCAGTACTGAGAGCTCGGGCCTCACGGTTCGACTGTGGCTGCGGACCGGCTTCGGCTGGTCGCGCAGCTCCCCGCGCCCCTTACGGGGCTCGGTCCGCTGACCCCGGTACCTGATACGGCCGGGGCAGACATCTAGGAGAAACACCATGCCGAAGCCCACCAAGGGTGCCCGTATGGGCGGCAGTGCCGCGCACCAGAAGCTGATGCTGGCGAACCTCGCCAAGGATCTCTTCGAGCACGGCCGCATCACCACCACCGAGGCCAAGGCCCGTCGTCTGCGTCCCTACGCGGAGCGTCTGGTCACCAAGGCGAAGAAGGGCGACCTTCACAACCGCCGCCAGGTCCTCTCGGTCATCTCGGACAAGAGCATCGTCCACACGCTCTTCACCGAGATCGGCCCGCGCTACGAGAACCGCCCGGGTGGCTACACCCGTATCACCAAGATCGGTAACCGCCGCGGCGACAACGCGCCCATGGCTGTCATCGAGCTGGTGGAGGCCCTGACCGTGGCCCAGGAGGCCACCGGTGAGGCCGAGGCGGCGACGAAGCGCGCCGTCAAGGAGGACTCCCTCAAGAAGGACGAGGCCGTCGAGGCCAAGCCCGACGAGGCTGCCGAGGCTCCGGCCGAGGAGTCGAAGGACGCGTAAGCGTTCTGCCGGAACCGCGTGTCGTCGGCTGCGGCCTGGTCGTGGCTCGTCGCGCAGTTCCCCGCGCCCCTTGAGGGCGCCGCGGGTCCGCCCTTAGGGGCGGGCCCGCTTTCGTCTGCCTGAGAGGATTGCGGTGTGAGTGAGGAAGTGGAGCCCGGGTTCGTCCGGGTGCGGCTCGACCTGAGCTACGACGGCAAGGACTTCTCCGGCTGGGCCAAGCAGCGCGGGGGACTGCGGACCGTCCAGGGCGAGATCGAGGACGCGCTGCGTACGGTGACGCGGTCCGAGGAGACGTACGAGCTGACCGTCGCCGGGCGCACCGACAGCGGGGTGCACGCCAGGGGTCAGGTGGCACACGTCGACCTGCCGGAGCGCGTGTGGGGCGAGCACCGGGAGAAGCTGCTGCGGCGGCTCGCGGGCCGGCTGCCGCACGATGTGCGGATCTGGCGGGTGGAGGAGGCACCCGCCGGGTTCAACGCCCGGTTCTCGGCGATCTGGCGGCGGTACGCCTACCGTGTCACCGACCACCCCGGCGGCGTCGACCCGCTGCTGCGCGGGCACGTCCTGTGGCACGACTGGGCGCTCGACATGGACGCCATGAACGCCGCCGCGCAGCCGCTGCTCGGGGAGCACGACTTCGCCGCGTACTGCAAGCGGCGCGAGGGCGCCACGACCATTCGTACGTTGCAGGAGCTGCGCTGGGAGCGGCGCGCCGACGGGATCCTGGAGGCGACGGTGCGGGCCGACGCCTTCTGCCACAACATGGTGCGGTCCCTCGTCGGGGCGATGCTGTTCGTGGGGGACGGGCACAGGGGCGCCGAGTGGCCGGGCAAGGTGCTCGCGGCCGGGGTGCGGGACTCGGCGGTGCATGTGGTGCGGCCGCACGGTCTGACGCTCGAAGAGGTCGGCTATCCGGCCGACGAGCTGCTGGGCGCGCGCAGCGTGGAGGCGCGCAACAAGCGGTCGCTGCCGGGGAGCGCCGATTCCGCGGGCTGCTGCTGACGGACCGGGGCGGCTGCCGCGGCTACTCCGGGTTGTTGACCGCCGCCGACGCCTGTGCCTCGCCGCGGCGGTTGATCTGGTGGAAGGTGAAGCGGGCGAGGTCGTCGCCGACCTCGTAGGCGTTCTTGTCCTTGGTGGTGACGTCCTTGCCGTTCAGGAAGCCGGTCGTCGTGAAGTACGCGTAGCGCCCGTACGCGTTGTACGTGCCGCGGCAGACCGTGGTGCGGCAGAACGGGTCCACGCCCTTGCCGGACAGCGACTTCACCAGGCCGTCGTCGGCCTGCTTCTTCGCCCGCAGGGCCTGGGCCTCGGTGTCGAAGACGGCGACGCCGACGGTGACCGCGATGCCCTTGCGGGCGTAGGTGGCGCGCAGCACCTCGGTGCACTTGTTCCTGGTCAGGACGGTGGCGAGCGCGGGCTGGGTGACGGAGGCGCACTTCTTGGTGCTGTCCGTGTCGCCCTTCTTGTAGACCCGCTCCCCGGAGGTCAGCCTGGTGCCGGGGAAGAAGGACTCGGGGCCGAGCGGCGCCCTGTCCTTCTTGGCGCTGGAGATGTAGTCCTTCGGGTCCGGCGGTGGCGGGGGCGTGGTCGCCTCGAAGGACGGCTCGGGGGCGGTGCTCGCGCCGGGGATGTCCGCGGTGGTGGGCAGCTCGCTCGCGGGCTTGTTGGAGGCCGTGGTGTCGTCGCTGTTCGCCGAGACCACCGCGACGGCCACGGCCGCGGCCACGCCGACCGTGGCGAGCGCGCCGCCGCCGATCAGCAGCCACTTGCGGCGGCGGGCACGTGCCTCGGACGCCTCGGCGAGCGCCGCCCAGTCGGGGGTCTGCGAGCCCCCCGGACCCCAGGGGGGTCCCCCTTGCCCAAAGCTCATGGGGCGCATCTTAGACGGGGCGAGGGGGATGTTGAGCCCGGTCCCGGGGCCCTTCTCGGCCTAGCCTGAGCCGCATGGATTCGGGTGAAACCGGTAAAAACCTCTCTCCTTCCGGCTCCGGTCCCACCGGGTGGCTGCTGCGGCCCGCCGGATGGCACGCGTGGGCCGTCCTCGGCGTCGTCCTCGGTGCGGCGGCCCTGCGGATCGCGTACCGGGTGCCGGACGGCGGCATGGACAACGCGATCGTGGTGCGGGCGGCGGAGGCCTGGCTGGACGGGCGATGCCCGTACGCCGACCGGCACTTCCTCTATCTGCCGGGGGCCGTGCTCGCCGCGGTGCCGCAGGCGGTGTTCCCGGACGCGGCGCGGGTGCTGGTGCCGGTGGGGGTGGTGGCGGCGCTCGCCGCGGGCTGGGCCTGTGCGCTGCGGATCCACGGCGTCGCCGCGCGCAGCCGCTTCGCGGTGTTCGGCCTGCTCGGGCTCGTCCTCGGGTTCGCGCCCTTCGTGCACCTGGTGGAGCTGGGGAACTGGACCGTGGCCTCGGCCCTCGCGCTGCCGCTCGCGCTGCTGTGCGTCTGCCGGGGGCGGTGGGGGGTCGCCGGGGCGGTCGTCGGGGCCGCGATCGCGGTGAAGCCGCTGCTCGTGCCGGTGCTGCTGCTCTTCGTCCTCGGCCGGCGGTGGGGGGCGCTGCTCGTGGCGGTGGCCGTGCCCGTGGTGGTCTCGGTGCTCGCGGCGCTCGTGCTGCCCGACCCCGGGGCCTTCTTCACGCGGACGCTGCCGTTCCTGCTGCGGGGCGACGACCGGTTCGTGCGGCTGTACGAGGCGTCGCCCGCGGCCGTGCTGCCGCGCGTCGGGGTGCCGCAAGGGGTGGCCACGCTGGTGTCCGTGGTGGGTGGTGGCGCCGGGGTCTGCTGTGCGTGGCTGCGGTGGCGGGCCGGGGGGCCTGCCGCGGGGCGGGTCGTGGAGACGTCGGTGGCGCTGATGCTGGCCGCGTTCCTGGTGTCGCGGCCCTCGTACGACCACTATCTGCTGGTCGTGCTGCCGTTGCTGCTCGCCGGGGGGCTCGGGCGGGGGGCGCCGGTGCGGGTGCCCTGGTTCTGGGTGGCGCTGGTGCCGCAGGTGCCGGGGTTCGTGTGGGTGGGGGTGGAGCTGTTGCCGCAGCGGGCCTTCAAGGACGCGGTCACCCTGTGCGTGCTGGCGGGGGTGGTGTTCTGGCGGTGTGCCTCCCGCCGGGGGGCGGTGGAGGTGCCTCCGGCTGTGCCGTCGCGCCGGCCCGGGGAGCGCTCCGCCGTCGACATCGCGGCTGGGTAGTGCATCGTTTTGACCCGTACGGGGCACGGCGGGTATTCTGCCTGTTCGTTATGTGTATTGGCTTTCTCATTCTCACGTGAGGGGCCCTTACACCGGCCCACCGGGCCGATGACCAGCGGCAGGACTCGGTTGCGTCACCGAGGTCCGCCAAGGCTGTCGTCCATCGTCCGAGGTGGCCTTGTCAGGACCCTTCCCGAGGTTCGAGCCGGACCGAGGGAAACCCCACCTCTGAAGAAGCGAAGGCTACGAACCGTGCGTACGTACAGCCCCAAGCCCGGCGATGTGACCCGCCAGTGGCACGTCATCGACGCCCAGGACGTCGTCCTGGGACGCCTGGCGACCACCGCAGCCAGCCTGCTGCGCGGCAAGCACAAGCCGATCTACGCGCCCCACGTTGACACCGGTGACTTCGTCATCATCATCAACGCCGACAAGGTGCACCTGTCCGGCAACAAGCGGACCCAGAAGATGGCGTACCGCCACTCCGGCTACCCGGGCGGCCTCCGCTCGGTCCGCTACGACGAGCTTCTCGACAAGAACCCCGAGAAGGCCGTCGAGAAGGCCGTCAAGGGCATGCTCCCGAAGAACACGCTGGGCCGTCAGATGCTCTCGAAGCTGAAGGTCTACAAGGGTGACCAGCACCCGCACGGCGCGCAGCAGCCGCAGCCGTTCGAGATCACCCAGGTCGCGCAGTAAGTCCGGCCACCCCCTAAGCCTGAAGAGAATCTGAGGAGCATCGTGGCCGAGACCACCCCTGAGCAGCCTGTCGACGAGACCGTCGACATCGAGCACTACACCACCGAGTCGGACGCGCCCGTCGAGGGCGAGTACACCTCGGAGTCCAACGCCGCGCGCTTCGGCGACCCGCAGCCGGCCGCCGGCCTCGGCCGTCGCAAGAACGCCATCGCCCGCGTCCGGATCGTCCCGGGCTCCGGCAAGTGGAAGATCAACGGGCGCACGCTCGAGGACTACTTCCCGAACAAGGTCCACCAGCAGGAAGTCAACGAGCCCTTCAAGGTGCTCGAGCTCGACGACCGCTACGACGTCATCGCCCGCATCGCGGGTGGCGGCGTGTCCGGCCAGGCCGGCGCCCTGCGCCTCGGTGTGGCCCGCGCCCTGAACGAGGCCGACGTGGACAACAACCGCGGCGCCCTCAAGAAGGCCGGCTTCCTCAAGCGCGACGACCGCGCGGTCGAGCGCAAGAAGGCCGGTCTCAAGAAGGCCCGCAAGGCCCCGCAGTACAGCAAGCGCTAGTCTTCGCTGCCTGCAGCACTTCCCGAACGCCCCGGCGGCACCCTGTGTGCTGTCGGGGCGTTCGTTTATCAGCACCCCGTGATCCGGGGTAGAAGTTCGACAGGCTGAGCGGCCGAGGGCCGCGCGGTGAAGGCGCAGACGTCACCGCGTCCGCAGGACCAGCCGACACTCAATGTTCGGAGGACACCAGTGGGACGACTCTTCGGCACGGACGGTGTGCGCGGTGTCGCCAACGCCGACCTGACGGCCGAGCTCGCGCTCGGGCTCTCGGTCGCCGCGGCGCACGTGCTAGCCGAAGCGGGCACCTTCGAGGGCCACCGTCCGACGGCGGTGGTCGGGCGTGACCCGCGGGCGTCCGGGGAGTTCCTGGAGGCCGCCGTGGTCGCGGGCCTCGCCAGCGCCGGCGTGGACGTCCTGCGCGTCGGCGTGCTGCCCACCCCCGCGGTGGCCCACCTCACCGGCGCCCTCGGCGCCGACCTCGGCGTGATGCTCTCCGCGAGCCACAACGCGATGCCCGACAACGGCATCAAGTTCTTCGCCCGCGGCGGCCACAAGCTCGCCGACGACCTCGAGGACCGCATCGAGGCCGAGTACGACAGCCAGTTCGTGCACCGCACCGCCGCCCCCTGGCAGCGCCCCACGGGTGCCGGTGTCGGCCGTGTCACGACGTACGACGAGGGCTTCGACCAGTACGTGGCCCACCTCATCGGCGTCCTGCCGGGCCGCCTCGACGGCATCAAGGTCGTCCTCGACGAGGCCCACGGCGCGGCCTCGCGTGTCTCGCCGGAGGCGTTCGCGCGGGCCGGTGCCGAGATCATCACGATCGGCGCCAAGCCGGACGGCCTCAACATCAACGACGGCTGCGGCTCCACCCACCTCGGCCTCCTGAAGGCCGCCGTCGTCGAGCACGGCGCCGACCTCGGCATCGCCCACGACGGCGACGCCGACCGCTGCCTCGCCGTGGACCACACCGGCGCCGAGGTCGACGGCGACCAGATCCTCGCCGTCCTCGCCCTCGCCCTGCGCGAGCGCGGTGCCCTGCGCCAGGACACCGTCGTCGCGACCGTCATGTCGAACCTCGGCTTCAAGCTGGCCATGGAGCGCGAGGGCCTGTCCCTCGTCCAGACGGCCGTCGGCGACCGGTACGTCCTGGAGTCGATGAAGGAGCACGGCTACGCTCTCGGCGGCGAGCAGTCCGGCCACGTCATCATCCTGGACCACGCCACCACCGGCGACGGCACCCTGACCGGTCTGCTGCTCGCGGCCCGCGTCGCCCAGACCGGCAAGCCGCTCGCCGAGCTGGCCGCCGTCATGGAGCGCCTGCCGCAGGTCCTCGTCAACGTCCCCGACGTCGACAAGTCCCGGGTGAACACCTCGCCCGAGCTGTCCGCGGCCGTCACCGAGGCCGAGCGCGAGCTCGGGGGCACCGGCCGGGTGCTGCTCAGGTCCTCGGGCACCGAGCCGCTGGTGCGCGTCATGGTGGAGGCCGCCGACATCGAGCAGGCCCGCTCGGTCGCCGGGCGCCTCGCCGACGTCGTGAAGTCCGCCCTCGGCTAGGGAGCCGCGCGTCTTCTCGCCGTACGGTCGCGCTGCCACGCCCAGAGCAGCTTCTGGGTGAGCAGCGTGAACGTACCGGCGAGGACGATGCCGAGCAGGTTCAGGAGCAGCTGCTCGGTGGAGCCCCAGGCCTGCCGGTACTCGCTGTAGGCGAAGGCGACCGCGGCGTTCGCCGCCGCGGGGACCGTCGTCACGGAGATCGCGACGCCCACCAGGGCGCCCGACTTCGCCGAGGTCAGCGAGAGGGTGCCGGCGGCGCCCGCGAGGACGGCCACGACGAAGGAGAACCAGTCGGGCCGGTAGATGAAGTTGGTGTTGGGGCGCTCGCCCTTGAGCTGGGCCCGGTGGAAGAGGTCCACCGCGTCCATCAGGAGGCTGAAGCCGACCGTCACCGCCATCGCCACCGCGAAGCCCACGACGAGGGCGGTCAGCGAGCGCAGCGCGAGCCGCGGCGCGCGCTGCACCACGGCCGTGCAGAAACCCGCGAGCGGACCGAACTCCGGGCCCACCGCCATCGCGCCGACGATCAGGATCGCGTTGTCCAGGACGACACCGCACGCGGCGATCATCGTGGCGAGCGTGATGAAGGCGACGTAGGTGACAGAGAGCGTGGACTCCTCGTGCGTCTCCTCCGCCAGGTGCTCCCACAGGACCGCGTCCGCGCCCTCGCCCGGCGCGTCGTCCTCCGCCTTGTCGGCCCGCTTCGACAGCGACAGGTCGATGTTCTCCAGGGCGATGGAGCCGTGCTCGTCGATCCTGAGCGCGCGCAGTCCGTCGATCAGCTCGTCGCCCGCCTCCCGGGCGACGTCGCACATCACGACGTCCCCGACGGGGTTGCGTGCCGCACCGGGCACCACGGCCAGATGCGCGGTGCCCGGCGTGCTCTCGATCAGGCGCACCACGTCGGCGGTGCTTCCCGCCGGGGTGATCAGGCGCAGATGCAGCATGAGCGCACCCTAACGCCGGTCCGGCCGGCCGCCGCCGGTCAGAGTTTGCGCAGGCTCAGCCGCTGCACCTTGTGGTCGGGGCCCTTGCGCACGACGAGGGTGGCGCGGCCGCGGGTGGGAGCCACATTCTCCAGGAGGTTGACCTTGTTGATCGTCCGCCAGGTCGTGCGCGCGTAGGCGAGGGCCTCCTCCTCGGAGACCTGGGTGTACTTGCGGAAGTAGGAGGACGGGTCCTGGAACGCCGTGGCCCGCAGCTTGCGGAAGCGGTTCAGGTACCAGCTCTCGATGTCCTCGGCGCGCGCGTCCACGTACACACTGAAGTCGAAGTAGTCGGCGAGGCCCACGCGGGTGCGGCCGTCCTTGCCCGGCAGCGCGGGCTGAAGGACGTTCAGGCCCTCGACGATCAGGATGTCCGGGCGGCGGACGGTGAGGCGCTCGCCGGGCACGATGTCGTAGATCAGGTGCGAGTAGACGGGGGCCGTCACCTCGTCCTTGCCGGCCTTGATGTCGGCGACGAAGCGGGTCAGGGCGCGCCTGTCGTACGACTCCGGGAAGCCCTTGCGCGACATCAGGCCGCGGGCCTGGAGTTCCTTGGTGGGCAGCAGGAAGCCGTCGGTGGTGACCCGCTCCACCCGCGGGTGCTCCGGCCAGCGGGACAGCAGGGCCTGGAGCAGGCGGGCGACCGTGGACTTGCCGACCGCCACCGAGCCCGCGACGCCTATCACGAAGGGCGTGCCCGTCTGGGCCGCCCGTTCGCCGGTGTTGCCGAGGAAGGTGTTCAGGGCGCCGCGCAGGCCGTCGGTGGCGCCCACGTACAGGTTCAGCAGGCGCGAGAGCGGCAGGTAGATGTCACGGACCTCGTCGAGGTCGATGACGTCGCCCAGACCGCGCACCTTCTCCACCTCGGCGGCGGTGAGGGGGAGCGGCGTCTTGTCGCGCAGCGCGCTCCACTCGGAGCGGGTGAGGTCGACGTAGGGGGTCGCCTCCGGGCGGTGCCGGTGGGCGCCCCGCGGCGGCGAGGGGGCCGAAGAGATCACAGTCCATTGTTACGGCTGTTTGAACTCGGGTGCGGGTGGGGTGCGTCACCCTTGCGGTCCGGTGGGGTGCGTCACCCTCGCGGTCCGGTGGGGGTGCACCCTTGCGGTCCGGTGGGGGTGCACCCTGCGGTTCGTGGGGGTGCACCCTGGTGGTCGACCTTTTCTTTTGTTGGTTGGAGTTGCTTGTGATTATCGGGGTCGGCATCGACGTGGCCGAGATCGAGCGGTTCGCCGAATCGATCGCGCGGCGGCCCAACATGCGGCAACGGATCTTCGTCGAGGCCGAGTTGTACCTCCCCGACGGGGAGCGGCGCGGAATCGCCTCCCTCGCCGCGCGCTTCGCCGCCAAGGAGGCGCTCGCCAAGGCGCTCGGGGCGCCCGCTGGGCTGCGGTGGGTCGACGCGGAGGTGTACGTCGAGGAGAGCGGGCAACCGCGGCTTCGGGTGCGGGGGACCGTCGCCGCGCGTGCGGAGGCGTTGGGGGTGCGGGGGTGGCACGTCTCCATGAGCCATGACGCGGGGGTGGCTTCCGCCGTGGTCATCGCGGAGGGCTAGGCCCTCGTACCGGGGCGCGGGTGCCCTCTGCGGTGGGGTGCGCGAAACTTGTGTGATGCGTACTGCGTACCGCGTGGACAGTGTTCGAGCCGCCGAGCGCGCGCTGATGGCCCGCGTGCCGGACGGTGCCCTGATGCAGCGGGCCGCCGCCGGGCTCGCCGTGGTGTGCGGGCAGGTGCTCGGCAGGGTGTACGGGGCGCGCGTCGTGCTCCTCGTCGGCAGCGGCGACAACGGGGGCGACGCCCTGTTCGCCGGTGCCCGGCTCGCGCGGCGCGGTGCCGGGGTGACCGCGGTGCTGCTCGCTTCCGAGCGGGTGCACGGCGGTGGGCTCGCCGCCCTCCTTCGTGCCGGGGGGCGGGTCCTCGACGCCGCCCCCGGTGACGGCTCCGGCGTCTCCGAGCGGGCCCTGGCCGCCCTGGACGGGGCCCGGCTCGTCGTCGACGGCATCGTCGGCATCGGCGGCAGGGGCGGGCTGCGGGCCCCGGCCGCGCGGCTCGTGCGCGCCGCCGCCGACTCCGGTGCCCCGATCGTCTCCGTCGACCTGCCGAGCGGTGTGGACGCCGACACCGGACAGGTGCGCGGGGACGCCGTCCGCGCCGACGCGACCGTGACGTTCGGGACGTACAAGCCCGGCCTCCTCGTCGACCCCGGGCGTGCGTACGCCGGAGCCGTACGCCTCGTCGACATCGGCCTCGACGGGGAACTCCACGCGCACGAGCCCGCCCTGGAGGCCCTCCAGTACGCCGACGTCGAGCGGCTGCTGCCCGTGCCCGGCCCCGAGAGCGACAAGTACCGGCGCGGCGTCGTGGGCGTCGTCGCCGGGTCCGCCCGGTATCCCGGGGCCGCCGTGCTCTGTGTCGCCGGGGCGCTGCGGGGCGGGGCCGGGGCCGTTCGGTACGTGGGGCCCGCCGCCGACGCCGTCATCGCCCGCTTCCCCGAAGCCCTCGTCTCCGCCGGGCCGCCTGCCTCCGCCGGGCGGGTGCAGGCCTGGGTCGCCGGGCCGGGGCTCGGTGACGACGCCGCGGCTCTGCGGGACGTGGTGGCCGCCGACGTGCCCGTCCTGATCGACGCCGACGGGCTGCGGCTCGTGGACGCCTCCGCCGTGCGCGGGCGCGGGGCGCCCACGCTGCTCACTCCGCACGCCGGGGAGGCCGCCGCGTTGCTCGGTGTCTCCCGGGAGGAGGTCGAGGGGGCTCGGCTGGACTCCGTGCGGGAGTTGGCTGCTCGGTACTCGGCCACGGTGCTGCTCAAGGGGTCGACCACGGTGGTTGCCCCGCCCGCGGGGGGTGGTGCTGTGCGGGTCAATCCGACGGGGACGTCGTGGTTGGCCACCGCGGGGAGCGGTGACGTGCTGTCGGGGCTTGCCGGGTCGCTGTTGGCGGCGGGGCTCGGGGCGGGGGACGCGGGGGGTGTCGGGGCGTTTCTGCATGGGCTGGCGGGGCGGCTTGCCGCGGAGGGGGCGCCGGTGGGGGCGCAGGATGTCGCTGACGCCGTGCCGTTGGCCTGGCGGGATGTGCGGGGCTGAGAGCTTGGCGGTTTCGCCTTTCCGTGGGTGGGGGTGGCGGGGTTTTCGCCTTTCCGGTTGTGGGGTGGCGGGGTTTTCGCCTTTCCGTTGGTGGGGGTGGCGGGGTCGTGGCGGGATGGCCGTGCTCGCGTAGTGGACACTGTCTTCTTCATCGCGCCGTCAGTGTGTTGCTTGGCACGCTGCGCTCGGTCATCCCGCCACGACCCCTCCCGTGCGTTCAGCGTCTGCGGCTCCGTGCCACTTGCGATCCGTGCGCCTTGCGGCTCGGTGCCTTGTGCGGCTCGTGCGGCTTTCGCCGCCCGCCCGCCCCCTCGCTGTGGGCATCTGGTCCGCCAGGGGCGAGGGGGTACCTCCCTGCTCTAGCGGAGCCGAGAGCTTGGGGGAGGGTGGGCACAGCCCCAACCGCCGGGTACCCGGTGTGTAAGCGGAGGGGCAAGGCCTGCACAGTGGCTGATGCAGGGGCGGGGGGCGGCTCTGAGAGACTTGGGGGCGATGACTCAGACTGCACCGCCGCGCGTCCGCGCCGAGATCGACCTGGCCGCCCTCAGGGCGAACGTACGGACCCTGCGCGCCCACGCCCCCACCGCCGCCCTCATGGCCGTGGTGAAGGCGGACGGCTACGGCCACGGCATGCTGCCGTGCGCCCGCGCCGCCCTGGAGGCAGGCGCCACCTGGGTGGGCACCGCGACCCCGGAGGAGGCCCTCGCGCTCCGCGCGGCCGGTATCGACGCCCCCCTGATGTGCTGGCTCTGGACCCCGGGCGGCCCCTGGCGCGAAGCCGTCGAGGCCGGCCTGGACATCTCCGTCAGCGGCACCTGGGCCCTGCGCGAAGTCACCGCCGCCGCCCGCGCGGCCACCCGCACCGCACGCGTCCAGCTCAAGGCCGACACCGGCCTCGGCCGCAACGGCTGCATGCCAAAGGACTGGCCCGAGCTCGTCGCGGAGTCGCTGCGCGCCGAGGCCGACGGCCTGGTCCAGGTCACCGGGCTCTGGTCGCACTTCGCGTGTGCCGACGAGCCGGGGCATCCGTCCGTCCAGGCCCAGCTCGACGTCTTCCGCGACATGGTGGCGTACGCGGAGGAGCGGGGGATCCGGCCCGAGGTGCGGCACATCGCCAACTCCCCGGCCACCCTCACCCGGCCGGACACCCACTTCGACCTCGTACGGCCGGGTATCGCCATGTACGGCATCTCGCCCAGCCCCGAGATCGGCGTCCCCCAGGACTTCGGCCTGCGGCCCGTCATGACGCTCACCGCCGCCCTGGCCTCCGTCAAGCACGCCCCCGCGCAGCACGGCGTGAGCTACGGGCACCACTACACCACCCCGGGCGCCACCACCCTCGGCCTGGTTCCCGCGGGCTACGGCGACGGCATCCCGCGGCACGCCTCCGGTACCGGGCCCGTGCTCGTCGGGGGCAAGCTGCGTACCGTCGCCGGACGGATCGCGATGGACCAGTTCGTCGTCGACCTCGGCGGCGACGAGCCCGAGGTCGGTTCGGAAGCCGTGCTCTTCGGGCCCGGTGACCAGGGTGAGCCGACGGCCGAGGACTGGGCCCGTGCGGCGGGCACGATCGGGTACGAGATCGTCACGCGCATCGGTTCCCGCGTTCCGCGCGTCCACGTGGACAAGGGCCCGAACGACTGAAGAGGAGCGGCACGTGAGCGAGGGCAGCACGGGGGCGGCCGCCGCGGACGTGGTGACCGAAGTGGCCGGGGCGGCCGTCGCGGCGGGCACCTCCTGGCGGCGGGCCGGGATCGCCGGCACCGCGATAGGCGTCATCGCCGCGGGCGCCGCCGCGGGTGTCGCCATCGAGCGCATGACGGTCGGCCGCGGCATGCGCAAGAAGGCCCGCCTCGCCCTCGACTCCGCGGGGCCCTACGGCTCCCTGCGCGGCATGCCCGGCACGGCGTACGCGGACGACGGCACCGAACTCGCGTACGAGGTCGATGAGGTGGATGCAGTCCCTGCGCGGGTGGATGGGGTCCGTGTGCAGGCGGATGCGGACGCGGAAGTAGGCGGGCCCGGTCTCTCGGGGGGTGCTCGGCGGCTTCGGCTCTTCGGGCGGAAGGTTCCCGCGCCCGTCACCGTCGTCTTCAGCCACGGCTACTGCCTCGGCCAGGACTCCTGGCACTTCCAGCGTGCCGCGCTGCGGGGCGTCGTGCGCTGCGTGTACTGGGACCAGCGCAGCCACGGCCGCTCCGGACGCGGCGTGGCCCAGATCGAGGACGGCAGGCCCGTCTCCATCGACCAGCTCGGCCAGGACCTCAAGGCCGTCATCGACGCGGCCGCGCCGGAGGGGCCGCTCGTGCTCGTCGGGCACTCCATGGGCGGCATGACCACGATGGCCCTCGCCGACCAGTTCCCCGACCTCGTCCGCGAACGCGTCGCGGGCGTCGTCCTCATCGGTACGTCGTCCGGGCGGCTCGGCGAGGTCAACTTCGGGTTGCCCGTGGCGGGGATGAACGCCGTGCGGCGGGTGCTGCCCGGCGTCCTGAGGGCCCTCGGATCGCAGGCGGAGCTGGTGGAGAAGGGGCGGCGTGCCACCGCCGATCTGTTCGCGGGCATCATCAAGCGGTACTCGTTCGCCTCCCCCAGGGACATCGACCCGGCCGTCGCGCGGTTCGCGGAGCGGCTCATCGAGTCCACCCCGATCGACGTCGTCGCGGAGTTCTACCCGGCCTTCGCCGAGCACGACAAGACGACGGCCCTGGAGCGCTTCGCCGGGCTGCCCGTACTCGTCCTGGCGGGCGACAAGGACCTCGTCACCCCCAGCGAGCACAGCGAGGCCATCGCGGACCTGCTGCCCGACGCCGAACTGGTGCTCGTACCCGACGCCGGGCACCTGGTGATGATGGAGCACCCCGAGGTGGTCGTCGACCGCATCGCCGACCTGCTCGTCAGGGCCAAGGAGCAGGTGCGCGACGCCGCCAGGTAGCCCGCCCGGCACCGCGGGGTGCCGTGTCGGGGCGGCCGGAGCACGGCTCCCGAGCGGCTAACGTGGCCGCCATGGAAGCACCGCACAGCCCGGCCCCCGCCACCACCCTCAAGATCACCGTCAACTCGCCGGACCGGATGGGCGACTTGGGCCGCCGCCTCGCCGAGGTCCTGCGTCCCGGAGACCTGGTCATGCTCACCGGTGAGCTGGGCGCCGGCAAGACAACGCTGACCCGCGGCCTCGGAGCGGGCCTCGGCGTGCGGGGCGCCGTCACCTCGCCGACGTTCGTCATCGCCCGCGTGCACCCCTCCCTCGGCGACGGCCCGCCGCTGGTCCACGTCGACGCGTACCGCCTGGGCGGCGGCCTCGACGAGATGGAGGACCTGGACCTCGACGTCTCGCTGCCGGAGTCCGTGGTCGTCGTGGAGTGGGGCGACGGCAAGGTCGAGGAGCTCTCGGACGACCGGCTGCACATCGTCATCGACCGGGCCGTCGGCGACACTACGGACGAGGTGCGCGAGGTCACGCTGCACGGCATCGGCGCGCGCTGGGCCGCCGCCGACCTGACGGTGCTCTCCGCCTGAGCGCTCCGGCGTTTCCCGGGGTCTTGTAGGGGGTCTTGTAGGGTCGCCCGAACTTTCCGACAAGGCGTCGGCAAGATATTGCGCGGCGAGCGTCGTCCGTGGTCACATGGATACCAGGTAGTGGTTAGGTCTACCTAACCACGTCTGCCCCCGAAGCCCCAGGAGGCGTCCATGCCGGCTTCAGAACGCGATGCGCGGCCCAAGCCGCTCGCACGTCCCTCGGCGCCGTCGGCCTGGTCGATGAGCGATCTGCTGGCCTCGTGCGCCGCCGCGAACGCGGTCTCCACGCCCCCGGCCGCGCCCCCGCGGCACCCGAAGGCCGGGCACCGCGCGGAGGAACGGCGGTGCGACGCGGCCTGAGCCGTCGGCCGACGGGTGCCCTCGGAGCGCGGGCGTGCGCGGGCGTACGCCCCGGCGGGCGGCGCTTCAGCGGGGCTGGCGCCTCAGCGGGGTGGCCCCTCAGGGGGTGGCGCCTCAGGGGACGACGACGACCTTGACGTCCATCAGCGCGAAGTCCCACATCGCGTTGCCGTCCGCGCGCGACGAGCGGATGCCGCCGGTCTTCTTCGCGGGGTCCGGCTTCTCCGTGGAGCCGTTGAGCGCCGCACTGAACCCGATCGCTATGCCGTTCACGTCCGCGAACCGCACGACGTGCTCGATCTGCGTTCCGTCGGACCCGACGATCTGGCCGGAGCGCGAGGTCACGGTGTACGAACCGGCCGCGGGGTCCACGGAGCTCGGCGTCACCTTGTACGTGCGCTTCACCTTGTCGGAGTCGGCGACGAGCCAGACCCGGTCGCCCGCCAGGGAGTAGACGACCCGCTTCCCCGAGCCCGTGCCGCCGGGCAGCGCGAGCGGGTCGGTCTTGCCCTTCTCCGGGTCCGAGGTCTCGGTGGAGGACTTGTCGGGGCGGGCACCGAGGTCGTCGGGGGCGCTGGCGGAGGCCTGGTAGGCGAGGAATCCGACCACGGCGAGGGCTGCCGCGGTGAGGCCGGCCACGAACCCCGAGCTGCTCCTTGACATCTGCGCCACCTCCCGTGCGTACGGCTACGGGGTGACGGTAGCAGCAGGTGTGCTCATCGCCGGGGCGGCCGTGCGCCGGGCCCCGGAGCCGTAGGCTGTTTGCGTGCTCTTGCTCGCTCTGGATACCGCCACCCCCGCCGTGACCGTCGCCCTGCACGACGGTACGGCCGTCATCGCCGCGTCGAGCCAGGTCGACGCCCGTCGCCACGGTGAGCTGCTGCTCCCCGCCGTGGACCGGGTGCTCGCCGACGCGGGCCTGAGACTCGACGCGGTCACGGCCGTCGTCGCGGGCATCGGCCCCGGCCCCTACACGGGCCTGCGCGTCGGCCTGATGACCGCCGACACCTTCGGCCTCGCGCTCGGCGTCCCGGTGTACGGGGTGTGCACCCTCGACGGCCTCGCGTACGCCTCGGGCATCGAGGACGGCCCGTTCGTCGTGGCGACGGACGCCCGCCGCAAGGAGGTCTACTGGGCGCGGTACGAGAACGCGCGCACCCGGACCGGCGGCCCCGCGGTGGACCGCCCCGCGGACATCGCCGCCGAGGTCGCGGGGCTCCCCGCGGTCGGCGCGGGCGCCGCCCTGTACCCGGACGCGTTCACGGACGTGCGCGGCCCCGAGCACGTGGCGGCAGCGGCCCTCGCGTCCCTCGCGGCGGAGAAGCTGGCGGCGGGCGCGGAGCTCCCCGAACCGCGCCCGCTGTACCTGCGCCGCCCCGACGCGCAGGTCCCCAAGAACTACAAGGTGGTCACCCCCAAGTGACCACGGAGCCCACGGAGCCCACCGAACCCCCCGAGCCCACCGAGCCCTCTGGGCTCTCCGGGCTTCCCGGGACGACGCCCCGGGCCGCCACCGAGGTGCGCGAGATGCGCTGGTGGGACATCGACCCCGTGCTCGCCCTGGAGAAGGAGCTGTTCCCGGACGACGCGTGGTCGCGCGGCATGTTCTGGTCGGAACTGGCGCACGCGCGCGGGCCCGGCTCCACGCGCCGCTATCTGGTGGCGTACGAGGGCGAGCGCCTCGTCGGCTACGGCGGCGTCGCGGTCGCGGGCAGCGACTCCGGCGACGGCGCGGCGGTGGCCGCCGACGTGCAGACGATCGCCGTCGCCCGGGACCACTGGGGCACCGGCCTCGGCGCGGCCCTGCTCACGGAGCTGCTGCGGCACGCCAGCGCGTTCGAGGCCACCGAGGTGATGCTCGAGGTGCGCGTGGACAACACCCGGGCGCAGAAGCTGTACGAACGCTTCGGCTTCGAACCGATCGGCTTCCGCCGCGGCTACTACCAGCCCGGCAACGTGGACGCGCTGGTGATGCGCCTGTCCGACCCCTCCGCCGTCCCGGCCTCCGTGCACGGCGCCCCCGAACCCTCGACCGACGGCCAGGCGGCACCTGGCCCGCTGAACGGCGTACAAGGAACCGAGATCCATGGCTGACTCCCGTGACGAGCCCCTCGTCCTCGGCATCGAGACCTCCTGCGACGAGACGGGCGTAGGTGTCGTCCGCGGTACGACCCTGCTGGCGGACGCGGTGGCGTCCAGCGTCGACGAGCACGCGCGCTTCGGCGGCGTCGTCCCCGAGGTGGCGTCCCGCGCGCACCTGGAGGCGATGGTCCCGACCATCCGGCGCGCCCTGGAGGACGCCGGGGTCGCGGCGTCCGACCTGGACGGCGTCGCGGTCACGGCGGGCCCCGGCCTCGCGGGTGCGCTGCTCGTCGGGGTCTCGGCGGCGAAGGCGTACGCGTACGCGCTCGGCAAGCCCCTCTACGGGGTGAACCACCTGGCGTCGCACATCTGCGTGGACCAGCTCGAGCACGGCGCGCTCCCGGAGCCGACGATGGCCCTCCTGGTCTCCGGCGGCCACTCCTCCCTGCTCCTCTCCACCGACATCACCTCCGACGTACGGCCCCTCGGGGCGACGATCGACGACGCGGCGGGAGAGGCGTTCGACAAGATCGCGCGCGTCCTGAACCTGGGTTTCCCCGGCGGCCCGGTGATCGACCGCTACGCGCGCGAGGGCGACCCCGGCGCCATCGCGTTCCCGCGGGGTCTGACGGGCCCGCGCGACGCGCCGTACGACTTCTCCTTCTCCGGCCTCAAGACGGCGGTGGCGCGCTGGATCGAGGCGAAGCGGGCTGCGGGCGAGGAGGTTCCGGTACGGGACGTGGCGGCGTCCTTCCAGGAGGCCGTCGTGGACGTCCTGACCCGCAAGGCGGTGCGGGCCTGCAAGGACGAGGGCGTGGACCACCTGATGATCGGTGGCGGCGTGGCGGCGAACACGCGGCTGCGGGCCCTTGCGCAGGAGCGGTGCGAGGCGGCCGGGATCCGGCTCCGGGTGCCGCGGCCGAAGCTCTGTACGGACAACGGGGCGATGGTGGCTGCGCTCGGCGCGGAGATGGTCGCCCGTAACCGGGCGTCCTCGGACCTCTCCCTGTCGGCGGACTCGTCCCTGCCCGTGACGGAACCCCACGTACCCGGCGCGCACGCCCACACCCACTCGCACGATCACGTGCACGAGGTCGCGAAGGACAACCTGTACTCATGAGCGTCGCGCTGATGTGGGAGGCCCGGGCGGAGGTCGGGCGGGGGCCCGAGTTGCTCGACTGGGTGCGGGGGCAGGGGCTTGATCCTGCGCCGGTGCGGCGGGAGACCCTGCGGGCGCCCGCGGACCGGGTGCTAGTGATCACCTGGTGGGACGCCCCGTACGAGGCGAAGCTCCCCGAACTCCCGGACCCCCCGCCCGGCCTGGTGTCCCGCCCCCCACACCGCTGGCGCTTCGAGCCGGTGGACTGAGCCACGGAAGCGGCTGCCCACAGCAAGGGCGGAGGCAGCTGCCCGCATCGGCGGCGGGAACCACAGACGAACCGGAAGTCGCCATCGCACCGGAGGGGTCGTGGCGGGATGACCGAGCGCAGCGTGCCAAGCAACACACTTACGGCGCGACGCAACCAGGCAGTGTCCACTACGCGAGCACGGCCATCCCGCCACGACCCCGCCACCCCCACAACCGGAAAGGCGAAAAACCCCCGAGGCCATGTCGATGAGGGCTCCTGCCGTTCGACGTAGGGGTGAGAGGCGGGAGAAAGACCCCCCGCCCACCCACCGAACGAACGAAAGGCACCACCATGCCGCGCTACCTGGCGATGATCCGCATCGACGAGAACGAGACGCACGGAACCGGCCCGAGCCCCGAACTCCAGCAGCGCATGGGTGAGCTCCTGGAAGGCATGGCCAAGGAGGGCGTACTGCTGGACACGGCGGGCCTGGCGCCGACCTCGGAGGGGACCAGGGTCCACTGGCAGGGCGGCAGGCTGTCCGTCACGGACGGCCCGTTCACGGAGGCCAAGGAGGTCATCGGCGGCTACTCCATCCTCCAGGCCAGGGACAGCGCCGAGGCGGTCGAGTGGACCAAGCGGTTCCTGAAGGTCCACGAGGACTACTGGACGATCACCGTGGAGGTCAGGGAGATCGGCGAGGCAGGCATCCCCGGCGTGGGCCCGGACGCCTGATCCTTTGCGCGCAGGGACCAGGGGTGCTCTGATGGATGGCCGTGGACCACGCGTCTGAGCACCCCCGCCACCCCGCGCACAGCGTCGAGCAGACCATCGAGACGGTCTTCCGCATGGAGGCCCCACGAGTGATCGCCGGCGCCGCCCGGATCGTACGGGACGTGGGCATCGCCGAGGAGTTGGCGCAGGACGCCCTGGTGGCGGCCCTGGAGCAGTGGCCCGCCGCGGGCGTCCCCGACAACCCGGGCGCCTGGCTCACGACCGCGGCCAAGCACCGCGCCGTGGACCTGGTGCGCAGGCGCGAGCGCTACGCGCGCAAGCTGGCGGAGATGGGCCGCGACCTGGAGACCGCGCCGCCGCACCTGGACGAGATCCCGGACCGCGTCGAGGACCCGGAGGCCATCGACGACGACCTGCTGCGCCTGGTCTTCACGGCGTGCCACCCGGTGCTCTCGGCGGAGGCCAGGGTCGCTCTCACGCTCCGCCTGCTCGGCGGCCTCACCACGGCGGAGATCGCCCGCGCCGTGCTGGCCCCCGAACCGACGGTGGCCCAGCGCGTGGTCCGAGCCAAGCGCACGCTGGCCGCGAAGAACGTCCCGTTCGAAGTGCCCTACGGCCCGGACCGTGAGGCCCGGCTCGGCTCGGTCCTGGACGTCATCTACCTGATTTTCAACGAGGGGTACGCGGCGACGGCGGGCGACGACCACGTGCGTCCCGCGCTGTGCGAGGACGCGCTGCGCCTGGCGAGGCAGCTCGCCGCCCTGATGCCGAGGGAGCCCGAAGTGCACGGTCTTGCGGCGCTGTTGGAGCTCCAGGCGTCGCGCACCGCCGCGCGGACGGGCCCCGACGGCGAACCCGTACTGCTCGAGGACCAGAGCCGGGCCCGCTGGAACCGGATGCTGATCGGGCGCGGGTTCGCCGCACTGGAGCGGGCGGAACGGGCGGAACGGGCGGAGCGGGCGGCAGACGGACCGCTGCACGGACCGTACGTGCTCCAGGCGGCGATCGCGGCGTGCCACGCGCACGCGGCGTCGTACGAGGAGACGGACTGGGGGCGGATCGCGGCGCTGTACGGGCTGTTGGCGGTGCGGGCGCCGTCGCCGGTGGTGGAGTTGAACCGCGCGGTCGCGGTGTCCATGGCGCGGGGCCCCGAGGAGGCGTTGCCGCTCGTGGACGCGCTGGTGGACGAACCCGCCCTGCGGGACTACCACTTGCTGCCCAGTGTGCGGGGGGACGTCCTGGCCCGGCTGGGCCGCGGCGCGGAGGCCCGCGCGGAGTTCGAGCGGGCGGCGGGGCTCACCCGCAACGCGCGGGAGCGGGAGCTGTTGCTGCGGAGGTCCAAGGGGTGCGGGGGGTAGACCCGCCCGGGGGCACATCCAGCCCGTCCGGTGTTCGAGGAGGAGGCGCGGAGCGCCGTTTCAGCAAGGGTGTCCCACCAGCATAGTGGGCGCACCCGCGACCCGGGTCAGGAAAACCGTCGCGGACCCGGCCCCCCGGGGCTTCACCTTGCGGCGGAGTTCCTCGGGCTCGACCGCGGACCCCCGCTTCTTGACGGTGAGGACACCGACCCCACGCTCCCGCAGCAGCGCCTTCAGCTTCTTGACGTTGAAGGGGAGTTGGTCGGTGATCTCGTACGTGGTGGCGTACGGCGTGGTGACGGCGGTGTCGGAGGTGACGTAGGCGATGGTCTCGTCGATGAGGCCGCCCTCGACGCGGGCGGCGACCTCGGCGACGAGGTGGGCGCGGATGACGGCGCCGTCGGGTTCGTGGAGGAAGCGGCCGACGGGCCGGACGCCGGGGTCGGGGAGCATGGTGGCGCGCGGGGAGACCAGGGTGTCGCCGCCGGGCAGGAGGGTGGCCCGGTGCGCGGCGGGGGTGTCGGTGCCGAACCACAGGACGGCTTCCTTGACGTCGCCCCCGTCGGAGATCCACTCGGCCTCCGCCTCCTCGGGCACGGCGTCGTGCGGCACGCCGGGGGCGATCTTCAGGGCGGCGCGCGGCGCCTTGCGGGCGGCTTCGACGGCCCAGGACAGGGGCGGGGAGTAGGCCTCGGGGTCGAAGATCCGGCCGCGTCCGCCGCGCCGTGCGGGGTCGACGAACACGGCGTCGTACGGGGAGGTGTCCACGTCGGTCACATCGGCCTCGCGGACCTCGATGAGGTCGGACAGGCCAAGGGCCTCGGCGTTGGCGCGGGCGACGGCGCAGGTCAGCGGGTCGCGGTCGACGGCGAGGACGGAGATGCCGGCGCGGGCGAGAGCGATGGCGTCGCCGCCGATGCCGCAGCAGAGGTCGGCGACGGAACGCACGCTGAGCCCGCCGAGTTCGACGGGGTCACCAAAGCGCCGGGCGCGGTGGGTGGCGACGGAGGTGCGGGTGGACTGTTCGACGCCGTGGGGGGTGAAGAACATCCGGGCGGCGTCGGCGCCGAACTTCGCGACCGCCCGCTGCCGGAGACGCGCCTGCGCGAGCGCGGCGGAGACGAGGTCGGCGGGGTGCTCGCGGCGCAGCCGGGTGGCGACCGCCAGCTCCTGGCTCGGTTCGACGTCCCGTACGGATTCCAGGAGGGCGCGGCCTTCGTCGGTGCGGAGCGCGGCGAAGGAGGCAAGCGGATCGTTCACGCCGCCCATTGTGGGCCAGTCGGAGGAAGGTGCGCGTGCGGCGGCGGTGTCGGTGCCGTACGGGGCGGCTGAACTGCGAGGATCCGGCGCCATGCGACAAGTACGACAAAACGAACAATCGAGGAGAAAACTCTGGACGGGGGAGCCCCGCAAGGAGGAGTCCCGCTGGGAGGAACCCCGTAAGGGGGAACCCCCCAGGAGAGAGCCCCCCGCCGGGAGGCCCCGCGGGAAGGGGAAGTCCCGTAAGGGAACGCTCGCCGCCGGAGTCCTCAGCACCACCATCGTCGCCACCACGATCGTCTCAGGTTGCTCCTTCGACGGTGCCGGCCGGGGCGGCTCCGGCGCGCACGGCCAGCAGCCGGAGCTCGGCCCGCCCGCCCGCGTGCTGCGCGAGTACGCCGAGGATCTGCGGGCGAGGCAGGCCGTGCGCGCCGCCGCGGCGAAGCGCTGGGGCCTGAAGCGCACCCCGCTCCTGGCGCCCCCCGCGCCCGCCGTGAAGCCGCGCCTCACCACCCGCAAGGGCTTCGAGGTCAAGGGCCAGGCGCAGCTGCCGCCGGTGTTCACCACGATCCCGACCAAGCACAAGGTCGTCTTCCTGACGGTCGACGACGGTGCCGAGAAGAGTCCGGCGTTCCTGCGGATGATGAGCGACTTGCAGATCCCGTACACCGCCTTCCTCAGCGACTACCTGGTCAAGGAGGACTACGGCTACTTCAAGCAGATGCAGGACCGTGGCGTCGTACTGAACAACCACACGCTCAACCACCGCTACATGCCGAAGCTCTCCTACAAGAAGCAGCGGCGGGAGATCTGCGGGATGCAGGACGTCATCGAGAAGCGGTACGGCAAGCGGCCCGAGCTGTTCCGGCCGCCGTACGGGAACTACAACCGCACGACCCTGCGCGCCGCCAAGTCCTGCGGCATCAAGGCGGTGCCGCTGTGGGCCTCCGAGGGCTTCGCCGACCACATGGAGTGGCGGGAGTGGGACAAGGACCTGCACCGGGGCGACATCATCCTCACGCACTTCCGCGGGCGTGCGGACTGGAACGGCACGATGACCGACATGGTCCGCACGGTCCTGAAGAAGGCCACGGCCAAGGGGTACGCGATCGCGCGGCTGGAGGACTACTTGTGAGCAGCCCGGCGCGCGGCCGGGCGGCGGCAGCCGTCGCGGCGGGGGTGCTGGCCCCCGCCCTGCTGCTGTCCGGTTGCGCGCAGTCGGTCGACCCGATCGAGCGACTCGGCAGGAAAGCGGCCGAAAAGATGCCCTCGAAGGGGGCGGTTCCCGGCGGGGACTGCGGACGGACGGGCGCGCCCCCGCGCACGGGGCGCCCCGGCGCCGCCCCGCCGACCGCGAACCCCTCCCTCGCGGGGCCCGCCACGGAGCCCGCGCCCAGGAGACCCGCCCGGAAACAGGCCACCGATCCGGCCACACGGCCCGCCACGGAACCTGCGGCCGGGCCCGGACGTTGCCGGGAGGCGGGCTCGCCACGCCCGGCGAGAAAACCACGGGACGCGGATACGGGGCCGCGGGGCGAGGGCACGAAACGCCTGGACGACGCGGACACGAAGCCCCTGGAAGCGGTCACGAAGCCGCCGGACCGGGGTGCGGGAGCGCCGGATTCCGACCCGGAAGAAGCGGGCCGGCGGAGCGGTCCCGCTCGGCCGTGAGCCGCGTCCGTTGGCACTCCGCTTGACCGAGTGCTAATCGTCGTCCTAGTCTCGGGCCTGGCACTCCCCACCGGAGAGTGCCAACAGCGACGGGCAGGTCCGGCACCCGCGACGACGGATCGACCTGGTCGCCACCTCTAGATCAGTTAACCCCGCGAGATCTCCGAAGGGGGAGGTCGGATCGTGACGACCGCCAGCTCCAAGGTTGCCATCAAGCCGCTTGAGGACCGCATCGTGGTCCAGCCGCTCGACGCCGAGCAGACCACGGCCTCCGGCCTGGTCATTCCGGACACCGCGAAGGAGAAGCCCCAGGAGGGTGCTGTCCTCGCCGTGGGCCCGGGCCGTTTCGAGAACGGCGAGCGCCTGCCGCTCGACGTGCAGGTCGGCGACGTCGTGCTCTACAGCAAGTACGGCGGCACCGAGGTGAAGTACAACGGCGACGAGTACCTCGTCCTCTCGGCCCGCGACGTGCTCGCGATCATCGAGAAGTAATTCACCTGCTTCACCAGTTTCCGCTGTTGAGCTGCGCCCCTGGTCACCCCGCTGATTGCCGGGCGGCGAGGGGCGCAGCCCGTTGAACCCGAGTTTCCGAGAGGGCTGAACCGCTCCCATGGCGAAGATCCTGAAGTTCGACGAGGACGCCCGTCGCGCCCTCGAGCGCGGCGTCAACAAGCTTGCCGACACGGTCAAGGTGACGATCGGCCCCAAGGGCCGCAACGTCGTCATCGACAAGAAGTTCGGCGCTCCCACCATCACCAACGACGGCGTCACCATCGCCCGCGAGGTCGAGGTCGAGGACCCGTACGAGAACCTCGGCGCCCAGCTGGTGAAGGAGGTGGCGACCAAGACCAACGACATCGCTGGTGACGGCACCACCACCGCCACCGTGCTGGCCCAGGCCCTGGTCAAGGAAGGCCTGCGCAACGTCGCCGCCGGTGCCTCCCCGGCCGCCCTGAAGAAGGGCATCGACGCCGCGGTCAAGGCGGTCTCCGAGGACCTCCTCGCCACCGCCCGTCCGATCGACGACAAGTCCGACATCGCCGCCGTGGCCGGGCTCTCCGCCCAGGACCAGCAGGTCGGCGAGCTCATCGCCGAGGCGATGGACAAGGTCGGCAAGGACGGCGTCATCACCGTCGAGGAGTCCAACACCTTCGGCCTCGAGCTGGACTTCACCGAGGGCATGGCCTTCGACAAGGGCTACCTGTCGCCGTACATGGTGTCCGACCAGGAGCGTATGGAGGCCGTCCTCGACGACCCGTACATCCTGATCCACCAGGGCAAGATCGCCTCCATCCAGGACCTGCTCCCGCTCCTGGAGAAGGTCATCCAGGCCGGCTCCTCCAAGCCGCTCCTGATCATCGCCGAGGACGTCGAGGGCGAGGCCCTCTCGACCCTGGTCGTGAACAAGATCCGCGGCACCTTCAACGCCGTCGCCGTGAAGGCCCCCGGCTTCGGCGACCGCCGCAAGGCGATGCTCGGCGACATGGCCACCCTCACCGGTGCCACCGTCGTCGCCGAGGAGGTCGGCCTCAAGCTCGACCAGGTCGGTCTCGACGTGCTCGGCACCGCCCGCCGCGTGACGATCACCAAGGACGACACCACCATCGTCGACGGTGGCGGCAACTCCGGCGACGTCGAGGGCCGCGTCGCCCAGATCAAGGCCGAGATCGAGGCCACGGACTCCGACTGGGACCGCGAGAAGCTCCAGGAGCGCCTCGCGAAGCTGGCCGGCGGCGTGTGCGTCATCAAGGTCGGCGCCGCCACCGAGGTGGAGCTGAAGGAGAAGAAGCACCGTCTGGAGGACGCCATCTCCGCGACCCGCGCCGCGGTCGAGGAGGGCATCGTCTCCGGTGGTGGCTCCGCTCTGGTGCACGCCGCGAAGGTTCTCGAGGGCAACCTCGACAAGACCGGCGACGAGGCAACCGGTGTCGCGGTCGTCCGCAGCGCCGTCGTCGAGCCGCTGCGCTGGATCGCCGAGAACGCCGGCCTCGAGGGCTACGTCATCACCACGAAGGTGTCGGAGCTGGACAAGGGCTTCGGCTTCAACGCCGCGACCGGCGAGTACGTCGACCTCGTCAAGGCCGGCGTCATCGACCCGGTCAAGGTGACGCGCTCCGCCCTGGAGAACGCCGCCTCCATCGCTTCCCTGCTGCTCACGACCGAGACGCTGGTCGTCGAGAAGCCGGCCGAGGAAGAGGCCGACGGCGGGCACGGCCACGGTCACGGTCACTCGCACTGACCCGAGCCTGCGCCTGACCTGAGCGGTCGGCCGGCCCGAGTGGTCGGCCGGCCCGAGCGGTCGCTGAGGCCCGACTTCCCGTCGCGGGAGGTCGGGCCTTTCGCGTCTGCTCCGCTTCGCGTTCGCTCGGCTTCGCGTCTGCCTGGTGCTGCCGCGTCGCCGGGTGCCGGTCGTGGACCGTCCTCGCGCAGTTCCCCGCGCCCCTTCAGGGGCGGGTCCCCGCTCTGGGGTGCTACCGCGGCCCGTACTTGCGGCCCGTTCTCGACGTGACGCCCCCGAGGAGCGCCCTCGGCGTCACCTTCACCACGCCCATCAGGGCCTTGTACCGGGGGTCCGGTACGGAGAGGGACTTGCCGCGGGCCAGGTCGGCGAGGGCCGCGGCCACCAGCTTGTCGGCGTCGAGCCACATCCAGCCCGGGATGTTGTCGGTGCCCATGCCCGCCCGCTCGTGGAACTCCGTACGGACGAAGCCGGGGCACAGCGCCATCAGCCGCACCCCCGATCCGGCCAGGTCCCGCGCGGCGCCCTGCGTGAACTGCACGACCCACGCCTTGGACGCGCCGTACGTGCCACGCGGCACGAACGCGGCGACCGACGCCACGTTCACGACACCGCCGCGGCCGCGCTCGCTCATGGCCGCCGTCGCTGCGGACGTCAGCCGGAGCACCGCCTCGCAGTGCACCTTCAGCATCGTCAGCTCGTCGGCGAGGGACACCTCCAGATAGCGGCCCTTGTTGCCGAAACCGGCGTTGTTGACGAGCAGGTCGACGCCGTCGCGGCGGCGGCCGAGCCGCTCCTCGACGGCACCGATGCCTTCTTC
Source organism: Streptomyces sp. NPDC017940 (assembly GCF_044328435.1). Lineage (NCBI taxonomy): Bacteria > Bacillati > Actinomycetota > Actinomycetes > Kitasatosporales > Streptomycetaceae > Streptomyces > Streptomyces sp. NPDC017940. The sequence continues at coordinate 744,662 of NZ_JBIRHJ010000003.1, read as the reverse complement.
CGTGGCGAGGTCCGCGGTGAGGACCTCCGCTTCGATGCCGTGCCGGTCGTGCAACTCGGTCGCCTGCTCCCGCAGCCGCTTCGTGTCGCGTGCGACCAGGACGAGGTTGTGCCCGTCGGCGGCGAGGCGGCGCGCGAAGGCCGCGCCGATGCCCGCGGTCGAACCCGTGATGAGAGCCGTAGTCATGGACCAAGGCTAGTGAGGCCGGGGGCGTGCGTCTGCCACGAGTCCGGCGCGGCCGGGCCCCGGGGACCGCGCGCCGCGCCGAGCCGCCGTCAGTTGCCCTTCGCCTGCCGCTGCTTGACGAACCTGAGCGCCTTCGCCCTGGCGCCGGGGTGCAGCGCGTCCCCGGCGGCGAGCAGCTCGGGCAGCAGTGCACGCTCCGTCGTCACGGCCCGGAACTGGAGGGAGACGCTGACCCCGTGGTCCGGGCGGTGCACGACCTCGACCGGGTCGCCCGCCTGGATCGTGCCCGGCTCGACGACCCGCAGATAGGCGCCGGGCAGCACCGCCTGGGTGAACCGCCGCACCCAGGCCCGCTCTCGCAGGTGCCCCTGGAACGTACGGCAGGGGATGCGCGAGGAGGTCACCTCCAGGAGCAGTTCGGGGCCGACCCGCCAGCGTTCGCCTATCAGGGCGCCGTTCACGTCGACGCCGGACGTCGTGAGGTTCTCGCCGAAGCCGCCGTTGCGCAGCGTCCGGCCGAGGCGGCGCTCCCACTCGTCGAGGTCCTCGCGGGCGAAGGCGTACACCGCCTGGTCGTTGCCGCCGTGGTGGCGCAGGTCGCAGACGGTGTCTCCGGCGACGCCGCTGCCCCCGGTGCCCTTCGGGCCGGGGGCGGTCACCCGCACGGGGCCTTCCGTCGGCTGTTTGTCGATTCCGGTGCTGCCTGTGGGGGAGTCGGTGTAGTCGACGGCTCTGGCCCGTCCGGCGTTCACGGAGAGAAGCTTCATCCGGTCAGGCTAAGCGAGCGGCCTTGAGGCCCCCTCAAAGTTTCCGCGCGATATTCAGCGCCACTCCCAAGATTCCCTTATGCTCGACTCATGATCGAGGCCCGTCATCTCCGTGTCCTGCGCGCCGTGGCCGCCACCGGCTCCTTCTCGGCGGCGGCCCGCGAGCTCGGCTGCACCCAGCCCGCCGTCAGCCAGCAGATGAAGGCCCTCGAAGGGTCCGTGGGCACGCCCCTGCTCATCCGCACCGGTCGCGAGATGCGGCTCACCCAGGCAGGTGAGTCCCTGGTCCGGCACGCCGCCGGGATCCTCGCGGGGCTCACCGCCGCCGAGGAGGAGGTCGCCGCCATCGCCGGTCTGCGCGCGGGCCGGGTGCGCCTCGTGTCCTTCCCGAGCGGCTCGTCCACCCTCGTCCCCGGTGCGCTCGCCGCCCTGCGCGCCGCGCATCCCGGCACCCGTGTCTCCCTGGAGGAGGCCGAGCCGCCGCGCTCGGTGGAGATGCTGCGCGAGGGCGACTGCGACGTGGCGCTCGCCTTCCGGTACGCCGGGGCGGCGGGTGCGGAGGAGTGGGACGACCTCGTCGTGCGGCCCCTCCTCGACGACCGCCTCGTCGGCCTCGTACCGGAGGAGCACCCGCTGGCGAAGGCCGAGAGCGTCACCATCGGGGAACTGGCCGACGAGTCCTGGATCGCGGGCTGCCCGCGCTGTCGGCGGCAGCTGGTGGAGGTCTGCGAGGGCGCGGGCTTCGCGCCCCGGATCGACTTCGCCACGGACGACTACCCGGCGGTGGTCGGCCTGGTCGGGGCGGGCCTCGGAGTGGCGGTGCTGCCCGAGCTCGCCATCGAGTCGGTACGTCCCAAGGGCGCCCGCGCGGTCACGGTGGAGCCCCCCGTGCGACGGGAGATCGTCGCGCTCACGCTGCCGGATCTGGCGCAGGTCCCCGCGGTGGCCGCCACGCTCGACCACCTGGCGCGGGCCGCCGCGCGCTGAGCGGCGCGCCCTGCTGTGCGGCCGGGACCGCACCGGCGGAACCTCGCTGCCGTGCTGCCGGAACCTCGCTGCCGTGCGGGGGAACCGAGCTGCCGGGCGTCCCGCCAAGGTTCTGAAGAAACGTTCCTTCAGGGAGTGCCACCACTACTCGCCGTCACCAGACGGTTGCGGGCACGGCCCATGAGTTCCTCGCGCTCGTCCTCCGTGAGGCCGCCCCACACGCCGTACGGCTCGCGGACCGCGAGCGCGTGCGCGGCGCACTCCGCGCGCACCGGGCATCGCATGCAGACCTCTTTGGCCGAGTTCTCGCGCGCGCTCCGTGCCGCGCCGCGCTCGCCCTCCGGGTGGAAGAAGAGCGAGCTGTCCACCCCGCGACAGGCCGCGAGGAGCTGCCAGTCCCATAGATCTGCGTTCGGTCCGGGAAGGCGGGAGAAATCTGCCATTGCGTGTCTCCTGGTAGCCGTTCTGACGCGGATACGGTGCCCATGACAGTACATCTACTGTCTAAGGAGATGAAAATATGACTCATTGCGAATCTAGCCGCAGACACCAGTAAAAGTGAAGAAAAGCCGCTAAATGGGTCATAAGGCTTGAAGGGTGTACGGCGCACGGGCCATGGCGCCGCGCCGCGCGGCCTGTCGGTGACCGGCGGGAAGGCGCGTCGGCACGCGCCGCCTGTGCCGTGTCCGCGCCCTCACGTAGAGTGCCGAAGGTGCCTGACTGCCCCGTAACTCTTTCGAGTGACCGTCGTTGAGAGTGCGGAAGCGGTTGAAAGAACAAGCGCTCGGGCAGGTGTCCGAGTGCGTCAATCGCACAGGTGACGACTTGTACCAGCCTGGAGGCTCAAGGTGACGCGCATCAGCTGCGGAGGACGGCCATGACATCCGTCCTCGTCTGCGACGACTCCCCGCTCGCCCGAGAGGCGCTGCGCCGCGCGGTCGCGACCGTGCCCGGCGTCGAGCGCGTGACGACAGCGGCCAACGGCGAGGAGGTTCTCCGCCGCTGGGGTGCCGACCGCTCGGACCTGATTCTGATGGACGTACGCATGCCCGGTCTCGGCGGTGTGGAGACCGTGCGGAGACTGCTCTCGGCCGACCCGGGGGCACGCATCATCATGCTCACGGTCGCCGAGGACCTCGACGGCGTCGCGCTCGCCGTCGCCGCGGGCGCCCGCGGATATCTGCACAAGGACGCCTCGCGCGCCGAGCTGCGCGCGACCGTCACGCAGGCGCTCGCCGATCCGACCTGGCGGCTCGCTCCGCGCCGGCTCCGGTCGGCCGAGATGGGCGCGGCCCCGACGCTCACCGCGCGTGAGATCCAAGTACTCGAAGGGATGAGCCACGGCCGGTCGAACGCCGAGATCGGCCGCGAGCTGTTCCTCTCCGAGGACACGGTGAAGACGCACGCCAGGCGCCTGTTCAAGAAGCTCGGCGCCTCGGACCGCGCGCACGCGGTGGCGCTCGGCTTCCGCTGGGGCCTGGTTCGCTGAGCGGGCCCCGGCGGGGGCACGATGTCTCCCGCCCGCCGTGCGGCGGGCGGGGTCATGGAGGCCCGTCGGAGTCCTCTTGAGGAACGGCTTGTGGCGCTTCGCCGCCGATGCCGCATCCTTGAGGTGTGGAGTTCCTTGGGGACGAGTCGGCCGAGCGGGAGGGGAGGGTGCGGGAGATGAGTTCCGGCGCACCCGCTCATAACGCTTCAGTGCACAACTACGGACGCGGTGCCACGGATCAGTCGGCGCCGAGGCACCATGGACCGATGCGCGATGACAAGACGACGGTGATCGCTGCCCTCGTCCTACGCGCCGTGGAGGGGGACGAGCAGGCTACGCACGACCTGCTTGCCCACGTCCACCCGCTCGCGCTGCGGTACTGCCGCACCCGCCTGTCCCGACTTCCCGGTGACGCACGGCACTTCGTCGAGGACCTCGCGCAGGAAGTCTGTGTCGCGGTGCTGCTCGCGCTGCCGCGCTACCGGGACACCGGGCGGCCCTTCGAAGCCTTCGTCTTCGCGATCGCCGCGCACAAGGTCGCCGACTTGCAGCGGGCCGCGATGCGGCATCCCGGGTCCACCGCTGTGCCCTCGGACGAGATGCCCGAGCGGCCCGACGACTCGCTCGGGCCCGAGGAGCGGGCGCTGCTCAGCAGCGATGCGGAGTGGGCCAAGAAGCTGCTCGCCAATCTGCCGGAGAATCAGCGGGAGCTGCTTCTGCTGCGGGTGGCCGTGGGGCTCACGGCCGAGGAGACCGGGCAGATGCTCGGGATGTCGCCCGGGGCGGTGCGGGTGGCTCAGCACCGGGCCCTGAGCCGCCTGCGCGCGCTGGCCGAACAGTAGCTTTTCTCCCCCGCCCACCCACCCTTGCCTGCGTGCGGTCTTGCCGCGGGCGGGTGCGGCTGGCGGGTCGGGTTTGTCGCGCTGCCGCGCTCGTCCTCAATCGCCGGACGGGCTTGATCCGCGCCGCGGGCGGTTGGGCGGGTGCGGCTGGTGGGTTGGGTTTGTCGCGCTGCCGCGCTCGTCCTCAATCGCCGGACGGGCTTGATCTGTGCCGCGGCGGGCGGACCTCCTCCGCCGCGGGGCTGGGAGACATTCACCACTCCGACCCCGTCCGGCGAAGCCGGAAATCTCTGTCCGCCGCGGCGGTGATCAGCCGCAACGCCACATCTCGGCGAAGCCGGGGTTTCTTGTCCGCCGCAGCGGTGATTAGCCACAACGGCGCATACCGGCGGTGCCAAGCCTTGCTGAGGCCGATCCCCGGCGGAGCCGGGAGTCTCTGTCCGCCGCGGCGGTGATCAGCCGCAGCGCCACATCCCGGCGGAGCCGGGGTTTCTTGTCCGCCGCAGCGGTGATCAGCCGTTACGGCGCATCTCGGCGGTGCCAAGCCTTGCTGGGGCCGATCCCCGGCGGAGCCGGGAGTCTCTGTCCGCCGCGGCGGTGATCAGCCGCAGCGCCACGTCCCGGTGAAGCCGGGGCCCTGGCCGCCGCGGCAGCCCGCCCAGGGCGCCCCCACAGCGGAGCTGTAGAAACCTACGAACCCGCACCCCCACAGGCACCGTGGAATGAGAGAGCCATGCTTCCCGTTAGCATGGACATCCGCACCGATCAAGGCCATTTGGGGAAGGTGTCATGACTGCAAACGTCGACGGAGTGCCCGAGAAATTCGCGACACTCGGGCTGACCTACGACGACGTGCTGCTGCTGCCGGGCGCGTCGGACATGGCGCCGGGTGACATCGACACCGCCTCGTACATCTCGAAGAACGTCCGGGTGAACGTCCCGCTGCTCTCGGCGGCGATGGACAAGGTCACCGAGTCCCGGATGGCGATCGCCATGGCCCGCCAGGGCGGCGTCGGCGTGCTGCACAGGAACCTGTCGATCGCCGACCAGGCCAACCAGGTCGACCTGGTGAAGCGGTCGGAGTCCGGCATGGTCACGGACCCGATCACCGTGCACCCGGACGCCACGCTCGCCGAGGCCGACGCGATCTGCGCCAAGTTCCGCATCAGCGGCGTCCCGGTGACCGACGGCGCGGGCAAGCTGCTCGGCATCGTCACCAACCGCGACATGGCGTTCGAGGCGGACCGCTCGCGCCAGGTCCGCGAGGTCATGACGCCGATGCCGCTCGTCACCGGCAAGGTCGGCATCAGCGGTGTCGACGCCATGGAGCTGCTGCGCCGGCACAAGATCGAGAAGCTGCCGCTCGTCGACGACGCCGGTGTCCTCAAGGGCCTCATCACGGTCAAGGACTTCGTGAAGGCGGAGAAGTACCCGAACGCCGCCAAGGACGCCGAGGGCCGCCTCCTCGTCGGTGCCGCCGTCGGTGTCGCGGGGGACGCCTTCGAGCGCGCGCAGGCGCTGATCGAGGCGGGCGTCGACTTCATCGTCGTCGACACCGCGCACGGCCACTCCCGGCTCGTCGGCGACATGGTCGCCAAGATCAAGTCGAACTCCGGCGGCGTGGACGTCATCGGCGGCAACATCGCGACGCGCGAGGGCGCCAAGGCGCTGATCGACGCCGGCGTCGACGGCATCAAGGTGGGCGTCGGACCGGGCTCCATCTGCACCACCCGCGTGGTCGCCGGCATCGGCGTACCGCAGGTGACGGCCATCTACGAGGCGTCGCTCGCCGCCAAGGCGGCCGGTGTCCCGGTGATCGGCGACGGCGGTCTCCAGTACTCCGGAGACATCGCCAAGGCGCTCGTCGCCGGCGCGGACACGGTCATGCTGGGCTCGCTGCTCGCGGGCTGCGAGGAGTCCCCGGGCGAGCTGCTCTTCATCAACGGCAAGCAGTTCAAGTCCTATCGGGGCATGGGTTCGCTCGGGGCCATGCAGTCGCGCGGTGAGACGAAGTCGTTCTCCAAGGACCGCTACTTCCAGGAGGGCGTCGCCTCCGACGAGAAGCTGGTGCCCGAGGGCATCGAGGGCCAGGTGGCATACCGCGGCCCGCTGTCGGCGGTCGTGCACCAGCTGGTGGGCGGTCTGCGCCAGTCGATGTTCTACGTGGGCGGGAGCACGGTGCCCGAGCTCCAGGAGCGCGGCCGCTTCGTACGGATCACCTCGGCGGGCCTCAAGGAGAGCCACCCGCACGACATCCAGATGACGGTCGAGGCGCCGAACTACACGAACAAGCGCGGCTGACGAAGCCGCAGGGGACCGGCCGCCGCCGGTCCCCGGCCTCGTACCGAACCGCTGCCGCACACGGCGGCGGGCCCGCGACGGTGTGACGCACGCGCGCGTGGGGGCGGCCCCGGTGTTCCCGGGGCCGCCCCCTTCCCGCGTGTCGGTGATACTGGACGGGCAGACCGAGTACCGGACGGCGGGCCGACGCAGTGCCCGACGACGGGGCGAGTGAGTGCCCGAGACGGGCCGAGTGAGTGCGGAAGAAAGCGATGGGCCACACACGTGACTGAGATCGAGATCGGGCGCGGCAAGCGCGGCCGCCGGGCGTACGCCTTCGACGACATCGCCGTCGTACCGAGCCGGCGCACCCGGGACCCCAAGGAGGTCTCGATCGCCTGGCAGATCGACGCCTACCGCTTCGAGCTGCCCTTCCTCGCCGCCCCCATGGACTCCGTGGTCTCGCCCGCGACGGCCATCCGCATCGGTGAGCTCGGCGGCCTCGGCGTACTGAACCTCGAAGGCCTGTGGACGCGCCACGACGACCCGCAGCCGCTGCTCGACGAGATCGCCGCGCTGCCCACCGAGGCGGCCACGCGACGCCTCCAGGAGATCTACTCCGCGCCCATCCGCGAGGAGCTCATCGGCCAGCGCATCAAGGAGGTGCGCGACTCCGGCGTCGTCACCGCAGCCGCCCTGTCGCCGCAGCGCACCGCGCAGTTCTCCAAGGCCGTCGTGGACGCGGGCGTGGACATCTTCGTGATCCGCGGTACGACGGTGTCGGCCGAGCACGTCTCCGGTGCCGCCGAGCCGCTGAACCTGAAGCAGTTCATCTACGAACTCGACGTCCCGGTGATCGTCGGCGGCTGCGCCACGTACACGGCCGCGCTGCACCTGATGCGCACCGGCGCGGCCGGTGTCCTCGTCGGCTTCGGCGGCGGCGCCGCGCACACCACGCGCAACGTCCTCGGCATCCAGGTGCCGATGGCGACGGCCGTGGCCGACGTGGCCGCCGCCCGCCGTGACTACATGGACGAGTCCGGCGGCCGCTACGTCCACGTCATCGCCGACGGCGGCGTGGGCTGGTCCGGCGACCTGCCCAAGGCCGTGGCCTGCGGTGCGGACGCCGTCATGATGGGCTCACCGCTCGCCCGCGCCACCGACGCGCCCGGCCAGGGCCACCACTGGGGCATGGAGGCCGTCCACGAGGACGTGCCGCGCGGCATGAAGGTCGACCTCGGCACGGTCGGCACCACCGAGGAGATCCTCACCGGACCCTCACACATCCCCGACGGTTCCATGAACTTTTTCGGGGCGCTGCGCCGGGCCATGGCCACGACGGGCTACAGCGAGCTGAAGGAGTTCCAGCGGGTCGAGGTCACGGTCGCGGACTCGCAGCACAGCCGCTGACCCTCCCCGGGGCGCCGAACAGCCGGGAGCCCGGGCCGCCCGAAGAGGCGGCCCGGGCTCCCGTGCGTTCCGGTGATGTGCGTTCCGGTGACGTGCGTTCCGGCGGGTGCCGGTGCCGTCGGCGCGCGTCGCGCTACTGAGCGGCTCGCTTGGCGCCGCCGAACGCCGCGATGGCGGCTACCGCGAAGAACACGAAGGTCATCGCGTCGGCGTCGTTCGACCACGCCTCCTGGAGCGCGTCGAAGTGGTCGAAGAAGATGTCCGAGAACGCCAGGCCGGTCTTGTCGGCGATGACCATCGCGGCGCCGATCAGCTGGCCGAGGTAGACCGCGCCGAGCGAGAAGATCGCGCCGAGGGCCCCGAGCGCCGGGTTGGCGCCGCCCGTCCTCCCCGCGGCCAGACCCACGACGAAGCCGACACCCACCGCGGCCCAGCCGATCTCGTGCTCGGTGGCGCCGATGATCGCTCCGTAGATGCCCGCGGCCACCAGGGCGGTCACCAGGGCGACGGCCACGCCGAGGCCGATGTTGTTCCGGGCGGCCGGAGCGGGCGGCGGGAAGCCACCGGGCTGCGGCTGCTGCGGGAACGGGTGGTACGGCTGCTGCGGCTGCTGGCCGTAGGGCTGGGGCTGCTGCGGGTAGCCGTAGCCGGGCTGGCCGCCGTAGGGCTGCTGGGGCTGGCCGTACGGCTGCTGCGGCTGACCGTAGGGCTGCTGGCCGCCCTGGCCTGGAGGCGTGGGATGGGTCATGAGATTTCCCCCTGGGACATCTGCGCACTGGTGTGCGGTAAGTGACTGGTTCCGCACGGTAGCAGCAGCGGGTCACGGGCCTCGGGGGGATCGGTGAAGGATCAGAGGCGGTGTGCGGCGCCCGCCGGGGTGGCTCCCCTGGTGTCGAGCAGGAGCTGGGCTTTCACGGCCAGGCCCTGGAGGTCGTAGGTGCGGTGGTGCTGGAGCAGGATCGTCAGATCGGCGTCGGCGGCCGCTTCGTAGAGGGTGTCCGCGCGGGGCACGGGATGGCCGAGAACGTTCCAGTGCCCGACGTAGGGGTCGTGGTAGCTGACGGCCGCGCCGAGCTCCCGGAGGCGGACGGCGATCTCCTGGGCGGGGGAGCCCGCCTGGTCGGCGACGTCCGGCTTGTAGGTGACGCCGAGGAGCAGGACGCGGGCGCCGCGCGCGGACTTGCCGTGTTCGTTGAGCAGGGTCGCGGCGCGCTGGATCACATAGGCCGGCATGCGGTCGTTGACCTGCTGGGCGAGTTCGACCATGCGCAGCGGGCGGATGCCGCGCGCGGGCCCCGGCACGTCCAGGGGGAGCCCGTGGCCGCCGACGCCGGGTCCCGGCCGGAACGCCTGGAAGCCGAACGGCTTGGTCTCGGCGCAGCGGATGACGTCCCACAGGTCGATGCCGAGGTCGTGGCAGAGCACGGCCATCTCGTTGACGAGGGCCATGTTCACGTGCCGGTAGTTGGTCTCCAGGAGGTGCACGGTCTCGGCCTCCCGCGGTCCGCGCGCGCGGACGACCTTGTCGGTGAGGCGGCCGTAGAAGGCGGCTGCGGACTCCGTGCAGGCGGGGGTGAGGCCGCCGATGACCTTCGGGGTGCCGGCGTAGCCGTGGGTGCGGTTGCCCGGGTCGATGCGGCCGGGGGAGTAGGCGAGGTGGAAGTCGCGTGCGGCGCGCAGGCCCGAGCCCTCTTCGAGGAGGGGGCGCAGGAATTCCTCTGTGGTTCCGGGGTACGCGGGCGACTCCAGGATGACCGTGGTGTGCGGGCGCAGGCGCGCGGCCAGGGCGCGGGCGGCCTCGGCGACCTGGCCGAGGTCGAGCGTTCCGTCGGCGGCCGGGGGCGTGGGCGCGCAGATGACGGCGGTGCGGACGCGGCCGAGCTCGGCGGGGTCGGTGGTCGGCCGGAAGCCCCCCGCGAGCATCCGGCGGACGTCGGCGGCGGTGAGCGTCCCTTCGGTGCCGTCGCCCGGAAGGCGCCCGCAGGCCAGGTCGGGTGCGCGGGCGGGGTCGTAGCCGACGGTGGCGACGCCGCCTGCGGCGGCGGCCTGGGCGAGGGGGAGGCCGAGGTGGCCGAGGCCGATGACGGCGAGGTCAGCTGGCATGGCGGTGAGCCGTCCTTCCCAATAGCCGAGCGGATATAGCCAAAGCGAGTCGATCGCGCAAGTCCTGTGGACAGAACGGGCGACCGCAATGTCAGACTAGGAGTAAATATGACCGATTTGCGGGATTGGGCTGCTCAGAACCTCGGAGTGTTGTCGGCGCGGGGACCCGCGCCGGGGCCGGGAGGCCGGGGTTTATCCACAGGCGGCGCCCCCACTCGGCGGACCCGGCGGGAATCTGGGCATGATGTGAGCGCGACCACACCCGAACAGCACGGGAGGCAGCGGTGAGGACAGCGACTCTTGGCCCGGCGGAGCGCGCCGGGGCACTGGCGGGCATGGCCGAGCACGAGCTGGACGTCCTGGTCGTGGGCGCGGGCGTGGTCGGCGCGGGCACGGCCCTCGACGCGGTCACCCGCGGCCTGAGCACGGGCCTGGTGGAGGCCAGGGACTGGGCGTCGGGCACGTCGAGCCGGTCGAGCAAGCTGATCCACGGCGGCCTGCGCTATCTGGAGATGCTGGACTTCGCCCTGGTCCGCGAGGCCCTCAAGGAGCGCGGCCTGCTCCTTGAGCGGCTCGCACCCCATCTGGTGAAGCCCGTCCCGTTCCTGTATCCGCTCCAGCACAAGGGCTGGGAGCGGTTGTACGCGGGCTCGGGCGTAGCGCTGTACGACGCCATGTCGATGGCCAGGGGCCACGGCCGCGGCCTGCCGCGCCACCGCCATCTGACCCGGCGTCACGCCCAGCGCGTGGCCCCGTGCCTGAAGAAGGACGCCCTCGTCGGCGCCCTTCAGTACTACGACGCCCAGATGGACGACGCCCGCTATGTGGCCACGCTGGTGCGCACCGCCGCGGCCTATGGGGCGAAGGTCGCCAACCGCGCCCGCGTGACCGGGTTCCTGCGCGAGGGCGAGCGCGTCGTCGGCGCCCGGGTGCGGGACGTCGAGGCCGGCGGGGAGTACGAGGTCCGGGCCAAGCAGGTGGTGAACGCCACGGGCGTGTGGACCGACGACACCCAGGCGATGGTCGGCGAGCGCGGCCAGTTCCACGTCCGCGCCTCCAAGGGCATCCACCTGGTGGTCCCCAAGGACCGCATCACCTCCTCCACGGGCCTGATCCTGCGGACGGAGAAGAGCGTCCTCTTCGTCATCCCCTGGGGCCGGCACTGGATCATCGGGACCACGGACACCGACTGGGACCTGGACAAGGCCCACCCGGCGGCCTCCAGCGCGGACATCGACTATCTCCTGGAGCATGTGAACTCGGTGCTCGCGGTCCCGCTCTCCCGCGACGACGTCCAGGGTGTGTACGCGGGCCTGCGCCCCCTGCTCGCCGGTGAGTCGGAGGCCACCAGCAAGCTGTCGCGCGAGCACACGGTCGCGCACCCCGCGCCGGGCCTGGTCGTCGTCGCGGGCGGCAAGTACACGACGTACCGCGTGATGGCCAAGGACGCCGTGGACGAGGCGGTGCACGGCCTGGACCAGCGCGTGGCGGAGTGCGTCACGGAGGACGTCCCGCTCGTCGGGGCCGAGGGCTATCGCGCGCTGTGGAACGCCCGCGCGGGCATCGCCGCCCGCACGGGCCTGCACGTGGTCCGCGTGGAGCACCTGTTGAACCGGTACGGCGCACTGGCGGAGGAAGTGCTCGAACTGATCGCGGCCGACCCGTCCCTGGGCAACACCCTCGGAGCCGCCGACGACTATCTGCGCGCCGAAGTCGTCTACGCCGCGTCCCACGAAGGCGCCCGCCACCTCGACGACGTGCTCACGCGCCGCACGCGCATCTCCATCGAGACCTTCGACCGCGGCACCCGCAGCGCCCGTGAGTGCGCGGACCTGATGGCACCGGTGCTCGGCTGGGACGAGGACCAGATCGAGCGCGAGGTGCAGCACTACGAGAAGCGGGTGGAGGCCGAGCGCGAATCGCAGCGACAGCCCGACGACCTGACGGCGGACGCGGCGCGGCTGGGTGCGCCGGACATCGTGCCGCTGTGACCCGTGGGCCGGCGGTGGGCCGTGGGCCGACGGTGACCCCTGGGCCCACCGCGGGGCCCGGAGGGCCCGGTGCCACGCCGGGCCCGTCGACTGTCAACACGTAGGCAGGACGTCAGCAAGCAGTCGAGGTGTGGTCGGGGGTTCTGGGCGGTTTGACCCGAGGAGGGTGGCCAAGGGGGGTATGGGCGGGGCGGTTTGGGGTGGTGTGCAGGGGTGGAGCGGTCCCGGGTGTCCATGATGTGGGACGTCGGACCCGCGGCATTGACCGGTCCCCGGGTGAGGGACAATGAAGGCTCTGTCAGGGCGGGTTGTGCGGGTAGTTGAGGGGACGCATGTCGGAGGCGGAGCAGGCGGGCAAGGCTCGTCAGGATCAGAGCGCACGTCTCCTCGCGGGGCGGTACCGGCTCGGTGACGTGCTCGGCCGTGGCGGCATGGGCACCGTCTGGCGGGCCAAGGACGAGACGCTCGGCCGCACGGTCGCGGTGAAGGAGCTGCGTTTCCCGTCGAGCATCGACGAGGACGAGAAGCGGCGCCTCATCACGCGCACGCTGCGTGAGGCCAAGGCGATCGCCCGGATCCGCAACACCAGCGCCGTGACGGTCTACGACGTGGTCGACGAGGACGACCGCCCCTGGATCGTGATGGAGCTCGTCGAGGGCAAGTCGCTCGCCGAAGCCGTCCGCGAGGACGGGCTCCTGACGCCGCGACGGGCCGCAGAGGTCGGCCTCGCCGTGCTCGACGTGCTGCGCTCGGCCCACCGCGAGGGCATCCTGCACCGTGACGTGAAGCCGTCCAACGTGCTCATCGCCGAGGACGGCCGCGTGGTCCTCACGGACTTCGGCATCGCGCAGGTCGAGGGCGACCCGTCCATCACGTCGACGGGCATGCTCGTCGGCGCCCCCTCGTACATCTCGCCCGAGCGCGCCCGCGGCCACAAGCCGGGCCCCGCCGCCGACATGTGGTCCCTCGGCGGCCTGATCTACGCGGCCGTGGAGGGCGCGCCCCCGTACGACAAGGGCTCGGCCATCGCGACGCTCACCGCCGTGATGACCGAGGCGGTGGAACCGCCGAGGAACGCCGGGCCGTTGCTGGAGAAGGTCATCTACGGCCTGCTCGCCAAGGACCCCGAGCAGCGGCTCGACGACGCGAGCGCCCGGGCGATGCTCCAGGAGGTCATCAACGCCCCCGACCTCCCCGAGCCCAAGGCGCAGGACGAGCCGATGGACGCCACGAAGATCGTGCCGCTGCCGCCGATCCCGCCACAGGTGCCGAGGGATCGTGCGTCGGGTTCCTCGGGTTCCGTGGGTTCCTCCAGTTCCTCGGGTTCCGTAAGTTCCTCGGGCTCCATAGGGTCGGCCGGTTCCTCGGGTGCCGCGGGTTCTTCGGGAAGCCGTAAGGGTGAGGAGGCCGCGGAACGGCTGAAGGGTGCGTTCCGTTCGGTGCGCAAGAAGGCGGCCACGGCTCGCGGCGCGGGCGCTGGTGCCGGTGCCGCGGGGGCCGGAGCGGCTGCTTCGTCCGGGACGGTCGGCGTGGGTGACCGCGGGGCCGGTGCGGGCGAGGCGGGTGCCGGGCGTGCTGGTACTGGTGTGAGCACGGGTGCGGGTGCGGCCGTGGGGGTCGGTTCGGGTCCGGCTCCGGGCAAGGGCACCGGCGAGGGCACGGCCTCGGGCAAGGGCACGGGTAAGGGCGCAGGGGCGGCCGGTGCGGGTGCCGGGGCCGGTGTGAGCTCCGCGGGTGCCGGAGTCGCTATGGGTTCCGCGGGTGCCGGACCGGGTGCGCACGGCGGGGCCCGGGTCCCGGCGCAGCCTGCCGGGCCGCCGAGGCCGCCCGCCCGGGCGCCGCTCACGGATGTGGTGCCCCGGCGCACCCTGGTGATCATCGCGGTGGTCGTCGCTCTCGCCGTTATCGGTACGGTCCTCGCCTTCGCCCTCAGCGGCGGCGACGACAGCCCGAACAGCGGCAAGGGCGACAAGAGCGGCGACTCGTCCTCGTCCAGCGGTGCCACCGCGGGGGGCGACGGCGACGGCAAGGGTTCCGGCAAGGACGAGGACTCCGGCTCCGGTGCCGACAAGGGCAAGGGCGACCAGGGCGGCCAGGGCAAGGAGAAGGACGGCTCCGACCCGGACTCCGGCAAGGACGACTCCGGGCAGGGTTCGGCCATCGGCGGTGGCGGCAAGGGCTCGGACGACGGCGCCGAGACGACGTACAAGCACGCCCAGGGCTTCTCGCTCGGTCTGCCGAAGGGCTGGAAGTTCCGCTCGACCGACCGCGCGGGCGCCCGTTTCACCGGGCCGGACGACCAGAAGCTGTTGATCGGCTGGACCACGACGCCCAAGGACAACCCGGTGGCGGACTGGAAGAGCCAGGAGTCGGCCATGCGCAGGGCGCAGTACGACCGCATCCGCATAGAGAAGGTCGGTTTCCGCGGCTGGAACACGGCGGACTGGGAATTCACCTACGTGGAGGGCGGCACCAAGTACCGCTCCGTGGACCGCGGCTTCGTGGTGAACGGCGGCCTGGGCTACGGAATGATGTACACCGCGAAGGCGGACGACTGGGGGAGCGACCAGCGTCGCGACACCTGGCAGACGTTCACGCGGACCTTCGAACCGAAGAAGTGACGGCGGGGCGGGACCGGTGAGATCCCGCATCCCCTCAATACGGTTCGGTTGTGGCACGTATCGTGAGTGCTTGCGGAGGGTAAGCGGCCGCAACGAGCCGTAGGACGAACGGAATTGACCACCGGGCGGATCGGGGGAGGCATCGTGGACGACTATGCGGGACGGGTACTCGCCGACCGCTACCGCCTGCCCCTGCCCCCGGCCGACGAGTACGAACTCGCGGAGACCCGCGCCTTCGACACCTACAGCGGCCAGGAAGTCCTGGTCAGGCAGGTGCCACTGCCGGAGATCGTCGAAGCCGAGGTGCTCGGCGACGAGGCGTACGGGGACCAGACGTACGGCGACGAGGCGTACGGCGACGGGGACCTGAGCGACGTCCTGCCGGGCGGGCTGCCCAAGGGGTTCCGGAGCGCGCGCGGGAGCGCGGCGCAGGGGGGCGCCCGGCGCGCGGGGTCGCGCGCGACGCGCAGGCCGAGCGACCCCGCGGTCCTGCGCGCCATAGAGGCCGCGCAGGCCGCCGCGCGCATCCCCGACCACCCCCGGCTCGACCAGATCTTCGACGTGTTCGCCGAGGACGGGTCGTTGTGGATAGTGAGTGAGCGGGTGGCGGCCCGTCCGCTCGCGGCGCTACTGGCCGACAAGCCGCTGGACCCGTTCCGGGCCGCGGAGCTCGCGGCCGATGTCGTCACGGCCCTGCGCGTCCTGCACGCGCACGGCTGGGTGCACCGGAACATCACCGCGCGCACGGTCCTCGTCTGCGACGACGGCCGCGTGATGCTGACGGGCCTCGCCGCGGGCGCGGCGGAAGAGGCGCTGTGCGGGTACGACCCGCGCCCGGAGGAGGACGACTTCGCGGGCTTCACGGAGCCCGAGGGGGGCGGCCCGCTGGAGCGGGCGCCGGAGCACTCTTCCCAGGGGCCTGGGCCCGGATCCGTGCCGGAGGCACGGGCCTCCGGGGACGACGAGTACGGCGACGGCGGCCCCGACCCGTACGGGGACGGGGACGGGGACGAGTACGGCGGGCCGGGCGAGGGCGACGGGGCGCGTGGGCACGCCGCGATCGAGGCGGCGCGGCACGCGGACGATTCCCTGGGCGGGGCCGGGGCGGAGACCTACGGGGGCACGGAGGCCTACGGGGGGTTCGAGTCCCCGGGTGGGGCCGGGGCCTACGGCGGCACGGAGGCCTACGGGGGCGCGGAGGGTTATGCCGGGTCCGAGTCTCCGGGTGGGGCCGGGGTCGGGGCCTACGGGGGCATGGAAACTTACGCTGGGCCCGAGTCCTTGGGCGGGGCCGAGGTCGGGGCCTACGGCGGGGCGGAGGCTTACGCCGGGTCCGAGCCCCCGGGCGGGTCCGATTCCTACGGCGGGACCGAGCGTGCCGCCGGGGCGGATCCCTACGCCGGGAGCGAGCGTACCGCCGGGCCCGAGGGTTCCGCCGGAGGCGGGCAGTACGGCACCGCCGAGCGGGATCTGCGGGCCGCGCGAGCCGGGGCCATCGCCGCGTACCGGGCGGGTGCCGCGCGTGCCGCGGCCCGGGTGAGCGAGGCCGAGCGCGGCGCCGAAGCGGCCCCCCTGGAAGCCGCGGACAGGGGTGCCGGTGGTCACATGGGGCACATCGCGGACCCGTACGGCGTCCGGGAGCGCCAGCGGACGCCATGGCACGGAGCCGTGCCGCGCACCGAGGACGTGCCCGCGCAGGGCACGCCGGGCGCACGCGGCACACACGACCCCCAGCAGGCGCACGAGACCCGGCACGCGCCGAGCGCACGCCCGTCCCCGGCGCGGGCGCTGACCGAACAGGTCCCGCCCGCACGGCGCCCCGCGCCCCCCACGCCGGCTCCGCAAGCCGCCCCTGCCGTCCCCGCCGCCCGTGAGGGCAACGCCGCCGACGCCACCGACAACCCCGACGGCCACCCGCGCGAGAGCGGCTGGGGCGACCCGGCGGGTGAGCGCAAGCCGCGCCGAGGTCCCACCACCGCGCTGGCCGCCGAGCGCGCCCGGCACGCCCGGATGACCGTCGTCGGCGCCGTCACCGAGCGGTGGGCGCCGGAGCAGGCGGGCCCCGTGCACGAGAACTGGCAGCTGGCCGCGCCCATCGGTCCCGCGACCGACCTGTGGGCGCTCGGCGCGCTGCTCTTCCGTGCCGTGCAGGGCCACGCGCCGTACCCGGAGGACAGTACGGCCGAGCTGGTGCAGCTGGTGTGCGCGGAGCCGCCCGCGTTCGCGGAGGAGTGCGGTCCGCTGCGGCCCGTCGTCGAGTCGCTGCTGCGTCAGGACCCCACCGAGCGCATCGACTTCGAGGAGCTGAGCGGCTGGCTGCGCTCCCTCGTGCGGTCGGCGCCGGAGCCCGAGGCGGGCGCGCACGTGGTGCCCGCGCCCGCGTACGACGGCGGCAGGCTCCCCGTCGTACGCCGTCGCGGCGAGATGGTCCGCAAGCGCCGCCCGCCCGCCCCCGTCCCGACCGGCGACGGCAGCGCGCACGGCCGTCACAAGCGCGGCAGGGAGCGGGACAGGGAACGGGCCCGTGACACCAGGCCGGTGCGTGCGCCGCGGCCCGAGCGCGCGCCGCGGTCCGCGAGCGGCCCCCGTTCGCTGGGGCGGCTGCTGCTCGTGGTGATACTCGCCGGGCTCGTGGCGGCCGTCGCGTACGCGATGCTGTTCATGCCCGAGTCCGACGAGAAGGAGGGCGCGGGCCGCACCGGCAACGCGGGCGAGGCGAGCACGGAGCCCTCGGGCGGCCACCCGAGCCCGGACGGTGAACCCGGAGGCGGCGGTTCCGGTGGTGCCGACGGGGAAACCGGCAAATCGCCGGCCCCGGAGGAGACCCCAGGCTCGCAGGAGCCGCAGACCACCGACCCCGATGTCGCGGCGGGCTTCACGGTGCGCAAGGACACCGAGGGCTTCCGGGTGGCCGTGGCCAACGGCTGGGACCGGCAGCCGAAGAACGGCCGCGGCCAGGTCGTGTACACGCACGGGAGTTTCGAGCTGCTCGTCGTTCCCGGCCGGGACAGCACCGGCGACCACGGCACGGACCCGATGAAGTACCAGAAGGAGGACGAACGCGAACTCCAGCCGTTCCGCGACTCGTCCTGGGCCACCTCCAGCGGTCTGCGCCGGGTCGACGTGGGCGGCCGCTCCATGGCCGAGGGCCAGTTCACCTGGCAGGGCGCCGACGGTGCCGAGGTCTACGTACGCAATCTCGCGATGGTCGTGGACGGGAAGTACCACGTCCTCCAGGTACGTGGACCGGAGGCCGAACGGGACGAGGTGACCAGGCTGTACGAGCAGGCGTCGAGTTCGTACCGGGTCACGGGCTGAATCTCCCCGGCACGGGGGCCGGTTGGCCGCCCGCCGCGTCCGTTCGCAGGGAGGTCGCGTACCGACCGCATCTGTTCTTGTCGGGGCGCG
Organism: Streptomyces sp. NPDC017940; assembly: GCF_044328435.1. Lineage (NCBI taxonomy): Bacteria > Bacillati > Actinomycetota > Actinomycetes > Kitasatosporales > Streptomycetaceae > Streptomyces > Streptomyces sp. NPDC017940. The sequence continues at coordinate 726,578 of NZ_JBIRHJ010000003.1, read as the reverse complement.
TACCGACCGGATCGGTTCCTGTTGAAGCGTGTACCGACCGCGTTTGTCCGGTGCCGGGCCGTCAAATGTCCATGTCAGCCAGGGACCAGGCACCGTTCCGGACGCGTGCCCGGCCTCCGGCAGCGTCACAGTGCTGTCTCCACTCACCCCCTCCCTTTCCCCGCGCGTGCACTGCTCCTTAATCTGGACACTGGCAAACCTCGGGAAATTGGCCCTGTCAATACCGACTGCGGGGGAACGTGAATCAGATGCAGGGCCTGCTCCTCGCCGGCCGCTACCGGCTCGGTGAGTCCATCGGCAGCGGCGGCATGGGCCGCGTATGGCGTGCGCGCGACGAGGTCCTGCACCGCGTAGTGGCCGTCAAGGAGCTGACGGCGGCACAGTGGGTGCAGGAGGCCGAGCGCGAGGTCCTCCTCACCCGGACGCAGACGGAGGCGCGGGCCCAGGCGCAGATCAACCACTCCGCGGTCGTCACGGTCCACGACGTCCTCGAGTACGACGACCGGCCCTGGATCGTGATGGAGCTCGTCGAGGGGCACTCGCTCGCCGACGCCGTCAGGGAGCGGGGCCGCATCGAGGCCCGCGAGACCGCCCGCATCGGCCTGTGGGTCCTGCGGGCCCTGCGCGCCGCGCACGGCGCCGGGGTCCTGCACCGCGACATCAAACCCGGCAACGTCCTGCTCTCCGAGGACGGCCGGGTCCTCCTCACCGACTTCGGCATCGCCGCCATCGAGGGCGACTCGACCATCACCCGCACGGGGGAAGTCGTCGGCTCCGTGGACTACTTGGCGCCGGAGCGGGTCAGCGGTGCGAACCCCGGGCCCGCGGCCGACCTGTGGGCGCTCGGCGCCACGCTGTACACGGCCGTCGAGGGCAACTCGCCGTTCAGGCGCACCTCGCCGCTCGGCACGATGCAGGCCGTGGTGACCGAGGAGCCCGAGCCCTCCACGTACGCGGACGCGCTCGGGCCCGTCATCTCCGCGCTGCTTCGCAAGGACCCGGACGCGCGGCCTACGGCGGCCGAGGCGGAGCGGATGCTGGCCGAGGCGGCGCAGGGGCGGTACCCGGGCCCCGCGCAGGGGTACGTGCCGACGCGGGTGCACGAGGCGGCGCCACCGGGGAGCCGCACCCCGGCCCCGCACCCCCCGACGCCGCCGTACTCCCAGCCCCAGCACCCCCAGCATTCCCAGCACCCCCACCAGTCCTACCAGGCCCAACAGCCCCCGCACGCCGCGTCCGCACAGCACACGCCGCACACGCCGCACACCCCCGCCCCGCACCTCCAGACCCCGTACGGCACGGCCCCCACGCACGGTGCGGCGATCACGCACGGCGCGGCGACCGTGCACGGCTCCGGAACCCCGTACGCCACCACCGCCCCCACGGCCACCGGACCGGGTGCGGGACGCCGTCGCTGGCCCCGGGTGGTCGCCCTGGTCGCCGTGGCGGCGCTGCTCGGCGGCGGTGCGGTGTTCGGCTTTCTACAGTTCGGCGACGGCGGTGGCGACGGCGCCCGCAAGGACGTGAGCCAGGGGCAGGGCGGCAAGGACGAGGGCGGCAAGGGAGACGACGTCGTCGGCGGCGTGCCCGAGGACTGGGTCCGGGTGAACGACGTGGAGGGCTTCAGTGTCATGCTGCCCAAGGGCTGGAAGCGGCGGGTGGACGGCAGCCAGATCGACTACACGCCCGACGGCGGCCGCCACTTCCTGCGCATCGGCATCGATCGCAGCCCGGACTACGCCAATCCGTACCAGCACCAGCTCGCCCTGGAGAAGCAGGTGCAGAAGTCGCCCGGCTACCGGCGCTTGCACATGAGTTCCAACACCTTCCTCGAACGCCCCGGCGCGCTCTGGGAGTTCGCTTGGAACGGCGGGGCCAGTGACACCACGAAGGGCCCGCGACGCGCCGTCTCGCAGGCGTACGTCACCTCCGGCAACGTCGAATACGTGATCTACATGTCGGCTCCGGCGGGCGACTGGGACGAGACCCGGCAGCAGTTCGACGCGGTGCTGCGCGGCTGGCGCGTCTGACACCGGCCGCTCACCGTCGCATACGGGCCTGAACTGGTTGCTCTCCCGGGCGGAGAGGATCCGAGGCCAGACCATTGGGGCATGATGGCCGCATGGGGAGCCTGGGTGGCCACACCCGAGTCATCGCCGGTCGGTACCGCTTGGAGGTGCGGATCGGCGGGGGTGGCATGGGCGTCGTGTGGCGCGCGACCGATCTGCTCCTCGGCCGCCGCGTCGCCGTCAAGGAACTGCCCCTGGGCGAGACGCTCTCCGAGCAGGAGGCCGCTGAACAGCGCGAACGCACCCTGCGTGAGGCGCGGGCGGTCGCGCAGTTGCAGCATCCGCACATCGTCGTGGTGCACGACGTCGTCGTCCACCAGGAACGCCCCTACATCGTCATGGAGCTGATCGAGGGCACCTCGCTCGCCGGTCGGATCGCCAGGTCGGGGCCGCTCGGCGCGCAGGCCGCCGCGCGTGTCGGCCTCGACCTGCTCGGCGCCCTCGGCACCGCGCACGCCGCGGGTGTCCTGCACCGCGACCTCAAGCCCGCGAACGTCCTCCTGGAGGACGCCACGGGCCGGGTCGTGCTCACGGACTTCGGTATCGCGCAGGTCTCCGGCGCGACGACGCTCACGGAGAGCGGCACGTTCGTCGGCTCACCGGAGTACACCGCGCCGGAGCGGATGTCCGGTGAGCGCAGCGGCCCGAAGTCCGACCTGTGGTCGCTCGGCGCGCTGCTGGTGACCGCGGTCAGCGGTGAGTCGCCGTTCCGGCGCGATTCGATCGGCGGGGTGCTGCACGCCGTCGTCTTCGACGACATACGCCCACCACCCGGTGCCGAGCCGATCGCGCCCGTCGTCCGCGGCCTCCTCCAGCGCGACCCGGAGCGCCGCCTGGACGCGGCCGGGGCGGAGCATCTGCTGCGCGAATACGTCGCCACCGGGGTGATGCCTCCGCTGCCCGGGGAGGTGCCGGGGTCCGGGTGGCGGCTGCTCGCGCTGCGTGCGGGGCGTGCGGGGCGCGGGGGAGGCTCGGGGCGCACCGGCCGTGGGGGGCGCGTGGGGCGGACGGCGCGCCCCGGGTTGTCGCGCCTTCCTGGCCTGTACGGGCTACCTGGCCGCCGCCCGGCTGACGGAGGGGCCCCGTCCGGTCGGGGGGAGACGTCTGATTGGGGGGAGGCGCGGGACTGGGGGGAGGCGCCCGACCGGGGTGCAGCGCGGGGCTGGGGTGAGGCGCCCGACCAGGGGGATTCGGCTGGTCGCGGTGAAACGCCCGACTCGGGGGATTCGGCTGGTCGCGGTGAGGTGCCTCGCCGTGGTGATGCGCCCGGTTGGGGGGACCCGGTTGTCCGTGGCGAGGCGCCGGGCTGGGGGGACCCGGCTGTTCGTGGTGAGGCGCAGGGCTGGGGGGACCCGGCTGTTCGTGGTGAGGCGTCAGGCCGTGGTGATGCGGCCGGTGGTGGTGACGCGCCGGGCCGTGGCGAGGGGCTCGCTCGGGGTGATCCGGCTGTTCGCGGTAACGAGCCTGGTCGTGGTGGCGAGCCCGCCCGTGGTGATGCATCTGGCCATGGAGGTGCGCTCGACCAGGCGGATCATCTACGGCGTGGTGATGGGCTATCTCGGGGTGATCCGGCCGCGCGTGGTGACGAGCCCGGCGGTGGCGACGCACGTACCCGCGATGACGGCCCTTCCCGGGGTGACCCGGCCGCGCGGGGTGACGAACGCGGCGGTGGCGACGCACGAACCCGCGGTGACGCGTCGGCCTGGGAGCACCCGCCCGCCGCCAGCGACGCACCTGCGCCGGGCGACGCGACCGTCCACGAAGACGCACCTGCCCGGGGTGACGCGCCTTCCCGGGGTGACGTACCTGCCCAGGGTGGCGCACCTGCCCGAAGCGACGCATCTGCCCGGGGTGACGCGCCCGCCCAGGGTGACGCGCCAGCCCCGGAGACTCCCCCTCATCGCGGCGACGGGCCCGCCTGGGATGCCCCTCCCGCCTGGGCTGACCCTCCTGCCTGGGAAAACCCTCCCGCTTGGGACAACCCTCCCGCTTGGAGCGACCCACCCGCTTGGGGTGATCCGCCCGCCTGGGCCGACCCTCCCGCCTGGGCCGACCCTCCCGCTTGGAGCGACCCGCCCGCCTGGGACAACCTGCCCGCCCAGGGCGACCCGCCCGCTCGGGGCGCCCCTCCCGCCCGGGGCGACCTGCCCGCCTGGGCCGACCCTCCCGCTTGGAGCGACCCGCCCGCCTGGGACGACCTGCCCGCCCGGGGCGACCTGCCCGCCCGGCACGACCTGCCCGCCCGGGGCGCCCCTCCCGCCCAGGGCGACCTGCCCGCCTGGGCCGACCTTCCCGCCCACAACGACCCTCCCGCCCGAAGCAACCCCGCGGCGCCCGAGCGCGCCGCGCCACCCAGGCCCTCGCCCGGCCGCCGGAGCGCCAGGCCCAGGCCCTTCCGTCCGGCCGCCCCGCTCGCCGTACCGGCGTTGCGGCGGGGGCGCCCCATGCTCATCGCCGCGTCCCTCGTCGCCGCCGTGGCGGTCGGTGCCGTCTCGGCCGCGGTGCTGCTGCTCGGGCGGGACGGGGACGGGGGCGGGGTGCGGACCGTGCCGCCCAGTTCGGTGGGCCCGGACGCCCCCGACGACTCCGCGCCGCGGCCGACGGCGACCTCGACGGTCACCAGGACCCCGGACACCGTCCGCCCGTCCACGCCCGAGGCCCCGGAGAACTACCGCATAGCCAAGGACCCGCGCGGCTTCGCCCTCGCCGTGCCCAAGGGCTACGTACGGGAGACGGACGGCCCGCGCACCTACTACAGCTCACCGGGCGGAGTCGTCCGCATCGGCATCGACAAGGACACGCCCCGGGCAGGGACCCCGCTCGCCGCCCAGCGCCGCTCCCACGCGGCGGGCCCCCGCGACCTCCGCGGCTACCGCGACGGCGAGGTCACCGGGACCACCCGCAACGGCAGGCCCGCCGCGCTGTGGCAGTACACCTGGGACGGCTCCGGCGCCGACGGCGGCGCCCGGCACACCTTCGACCTGTGCTGGGAGGAGAACGGCCGGATGTATCACGTCTGGGTGTCCTCGCCGGTGGACCGGGCGGGGGAGGCACGCCGGTACTTCGACACGGCGGTGGACACCTTCGTACGCCGCTGACATGCGGACGCCCTCGGCGGTCACCCCGTCCGCGCACCTGCCCCCGTGTGTCTGCCCGTACGTCGCCGAAGTTCCCGGATCGTGCATCGCCCCGGTCACAACTGGGAGCCGTGGCTGGAACCGTGGGTGCCCCGCGCGGTAGGGATGGGGGCATGAGTAACGACGGGGGATCCGCCTACGGCCCGAACGAGACCACCAGCTACGGCCTGCAACCACCGCGGCTCCCACAGCCACCGCAGCACCCGGTGACTTCCCCGCACCCCGTACCTCCCCAGCACCATCTGCCCCCGCAACCCCCCGTACCCGCACCGCAACACGCATCGCCCACCGAGGTCACGCGGGCCGAGCCCGGTTCGGGGCGTCTTGTCGGCGGGCGCTACCGCCTGCTCTCCAAGCTGGGCCACGGCGGCATGGGCACGGTGTGGCGGGCCAAGGACGAGACGGTGGACCGTGAGGTGGCCGTCAAGGAGCCGCGCGTACCGGACCACCTGCCGGAGCGCGAGCGCGCCAACGCCTTCGAGCGGATGCGCCGGGAGGCGCGGGCGGCCGCCAGGCTCGACCACCCGGCCGTGGTCAACGTGCACGACGTCGTCGTCGAGGACGGCAGGCCGTGGATCGTGATGGAGTTCGTGCAGGGCCGTTCGCTCGGCGCGGCGCTGCGGGACGAGGGCACGCTCGGGGAGCGGGACGCCGCCCGGGTGGGCCTCGGGGTGCTCGGCGCACTGGAGGCCGCGCACGCCGCGGGCATCCTGCACCGCGACGTGAAGCCGGACAACGTGATGCTCGGCAGCCACGACCGCGTCGTGCTCACCGACTTCGGCATCGCCCAGATCGAGGGCGAGACCAATCTGACCGACACCGGCGGCTTCGTCGGCTCGCCCGAGTTCATCGCCCCGGAGCGGGTACTCGGCCGGCGTCCGGGCCCGGCGTCCGACCTGTGGTCGCTGGGCGTCGTGCTGTACGCGGCGACCGAGGGCGTCTCGCCGTTCCGCCGCAACAACACCCCCGCCACGCTCCAGTCCGTCCTGAACGCGACACCCGCCGCGCCCGCGTCCGCGCGGGGCCCGCTGGCCGACGCCATCAACGGCCTGCTGCACAAGGACCCCGCCCACCGCCCGAACGCCGCCCGGGTGCGCGCCCTCCTGGAGGACGCCGTCGAGCCACCGGCGCCCCCGCCCCCGCCGGCCACGCGGCTCGTGACCGGGTTCTCCGGCGACGGCGGTGCGGGCGGCACGGCCGGTACGGGCGGCACGGGGCGGGACCGCGGCAAGGGCGTGTTCCTCGGCCCCAGGGCGCTGGCGGCCGTCGGTGCCGTGGTCGTCGCCGCGGTGGCCGCGGGGGTGGTGCTCGCCGTGGACCCGTTCGGCGGCGGATCGGACACGCAAGGGTGGACGCAGCGCGAGGAGAAGACCCTCGGGGCGACGCTCTCGGTGCCGGAGGGCTACCGCAGGACCACCAACGACGAGACGCCCAAGGAGCACTGGGTCACGTACAAGGACGCGAGCGGAGCCATCTCCGTCACCCTGGACCTCGCCAAGAAGTCCGAGGACGAACTGGGCTACATCGCCGGCACGTCGATGGCCGAGGCGTACGAGGACATGAAGACGCTGGACGGCGGGGGCTCGATCGGCGCGTTCAGCCCGGACGAACTGGGGCGCGGCAAGAGGACGACGCAGGGCGAGTACGAGGGCGGGCAGTCCGCCGAGAACCTGATCCCGTACGTCAACAAGGAAACCGACGTCACCTACCCGCGCGAGGCCAAGGTCTTCTACTACAGGACGAAGGCGGGCGACATGTACAAGCTGTGGATCGACTACCCGGCGGGGAGCGACTTCACCGAGCGCGGGCGCGAGGTCGCGAGGACGGCGATCGACAACTTGCAGATCGCCAGGCCCTGAGGCCCCGAACACCCCGCCGCCGCCTCGGGAACGCCCTGATCAGCACCTTTGTCGCCAGTAGGCACTGGCAACGTGCGCGGAGGGCCGCGGCGCCGTGTGCGTGCGGGGCGAAACCTCGTTACCCACGGGTACCCAAAGCGTCCGACCAGGCATACGCTCACCGTCATGACGGACTCGCTGGCCCCCGCAACGCCCCTCGGTACGAACCCGGTCGCCCCGGCACCCAGCGGCGCACGCACCGCCGCCGACGTGGTCACGCCGGAGCTGGTCGCCCAGCTCACCCGTGAGGTGATCGGCTCGGGCACGACCGCCAACCACATGCCGTTCACCGGCGAGAAGCTGGCCGATCTGCCCGAGGCCGCCCCGCAGGACGTGGCGACGGCCTTCGAGCGGGCCAGGGCCGCGCAGGTCGCGTGGGCGCGCACGCCGGTGCGACAGCGCGCCGCCGTGCTGCTTCGCTTCCACGACCTGGTGCTCCAGCGCCAGGGTGAGGTCCTCGACCTCATCCAGCTGGAGACCGGCAAGGCGCGGCTGCACGCGCACGAGGAGGTCCAGGCCGTCGCCGTCGCGGCCCGCCACTACGGCCGTCGCGCCGCCGCCTATCTGAACCCCAAGCGGCACACCGGTGTCGTGCCCGGCCTCACCAAGGTCACCGAACTGCGCCAGCCGCGCGGCGTCGTCGGCCAGATAGCCCCGTGGAACTACCCCCTCGAACTGTCCGTCGGCGACGCCCTGCCCGCCCTCGTCGCGGGCAACGCCCTGGTGATGAAGCCCGACACCGAGACCGCCCTGACCGCGCTGTGGGCCCGGGACCTGATCATCGAGGCGGGTCTGCCCGCGGAGGTGTTCCAGGTGGTGCTCGGCGAGGGACCCGTCGTCGGCCCCGAGATCGTCAGGCACGCCGACTTCGTCTCCTTCACCGGCTCCACCCGCACCGGCCGTGAGGTCGCGACGGGCGCCGCGGCCCGCCTGGTCGGCGTCTCCCTGGAACTCGGCGGCAAGAACGCCATGCTGGTCCTGCACGACGCCGACGTGGAGAAGGCCGCCGCGGGCGCGGTGCGCGCCTGCTTCTCCTCCGCGGGGCAGCTGTGCATCTCCATCGAGCGTCTCTACGTGCACGAGGCCGTCGCCGACCTCTTCGTCGAACGGTTCGCCGAGAAGACCAGGGCCATGCGGCTCGGCCGGTCCCTCGCCTACGGCGCCGAGATGGGTTCGCTCGTCGGCGAGCGGCAGCTGGAGACCACCAGGCGCCACGTCGACGAGGCCGTCGCCAAGGGCGCCTCCGTCGTCGCGGGCGGCGTGGCCCGGCCCGACATCGGCCCCTACTTCTACGAGCCGACCATCCTGGAGGGCGTCGAGGCGCCGATGGCGGTCTGCACCGAGGAGACCTTCGGCCCGGTCGTCGCCATCTACCGCTTCACCGACGAGAACGAGGCCGTGGAGCTGGCCAACTCCACCTCCTACGGTCTCAACTCCTCCGTCTGGACGAAGGACGGCAGGCGCGGCCGTGCCCTCGCCGCCCGCCTGCGCACCGGCACCGTCAACGTCAACGAGGGCTACGGCCCCGCCTACGGCAGCGTGCAGTCGCCGATGGGCGGCATGAAGGACTCCGGCCTCGGCCGCCGCCACGGCTCCGAGGGCATCCTCAAGTACACCGAGGCGCAGACGGTGGCCCACCAGCGGATCGTCCCGCTCGCGCCGTCCTTCGGCATGGACGACGAGAAGTACGCGGCGTTCATGACGACGAGCCTGCGACTCATGAAGGCGTTGCGCCTGCGCTGAGCCGAGCAGGCGCCTGTGGACCGGCGGGGCCTCGACGGGCCCCGCCGCCCGGCGGGTGCCTTCCAGCGGCCCCGTTCCAGTGACGCGTTTCCGTAGTGACCCGCTTCCGTAATGACCCGCTTCCGTAGTGACCCGTTCCCGACGAGGAGAGTCGATGGCACAGGAGAGCTCTGTCCAGAACCCGGGCGACGACGATCGTGCCGACGGAGGGTACGACTACGACGTCCTCGTCGTCGGGTCCGGCTTCGGCGGCTCCGTATCGGCGTTGCGGCTCACGGAGAAGGGCTACCGCGTCGGAGTCCTGGAGGCGGGCCGCCGCTTCACGCGCGCGCAACTGCCCAGGAACTCCTGGGACATCAAGAACTACCTGTGGGCCCCGGCGCTCGGCCTCTACGGCATCCAGCGCATCCATCTGCTCGGCAAGGTGATGGTCCTGGCGGGCGCGGGCGTGGGCGGCGGATCGCTGAACTACGCGAACACGCTCTACGTACCGCCTGCGGCGTTCTTCGACGATCCGCAGTGGAAGGACATCACCGACTGGCAGGACGAGCTGCGGCCGTACTACGAGCAGGCCAAGCGCATGCTCGGTGTGCGCACCAACCCCACGACCACCCCCTCCGACATCCATCTGCGGGCCGCCGCACAGGCCATGGGAGTGGGCGACAGCTTCCACATGGCGCCGGTCGGCGTCTTCTTCGGCGACGGGCGGGACGCCACCGACGAGTCGACGGCCGCAGGATCCGAACCGGCCGACGACAGGACAACGCCCGGCCCCGGCAGGGAAGTTCCCGACCCGTACTTCGGTGGTGCGGGCCCCACCCGCCGGGCCTGCAACGAGTGCGGCGAGTGCATGACGGGCTGCCGTCACGGCGCGAAGAACACCCTCACCGAGAACTACCTGTACCTCGCGGAGAAGGCCGGTGCCGTCATCCACCCGATGACGACCGTCGTGGCCCTCACCGAGGACTCGCGCGGCGGCTACGCGGTGGGGACGCTGCCCACCGACAACAAGCGCAAGGGCAAGGGCCGCACCCTCCGCGCCCGCCGCGTCGTCCTCGCCGCGGGCACCTACGGCACCCAGACCCTCCTGCACCGCATGAAGGACAACCATCTGCTGCCCCGCGTCTCCCCCCGCCTCGGCGAGCTGACCCGTACCAACTCCGAGGCCCTGGTGGGCGCCCAGACCACGGACCGCCGCTACCGCAAGCGCCACGGCGGCGCCCTCCTCGCCCCGGGCGGCAAGGTCGACTTCACCAGGGGCGTGGCCATCACCTCGTCCATCCACCCGAACGCCACGACCCACATCGAGCCCGTCCGCTACGGCAAGAAGTCCAACGCGATGGGCGGCCTGACCCTGCTCCAGGTCCCCTACACCCTGAAGGGCGGCAAGGCCCGTGTCGCCGGCTGGCTCGCCAACTCCGTCCGCCACCCGGTCCTGACGGCCCGCTCCCTGTCCAACCGGCGCTGGTCGGAGCGCACGATCATCGGCCTGGTCATGCAGACCCTGGACAACTCGCTCACCACGTACCGCAAGGAGAAGGGCATCGGCAAGGGTCTGCTCACCGCGCGGCAGGGCCACGGCGCGCCCAACCCCGGGCAGATCCCCGAGGCCACCCGCGCCGCCACCCTCATCGCCGAGGAGATCAACGGCTTCGCCGGTTCCAACGTGGGCGAGTTGATGGGTACGCCGCTGACCGCGCACTTCCTCGGCGGCTGCCCGATCGGCGACCGCCCCGACACCGGCGTCATCGACCCCTACCACCGCCTGTACGGCCACCCGGGCATCTCCGTCGTCGACGGCTCCGCGGTCTCGGCGAACCTGGGCGTGAACCCCTCGCTGACGATCACCGCGCAGGCGGAGCGCGCCATGTCGTTCTGGCCCAACAAGGGCACCGAGGACCCGCGTCCACCGCAGGGCGCCGCGTACGCGCGGCTTGCGCCGGTCGCGCCCGAGTGCCCCGCGGTGCCGGACCACGCCTTCGGCGCGTTGCGGCTGCCGTTCCTCGGGATGCCGACGGTGCCACCGAAGAAGTAGCGAGGAGAGAGGGCCGCCCCGTACGCGAAAGGACCTGCACCCCCCTCCGAGTGCAGGTCCCTCGCGTTCTCCGGCAGGTACGGCGCCTCAGGGGCGCGTACGTGGCCGGTGGACGGTGCCGCTCACACGGCGCTGTCCGAGTGGGCGCGACGGCGCACGGCGAACACCGCGCCCGCGCCCGCGACGACGGCGACGCCGCCGACGACGCCGATGGTCGGCAGCATGGAGTTGGATCCGGTCTGGGCGAGGCTGCCGGTGGGCGCGATGTCCGTCACGGTCGTCTTCCTCACCGTCCTCACCGTCTTCGCGGACTTGACCGGCTTGACGACGATGCCCTGCGGCCGCATGTGCGGGGGCTCGGTGGCGCCCGGGACGGGCTTGGCCTCACCGGGGTCCTCGTTGTCGCTGCCGGCCTTCAGGACGGTGAACTCGAACAGCGTGAACGCGTTGTGGCGGCAGTTCAGCTCGGAGTCCACGTAGCCGCCGAGACCGAGCGCGTAGCTGTCGCCCGCGGGAGCCTTGGCGTTGATGTCCAGCCGCAGCTTGATCTCGACCTGCTCCTTGGCGGAGAGCGTCGTCCTGCCGAAGGCGACACCGTTCTCGCCCTCGTCGACGATCGACTTCCAGCCCTTGGCCTCGGGGTCGTAGAACTGGATGCGCGCGTAGGTGCTGAGCCAGTCCTTCTCCTTCTCGCTGTCCGAGAAGTTGTCCGCGGCCACGAGCCACTCGACGGCGCCGAGCTCCTCGTCGCTCGGGTTGGCCGCGGTCAGCTCGAACTCGTGCCAGCCGCTGCCTGCGGTGATCTTGCCGGGCAGGCCGGTCAGCTGGAGCTCCAGCTTGCTCTCCGCGTCCTCGCCGGTCTCCGGGTCGGAGGGGCACTCGGTGGGCTCCGCCGTGGGCCCGCCGTCCTCGCGGGGCTCGGTGCCCTTGTCGCCCGGCTTCGTGTCGCCCGGCTTGGTGTCGCCACCTGGCTTCGCGTCGTCCTTGGGGCCGGTGTCGCCGCCGGGCTTCTCGCCGTCGGCGGGCTTGGTGTCGCCACCGGGCTCGGTGTCGTCGCCCGGCTCGGTGTCATCACCGGGCTCGGTGCCGTCGCCGGGCCTGGTGTCGTCACCCGGCTTCGTCGTGTCGCCGGGAGCGGGGGGCTGGTCGCCGGGCTTCGTCGTGTCTCCCGGAGCGGGCGTGGTGCCGGGAGCCGTCTCGCCGGAGCTCGCGGACGGCGCGCTGTTCGCGTCCCCAGTTGCGAACGCGGCCGGGGCCGAGAGCAGCGCGAGCGGGGCGAGCGCGGCTGTCGCGGCCGCGGCGGCCAGAGCACGGCGAAGCTTCATAAGACCTCAGAGAGTCCGGCGCACCGCGCGCCGCACGGTACGGAGGTGGAGGCCTCCGCGGCGGGCGCGGAAGTGGCCGTTGATACGCATGGATGACCTGCGTCGCCAGAGAATGGTTGCCCTGGGGCTCACAGAATTCTTATGTGGCTTGAGTCACATGTTCGACCCTCGGGGAGGTGCTTGGCTTGTGCGTCCGCCGTGGGGTGTCGTAGAACTTCCCCCGTTTGCAAGCGAGATGGGGGGCGCCTGGGGGCGCGCCTGCGGGGTCGGCCCCGGGCTTGTCCGCGGGCTCGTCCGCGGGCTGGTCCGCGGGCTCGTCTGTGGGCCCCGTGGGGGATTCAGCATGCCGAGAGAGGGATTGAGGGGGGCACAGTGTCCGTGCAGTCGCCGCGTGAGCCCGACGACGAGGCGTCCATACCCGACGAGGTGTGGCGCAGGTTCGAGGAGGACAGCGAGCGCGACATCAGGGCGTCGGCGCCCAAGGAGCCGTCCGCGCGGGCGCGCATGGTCGCCGAGCGGCTGCGCCGCCTGGACGAGGAGGCGGCGCGGCAGCACGCGCAGGGGGTCGTGGGCCGCAAGCGGCGCAAGCGCAGGGAGGAGTCCGCGCAGCCCTGGCGCCCCGACGAGTGGCGCGCGGCGCCCACGGGTTCCGTACGCGGCGGCGGATCGGGGCGGTGGCGCCAGGTGCGCAGCGTGGTGATCGTGGCGGGCTGCATGGTCCTGACGATCGCGCTCCTCAGCCCGTACCGGTTCTGGCCCTGGCAGTGAGGGGGCGGCGGCGCCCCTGGCTCGCACGGAACCGCTGACGGCGATCTTCAGTCGTAGAAGGGGTGCGGCTGACTCCGCATGTGCGGGTGACTCCGCATGGACGTGTGTGGCGCGGGTGTGCCGGGATCCCTGTGGTCGGCGCAGCCGCGCGCAGGGAAGTGGGGGAACGTGAAGACAGCTGTGTCGCGTGGCGTGGTGTCCGTCTCGGTCGCGGCCGTGCTGGGCCTGACCGCCGCGTGCGGTGGTGGTGAGGGCGGTACCGGCGGCGATGGCCGCGATGGCCGTGACGGCGGGGGGTCTTCGACGTCGCAGGCGAAGCCGAATCCGCATACGACGCCGAAACCGCATACGACGCCGGATCGGCATACGACGCCGGATCCGAAGGGTTCCGGCGACCGCGAGGGCGGTTCCGATTCGGCGGCGGCGAGGAGGCTGACGGCGTCCCTGGTGGCCAAGGGTGACCTGGAGGGGTACTCCGTCGGCCGCAGGGAGCGGTCGAGGATGGCGGCCGTGTCGGACGGCGCCCCCGCGAACCCGGCTGCCTGCCGACCACTTTCGGACATGCTGGCGCCCGTTACTCCGCCGAACGCGACGGCGCACGCGGGGCGCGCGGTGGCGCCGAAGAGCCGGCGGACCGAGGGCGGGGTGACGGACGTCGAGCTGTTCGCGTACGACAGCGCCGACGGTGCGCGCGGCGCGCTGCGGGACCTGCGCTCGGCGGTGAAGTCGAAGACGTGCGCGGCGTTCCGCGCGGGCGGCATGCGGTACACCGGTGTCGCACCCCGGCCGGCCCCGGACAAGGGCGACGAGGCCGTGGCGTACAGGATCGGCAGCCGTGAGGAGTCGTACGTGCGACGGCACTCCGTCGTCGTGGTCCGCGACGGCTCGACGCTCGTCTCCTTCGCCGTGAAGAACTTCTATGACCCGCAGGGGGTGGCCGCCGGCGAGGAGTCCCGCGAGGCGGGCGGCGGGGACGTTCCGGGCTCGGCCGGGGCGGACGAGGAGCCGGTGGTTCCGTCGACGGTGGTGGACGCGCAGCTGGGGAAGGTGGGGTAGGGCGGCGGGGGAGCCGAGGGCGCGTACTCCGGCTTCTCCTGTCGTTCGGCCTTCAGCCCCTCCAGGGTCCGGGTTCCCGCCCGGTCGGCGGTCGATCTCCAGCCCCTCCGGCGTTTGAGGAGCGGGGTCTGGGGCGGAGCCCCAGTTTCGGGAAGGGGCGGGGTTGGGGAGCCCTCGGCAGGGACCCCGCCCGGACGGACCGTGCACGGTGCGGACCCCGGGCGTGCGGCCACCCCAGGCGTGCGGCCACCCCAGGCCTGGGGCCACCCCGGGCCCCGTAAACGAAGCGAAGGGCCCCGCGGGACGGATCCGCGGGGCCCTTGGCTGTCAGCACCGACGTCAGGGCAGCGCCGGTGCCGCAGGGCGGCGCCGGGGGGTGCGCCGCTGGCTGAACGAGCCGGTGGCCTACCCGGCGCGCCCGGGGAGCGCGCCTGGTTTAGACCAATGGCAGTGGGGTTGTGAAGAACGGGGTGGTCAGCCCCTCTCCTCTACGCATCGTGGACGATGGCCCGTTCTCCGCGCAACCGTTTCGACGACATCTCGTCGGCAGGAGCTGAGAATGGCCGGGGCTGCGAAGACGGCGGGGCGCGGGCCAGTGGTGAGAACGGATGAATGAGCGGTGGCGGGAGCACGGAGGAGCCCGGGAAACCGGGGGAGCGCCAAAGACCGGGGACGCTGGAGAGACGTGGGACGCGGGAGAACGTGAGGGATCCGGAGTGCTCGGGCGCTCGGGTGCTCAGGTGCTCGGAAAAGCTGGTGGGGGAAGGAAGGTCGGCGGGGAGGGGGACCGGGCCGACCGGCCCCGGGCGTCCCCGGGGCCGACCGTTCCCTGGGTGACCGGGCTGCTGTCCCCTGCCGTCCGGTCACTTCTCTGGGACGAGGTCCCACGGCGTACCCGTGACGCGTACGCCTCATCGCCCCAGCGGAGCCACGCGTGGTTCTTGCGGCCCGCCCCTGGCTGGCACGGACACCGGGACCAACGAAGCCCGTCCGGAACCGGTCACGCGCCGTACGGGTGAGAGCGGATCCGAACTCAGTTCCGTGGCGCAGCGGTTCCGTGTCCACCGGCGCCGGTCCGGCGCTTCCCAGCGCTTTCCGGTGCTGTGCGGCGCTCCCCGCGTCTGCCGGTGCTTCCCGGTGCGCCCCGGCGCCCCCCGGTTTCGCGCCAGGCTCAGACGCGGCCCCGGCACAGCTCGAGGAGCGTCATGGCCAGCTGCGTGCCGGGCTTGCCGAGGGCGTCCCGGTAGTGGCTGAGGATCTCCATCTCGCGGGCGAGGTGCACGCGCCGCCCGCCCGAGCCGATGCGGGCCTCCTGGACGACGGCGGAGACGGCCATGCGTTCCTGGACGAGCCCGATGATCCGGTCGTCGAGCGCGTCGATGCGCTCGCGGGCACCTCCGATCACTTCGGCGGCTGCGGGGGTGCGGGCGCCGGAGTCGGCGGAAGCGGAGGCGGTGCCGGTGCCGGTGGTGGCGCCGGTGACGGTGACGGTGCTGGCGTTCATGGTGGGGCTCCTCGTTCGGGCGCGGGGCCCCGGGGCGGCGACAGTGCCCGGAAACGACAGGACGCCCCGGGCCTTGTCGGCCCGGGGCGCCTGGGAAGTCGCTTGTCGTTACGTCAAGCAGCTCGACCATGGCAGCCGGCGGGCCGGGTGCCATAGGTAAAGACGGAGGTCGAGTGCTTGCGCATGGCGGGGAGTGTAGTCGACGAGCCCGCGCGCCCCGACCGCGCGCCCCCTGCCCGGCCCAAAAGGCCCCCTGCACGGTCCAGGACCCCGCCCGCGGCCCCGGGAACCCCCTGCCGCGGCCCCGGGAGCCCCCTGCCCAGGCCCCCAAGAAGCCAGCCCCCTGCACAGGGCCTCATGAGTCCCCTGCGCAGGCCCCCAGGAGCCCCCTGCGCAGGCCCCCAGAAGCGCTGCGGGCACCCCCGCTCCACCCCCGTTAGAATCGAAACCACTCACCCCTTGCTCACCGCCGGAAGGCAAACCGTGCCAGTAGCGCCGCCCGCCGCCCCCGACACCGTCCTGGTCGTCGACTTCGGAGCGCAGTACGCCCAGCTCATCGCCCGTCGCGTCCGCGAGGCCCGGGTCTACAGCGAGATCGTGCCGAGCACCATGCCGGTTGCCGAGATGCTCGCCAAGAACCCCGCGGCGATAATCCTCTCCGGCGGTCCGTCCTCGGTGTACGCCGAGCACGCTCCTGTGGTGGACCGTGACCTCTTCGAGGCCGGCGTCCCCGTCTTCGGCATGTGCTACGGCTTCCAGCTGATGGCGACGTCCCTCGGCGGCCAGGTCGACAACACCGGCGCCCGTGAGTACGGCCGCACGCCGCTGCACGTGTCCAAGTCCGGCTCGACCCTCTTCGAAGGCACCCCCGCGGAACAGCCGGTGTGGATGTCGCACGGCGACGCGTGCAGCGCCGCCCCCGAAGGGTTCACGGTCACGGCCTCCACGGACGTCGTCCCGGTCGCCGCCTTCGAGAACGACGAGAAGAAGCTGTACGGCGTCCAGTACCACCCCGAGGTCATGCACTCCACGCACGGCCAGCAGGTCCTGGAGCACTTCCTGTACCGGGGCGCGGGCCTCACGCCGTCCTGGACGACCGACAACGTCATCGACGAGCAGGTCGCCGCCATCCGCGAGCAGGTCGGCACCAAGCGCGCCATCTGCGGCCTGTCCGGCGGCGTGGACTCCGCGGTCGCCGCAGCCCTCGTACAGAAGGCCATCGGATCCCAGCTGACCTGCGTGTACGTCGACCACGGCCTGATGCGCAAGGACGAGACCGAGCAGGTCGAGAAGGACTTCGTGGCCGCCACCGGCGTGCAGCTGAAGGTCGTCGACGCCCAGGAGCGATTCCTCGCCGCGCTCGCCGGGGTGTCCGACCCCGAGCAGAAGCGGAAGATCATCGGTCGCGAGTTCATCCGCGTCTTCGAGCAGGCCCAGGCCGAGATCGTCGCCGAGGCGCCGGGTGACCAGCCGGTGGAGTTCCTGGTCCAGGGCACCCTGTACCCGGACGTGGTCGAATCCGGCGGCGGCACCGGCACCGCCAACATCAAGTCCCACCACAACGTGGGCGGCCTCCCCGAGGACCTCGAGTTCCAGCTCATCGAGCCGCTGCGCAAGCTCTTCAAGGACGAGGTGCGCATGGTCGGCCAGGAGCTCGGCCTGCCCGACGAGATCGTCCAGCGCCAGCCGTTCCCGGGCCCCGGCCTCGGCATCCGCATCGTCGGCGAGGTCACCAAGGACCGTCTCGACCTGCTCCGCGAGGCCGACGCCATCGCCCGCGAGGAGCTGACCGCGGCCGGCCTCGACCGTGACATCTGGCAGTGCCCCGTCGTGCTCCTCGCCGACGTCCGCTCCGTCGGCGTCCAGGGCGACGGCCGCACCTACGGCCACCCGATCGTGCTGCGCCCCGTCTCCTCCGAAGACGCCATGACGGCCGACTGGTCCCGCCTGCCGTACGACGTGCTGGCCCGCATCTCCACCCGCATCACCAACGAGGTCGCCGACGTCAACCGCGTCGTCCTCGACGTGACCAGCAAGCCGCCGGGCACCATCGAGTGGGAGTAGTCCCCACGGCCCCGGCCCGCCTCCCGGCCTGAACGCCGGTGCCGCCGTCCCCGACCCGGGCGGCGGCACCGGCGTTCTCACGTCCGCCTGGACTTCTCCAGCGGCCGCCCCGGCCTCCAGAGCTGCACCGCCAGATACCTCTCCTCCTCGATGTACGTCCGCACGACCTCCGTCAGCTCCGTGCGGAACAGGTGGAACGCCGTCGGGTCCGGCGGCCGCACCTCGTCCACGTACGACGCCCTCGTCGCCCCGTCCCGCACCTCCACCGCTCGTCCCGCGATCCGTACGTCGCCGCCCGCCATCCCCGTACCCGCCCCCGGATTCGCCTGTAGCGCGAACCGCGGGTCGCGACGCAGATCCAGCGCCTTCACCGAACCCGGCATCATCCCGAACCACAGCTCGCCGTTCAGGAACCGCACTTCCAGGCCCGTCGTGCGCGGCGACCCGTCCTTGCGCAGCGTCGCGAGGACGTGGTGCGCGAACTGTCCGAACCGGTCCTCGACGGTCCGCGCCAGCTCCGGTTCCGCAGCCGAGAAGGCCGCCCAGTTGCTCGTCATGCACCGACCCTCGCACCCGAACACGACACCCCATGTCTGCTTTTCCACGCCCCCGCCCCCAGCACGCGGGCCGCGCCGCCCACCCCTCCCGATTCCGTGCCCGCTCCCCGGAAGACCCCTGTTGTCCTGCGCTGACCGGGGGTAACTTCCGCTCCGTACGGCCAGGGACGCCAGAGACGGAGGACCCATGCAGGCGCCCACACCGATACCCGTCGAGAAATTGCAGTTCGCGATGCCGCCGGTCCACGAGACTCCGGAGGACGAACGGCGCCACCGCAAGGAACGGCTCGCCGGCGCCCTCAGGATCTTCGGGCGCCTCGGGTACGAGGACGGCGTCTCCGGGCACATCACCGCCCGCGACCCCGCGTACGACGACTGCTTCTGGGTGAACCCGTTCGGCATGCCCTTCCGCCACATCACCGTGAGCGACCTCGTCCTCGCCAACGGGGACGGCCAGGTCGTCGAGGGCCGCCACCACGTCAACCAGGCCGCCTTCACCGTGCACGCCCAGGTCCACCGGGCCCGGCCCGACGCCGTCGCCCACTGCCACTCCACCTACGGCCGAGCCCTGGCCGCCCTCGGTGAACTCCTCGAACCCATCACCCAGGAGTCCTGCGCCTTCTACCAGAGCCACGCCCTGTACGACGCCTACACCGGAGTCACCGTCGACGCCGACGAAAGCCGCCGCGTCGCCGCCGCCCTCGGTGACCACGACGACCACAAGGCCCTGGTCCTGCGCAACCACGGGCTGCTCACCATCGGCGGCTCCGTCGACGCCGCCGCCTGGTGGTTCATCTCCATGGAACGCTCCTGCCGGGTCCAACTCGCCGCCCGCGCCGCCGGCCGCCCCGTCCTCATCGGCCACAAGGATGCCGTCGCGACCCGCGAACAACTCGGCAGCGACCTCGTGGCCTGGATCAACTACCAGTCCCTGTGGCAGGACATCAGCCGCAGCGAACCCGACCTGCTGACCTGACCCGGCCCCTGCCGCCGCACACGCGTACCACACCGGACGCCGCGTCAACCCGCGGATCACCGGACCACCCGCGCTGACCTGAACCAGGGAGCACGTACAGGCGTCCGTACGGCACAATTCCCAGACATCGCAAGGAAGTTCACGGACGCGCGCCCGAACGGAGATCCGGACGCGCTTCCCGCGGTGACTCCGGTCAAGGGTGGGGAAGGCGGCGTACGCGGTGGCGGTGCAGGAAGCCAGGCAGGGGGCCGGGGTGCACGGGGGTGGTTGCGCGTGCGGTGGCAGCCCGCACGGGGCGCGCGAGGGGCATCGGCGCGCCGTCTCCGAGTTCCTCGCCAAACGGGACGAGTTGGCGACCGGGCAAGGGGTGCCCGCGGCCGTCGTCCACTCCGCGGGCGCATCCCGCCAGTGGGTGTCGGACGAGCTGACCCAGTCCGCGCGGCTCGTCGCCGAACGCGGCCGCGCCGAGGGCGATGCCTGGCTCGCCCGCCTGTGGCCGCGCACCCTCGTCGTCGTCTGGGCCGCGGTCGTCGCCCTCGTGCTCGTCCAGGCCCTCACCGCCATCGGCACGGGCTGGAGCCCCGCGCGCACGGCCGGACTGCTCGCCGCCCTCCTCGTCGGCCTCACCCTCAGCGGCGCCGCGTATCTGCACCGCGCCCGCGGCGGCGTACTCGCCCCCGTGATCGGCGAGGACAACCGGCTCTCCACCTCCCGTGCCGTGGCCGCCTGCTGGGTGCTGTTCGTCGTCTTCGCCGTCCTCGTCCTCGCCTGCGAGCTCGCGGCGGCCTCCGGCCACGGCGCCCGCGACGAACTCGTCGACGGGCTCAGGCTCGGCCGGGCCGCTGGCCTCGTGACCGTCCTCGCCGTGGTCTGCGGCGTCGCCGTCCTCGTACGCCGCGTCGTCGGCCTGCGCGTCCTCGCCCAGCGGCTGCAAAAGGTACGCGCCCACCGGCCGCGCGCCGCCGACCTGCTCACCGACGACGCGGGCCGCGGCCACTTCGCCGACGTCCAGTACGTCCTCGTCAGTGTCGTCGCCGTGGCCTTCGCCGCCGTCCGGCTCGCCCGCCGCCCCGCGCAGCTGCCGGACCTGCCCTGGGGCCTCGCCCTGCTGGTACTCGTGTCCGCCGCCACATACCTGGCCGGCAAGTACGCCGAGGGCGGCCGGCCCGTCATCCTCTCCGTCGTCCGCTCCCGCGAGGCCGGAGACCTGGACGCGCCGATCCGCACCGGCGACGACATCGAGATCCGCGGCGCCGGCTTCGTCCCGCCCGGTGCCGGCAGCGCCGACCGCCTGGCCAGGATGGCCGTCCGCATCGGCGCCGTCCACGTCCACGTGCCCCTGGTGCCCGTCCCCGGCGGCTTCACCAACCCGACCGACGCCGTCCTGACCGTGCCCGTACCCGTCGACGTCGAACCCGGCCGCGTCGACGTCCAAGTGATCACCGCGGCCGGCGCCGAGACCAACCGCTGCACCATCGACGTCACCGACTGACCGACCCACGTCACCACCTGCCTCGCGCCAAATGGACGCATGGCTTCCCCCTTCGCCCTTCCCCCTGCTCCCGAGTTCCCAGGACCCCCCAAGGCCTCGTGAACGCCACGAGGAGTCCGCCGAGGAAACCGCCGCACACCACTGAGCGGCGGGTGCCTCCTCTACGTATCGTCAGTCGACCAGGCAACGGCCGAGGTGCGGAGAGGCGGCGGACGGCGATGGCTCACGGCATGCGCACGGACAGCCACAGCAACTACGTCAGACGGAACGACTGGCGGGACAACGCCACCCACTACGCCCTGCTCCCACTGAGGATCTTCCTCGGCGTCACCTTCATCTACGCGGGCCTCGACAAGATCACCGACAGTGCCTTCATGAAGGCGAACGGCACCGGCTCCCTCGGCGAGACCATGCGCGGCGTCCGCGACCTCGCCGCCTTCCCCGAACTAGTCGACCTCGCCCTGAAGAGCCCCGTCGGCTTCGGCTACGCCATCGCCCTCGGTGAACTCGCCGTCGGCATCGGCATCCTGATCGGCCTGCTCGCCCGCGTCGCCGCACTCGGCGGCGCCCTGATCTCCCTCAGCCTCTGGCTCACCATGAGCTGGCACGAGGAGCCCTACTACTACGGCAACGACCTCCCCTACCTGATGGCCTGGCTCCCCCTGGTCCTCGCAGGCGCGCCCTACCTGTCCGTCGACGCCTGGCTGGCAGCACGCCGCAACTCCAGAGCCTCGGCCTGAACCAGGCCGCCTGCGCTCGACCCGGACCGCCTGGGCTGGGCTGGGCTGCCTGGGCCTGGGCCTGGGCCTGGGCTGGGCTGTCTGGCTCGACCGGACCGCCCAGGCTGGAGCTGGGCCGACTCGGCCCGCCTGTGCCCGCGCGCTGCTAGAGCGCGCCCGGACCGGACGTCGGTGCTCTGTCCGGCCGCTCCGGGGGGCTCCCAGCGTCCTCCGGTTCCGCCAGAGTGCTCTCCGGTTCCGCCGGAGCGCCCTCCGGCGTGTCCAGGCGGTGCGGGGGCTCCAGGTCGGCGGGGAGGTCCCCGTGCACGGTCGTGCCCGCCGCCTGGGAGCGGACCGGGGAGCCGGTCCGAGCGTCCGCCCGGGTCCCGGCCCGAGGGCCGCGGCCCCTGCGTATGAGGTGGGCCACCGCCGCCGTCGCCGCTGCGAGGAACAGGCCTCCCGCCACGATCGGGATGATCGCGAACCAGGGGGTGTCCCACAGGCCACCCGAATCTCCCGCGTACACCAGCCCGGCCAGGGCCAGGAAGACGCCCGCCACCAGCCTGCCGGGCTGGAACTCATGACGCAGCACGTTCCACCTCCACCTGTCCGACGCCGACTTCGAGCCGCAGCTCGACCGTGCCGCCGTCCTTCGCGCCCCGGGGCGGGGCGAGGGTCTTCGTCTCGGTCCGGGCCGGGGAGATGTCCACGTCGTCCTTCCTCTCAGCGGGGAGCTGGATGTCGCCGACACCCACCTCGGCCCGCAGCTTCACCTCTGCGTCCCTCGGGACGATCACCTTCAACCGGCCCGCGCCGACTTCCGCCCCGGTCTTCAGCGTCTGGTCCTCGCGCAGGTCGATCCGGCTCAGGTCGAGCGTGCCCACACCTGTCCCCAGCTCGTACTTCGAGCGGACGTCCGCCGTCACGGCCGGGCGCCAGTCCGTGCGTATCCAGTCCGTGGTGATGCTCTTGGGCAGGGCGGCGGAGCCCGCGACCAGGGCCGCGACGATCAGCGCGAGCACGATCGAGCCCGCGCCCGTACGCCCGGCGAAGGAGCTGATCACCAGGCCGACGCCGAGCACGGCGAGCCCGCAGGCGAAGCCCATTTGCAGACTCGTGCCGAGCGGCTGGTCCTCCCAGGTCGCGGCCGTGCCGAGCGAGCCCGCGAGCACCGTCGCGAGGAACACCCAGCCGCCGATCCAGCGCGGGCCGCGGGGGAGGCGCGGGCCTGGCGGGCCGGTGGGCGCCGGGCCCGGAGTCCACCGGCCCACGGACGCGTGCGGTGCGTCCGGCTGATACTCCACCGCGACCGGGGCCGGGCCCCAGAAGTAGTTCGGCATCCCTTCGTGCGACCCGCCCTTGGTGAGGGGGTCGCGCCACCAGGACGGGGCGCCGGCCACCGGCGGGGCCAAGGTCTCCGGCGGCGCGTCCGCCACGGCCTGGGCGGCCACCGGGTCCGGGTCGGGGGTGCCGCGCTGCTGCGACCAATATCCCGCGCCCGCGAGCAGGAGGGCGAGGACGGCGGCGAAGGTCAGGGCACTGCTGTTGTTCAGCAGGGTCAGAAAGACGCCGCAGCCCACGAGAGAGAACAGGACGGCTGTCAGCGCATGGCCGTCCACGCGGCCGGTCAGCAGGCGGCGCGCCTCGTTCTCCTCCTCGTCCTCATAGGGGATGAACAGCCACGCGAAGCCGTAGAACACCAGGCCGAGGCCGCTCGTGATCGCGAGGACCGCGAGGCCGATGCGGAAGATCACCGGGTCCATGTCGCAGTGCCGCCCCAGACCCGCGCACACGCCGCCCAGCTTGCGGTGCCGGCGGTCGCGGCGGAACTTGCGCTCACGCACGGCCTCCGGCCCGCCCGGTGCCTCGGCCGGGGCGGAGAGACGGTCGCGCGGCGGGGCCTGCGGGCCCGGCGCGGGCTGCTGATCTGTCATGACTCCATGGTGACCGCCGGCGCCCCGCCGCGGCAGGCGGGACAACCCTGGCCGAACCCTGAAATCATCCCTGACCACCCCTGACCATCCCGGAGCGCCCGCCCCTGATCCGGCCGTGGAGGGCCGGGCGGAGCGCTCGGCGTGGCGGCGGAGGACGCCGCCCAGAGACCCGCGGGGCAGGGGCAGAGATCAGGGGAGTCTCGGGGCTCGACCCTGATGCCCCCGCCCGCGCCCACGTGTGAATATCGGAGCATGCCGGAAGCCGCAGCTGTACCCATCGAAGACGAGCGGCCGCTGCGGAAGCTCTATCGCAGCGGCGAGGGCCGCCTGCTCGGCGGGGTCGCACGCGGCCTCGCCGGGCACCTGGGGCTGCCCGTCATCTGGGTGCGGATCATCTTCATCGGCCTGTTCCTCGCCAATGGCTTGGGCGGGCTGCTGTATGCGGCGTTCTGGTTCTTCGTCCCGCTGGGCGTGGGCGGCGTCGGCTCGCAGGCCCAGCGGCAGACCGTGGTCACCACCGAGACGGCGCCGGACGGCCGCCGCAAGCTCGTCGCACGCAAGCCCGACAAGGGCCAGATAGTCGCGCTGCTCGCCATGGTCGTCGTCGCCATGGTCTTCGTCGGCAGCGTGGACCTCGGCGGCCCGACGCAGGCGTATCTGTGGCCCACCCTGTTCGTCGCCGCGGGCGTCGCGCTCGTCTGGCGGCAGGCGGACAACGCACGCAGGGCCCGCTGGATGGAGGTCGGCCGAAGACGCCGCACCCTCACCATCGCGCGCACCGGCGCCGGTGTGCTCCTCGTCGGCGTCGGCGTCTCCGGCATCTTCGTCCTGCGTGGCTCCGCCTCCGACCTCGGGGCGGCATTGCAGGCGGCGCTCGCTGTGCTCGTCGGTATCGCGCTGCTCGCGGGCCCCTATCTCGTACGCATGACCCAGGACCTCTCCGAGGAGCGGCTGATGCGCATCCGCGCCCAGGAGCGCGCGGAAGTCGCCGCGCACGTGCACGACTCGGTGCTGCACACCCTCACGCTGATCCAGCGCAACGCGGACAGCGCGGGGGAGGTGCGCCGCCTCGCCCGGGCCCAGGAGCGCGACCTGCGCGCCTGGCTGTACAAGCCGGAGGGCACCGGCAAGGACGAGGCGGAGGAGCCGGACACCCTCGCCGAAGCGGTCCGGCGCGACGCCGCGGAGGTGGAGGACAAGCACGGCGTCCCCATCGAGGTGGTGGTCGTCGGGGACTGCCCGCTCGACGAGAGACTGACGGCGCAGACGCAGGCCGCGCGGGAAGCGATGGTGAACGCCGCCAAGTACGGTGGCGAGGGCGGCGCGGTGCAGGTCTTCGCCGAGGTCGAGGGGGAGACGGTCTTCGTGTCCGTGCGGGACCGGGGCCCGGGGTTCGATCTGGACGCCGTGCCCGACGACCGCATGGGCGTACGAGAATCGATCATCGGCCGTATGCAGCGCAACGGCGGTACGGCACGGTTGCGTGCGGTGCCGGGCGGCGGCACGGAAGTCGAGCTGGAGATGGAGAGGACGGCGGCGACATGAGCGACGCGACCGAAGCGGGCGGGGCCGGGCAGCGGGCAGGGGCTGCGGGGCCCGTGGGGCCGCCTGCCGGGGCCGCCGGGGCGAGCGGGGCTTCCGGGGCTGGGGGAGGTCTCGATGTCGGAGGGGCTGCCGGGGTGGGTGATGGTGCCAGTGGTGCCAGTGCGACTGTCGAGGCCGAGGGGGATACGGGGCGGCGGGTGCGGGTGGTGCTGGTCGACGACCACCGCATGTTCCGTACAGGAGTGCAGGCGGAGATCGGCCAGACGGCGCGTACGGGTGTCGAGGTGATCGGGGAGGCCGCCGACGTCGACCAGGCGGTCTCGGTCATCACGGCGACGCGCCCCGAGGTGGTGCTGCTCGACGTACATCTGCCGGGCGGCGGCGGGGTCGAAGTCCTGCGCAGATGCGCGTCGTTGATGGTGGACGCGGAGAACCCGGTGCGGTTTCTCGCGCTGTCGGTGTCGGACGCGGCGGAGGACGTCATCGGGGTCATCCGGGGCGGTGCCCGCGGCTATGTCACCAAGACGATCACCGGTACGGACCTGGTGGACTCGATCTTCCGGGTCCAGGAGGGGGACGCGGTGTTCTCGCCGAGGCTCGCGGGCTTCGTCCTGGACGCCTTCGCCTCCACGGACGCGGCGCCGGTGGACGAGGACCTGGACCGCCTCACGCAGCGAGAGCGCGAGGTGCTGCGCCTCATCGCGCGCGGGTACGCGTACAAGGAGATCGCCAAGCAGCTCTACATCTCCGTGAAGACGGTCGAGTCGCATGTGTCGGCGGTCCTGCGGAAGCTCCAGCTGTCGAACAGACATGAACTGACGCGGTGGGCGACGGCGCGGCGCCTGGTCTGACCGCCGGGGCCCGGAGGTCGGGCCCCGCAGCCCAGGGCTCAGCCCCGAGACCGCGGCCCGGTCCCCCCGCGCCACGGCATACGCGCGGAGTCGCGGCCCTACGCGATCCGTGTCGCCCCGGCGAACGGCATCTCGTCGACGGGGGCGATCCGAACGGGGGCGCTCGGGTTCGGGGCGTGGATCATTTTGCCGTCGCCTACGTAGAGGCCGACGTGGCTGATGCCCGGGTAGAAGAAGACCAGGTCGCCCGGTTGGAGGTCGGCGCGGGAGACGCGCCGGCCGGTGTCGATCTGGGCGTAGGTCGTGCGCGGCAGGGAGACACCCGCGGCGCGGTACGCGGCCTGGGTGAGGCCGGAGCAGTCGAAGGCGTTGGGGCCGGTGGCGCCCCACACGTAGGGGCTGCCCAGAGCGTTGTAGGCGTACGAGACGGCCGCACCGGCGCGGGAGTCGGGTGCCTTGACGCCGTCGGGCGCGGTGCCGCGCGCGGCTGCGCGTGACGCCCTGGCGCCCTCCGCGGCCGCTCCCAGCGAGCCGGTGCGGGCACCGCCGGTCACGCGGGCGCGCTCCTCCTCGGTCAGCCGGGCGAGCAGCCGCCTGGCCTCGCCCAGCTTTCCGGTCACCGTCTTCTTGTGCTTCCGCAGCTCCGCCTGACGGGACTCGAGGTCCTTGAGGGTGTCGGTGGCCTCGGTGCGGAGCTGGTCGAGGGAGCGGACCTGGCGCCGTACGCCGGCGATCTCTGCGGCCTGACGGTGGCCGACGCGGTCGGCGCGGGCGGCCCGGTCGAGGTAGGTGTCGGGGTCGGAGGAGAGTACGAGCTGCATGGACGGGTCGATGGCACCCTTGCGGTACTGGGCGGCGGCCAGCGAACCCAGGTCCTGGCGCGCGGTGTTGAGCCGGTCCGCCTTGCGGGCGGCTTCGTCGCGGAGGCCGTCGAGGGCCGTTTCGGCGCGGTCGGCCTTCTCCTTGGCGCCGTTGTACTTCTCGGTGGCGACCTCGGCCTCGCGGTAGAGCGCGTCGACCTTGGCCTTCACCTCGCTGGGAGTGAGCCGCGGGTCCGCGTGGCCGGTGCCTTCGAAGGCGGTCGCGGTGGCGGCCGACGCGAGGGCGAATGTCGCGGCCGTACGGGCCGTACTGCCGCTGAGCGAGCGCTTCTTGGGCTTGCGGTGCGCTGCCACGGAGGCTCCACGTCCTTCCTTGCGGGGCGGGGCCCTCGTGGGCCGGGCCCGCCCTTGCCGGCCGGGGTCCGGTACCGGTCCGGCGACGTCCGCACAGGGGAGACGGGACGCCGCCGGACTTTCTCGGCGGAGGTGGCCGGCTGCCGTCCCTGGTCCGGACGACGGTGGGGGCCGGTCACCTGACAGAGGACGTTAAACTCACCGTCACCCCTTCGTGACCCGTTGTGCGCTAACGGCGGATGTGGCGCAAGGGATGAACGGATACGAGCGTTCCGTCCCGGCTTCGCCGACGGGTTCACCAAGTGCGTGACCGATGTGGTCCATGTGGCCCGCCTGTCCGGTGGGAGTGCTAACGCCCCCGGTGCACCAGGCGTCCGGGGTGCCCGCCGCGCCGTGCCCCGGGCGGTCGTGCCGCGTCCCGGGTGGCCAGGGTCGTGCCCCACGAGGGCGGAACCGTGCCCCGGGCGATGGGAGCCCTGCCCCGGGCGGTGGCAGTCCTGCCCCGGGCTGGGGGCCTGCCCCGCGCGGTCGGAGCCCTGCCCCGCGCGGCCGGATCCGCGCACCGGGAATTAGGCTCCGCCCCATGGACGTACTCATCCATCTCTTCGTCGGACTGCACATCATCGGCATCGCTGCGCTCCTGGGCGGCTTCCTCGCCCAGATGAAGGCGATGGGTGCGGGCACGGCCCGGTTCAGCCCCGCGATGCTGCACGGCGCATTGACCATGTTGATCACTGGCGTCGTTCTTGTCGGTCTGAATCAGGCCGACGACAACACGGTCAACAACGTCAAGATCGGCATCAAGCTGGCCCTGTTGATCGTGATTCTCGGCCTCGTGTACGTGAAGCGGGACGAGGACAAGGTGGACAAGGCGATGTTCGCCACCGTCGGGGCGCTGACGGTGGCGAACATCTTCATCGCCGTCCTGTGGACGTAGGGAGCTCTATGCCGGGCGCACCACGCTGTGGATCGGCATGTAGGAGATGGACTCGACCCGGACGTTCGCACCGGGCTTGGGGGCGTGGATCATCTTGCCGCCGCCGATGTAGATGCCGACGTGGCTGATGTCGTCGTAGAAGAAGACGAGGTCACCCCGCCGGGCGTTCGCCTTCGAGACGGTCGTGCCCGTCTTCACCTGGTCCCAGGTGGTGCGTGGCAGGGAGATGCCCGCGGTCTTCCAGGCGGCCTGGGTGAGGCCGGAGCAGTCGAAGGAGTCGGGGCCCGCGGCACCCCACACGTAGGGCTTGCCCATCTGCTGCTCGGCGAAGCCGATCACTTTCTCGGCCTTCGCCGCGTAGCTGCCTCCGGTGCTCCCCGAGCGCGAACCGGAACCCGCCCCCGAGCCCCCACCTGGACCGCTGCCCTGGTCGGAGCCGGAGCCGGAGCCGGAGCCGGAGCCCGAACCCGCACCGGACCCCTGGCCCTGGCCCTGTCCCTGTCCT
This sequence comes from Streptomyces sp. NPDC017940, assembly GCF_044328435.1. Classification (NCBI taxonomy): domain Bacteria; kingdom Bacillati; phylum Actinomycetota; class Actinomycetes; order Kitasatosporales; family Streptomycetaceae; genus Streptomyces; species Streptomyces sp. NPDC017940. Next base: position 698,288 of record NZ_JBIRHJ010000003.1, on the reverse strand, counting down.
TGCTCCTGCCCCTGCTCACGGTCCCGCGCGCTCCGCTCCGCGGCCTCCTCCGCCTTCCGCTCCCGCTCCGCCTCCGCCTGCTCGCGCGCGAGCTCCGCCGCCTCGCGCTCGGCGGCCTCCTTCTTCCGCTTCTCGATCGCGGCGAGGCGCGCCTTCTCCTCGGCGGTCAGCTTCGACAGGAGCGAGCGCGCCTCGGTGAGCTTGGTCTGGACGGTCTGCTTGCTCGTTCTGAGGGCGTCGCGCGAGTCCTGTAGCGTCCGCAGGCTCTTGGCGGCCTTCGCGCGCTGCTCGGTCGCCGAGACCTGCTGCGTCCGGTAGTCGTCGACGGCCTTCTTCTGACGGTTGGTGAGCCGGTCGGCGAGGTGGTTCTGGTCGAAGAAGCCCTTCGGGTCGTCGGCGAGCAGCATCGTGGCCGTCTCGGAGACGGCTCCGGTCCGGTACTGCGCGGCGGCGAAGGAGCCGAGCTCCTGACGGGCTTCGTTCAGACGGTCCGTGCGCCTGGCCACGTCGTCCAGGAGACGGTCGACCTTCTTGCGCTGCTTGTCGGTGCTCTCCTTGGCGGAGTTGTACCTCTGTGTGGCCACCCCGGCCTGGTGGTAGAGGTCGTCGACCTTCTTCTGCACCTCTTCTAGGCTTGGCTTCCCGGGCTCGGTGGGGGCGGACGGCGCGGCGTGCGCGCTCTGCGAGAGCAGGGCCACCGACGTCAGGGCGGCCGTGGTGATGCCGAGCGCGGGGGTCGTGCGGACGCGGGCCGGTCGGCTGCGCGGCTTGCGGTGCGACGCCAAGACTGGCGACTCCTTCCGTGGACCGCCTACCGGGTTAGCTGTCGGGTTCGGGCGGATGATCCGGAAGGCTGCCCTACGGTTCCGTACGGGGTACGGGACTGATTCACCCCAGAGATCGTGGTGGGTCCCCGGCTCCGAACGCGTCGGACTCGGCGGAGGCCGCGCGTACCCGGCGGGGATCGCCGGTGGGGGGACGTGCGGCCCGCGCAGCACGCTAGCCAACCGGTGAGGCGCGAGGGAAGGTTGATGTTCGATATGCCCGATACATTTCCGTGACCTCACGAGGAGTGCGGTGCCGCGGCGGCGGGCGCCGACCCGGGCGGTGGCGCAGCGTGACACCGCGGCTGCGTGGAGCCGCCCCCGCGCGGCCGCACCGCGCCGGTGTGGCCGGATCGGGGCGGCCTCGCGGAACCCGGGGCGGGTTGTCAGTGGGGCCGCCTAGACTCGGGAGGCGATGAGCAGCCTCTTTGACGACAGCTTCCTGGCGGACCTCAAGCCCTCGCAGGGCCACGAGGAGGAACCCCCGCCGCCGCCCGAGGACAGTGCTCCGGAGCCCATTCCGGACGACCTGTTCCACGGGAGGTTCGACGCGCCCGCACCCCGGGACGCGTACTACAGGGACGGCGCCCACCGCCCCGCGATCGACCCGGCGGCGCTGCTCGACGGCCTGAACGAGAACCAGCGCGCGGCCGTCGTGCACGCCGGAGCGCCCCTGCTCATCGTCGCCGGCGCCGGTTCCGGCAAGACGCGCGTGCTCACGCACCGCATCGCGTACCTCCTCGCGGAGCGCGGTGCCCACCCCGGCCAGATCCTCGCGATCACGTTCACGAACAAGGCCGCGGGCGAGATGAAGGAGCGCGTCGAACAGCTCGTCGGCCCGCGCGCGGGCGCCATGTGGGTGTCGACGTTCCACAGCGCGTGCGTGCGCATCCTCCGCCGCGAGTACAAGAAGCTGGGCTTCACGTCCTCGTTCTCGATCTACGACGCCGCGGACTCCAAGCGCCTCATGGCCCTGGTCTGCCGCGACCTGGACCTGGACCCGAAGAAGTTCCCGCCGAAGTCCTTCAGCGCCAAGATCTCGAACCTGAAGAACGAGCTCATCGACGAGGAGGACTTCGCCGCCCGGGCAGCCGACGGCTTCGAGAAGACCCTCGCCCAGGCGTACGCGATGTACCAGTCGAGGCTGCGCGAGGCCAACGCCCTCGACTTCGACGACCTGATCATGACCACGGTGCATCTGCTGCGCGCCTTCCCGGACGTCGCCGAGCACTACCGCCGCCGCTTCCGCCACGTGATGGTCGACGAGTACCAGGACACCAACCACGCGCAGTACGCCCTGGTGCGCGAGCTGGTCGGCCCCTCCGGAGAGGGCGACGAGCCGGGCGAGCTGTGCGTCGTCGGTGACGCCGACCAGTCCATCTACGCCTTCCGCGGCGCCACCATCCGCAACATCCTCCAGTTCGAGGAGGACTACCCGAACGCGACCACGATTCTCCTCGAGCAGAACTACCGCTCCACCCAGACGATCCTGACCGCCGCCAACGCGGTCATCGAGCGCAACGAGAGCCGTCGCCCCAAGAACCTGTGGACCAACGCGGGCGCCGGCGCACGCATCACCGGGTACGTCGCCGACACCGAGCACGACGAGGCCCAGTTCGTCGCCGACGAGATCGACCGCCTGACCGACGCCGGTGACGCCAAGGCCGGCGACGTGGCGATCTTCTATCGCACGAACGCCCAGTCCCGTGTCTTCGAAGAGATCTTCATCCGCGTCGGCCTGCCCTACAAGGTCGTCGGCGGGGTCCGCTTCTACGAGCGCAAGGAAGTCCGCGACGTCCTCGCGTATCTACGGGTCCTCGCCAACCCCGAGGACGCCGTGCCGCTGCGCCGCATCCTGAACGTGCCCAAGCGCGGCATCGGGGACCGCGCCGAAGCGATGATCGACGCGCTCGCGCAGCGCGAGAAGATCTCCTTCCCGCAGGCGCTGCGCCGCGTCGACGAGGCGTACGGCATGGCGGCCCGCTCGGCGAACGCCGTGAAGCGCTTCAACACGCTCATGGAGGAGCTGCGCACGATCGTCGAGTCCGGCGCGGGCCCCGCCGTCGTCCTGGAGGCCGTGCTCGAGCGGACCGGATATCTCGCGGAGCTCCAGTCCTCCACCGACCCGCAGGACGAGACGCGCATCGAGAACCTCCAGGAGCTGGCCGCCGTGGCCCTGGAGTTCGAGCAGGACCGCGGCACGGCCGCCGGTGCCACCACCGACGCCGCCACCGCTCCCGACGCCGCCACCGCCACCGCCCCCGGTGCCGATACCGCTCCCGCTCCCGCGGAGGACGCGGCGCCGGCCCCCACCGGCACCCTCTCGGACTTCCTGGAGCAGGTCGCGCTCGTCGCGGACTCCGACCAGATCCCCGACGAGGAGGACGACGGCTCCGGCGTCATCACGCTCATGACGCTGCACACGGCCAAGGGCCTGGAGTTCCCCGTGGTGTTCCTGACCGGCATGGAGGACGGCGTCTTCCCGCACATGCGCGCCCTCGGGCAGGTCAAGGAGCTGGAGGAGGAGCGGCGCCTGGCCTACGTGGGGATCACGCGCGCGCGGGAGCGGCTGTATCTCACGCGGTCCTCCATGCGCAGCGCCTGGGGCCAGCCGTCGTACAACCCGCCCTCGCGCTTCCTGGAGGAGATCCCGGAGGCCCACCTGGACTGGAAGCGGAAGGGCTCCGTCGGCGCGCCCGCCGCGTCGGGTCCTGCGGGCGGGGTGGCCGCCGCGCTGTCGTCGTCGCGCTCGCGCACGGGCGGCGCGCAGGGCTTCGCCACCCGCAGGGCCACGGAGAAGCCGGTGGTCGCGCTCGCGGTCGGCGACCGTGTGACCCACGACCAGTTCGGCCTGGGCACGGTGGTCGGCGTGAAGGGCACGGGGGCGAACGCCGAGGCGACGGTGGACTTCGGCGAGGAGAAGCCGAAGCGGCTGCTGCTGCGGTACGCGCCGGTGGAAAAGCTGTAGCGCTCGCCCCCGGGCGCGGGGGACACTCGGCAGGTGCAACTCCAGCGACGGGGGCTGGAGTTGCGCCCTTCAGGGCCGCAGGTGCGGTTCGGCGGCGGGAGCCGTGCCCGCCCACGCGGCAGTGGGAACTGTGTTTGCCCACGCGGTGGGTGGGAGCTGGGCCTACGTCGGGTCGAGCCCGTGGCTGCGCAGCCACGACAGGGGGTCGATGGCGGAGCCGCCGCCCGGGCGGACCTCGAAGTGCAGGTGCGGCCCGGTGGAGTTGCCGGAGTTGCCCGAGAAGGCGATGGTGTCACCGGCCTGCACGGGACCGCTCGCGATCTTGTGCGTGGAGAGATGGCAGTACCAGGTCTCCGTGCCGTCCTTGGCGGTGACGATCGCCATGTTGCCGTAGGCGCTGTTGTACTTCGTGGAGACCGTGCCGTCGGTCGCGGCCCGGACCTGCGAGCCGTACGACACCGGGAAGTCGATGCCGGAGTGCGCCGACATCCAGTTGATGCCCGCCTGTCCGTAGTAGGCGCTCAGACCGTGCTGGGCGACCGGCAGCGCGAACTTCGGCCGCAGCCGTTCCTTGCGCGCGGCGTCCGCGGCGGCCTTCTTCTGCGCCGCCACCTTCTGGGCCTTGAGGTCGATGCGCTCCTGCGTGCGGCTCGCGCGGTCGGCGAAGTCGCCCGCGTCCGCGGAGAGGTTGGCCAGCTGGGTGTCCAGCTTGTTGTTGGCGGTGGACGGCTGGACGGTCGCCGGATCCGGGGCGGACGCCCGCGCGTTCTTGTCCTCGCCGCCCCCGCCGAGGTCGCCGACGGACGCGGCGGCCACTCCGGCGACCCCCATCACGCAGGCGGACGGTACGGCGACGGTGAACAGCGCGGACCGCTTGGCGGGGGAGCGGCGCGAACGGCCACGGCTCCGCGACCCGGTGGACCGGGCGGAGCGGGAACGTTCCTTGCGACTTGTCGACGCGTGCTCCGCGGGATCGGCGTCAGCGCCACCCGGGGTGATTCCGCCGAGCTGGTCGGCGGGTCCCTCGTCGGGAGCGGAGGCGTGCGGGTCCTCCTCGGATCCGTACCCGCCCTCGTCGTAAGCGTCCTTGTCGAAGGTGCCCTTGTCGTAGGCGTCGCCATCGTAGGTGTCGCCTTCGTACGCGGTGGCATCGCCTTCGTACGCGGCCTCTTCGGATCCGTACCCGTCGGAGTCCGCGGACGCCCCGGCCTCGTACGGATCCTGCGTGGTGTATCCGTTCTGCGGGTCGTAGGCGGAGTCGGGTGCCTCGTACGTCTCCTGCTGTGGTCCTTCGTACGTCTCATGGCCGTCGGAGTTCCACGCCGTGGCGTCGTAGGCGCCGCTGTCGAAGACCTGGGTGGCCCACTGGCCGGTGGCGGGGCCCTCGTTCCAGGCGGTGGCGTCCCAGGTGGCGCCGGAAGGGGTGCCCGGCTGGGACGGGATGTCCGCGAGCGGCTGGTGACCGCCGCCCCATACGGCCGTGGTGTCGTGGCTGCCGGTGTCGTATCCGGTCTCGGTGGCGTACGCGTCGTACGTGAGGGTCTGCTGCGGGCCCGTCGTGGCCCACTGGCCCGTGTCGTGGTCGCCCGGCAGGGCGCCGAAGAGCGGATCGGCGGGGAAACCCGAGGTGGGCACGGAGAAACCGGAACCGGAAGTGTCGAAACCGTCCGTTGCGTCGTAGTCGCCGGGGGCGTTGAAACCGGTGGCGGAGAAGGTACCGGTGGCATAGCCGTCGTATCCGGTGTAGCCGGCCTGCTGGTCGTAGGACCCGAAGGGGGCGTAGTCGGCGTCGGGTGCCGGAGCCGAGGTGGGGGGCCCCGGCGGGTGACGGTCGTTCACCAACTTCTCTTTCGCCTCGACAGCATGGGCTGGCAGAGCAGTGCCGCGACTGTACCCGGCGGTACGCGGGCGCGACAATCTTCGCTGGGTTTCCCGGTCGCAGGAAACGGGCATTCGGCCGTCTTTCGGCGGTCCCCGGGCGCAGCCTTGGTTTTGTGTTCGAGGTTCGTTCGACTGCGAGAAGCGGAATCCGGGGGCGGGGCGGCGCGAGATCGACGATCCGGACTGTCGGGCCGGAAGCCGTCAGGCCGTCGTCACGCGACCGTCAGTCCGCCGGAGGGCGCGGCGGTGTCGAGGGCGGACTCGGCGGTGTCGACCGCGGGCTCGGTCAGGTCCAGGGCCTGGCGGATGGCGCTCGCCACCGCGGGGTGCACGGGCAGGGCGAGATGGCCGATGCCCGAGACGCGTACGTTCTGCGCGACCAGGTCCGGGTGGTCGACGCAGGCCGTCTCCACCGGGTCCATCAGCTGGTCCAGTTCGCTCCAGAAGCTCACGAACTGCGTGCGGCACCCCGGCGCGGGTTCGCGCAGTTCCCGCACCACGTCCGAACCGGGGCGCATCTGGCGCACGATCGGGTGCGCGTCCGCGAGCGGCACGGCCCGGGTGCCCCCGTGCGGTGTGCCGAGCGTGACGAGTGTGCGTACGCGGGCGTCACCGCCGAGCCGCTGCGCGTAGTAGCGGGCGATGAGGCCGCCGAGGCTGTGGCCGACGATGTCGACACGGGAGTGCCCCGTGCGTTCGCAGATTTCTTCCACATGACGGCCGAGCAACTCGGCGGCTCCGCGGATGTCGCAGGTCAGCGGCGAGTGGTTGAGGGATACCAGGTGCTGCCTGCCGTGCTGGGCGAGACTGCGGCGCAGCAGCACGAAGACGGAACGGTTGTCGATGAAGCCGTGCAGGAGCAGGACCGGTGGTTTGTCCTGCGCGGGCAGCCGCGGGGCGTCCGGTGACGGTGGCGGGGGTACGGCGCGGCGTTCCTGGGTGATGCCCGAGGGATACAGGAGGAGGTGTCCGGCGAGGATGGCGAGTTCGAGCGCGGTCGCCTTCAGCAGTGCCAGAGGCAGGCCCGCAAACCTTGCGGGAAGCAGGGTGTTGCAGCGACGAAAGGGCTCGACCCTCGTGTCCGTCATGTCGACCTCCCGGTCGGCACGCGGAGGACACCTCTGTCCCCCGTGTGCCTCTCATGGGAAACCGGAAGTGAGGCGTGCCCTTCCCGTGGTGTGGCGCGCCGCCCGTCGGCGCGCCGGTGGGCGACGCACCGGCGCCACCGCGTCCTGCGGCTGACGACGTGGTGGTACGGCGGCCTCGCGGCGGCTCCCCTTGCGCAACCCCCGACCGCGGCCCGGCGGCTGGGCGGGGATGCGGCCCGGGTGTCCCGGGCTGATCCGGCCCCTGTGCCGGGTGATCACGGGAGCGGCGCGCAGTGAACGTGTCCCACCGTGTGATTTCCCCCTCGCTCTCCACCACGAAACTGCGGGTTGAGCGATCCTGGAGATAACGTTCGTTCACCTACCCGGCCGGTGCGGCGCGGGGTGTCCGGGCCGGCGCCGCCGGCCGGCCGGGCGCGTGGGATTCCGCAGTCGGCTTTCTGTACATGGAGGCAGTGATGGGTGTGGCAGCCGGTCCGATCCGCGTGGTGGTGGCCAAGCCGGGGCTCGACGGCCACGATCGCGGGGCCAAGGTGATCGCGCGGGCACTGCGTGACGCCGGCATGGAGGTCATCTACACCGGCCTGCACCAGACGCCGGAGCAGGTCGTCGACACCGCGATCCAGGAGGACGCCGACGCCATCGGCCTCTCCATCCTGTCCGGCGCGCACAACACCCTGTTCGCCCGGGTCATCGAACTCCTCAAGGAGCGCGACGCGCAGGACATCAAGGTCTTCGGCGGCGGGATCATTCCCGAGGAGGACATTCCCCTCCTGAAGGAGAAGGGTGTCGCCGAGCTCTTCACGCCGGGGGCGACGACGACGGAGATCGTGGAGTGGGTGCGGGGGAACGTGCGGCAGCCTACGGAGGCGTAGCCCTCGGCGGTGTTTGGGGGTGCCTGGGTGCACCCGGGGGTGCTTGAGGGGTCCGCGGGGGCTGCGGCCCGGGGCCCGGTCCGCCTCTCCGGTCCGGTCGTGGGCCTGGTCTGTCCCCGCCGGACTGGCTGCGGGCCTGGTTCGTCCCCGCGTGAGCGGCGCGGGCCCGGTCCGTCTCCGCCAGACCGGCCGCGGGTTCACCCCGCCTCACCGGCCGTGGGCCTGGTCCGTGCCCGTCTGACGGGCTGCGGGCCGGGTCCGCTTCTCCGGTCGTGGGCCTGGTTCGTCCCCGCCACACCGGCCGTGGGCCCGGTCCGTCCCCGCCACACCGGCCGTGGGCCTGGTCCGTCCCCGCCTGACCGGCCCCGGACCCGCCCCGCCACACCGGCCCCGGACCCGCCCCGCCACACCGGCCCCGGACCCGCCCCGCCACACCGGCCGCGGGCCCGGTCCCTCCCGCCTGACCGGCCGCCGCAGGCCCGCCCTGCCACACCGGCCGCGAGCCCGCCCCGCCTCATCCTCCCAGTTCCTCCCGCATAGCCGCGCGCAGCCGCAACGTCGTGACCAGGCGCTGGAACGCCTCCGACCAGTAGCCGCCCGCCCCGGGGGCGGCGTCCTCGCGTTCGTCCGGGACGGCCGTCAGCGCGTCCAGGCGTACTGCCTCCGCCGGGTCCAGGCAGCGTTCCGCGAGGCCCATCACTCCGCTGAAGCTCCACGGGTAGCTCCCCGCGTCGCGGGCGATGTTGAGCGCGTCCACCACCGCGCGCCCCAGCGTGGGGGCCCACGGCACCGCGCACACGCCGAGCAGTTGGAACGCCTCCGACAGGCCGTGCGCGTCGATGAATCCCGCGACCCACTCCGCCCGCTCCGCCCCGGGCAGCGTGGTGAGGAGCTTGGCGCGCTCCGCGAGGGACACCGCGCCGGGCCCGGCGGCGTCCGGGGACGACGGGACGCCGAGCAGCGCCCTGGCCCAGCTCGCGTCGCGCTGGCGGACGGCGGCGCGACACCAGGCCGCGTGCAGCTCGCCCCGCCAGTCGTCGGCCACGGGCAGCGCCACTATCTCGGCGGGCTGACGGTCACCGAGCCGGGCGCGCCAGGCGGCCAGGGGAGCGGCCTCCACCAGCTGCCCCAGCCACCAGGAGCGCTCGCCCCGTCCCGCGGGTGGCTTGGGTGCCACGCCGTCTCGCTCCATGCCCGCGTCGCACTCGTGCGGTGCCTCCACGGTGAGCACCGGTGTGCCCGCGGTCCGGTCCAGGGCCACGCAGGAGGCGGCGCGGTCCGCCATGCGGGCGGCCAGCGCCGAGTGCGGCAGGGCAGACAGCAGCTCGGCCGCCGTCGCCCGGACGTTGCGGCTGCGGTCGCTGAGCGCCTGCTCCAGGAACGGCTCGTCGGCCGCGGACAGTCCCGTGCGCAGCGAGTCCAGGAACATCAGCCGGTCCTCGGCCCGCTCCGTCGACCAGGTGCCGGTGAGCAACTCGCGTGCCAGCTGCGGGTCGTGGGCGCGGAGTGAGGCGAGGAGGGCGACGCGCTCGGCGAACAAGCCCTCCTGCCAGCGCCGTTCCCGCTCGGCCCGGTCGGCTTCCCGCTGACCCGACACAGGGGCCCCGCCCGGTGCCGTGCGCAGCGCGAACTTCCAGTCCGGGTTGAGCCGGGCCAGCCACTGGGCGCGCGGGCCCGCGAAGGCCAGGGCCTGGGGGCGCAGGTCGGTGCGTCCGCGCGCCGCGTTCAGGAGGGCGGGCAGAAGCTCCGGGGGCGGTGCGTAGCCCCGGTCGTTGGCCAGGGCGAGCCACTGGGGGAGCAGCTCCATCAGGTCGGGCGAGGTGCCGCGGCGGCCGCCGCCCGCGTGGGGGTGATCGGCGAGCAGGGCCGCGAGGCGGCGCCGGGCCGCCACGGGGACCGCCGGGCGGGGGTCGGCGGGCGCGGGCGCGGGGCGCTCGGCCGCGGGGGCGGCGCGCAGGCCCGCGCGGCGCCGCACCGTCTGCACGGCGGCAGCGTCCAGGAGGGCCGCGGGGGCCTCCCGGCCGGGGGCGGTGACCGGTGGGGTGCGCCGGTCCGTGCCCAGGAGCGCCGCGGTGACCAGCGCCTCCCAGGAGCTATGGGCGTACCGTGCGGCGGCTTCCACGGGGGTGGCGGCTTCCCCAGGAGTGGCGGCTTCCCCAGGGGTGGCGGCTTCCGCAGGGGCGGGAGCTTCCGCGGGGGCGGTGGACGAGGCCATCTCCCCTCCTTCCTCTTCCTCTTGTTCCTCGTGCTTCTGCTCTTGCTCCTGCTCTTCTTCTTCGTTTCCTTCTTGTTCTTCCTTCCGTCTCATGCGTGCGTCGGTTCCTGCCCGAGGTCTGAGGTCCAAGATCTGAGGTCCGAGGACCGGGGTCGGAGATCCGATGTCACAGCCGCACCGTCTCCGCCCCGTCATGCGCCCAGGCCGCGAGGGGCGTGAAGCCGCGGTGGCCGCATTCGCCGAAGACCGTGAGAGGGGCGCCTCCGGAGAGCGCCACCAGGCGCCACAGGCCGGAGCGGGACGCGGCGGAAGGGGCGACGGGCAGGGCCAGATCGGCGTCGGCTTCGGCCAGTTGCCAGTCCGTGCCGTGCGGGACCGGGACGACCCGGCCGAGGGTGACGGGCCACGAGTCGAGCCAGGGATCGTCACGCAGCGCGTCGCCGTACCGGGCCATCGCCTCCTCGGGGCGTATGCCTGGTGGGTGGCCCGTGCCGGGAGCGGGGGCCGAGAACTGCTCGCCCAGGTCCGCGCGGAGCTGCCGGGACGCGGGATCGGCGGCGTACGGGGTGAGCTCGGCGTCCAGGGTCAGGCCGACCGGCAGGGACAGGGCGGGGGCACGGCCGGCCGCGCCGTACGACAGGAGCAGGGCCGTGTGTCCGGATCGCTCGCCGTGCACCCATATGCGGCGTGTGGTCAGCTTGCTGTCCGCCGTGTCGTACTGCGCGAGAACCTGCCAGTGGTCGCGGAGCGGGGTGCCCTGCGCCGGGGTGGGCAGACCCGTGCGGGAGCGGACCGTCGCCGCCAGGACGGCGGGCAGCGTGTCGCGGCGCAGCCAGCCCGAGGTCAGCAGATGCAGGAGCGCGCACTCCTCCAGGAGGCGGGCGGGCCAGCCGGGGCCCGAGGCCGGTATGGCGCCCAACTCCCGCACCCGGGCGGCGAGACCGGGGGCCTGGGCGTCCACCATGCGGGCCGCCGTCTCGTCCCACTGTCCGTACCCCGCCTGCTCGGCGGCCGCCATGCCGCCGCGCAGCAGGTCGGACAGGCGCCGCTCCAGCTCCGTCGCGCCCGCCGTCACCCGCTCCGCCCTGCGCTCGGCGCGTCTGCGGGCCGCCTCCGGGTCGGCGGGGGCCGTGGCCGGCCCCGTCGCAGCGGCCGAACTCCGCTTCGCCTCCGCCTTCTTACCCCGCGCGTCCAGCCACTCCCGCGCCCAGTCCGGCGGCGCGGCCCCGTCCGGCACCGCTGCCCCGCCGCTCCCCGCCCCCGGCACCTCGGCCCACAGCAGCAGCAGGCCGAGCGCGTGCTTGCACGGGAACTTGCGGCTCGGGCAACTGCACTTGTACGCCGGGCCCGCGACGTCCGCGGTGGCGATCACCGTTCGGTACGGCTTGCTGCCGCTGCCCTTGCACAGTCCCCACACGGCCCCCTCGCCCGAACTGCCCGTCTCCGACCACGGCCCGGCGACGCCGAGCCTGCTTCCCGCCTTCTGTGACGACGCGTCAGGTGCCAGTGCCAGCACCTGGTCCGCCGTCCAGCGAACCCCCTGCTGAGTCATGAGTCCGAAGGTAGGTCCCGGCACTGACAATCCACCGTGCGCAAGCAATCGGTGCAGGTCGGAGCCGTGCCGGGGCCGATTGTCAGTGGCTTGGTGCACGGTGGAACACATCGCGGCCGAGACCGTCGTCACGAGGGCTCGTGCTGTTGATCGTTGCTGCCGCATGCCCGTGTCGTGGCCTGCCGTCACGCCGTGGCACGCATGAGCTGGAGGGGGATCACCATGTCTGTTTCCGTCGAACCCACCGGACCTGAGGTCACGGAATCCGCGGAGGAGTCGGCGCAGGCGCTCAGGCCGCACGCCGAGGACGCCTTCGCCGCCGAACTGGCCGCGCTCGCCGCGCAGGACGACCGGCCGCGCCCCGCCCGCTGGCTGCTCTCGCCCTGGGCCGTGGCGACGTATCTGCTGGGCGGCACGCTGCCCGACGGCACCGTGATCACCCCGAAGTACGTGGGGCCGCGCCGCATCGTCGAGGTCGCCGTCACCACGCTCGCCACCGACCGGGCCCTGCTCCTGCTCGGGGTGCCGGGCACCGCCAAGACCTGGGTGTCCGAGCACCTGGCCGCCGCGGTCAGCGGCGACTCGACGCTCCTGGTGCAGGGCACGGCGGGCACACCCGAGGAAGCCATCCGGTACGGGTGGAACTACGCGCAGCTGCTCGCGCACGGGCCGAGCCGCGACGCGCTGGTGCCGAGCCCGGTGATGCGGGCCATGTCCGAGGGCATGACGGCACGCGTCGAGGAGCTGACCCGCATCCCGGCCGACGTACAGGACACGCTCATCACGATCCTGTCGGAGAAGACCCTGCCCGTACCGGAACTCGGCCAAGAGGTGCAGGCCGTGAGCGGCTTCAACCTCATCGCCACGGCCAACGACCGCGACCGCGGCGTCAACGACCTGTCCAGTGCCCTGCGCCGCCGCTTCAACACCGTCGTCCTTCCGCTGCCCGAGAGCGCCGAGGCCGAGGTCGACATCGTCTCGCGCCGCGTCGACCAGATAGGCCGCTCCCTCGACCTTCCGACCGGGCCCGAGGGCATCGACGAGATCCGCCGCGTCGTCACCGTGTTCCGCGAGCTGCGCGCGGGCGTGACCGCGGACGGGCGTACGAAGGTGAAGTCGCCGAGCGGGACCCTGTCGACGGCCGAGGCGATCTCCGTGGTCACCAACGGTCTCGCCCTGGCCACGCACTTCGGGGACGGGGTGCTGCGCCCCGGCGACGTCGCCGCGGGCATCCTCGGGGCGGTGGTGCGGGATCCCGCGGCGGACCGGGTGATCTGGCAGGAGTATCTGGAGGCGGTCGTGCGGGAGCGCGACGGGTGGAAGGACTTCTACCGCGCGTGCCGTGAGGTGAGCGCATGACGACGGCCACGCAGGGGACCGCGGGTGCCGGGGCCGGGGCGGACGGGCCGCTGCTGCTCGGCGTGCGGCACCACGGGCCCGGATCCGCGCGGGCCGTGCGCGCGGCGCTCGACGCGGCGCAGCCGCGGGTGCTCCTCGTCGAAGGGCCGCCGGAGGCGGACGGCCTGGTGGGGCTCGCCGCCGAGGCCGGGATGCGGCCACCGGTCGCGCTGCTCGCACACGTGGTGGACGAGCCGGGCCGCTCGGCGTTCTGGCCGCTCGCCGAGTTCTCGCCCGAGTGGGTGGCGATCCGGTGGGCGGTACGGCGCGGGGTGCCGGTGCGCTTCATGGACCTGCCGGCCGCGCACACGCTGGCACAGGGCCGTGAGGAGCCGGGGGCCGGGGAACCCAGAGACCACGGGGAACACGGGGAACCCGGAGAGCACGGGGGCGCGTCCGCTGCCGGGGCCGGGGAGGCCGTGCGGATCGATCCGCTGGGGGCGCTCGCCGACGCGGCCGGGTACGACGACCCGGAGCGCTGGTGGGAGGACGTCGTCGAACACCGCGCGGGAGGCGGTGACGCGTACGCGCCCTTCGAGGCGCTCGGTGAGGCCATGGGAGCGCTGCGCGAGACGTACGGCGACGGCGGGCACGACCGGGACCTGGTGCGCGAGGCGTACATGCGGCTCCAGGTGCGGGCGGCGCAGAAGGAGTTCGGGGCCGCGGGTGTCGCCGTGGTGTGCGGGGCCTGGCACGTGCCCGCACTGCGGCAGAAAACCTCCGTGGCGGCCGACCGGGCGCTCCTGAAGGGGCTGCCGAAGGTCAAGGTGGACATGACGTGGGTGCCCTGGACGCACCGCCGCCTCTCACGGCACAGCGGTTACGGGGCGGGCATCGACTCGCCCGGCTGGTACGGCCATCTGTTCGGCGCGCCCGACCGGCCCGTCGCCCGTTGGCTGGTGAAGGTCGCGCGGCTGCTCAGGGAGGAGGACCGGATCGTGTCGTCCGCGCACGTCATCGAGGCGGTGCGGCTCGCCGACACGCTCGCCGTGATGCGTGGGCGGCCGCTGCCCGGGCTCACCGAGACGATGGACGCGGCGCGGGCGGTGCTGTGCGAGGGCTCGGACGTGCCGCTCGCTCTCGTACACGACCGGCTCGTCGTCGGGGACGTGCTCGGCGAGGTGCCGGAGTCCGCGCCTGCCGTGCCGCTCCAGCGCGACCTCACCCGGGTCCAGCGCGGGCTCCGGCTCAAGCCGGAGACGCTGGAGCGGGAGGTCGAGCTGGACCTCCGTAAGGACACGGACGCGGCCCGCAGCCGGTTGCTGCACCGGCTGCGGCTGCTCGGAGTGGCCTGGGGGGAGCCGGTCGAGTCGCGCGGGAGCACGGGCACGTTCCGGGAGACCTGGCGGCTGCGGTGGGAGCCCGAGCTTTCGGTGCGGGTCGCCGAGGCCGGGGTGTGGGGGACGACGGTCCTCGGCGCGGCCACCGCCAAGGCGGCGGCCGACGCGGTGGACGCGCCGGCGCTCGCCGAGGTCACCGCCCTGGCCGAGCGGTGTCTGCTCGCCGAGCTGTCCGAGGCGCTGCCGGTGGTGATGCGGGTCCTCGCCGACCGTGCCGCGCTCGACACCGACGTCGGTCAGCTGGCGCGGGCGCTGCCCGCGCTCGTGCGGTCGATGCGGTACGGGGACGTACGGGGGACGGACACCGGTGCGCTGGGGGAGGTGGCGCGCGGGCTCGCCGAGCGGGTGTTCGTCGGGTTGCCGCCCGCGTGCGTGGGCGTCGACGCGGACGCCGCGAGGGCCATGCGGGGGCACATCGACGCGGTGCACCTGGCCGTGGGCCTGCTGGGTGACCTCATCGCCCGGGGCGAAGGGGACGGGGCCGGGGGTCCCGGCTCCGACGACGGGGACACCGGGTGGGGCGGCAGGCCGCGGTGGGCGCGGGTGCTGCGGGCGCTCGTCGAGGGGGAGCGGGTCGCCGGGGTCGTGCGTGGCCGGTGCGCCCGTCTCCTGATGGACGACGGGAGCCTGGACGAGGGGGAGGCCGCGCGGTTCATGGGGCTCGCCCTGTCACCCGGGACCGAACCGGCCGAGGCCGCCGCGTGGATCGAGGGGTTCGTCGGGGGCGGCGCCGGGGGCGGGATGCTGCTCGTGCACGACCCTCGGCTCCTCGGGCTCGTCGACCAGTGGCTGACGCGGGTGCCGGAGGATGCCTTCGTCGACGTACTGCCACTGCTGCGGCGTACGTTCGCCGCGTATGAGCCCGGCGTGCGCCGGTCCTTGGGGGAGCTGGTGCGCAGAGGCCCGGGCCGGGCGGGCGAGGCGTCGCCGTCCGAGGGCGCGCCGGGCTTCGCGCCCGACCTCGACCGCGACCGCGCGGACGCGGTACTCCCGGCCCTCGCCCTGCTCCTAGGCCTCGGCGACCACCTCACCGACGGGCCCGAGGGAAGCGCCGCGGACGGGGCCGAGCGGAGCGGGGCCGCGCCCGTCGGCCGGGGGGCGGCCGGGCAGGACGGCACCGTGGACGGCGGGACCGGACG
This sequence comes from Streptomyces sp. NPDC017940, assembly GCF_044328435.1. NCBI lineage: Bacteria > Bacillati > Actinomycetota > Actinomycetes > Kitasatosporales > Streptomycetaceae > Streptomyces > Streptomyces sp. NPDC017940. Next base: position 682,990 of record NZ_JBIRHJ010000003.1, on the reverse strand, counting down.
GAACGGGAGCTGGCTGGTGGGGGCGGCGTGAGGGCGGGGACGAGTAGGGGAGTGCGGGGGGGGCGGAGGTTGAGGGCGTAAGCGGAGCGGTGGGCGTGACTGGGGCGGTGGATATGAGCGGCGTGGCGGACGTGAACGGAGCGGCGGACATGGATGGGGCGGTGGATGTGAGCGGCGCGGCGGACGTGAGGGGGGCGGTGGATGTGAGTGGCGGTGAGGGTGGAGGGGAGCGGTTGCGGCGGTGGCGGATGGTGCTGGGTGGGGACGGGGCGGACGGGACCGGGTGTGCGCTGAGTGGTCGGGACGCCGCGATGGACGGGGCGCTCGCCGCGCTGTACGGGGGAGCGGGGAAGAAGGAGCGCGGGCAGGGGCGGTCTGCCGGGCTCGGGGCGTCGGCGCCGTCGGTCGCGCGCTGGCTCGGGGACATCCGGACGTACTTCCCGACGTCCGTGGTCCAGGTCATGCAGCGCGACGCCATCGACAGGCTCGGACTGTCCGCGCTGCTCCTGGAGCCCGAGATGCTGGCGGCCGTGGAGGCGGACGTCCACCTGGTCGGCACCCTGCTCTCCCTCAACAAGGCGATGCCCGAGACGACGAAGGAGACCGCGCGGGCCGTCGTGCGCAAGGTGGTCGAGGACCTCGAGAAGCGGCTCGCGACCCGCACCCGGGCCACGCTCACCGGGGCGCTCGACCGCAGCGCACGCGTCAGCAGGCCGCGCCACCGCGACATCGACTGGAACCGCACCATCGCGGCCAACCTCAAGAACTACCTCCCCGAGTACCGGACGGTGGTCCCCGAGCGGCTCATCGGGTACGGCAGGGCGGCGCAGTCGGTGAAGAAGGACGTCATCCTCTGCATCGACCAGTCCGGTTCGATGGCGGCGTCCGTGGTGTACGCCTCCGTCTTCGGCGCGGTGCTCGCCTCGATGCGGTCCATCAGCACACGGCTCGTCGTGTTCGACACGAACGTCGTGGACCTGACGGACCAGATCGACGACCCCGTGGACGTCCTGTTCGGCACGCAGCTCGGCGGCGGCACCGACATCAACCGGGCGCTCGCGTACTGCCAGGCGCAGATCAGCCGCCCCGCGGACACCGTCGTCGTGCTGATATCCGACCTCTACGAGGGCGGGATACGGAACGAGATGCTGAAGCGGGTCGCGGCGATGAAGGCATCCGGCGTGCAGTTCGTGACGCTGCTCGCGCTGTCCGACGAGGGGGCACCCGCGTACGACAGGGAGCACGCGGCGGCGCTCGCCGCCCTGGACGCACCGGCCTTCGCGTGTACGCCGGACCTGTTCCCGGACGTGATGGCGGCGGCGATCGAGCGGAGACCGCTGCCCGTACCGGACGCGCCCGCGCAGCGGTGAGGGCGGGCACGTCCCCGTGGTGCCCGCCCGCGCGCACCGCCTGATCACGTGCGCACACGCGAGCAAACGGGCGGGCGCCCTAGATCTGTGACCGTCATCACCGCGCAAATGTGACCTGCGATTTAGGGACGCACGTCCCGCGGCGATAACCTGCGAGACGGACATGCCGCGTACCGGACTTCCGTCTACGCCTCCCTAGTGACAGCGCAGTCACGTTGCCCTTCGCGGCACGCCCACGCAGAGCACGCAGAGACTGAAGCCGCTGCCTAGCGTCAGCGGCGCGAGATCACTGAAAAGGGACGGACGCGCGTGGACCTGTTCGAGTACCAGGCGAGGGACCTCTTCGCCAAGCACGGTGTACCGGTGCTGGCCGGTGAAGTCATCGACACGCCTGAGGCGGCGCGCGCGGCGGCTGATCGCCTTGGCGGCAAGTCGGTAGTGAAGGCGCAGGTGAAGGTCGGTGGCCGCGGCAAGGCCGGCGGTGTGAAGCTGGCGGCGACGCCGGACGAGGCCGTCGCCCGCGCGACGGACATCCTCGGCATGGACATCAAGGGCCACACGGTCCACAAGGTGATGATCGCCGAGCTGTCCCCGGAGATTGAGGCGGAGTACTACGTCTCGTACCTCCTGGACCGCACCAACCGCACCTTCCTCGCCATGGCGTCGGTGCAGGGCGGCATGGACATCGAGGAGGTTGCGGAGAAGACCCCCGAGGCCCTCGCGAAGGTCCCGGTCAACGCCGTCGAGGGCGTGGACATCGAGAAGGCCCGCGAGATCGTGGCCCAGGCGAAGTTCCCGGCCGACGTGGCCGAGGGCGTCGCCGAGGCGATGGTGACCCTGTGGGACACCTTCGTCGCCGAGGACGCGCTCCTCGTCGAGGTGAACCCGTTGGTGAAGACGAAGGACGGCCGCATCCTGGCCCTGGACGGCAAGGTCTCGCTCGACGAGAACGCCGACTTCCGTCAGCCCGACCACGAGGCGCTCGAGGACAAGGACGCAGCCAACCCGCTCGAGGCTGCCGCCAAGGCCAAGAACCTCAACTACGTCAAGCTCGACGGCGAGGTCGGCATCATCGGCAACGGCGCGGGTCTCGTCATGAGCACCCTGGACGTCGTCGCGTACGCCGGTGAGGCGCACGGCGCCGTGAAGCCCGCCAATTTCCTCGACATCGGTGGCGGCGCCTCCGCCGAGGTCATGGCGAACGGCCTGGAGATCATCCTGGGCGACCCGGACGTCAAGTCCGTCTTCGTCAACGTCTTCGGCGGCATCACCGCCTGCGACGAGGTCGCCAACGGCATCGTGCAGGCCCTGGAGCTCCTGAAGTCCAAGGGTGAAGAGGTCACCAAGCCGCTGGTCGTGCGCCTCGACGGCAACAACGCGGAGCTGGGTCGCAAGATCCTGTCCGACGCCAACCACCCGCTGGTGCAGCGCGTGGACACCATGGACGGCGCGGCCGACAAGGCCGCCGAGCTCGCCGCGGCTGCGAAGTAAGGGATAGAGGGACTCAGACCACCATGGCTATCTTCCTCAACAAGGACTCCAAGGTCATCGTCCAGGGCATGACCGGTGCCACGGGCATGAAGCACACCAAGCTCATGCTGGGTGACGGCACCAACATCGTCGGTGGCGTGAACCCCCGCAAGGCGGGCACCTCCGTCGACATCGACGGCAACGACATCCCGGTCTTCGGTACGGTCGCCGAGGCGATGGAGAAGACGGGCGCCAACGTCTCCGTCCTCTTCGTGCCGCCGGCCTTCGCCAAGGCCGCCGTCGTCGAGGCGATCGACGCCGAGATCCCGCTCGCGGTCGTCATCACCGAGGGCATCGCCGTCCACGACTCCGCCGCCTTCTGGGCGTACGCGAAGTCCCAGGGCAACAAGACCCGCATCATCGGCCCGAACTGCCCCGGTCTGATCACGCCGGGTCAGTCGAACGCCGGCATCATCCCGGGCGACATCACGAAGCCGGGCCGCATCGGCCTGGTCTCGAAGTCGGGCACGCTGACGTACCAGATGATGTACGAGCTGCGTGACATCGGCTTCTCGTCGGCCGTCGGCATCGGTGGCGACCCGGTCATCGGTACGACGCACATCGACGCGCTCGCCGCGTTCGAGGCCGACCCCGACACCGATCTGATCGTGATGATCGGTGAGATCGGTGGTGACGCCGAGGAGCGCGCCGCGGATTTCATCAAGGAGAACGTGTCGAAGCCGGTCGTCGGCTACGTCGCGGGCTTCACCGCGCCCGAGGGCAAGACGATGGGCCACGCCGGCGCCATCGTCTCCGGCTCCTCCGGCACGGCTGCCGCGAAGAAGGAGGCCCTTGAGGCCGCCGGTGTGCAGGTCGGCAAGACGCCCACCGAGACGGCGAAGCTGGCCCGCGCGATTCTCGCCGGCTAGCGCCGGCACGTCCGGTTCGCTCGAACGCGGGCCCGCACCCACTCCGCGTGGGGTGCGGGCCCGCGTTCTTGTTGTCCCGCCTGTGGGGTCGGGGTGCGCCGGAGGGGTTGGCTGCTCCGGTTGGGGCGGTGGGGTCGGCGCGTGTGGGTGGGTGGTCCGGCGCCGGGGTGCTGCGCCCACCCGTGCCGCCCTGCGGCACGATTGCCCGCAGCGGTGCGGAGCGGGGTGCCGCCCCGCACGCCCTGCGCGTGGGGGTGCTCGTCGTCCCGGCCGCGGGGGTCGCTAGCGGGGTAGCGGGGTCAGTCTTGCCGGGGTGTTGCCCGGTTCCTTGCGGAGTTTCTGGCGCAGGGACTCCTCGTCGTACGAGAGCGGGCCCGGGCCCATGTGCGGGGGGACGCCGCTGATGGCTCTGCCGGGGGACTGGGGCGGCTCGTAGCGGGTGGGGGCGGTGCGGACGGTCAGGGCCGTGGCGCCGATGATCAGGGTGGTGAAGGCGATGGCGGCCCTGGTCCAGACGCGGGCCCGGCGCTCGCTGCCGATCCGTACCCGCGCCGGACGCGGCAGCCGCAGCCGCTCGGTGCGGCCGAGGGCGTCGAGGCCCCGGTGCAGTTCGTCGGGGCGGCCCGCCGTGTCGGGCAACTGCTCGGCGACGGCGTCGCGGGCGTTCATCAGGCGGTACGCGGCGGCGGGTGTGCTGGCCTCGGTCTCCGCCGCCGTCTCCGGCAGGTCGAGCCCGACGCCGTCGTAGAGCAGCAGCGTGCGGCGCTGCGCGGGCGTCAGGCTGAGGAGTACGCGCAGCAGCGCGCGGTCCGCCTCCTCGGCGGGCGGTACGTCGGGACGGCGGTAGGCGGGACGGAACCGGTGCCAGGGGGACAGCGCGTACTCGTGTGCCACGGCGCGTACCCAGCCCGCCGGGTCCCGGTCCACGGCCACCTCGGGCCAGCGCTGCCAGGCGTGCTGGAAGGCGCGCTCGACGGCCTCCTCGGCCAGGGCGCGCCGCCCCGTCAGGGCGAACGCCTGCCGTACGAGGGTGGGGGCCGTGCCGGCACAGAGCGCGTCGAAGGCCTCCTCGGGCCCACGGGGCGGCCCCGAGGCCCCGACACCGGGACCCTCGACCTCCGCCCCCTCCGCGCCAGACGCCGCAACCTCGCCTTCCGTGCCGTGGGCTGCCCCGTCACCCACTGCGCCGCGTGCCGCAGCCGCGCCTTCCGTGCCGTGGGCTGCCCCGTCACCCACTGTGCCGCGTGCCGCAGCCGCGCCTTCTGTGCCGCGTGCCGCAGCTTCGCCTCCTGAGCTGCGGGCCGCAGCCTTGCCCCCTGGGCTACGGGTTGCCTTCTTGCCCACGGAGCCGCGGGCCGCCTCTGTGCCGCGGGCCGTGGTCTCGCCCTCCGTGCCGTGGGCCGCTTCTTCACCCGCTGAGCCGTGTGCCGCAGCCGCGCCTTCTGTGCCGCGTGCCGCAGCTTCGCCTCCTGAGCTGCGGGCCGCAGCCTTGCCCCCTGAGCTGCGGGTTGCCTTCTTGCCCACGGAGCCGCGGGCTGCCCCTTCGCCCTCTGTGCTCCGGGCCGTAGCCTCGCCCTCCGTACCGTGGACCGCCTCTTCGCCCACAGTGCTGTGGGCCGCCTCGCCCCCCGAGCCGGGGGTTGCCTCCTCGCCCAACGGGTCGCGGACCGCCCCCTCGTCCACTGAGGTACGGGCCACCCTCTGCCCCACCGCGTCGCGGGCCCCCTCGGAAGCGTCCTCACCCGAGGCGCCCCCGCCTTCCGGCACGTCCCCCTTCCGGGGGTCACCGGCGCCGGGCCCCGGGGCCCCGGCCTCCGCGATGCTCGCCAGAAAGCGGGCATACGCCGCGCGGCGGCGGCCGCTGGGCTGGGTGCGGCCCGTCTCCCAGCCGCGGACGGTGGTACGGGAGACCCCCAGCTTCGCGGCGACCTCGGTCTGGCTCAGCGACTTCGCCTCGCGCAGTCTGCGGCGTTCCTTGGGGGACGGCAGCGAGGGGGCTCCCCCTGGTCCGGACGAGGCCGAGCGCTTGGGGGCCGCGGGACTCTGGGACATGACTAGCCGATCCGCCGTTCGAAAAAGTACATAAACGTATATTGGGCGACACATCCGGCATTCGCCTGTTACGCGAAGAAAGCGCGTGTCGTTGGCAGCATGACCGTGTGACTCATCCGACTACGACCGACTCCGGTTCTCTGACGCTCTACCGGAAGCAGACGGCGCCGGGCCTCGGCACCTGTGTGATCGGCGGCGCGCTCGCCGCGGGGCTCGGGCTCGGCGTGTTCGCGGTCCTGGTGATGGGACTGTGGATCAGCTCGCCGTACCCGGACAGCGGACCCGACGGCGCGCTGCACGTCGCGGCCACCCTGTGGCTCCTGGCGCACGGCACGGAACTCGTCCGCGCCGACACGCTGTCCGGTGTGCCCGCGCCGGTGGGCGTCACCCCGTTGTTGCTGCTCGGGCTGCCCGCCTGGCTGGTGCACCGGGCGGCGCGGGACGCGGCCGACCCCGAGGGGCGGGCGCTCGGGGTGCGTACCGCCTGGACGGGTGTGGTGCTCGGCTATGTGTGCGTGGGTACGGCGGCCACGGTGTACGCGGCGGGCGGCGCCCTGCGCCCCTCGTGGCTGAGCGCGGCGGCGCACGTACCGCTCCTCGCGGTGGCGGCGGCGGGCTTCGGCGTGTGGACGGCGCAGGGGCGGCCCTACGGACCGCTGCCGGGGTCGCTGCGCCGTGCGGCGGGCGCGCTGCCGGTGGCCGGTGTGCTGCGTCGCTTCTTCGACGCCGAGCGCTCGCTCGCCGTGGGGCGGGCCGCGGTCGCGGGGGCGGCGGTCCTGGTGGCCGGGGGAGCGCTGCTCGTGGCGCTGTCGGTGGTGCTGCACGCGGGGCTCGTACGCGAGTCGTTCCTGGATGTCACCACGGTGTGGTCGGGACGGTTCGCGGTGCTCCTGCTGGCACTCGCGCTGGTGCCGAACGCGGCGGTGTGGGGCGCGGCGTACGGCCTCGGCCCCGGCTTCGTACTCGGGACCGGGACGGTGGTGTCACCCCTCGGTGCCTCGGCGGCGCCACTGCTGCCGCCGTTCCCGCTGCTCGCTGCGGTCCCGGAGGCGGGGCCCGGTTCGCCGCTCACCTGGGCGGCGGGGGTGGTGCCGGTCCTCGCGGGGTGGACGCTGGGGTGGTTCATGGCGCGGGCGGCGACGGCGGGGGACACGTCCTGGCCGGTGGGGCGGACGGTCCTTGGCGCCGTCCTCGCGGCGGTGCTGTGCGGGGCCCTGGGCGCGGTGCTCGCGGGGCTGTCCGGGGGGCCGATGGGAGTACGGGTGCTCGCCGACTTCGGGCCGGTGTGGTGGCTCACGGGCGCGATGGCCACGGGCTGGACGCTGGTGGTGGGGGTGCCGGTGGCGCTGGTCGTGCGCTGGTGGCGTACGAAGGCACGGATCAGGGCGAAGGCGGCGCTCCTTGAGGCGGCGGTGGCGCAGGCACTTCAGGTGGCTGCGCCCAGGAACACGCCAGGAGCACTCGGGTCACCCGGGTCACCCGGAGCACCCGGATCGCCCGGCCAGGCGGGACCGGCGCGTCCGGTTGCAGCCGCGCGTCCGATGGGAGCGGCGGGAGCGGCGGGGCCAGCGCGTCCGGCCGGTCCGGCGGCGGGAGGCCTGGCGGTCGGGAGCCCGGCGGTCGGGAGCCCGGCGGCCGGGAGTGAGAGGGCCAGAACCCCGGCGCCCCCGGGAGACGCGGCCCCCGAGGCAGAGGGCAGGCGCTGGCTCCGCCCCTCGGTACGGCTCCGCTTCTGGACCCGCCCCCACCCGGGGCCCGAGCCGCACCCCGCATCCGACAGCCGCCCGAAGCGCGAATCCCGCCCCGGGCCTAAGTCCCGCCCGGAGCCCGAGCCCCGCCTCGAACCCGAGCCCCACTCCGGTCCCGAGCCCCGTACACGTACCTGGTCCCAGCTCCGGCCCTGGCCCTGGTCAAGGTCCAAGTCCAAGTCCCGGACCAAGCCCCGGACCTGGCCCCTGCTCCGACCCCGGCGGAACCGCGACACCCCCCCGCCCCAACTTCCCCCCGCACCCCCGACCAACCCCGCACCTCCGACGAACCCCCCACCCACACCCCCACCCCCCGCCCGAGCCCCCGAACTCGACCCCTACGACTTCCTCTTCCGCCCGGTGGGCGACAACGCCCCCGCGCAGGACGGAGAACCGGAGCGGCCCGCATAGTCGACGCGACGTGGTTTCGGGAGGGCCGCTTCGGTGTGTATGATCATCACGTAACTTCGGTGCACGGCACGGGAGTCACGCGTCTGTGGTCCAAGGAAAGACGCCCATCATCCGATGGGAAATGTAGGTGCAAGGCCTGCCGGGCGCTCCAAAGAACGAAGGTCCCCTCACTCACCGGTGAGGGGACCTTCGTCGTTGTACGGGCGGCGCGAGGTCGTACGAGCCGCGCGAGATCGTGCGAGGCGTACGAGGTGTGCGGCGCACCCGCCCCCGGCTACCGGGGTGAGGCGCGCCGCACGGTCGCGGCGTCAGTCGCGGTCGGTGAGGAGCGGCCGCAGCCCCTTGGGCAGCAGGTCCTCGCAGGACTCCTGGGACGCGTTGGTCAGGGCGTCGTCACGGCACGTGTAGTAGTCCCGGTAGATCAGCTGCGCGGCGAACGTCGCGAGCACCATGACCAGCGCGAGGGAGGCCGTGACGAGGCCGCTGATCGCCGCCGTCGTCTGCGGCCGCGATCCGCTCGAGCTCTTCGGGGCGACGGCGGTCCCGGAGCCGCCCGGGCCGCCGGGCCCACCGGAGCCACCCGGCCCTTCGGCACCCGCCGATCCCCCCGACGCCGCCGGGACGGCCGCCGGAGCCGTCGGGTCCTGCACCCGCGGCCTGGCCCGCAGCGCGCTGATCGCCCAGTGGAGGCCGAGCGCACCGAGCAGCAGCGCCACGTACCGCCAGCCGAAGAGTGCGAAGAAGAACGCCCACATGCCGGAGAGCAGGGCGTAGCGCGCGCGGCGCTGGGCCGGATCGGTCGGGTCCCAGCGCGATCCGCCGCCCGATCCGCCGGAGCCGGAGTTGTCGGACCCCTGCCCCTGGCCGCGCGGCCGCTCGCCGAAGCCGCCGTCCGACGACCGTCCCGGCTGCCGGTCGCTCCACTGGCTGCCCCAGGGGGAGTCGCCGTGGCCGCCGGACCCGTCCTGGCCGCTGCCTCCGCCGGACCCCGACCCGCCGCCGGGCCGCCGCGGCTGCCAGGGCTGCTCGGGCGTGCCCTCGGGCGGCGGCGCGAAGGGATTGTCCTCGGACCGGCCCCCGGACCCACTGGACCCCCCGGGCCCACCGGAGCCCCCGGACTCACCGGGCCCACCGGGACCCCCGGACGCACTGGAGCCCCCGGGCCCCCCGGAGCCACTGGACCCCCCGGGCCCACCGGAGCCACTGGAACCTCCAGGCCCATCGGCCCCACCCTCCCCCCGAGGCGGCGAAGAAGACCGCCCACCATCCCGCAGCAGTGTCGACCCGCCCCACCCGGCGCGTGTCGGGGCGCCCGCGCCGGGAGCGCGGGACGGGCCGGGCGCGGCAAGCGCGAGCGTCGGTGGGAGGCGGAGGCTGCGGTCCGGCATCAGGTGTGCGTCTTCCCCTTGGTAGAGCTCGGCCTTGGTAGAGCCCGGCTGGTGGAACCCGCCGGCTCGGCGGAGCCGGCAACTCGGCGGTGGAGCTTGGCGACTGGCTGTGGTGGAGCTCGGCAGCCGGCTGTTCGGGCGGCTGCCCCCACAGACGCTACCTTCCGCCCGCGCCCCCGTCCCGTGAGGGGCGGGCCGGTGTGCCGGTATCGTTGCTGACGGTCGGCCGCTTCGTAGAGTTCCCCGTATCGGGGAGTGCGAAGCCTTCGTACGACCGTACAAAGAGAACTCCCGAGCACCCGGGAACCCGAGAACCCGAGGAAGGGCCCCGCCGTGGCCAAGGCCAAGCGCCTCGTCGTGCTGGTCTCCGGATCAGGTACGAATTTGCAGGCCCTGCTCGACGCCGTCGCGGAGCACGGGGCGGCGGCGTACGGCGCCGAGGTCGTGGCCGTGGGCGCCGACCGCACCGGCATCGTGGGCCTGGAGCGCGCCGAGCGCGCGGGGCTGCCGTCGTTCGTGTGCCGCGTACGGGACTACGCGAGCCGCGAGGAGTGGGACCGCGCGCTCGCCGACGCCACCGCGGTGTACGAACCCGACCTGGTCGTCTCCGCCGGGTTCATGAGGATCGTCGGCAAGGAGTTCCTGGCCCGGTTCGGCGGGCGCACGGTGAACACCCACCCGGCCCTGCTGCCCAGTTTTCCGGGGGCCCACGGCGTGCGCGACGCACTCGCGTACGGCGCGAAGGTCACCGGCTGCACCGTCCACTTCGTCGACGACGGCGTCGACACCGGCCCGATCATCGCGCAGGGCGTGGTGGAGATCAGGGCCGAGGACGACGAGAGCGCGCTGCACGAGCGCATCAAGGAAGTCGAGCGAGGACTGCTCGTCGAAGTCGTCGGGCGCCTGGCCCGGGACGGCTTCTCGATCGAGGGACGAAAGGTAGTTATCCCGTGACCGCCGAAGGTACGGCCACCGCAGCAGCTACGGCCACCGCCGAGGGTACGCAGCGCCCCGTCAAGCGCGCGCTCATCAGCGTCTACGACAAGACCGGGCTCGAAGAACTCGCGCGCGGCCTGCACGAGGCCGGTGTGGAGCTGGTGTCGACCGGCTCCACCGCGGGGCGGATCGCCGCCGCCGGCGTGCCGGTCACCAAGGTCGAGGAGCTGACCGGCTTCCCCGAGTGCCTGGACGGCCGGGTCAAGACGCTGCACCCGCGCGTGCACGCCGGCATCCTCGCCGACCTGCGCCTGGAGGACCACCGCAACCAGCTCGCCGAGCTGGGCGTGGAGCCGTTCCAGCTGGTCGTCGTGAACCTCTACCCGTTCAAGGAGACCGTCGCCTCCGGCGCGACGCCCGACGAGTGCGTGGAGCAGATCGACATCGGCGGCCCTTCCATGGTCCGCGCCGCCGCCAAGAACCACCCGTCCGTGGCGGTCGTCACCAGCCCCGCGCGGTACGACGCCGTGCTCGCCGCGGTCCGTGCGGGCGGCTTCGACCTGGCGGCGCGCAAGCGGCTCGCGGGGGAGGCCTTCCAGCACACGGCCGCCTACGACGTGGCGGTGGCGTCCTGGTTCGCCGACGGACACGGCGCCGCCGCCGACGAGAGCGGCTTCCCCGAGTTCATCGGTTCGACCCACGTCCGCAAGAACGTGCTGCGCTACGGCGAGAACCCGCATCAGGGCGCGGCCCTCTACGTGCCCGCGGGCGGCTCCGCCGCGGGGGACGGCCGCGGCGGCCTCGCCGAGGCCGAGCAGCTGCACGGCAAGGAGATGTCGTACAACAACTTCACGGACACGGACGCCGCGCGCCGTGCCGCGTACGACCACGACGACCCGTGCGTGGCGATCATCAAGCACGCCAACCCGTGCGGCATCGCCATCGGCGGCAACGTCGCCGAGGCGCACCGCAAGGCGCACGCCTGTGACCCGCTGTCCGCGTTCGGCGGTGTCATCGCCGTGAACCGGCCGGTCACCACGGAGATGGCGGAGCAGGTCGCCGAGATCTTCACCGAGGTCATCGTCGCGCCCGACTACGAGGACGGCGCGCTCGAAGCCCTCACCAAGAAGAAGAACCTCCGGGTCCTGCGCGCCCCGCAGGCGCCCGCCACCCCCGTCGAGGTCAAGCCCGTCGACGGCGGCGTGCTGCTCCAGGTCACCGACAGGCTCCAGGCCGAGGGCGACAACCCGGCCAACTGGACCCTCGCCACCGGGGACGCGCTCTCCGAGGGCGAGCTGGCCGAGCTGTCCTTCGCCTGGCGCGCCTGCCGTGCCGTGAAGTCCAACGCGATCCTGCTCGCCAAGGACGGGGCGTCCGTGGGCGTCGGCATGGGCCAGGTCAACCGCGTGGACTCCGCGAAGCTCGCGGTCGAACGGGCCGGTGAGGAGCGGGCCCGCGGCGCCTTCGCCGCCTCCGACGCGTTCTTCCCCTTCCCCGACGGCCTGGAGGTCCTGACCGCAGCGGGTGTCAAGGCCGTCGTGCAGCCCGGCGGTTCGGTCCGTGACGAACTCGTCGTCGAGGCCGCGAAGAAGGCGGGCGTGACGATGTACTTCACGGGGACGCGGCACTTCTTCCACTGAGCGGTACGTGACGGTGGGGCGCACCCGGACCCGGGTGCGCCCCACCGTCACGTCGACGTGCGACGAGCCGTCCATCAGCCTCGGTGAACCACCGTCACATCAGCCCTTGATGACGACCGTGCCGCACACCTTGTCGGCGAAGGTCTGCTTCTTGGAGTCCCACAGCGGCCACAGCCACCCGATGTAGAGGGGCAGGCTGTCCAGGAAGTGGGCGAGGCGGCGCACGAACGCCATGCCGACGCCGACCGGGCGGCCGTCCAGCTCCCGCAGCAGCCGGATGCCGAGCGCCTTCTTGCCGATGGTCTGACCCGTACGGCCCTCCTGGATCAGCTGGTAGATCGCCATGCCGATCAGGGCGATGACGCCGAGCACGCCGATGGCGGCCCGTACGGCGTTCACGTCGATGACGAGACCTATGAGCATCACCACGTAGATCCCGACGAAGACCAGCATGTCGACGAAGAACGCGCCGACGCGCAGCCCCCAGTGCGCCAGCTCGGGCCGGGCGCCGTAGCCGTTCGGGTCGTACCCCTGCTGCGGCTGGGCGCCGTAGGGGGACTGGCCGCCCTGCTGCTGCGGGTAGGCGGGGTAGTGCTGGCCCGGGTAGCCGCCCTGCTGCGGCGGTACGCCCTGGGGGGCCTGCTGCGGATAGCCGTAACCGGGCTGACCGGGCTGACCGGGCTGACCGGGCTGGCCCGGCTGCTGGGGCGGCGGCCCGTAAGGGTTGCTCATGGCGGGAATCCTCCGTCGGGGACTGTGCGGGGAACTGTCGGGGACGACGCGGCACACGCGGAGGAGAAAACGTTCACAGATGCGTCGGTTCCCCCCGACATCGGCCGCGGCACTGTGGCCCACATCGTTCTTCAGCGCTGCGGTGTTTGTCCAGCCGCGCCCCCATGGCGTTGTGCGAGTGCAATCATCACGGGCCGCATTGGCCCGCGAGTGCACCACCACGGGCCGCATCGGCCGACCGTGCGCCCCGAATGCCGCTCGTGCTCCCGCGACCCCGGGTGCCCCGGATTGGTACGCGGACGCCCTCATCCGGGAGGATGGGGCCATGACCGCCCAGATTCTCGATGGCAAGGCCACCGCAGCAGCGATCAAGTCCGAACTGACCGTCCGCGTGGCGGCTCTGAAGGAGAAGGGCGTCACGCCCGGCCTCGGCACTGTCCTGGTCGGCGACGACCCCGGCAGTCAGAAGTACGTCGCGGGCAAGCACCGCGACTGCGCGCAGGTCGGCATCGCCTCCATCCAGCGCGAACTGCCCGCGACCGCCTCGCAGGAGGAGATCGAGGCCGTCGTGCGGGAGCTGAACGACGACCCGGCCTGCACCGGCTACATCGTGCAACTGCCGCTCCCCAAGGGCATCGACGAGAACCGCGTCCTCGAGCTGATGGACCCCGCCAAGGACGCGGACGGCCTGCACCCGACCAACCTGGGCCGCCTGGTCCTGAACGAGCCGGCGCCGCTGCCCTGCACCCCCTACGGCATCATCCGGCTGCTGCGCCGGCACGACGTCGAGATCAAGGGCGCGGAGGTCGTGGTCGTCGGGCGCGGGGTGACCATCGGGCGGCCGATGCCGCTGCTGCTCACCCGCAAGTCGGAGAACGCGACGGTCACCCAGTGCCACACGGGCACCCGTGACCTCTCCTCCCACCTGCGGCGCGCCGACATCATCGTGGCGGCGGCCGGCGTACCGCACCTCATCAAGCCCGAGGACGTGAAGCCGGGCGCCGCGGTGCTCGACGTCGGCGTCTCGCGGGACGACACCGGGAAGATCGTCGGCGATGTGCACCCGGGGGTCGCCGAGGTCGCCGGGTGGATCTCGCCCAACCCCGGCGGGGTGGGCCCGATGACGCGCGCCCAGCTCCTGGTCAACGTCGTCGAGGCCGCGGAACGCCGCGCCGGCTGAGCGAGGGAGGGGCTAGCCCATGAACGCAGGGCCGAGGGGCACGGACCCGGCCGGTACCGGGGCGCCGGTCGACGACCGCGCCCCGGGTGAGGACCCGGAGCGGAGCACGGACACCGGGCCGCAGCCGGAGCCGGGTCAAGACCGGGGAAGGGCCCCGGAGCGGAGCACGGCCACCGGCCCGGAGCGGGAGTCCGGCGGGTCGGGCGACCTCGACCGGTCGCAGTCCGGCGGGTCGGGCGGCCTCGACGACGGCGAGCCCACCGCCAAGGGGGCCGTCAGCGCCCCCGGGCCCGACGGCGAACCCCGCAAGGTGTCGCGGCGGTTCCCGCTGTTCACCCGGGACACCGCCCGGCCCGAGGGCGGCGGCCGCGCGGCGTCGGGGGACGCGCCCGCGCCGGCGCGGCAGTGGCCGCTGCTCGGCGTCGTGTCCCTGGTGGGGCTCGGGCTGCTCCTGACCGCCTTCGACGTGTTCCGCGTCGGCACGATACTGATCGGGCTCGCGCTGCTCGCGGGCGCCGTGCTGCGCTGGTGGCTGCCGGGCGTCGGCATGCTGGCGGTGCGCTCACGGTTCACGGACATGGTGACGTACGGCAGTCTCGGACTGGTGATCGTGCTGCTCGCGCTGATGGCGCAGCCGGATCCCTGGCTGCGGATCCCGTTCCTCGACGACGCGCTGCACTTCACGATCAGCAGCTAGCAGGGCGGCCCGGGGCCACCGCGGTGCGGCGGCCACCGCGGCCGGCAGACCCCGGCACAAAGCCCGGGCACACATCCACGGCACACACCAACGGCCCGTACTCGCCAGGAGAGTACGGGCCGTTGGCCGTGGGGGCAGGGGGTGGTGCCGGCGGCCGCGGGCCCGTTCCTTCGTGCGCCCCCGCACGAAGCCGCGTACCTCAGTGGTCTGTGTGTCCCGGGGGTGTGGGGCGCAGGCCTGGTCCCCCGTGCAAACCCCCGTTTGCGGCCCGCGCCCCCTTCCCCCGGCGCGCCGTTTTTTCAAGGCGGCGCGGGTGGTGGTGCTGAGGCAAGAACCTACGCGGCGCCGGTGTGCCCCGTCGTCCTGTGCCGGGTTGACGTTCGTATACCACCTTCGGAGTACGTGGGAGCCGTCTACAACTTCCGCGGTACGGCAGCCGATGGACGTGCCCCCACCCGCACGCGGGCTACGCTGCGGCGATGCGCCTCCCCCCGTTCGCCGTCGACGTGCTGCTCGCCGTGGGGCAAGCAGCACTGATCGCGTTGCTGGGTCCGGAGGCCCACGTGGTGGGCTGGTCCACCCTGGATGCGCGCGGCTATCTGCTCGCCACCCTGGTGATCCTGCCGACCATGTTCCGCTGGAAGGCACCCATGGTGGCGTGCCTGCTCACCTACTCGCTGTGGACCCTGTACGTCGCTGTCGGCTACTGGCCCGTGGTGACGTCCTTCGGGCCGATGCTGTGCCTGTACACAGTGGCCCTCCAGAAGTCCACGAAGGCCACCGGCTACTGTGCGGGGCTGCTCGCGGCGATCTGGGTCTACGGCGGGCTCGTCGGGCAGGACAACGTCGCGATGCCTTCGGTGCCGACGGTGGCCTCGCAGGCCATCGGCATCAACGCCCTGGTGTGGCGGATGGGGTACCTGGCCCGCCGCTCCGCGGAACTCGCCCGCAAGACCCACGCCGAGCAGCACGAGAGGGCCCGGCACGCGGTCGCCCAGGAGCGCGGCCGGATAGCCAGGGAGCTGCACGACGTCGTCGCCCACCACATGTCGGTGATCTCCGTCCAGGCGGGGCTCGCCAAGTTCGTCTTCGACTCCGACGCCAAGACCGCGCGCACCGCGCTCGGCACCATCTCCGGCACCAGCACCGAGGCCCTGGAGGAGATGCGGCGCATGCTGCGGGTGCTGCGCGCCCAGGAGGACGACGGGGTGGTGCCGGACGCGCCGATGCCGGGGCTCGCCCGCATCGAGGACATGACGGACCGGGTCAGGGCGGGCGGGGTGCCCGTGGAGTTCCGGGTCACCGGGACGCCGCGGCCGATCGCGCCCGGCGTCGAACTGTGTGCGTACCGCGTGGTCCAGGAAGCCCTCACCAACGTCCTCAAGCACGCCCGCCACGCCAGCGCGACCGTGGAACTCCACTACCACCGCGACCGCATCGAGGTGTCGGTCACCGACGACGGGGAGGGGGTGATTCCGGAGAGAGTGAGGAGTGGTGGTGGACATGGGTTGATTGGTATGCGTGAACGAGCGAAGCTCTACGGCGGAACGATCAGCATCGGACCGCGCAGCGCGGGAGGGTTCGCCGTCAGGCTGACCCTGCCCACGTCGGCGCGGGCCGCACCGGCGGGAGACGATGTCACCGAATGACCGAAAGCCACACCAAGGTGCTCGTCGTGGACGACCAGTTCCTCATCCGCGCCGGGCTCGTCGGTGTGCTGCGGGCGGCCCCCGGGATCGAGGTCGTCGGCGAGGCCGGTGACGGCGCGGAAGCCGTGGAGCTCGCGGCGGCCACGCACCCCGACGTGATCCTCATGGACATCCGCATGCCCGGCATGAACGGCATCACCGCCACCGAGCGCATCCTCGCCGCGGCCTCCGAACCCCAGCCCCGCGTCCTGGTCCTCACCACCTTCGACCTCGACGAGTACGTGTACGGGGCGCTGCGCGCGGGCGCCGCCGGATTTCTGCTCAAGGACTCCGGGCCCGAACGGCTCCTGGCCGCCGTGGCCGCGGTGGCCAGCGGCGACGCGCTGTTCGCGCCGAGCGTCACACGGCGTCTGGTGGAGGCCTTCGCGGTGCGCTCCGGAGTCGCCCCGGCCTCGGCCGACGCGCCGCCCGCCGACCTCGCCGCGCTCACCGGGCGCGAGCTGGAGGTCCTGAAGCTGATCGCGCAGGGCCTGTCCAACGCGGAGATCGCCGACCGCCTGTACATCAGCGAGGCGACCGTCAAGACCCACCTCAACCGCACCATGAACAAGCTGGACCTGGACACCAGGGCGCAGGCCGTGGTGATCGCGTACGAGACGGGTCTGGTGATCCCGGGCAGAACGAATCTCTGACGTCGCGGAGCAGCGCGTGGACGGCGCCCGTCCTCTCCCCCGTGGGAGGACGGGCGCCGTCGTTCTGCGGGGCGAGCCCCCGTGCTCGCCGTGGGTCAAGCGTCATGGACGCGCCATCGCGGCGACAAGTCGGAACCGTCCCCTGTGGCACGGAAGTGACCATTCCGCAACGGTGTTCTGGGCCCGCTACGGATGAGAAACGGCCTGCTCAAAGGGCATATTTAGGAAGATCGTGCGGAGTGCGGGAGGGAGAGCGGGCGTTCCGCGTCGCGCGGCGGGGCGTCGATGGGACACTGAGCCGTGGACCGCGGGGCGCACGGCAGGGCACACTTTGCCCCCAATACTCCGATGCGCTCCCATACGGGGAACTGACACCACGGATCCGCGCATCCCTCTGGGTAGTTCACGCACGGCGGCAGACAGGCACGTACGGGGGGACAGGGGGAGCAATGCCTCGATGGAAGGCGCTACCGGACGATCTCGACCCGCAGGTCAGGGAGTTCGCGAGTCAGTTGCGCACGCTGGTCGACCGCAGCGGGCTGAGCATCGCCGCGGTGTCGGACAGGACCGGCTACAGCAAGACGTCGTGGGAGCGCTATCTGAACGGGCGGCTGCTCGCCCCCAAGGGTGCGATCGTCGCGCTCGCCGAAGTCACCGGCACACCGCCGGTGCACCTCATCACCATGTGGGAGCTCGCGGAGCGCGCCTGGAGCCGCTCCGAGATGCGGCACGACATGACGATGCAGGCGATACGCATCTCCCAGGCGCGCGCCGCGCTCGGCGAGCAGGCCTCGAACCCGCCGGGGAGCACCAAGGGCGCCAAGGGCCCGAAGGTGTCCGGGGAGTCCAGGGACGCCGCGGCCGCGGGGGGCAGGACGGGCAAGGCCCCAAAGGCTCCGAAGACGGCCAAGGCTCCGCGGACCCCCGAGGTCCCGAACGCCCCCAGGGACAACAGCGGTCCCGGACGGGCGTCGCGGGGCGGCATCGGGACCGTGACCGGTGTGGCCGGGCCCGCGGGGGTCTCCCCCACGGTGCCGCCGGTGCCGCGGCAGCAGCCCGCCGAACGGGAGCCGCCCGCCTCACGTTCGTACGAGGCGTCGGCGCCCCCCGGTTCGGTGGCACCGACGGCGTCGGCGCCGCCGGTGTACCCGGGCGGGGGGCCGGGGTCCGGCGGCAAGTCCCCCGACGGGCAGCGGCGCAAGCGGAAGCTGACGATGTTCCTCGCTGGTGTGGTGGGAGCGCTCGTGGTGATCGCGGCGGCGGTGTTCCTCACCGACCTGGGCAAGGGCGACGGCGACAAGAAGGCGAAGCCTTCCGCCGCGCCGTCGAGGTCCACGGCGAAGCTGCCCGCGGGGGTCGGGTGCGGCGGGGCCGACTGCGCCGGGAAGGACCCCGAGACCATGGGCTGCGGCGGGGAGTTCGCGAGGACCACGTCCCGGGCGACCGTCGGGGCGAGGACGCTCGTCGAGGTGCGGTACAGCAGGACGTGCGGGGCCGCCTGGGCCCGGGTCACCCTGGCCGCGCCGGGGGACGAGGTGCGGATCACCGGGTCCGGGGCGGGGGCGCGGCAGCGGGGGACCGTCGACGGGGTCGACGGCTACACGCCCATGGTCGCCGTGCGGGACGCCGCCTCCGCCAAGGCGTGCGTGACGCTCGCCTCCGGGGAGAGCGGCTGCACGAAGTGACCGGCTTCGGCCCGCGGGGGAGCCCTCCTCCGGGGTCTTCTCCCCCTGGGGGCGGAACGCGTCCACAGAAATGAGACAGCGGCACGCATGCGAGGGAGATCCGGGGGCAGACGAGACCTACCCCCACGGGAGTGGTCACACCCCCCCGGCGGCTGCCGCCTCGTCCCCCCGAGGCGGCGGCCGCCCACTCGTACCCGTTCCGGCCCGGGGGCCAGGGCCTGTGGGGTGCCCCACACGGCCCCACCGCTCGGGGCGGACGGCGGCGCGGTAACCTGACGCCGGATCTCTCTTGATGCCAAGAGATCGATCATCGAGGGCGTCGGTGGGGATCCAGCACATGGGGCAGGGACCCCCACCGCCAGCTGTCTTACGGAGATCGCCATGACCCGCACTCCCGTGAATGTCACCGTCACCGGCGCAGCCGGCCAGATCGGCTACGCGCTGCTCTTCCGCATCGCCTCCGGCCACCTGCTCGGCCCGGACGTGCCGGTCAACCTGCGCCTCCTGGAGATCACGCCCGCCCTCAAGGCCGCCGAGGGCACCGCCATGGAGCTCGACGACTGCGCCTTCCCGCTGCTTGCGGGCATCGAGATCAGCGACGACCCGAACGTCGCCTTCGACGGCGCCAACGTCGCCCTCCTCGTCGGCGCCCGCCCCCGCACCAAGGGCATGGAGCGCGGCGACCTCCTGGAGGCCAACGGCGGCATCTTCAAGCCGCAGGGCAAGGCCATCAACGACCACGCCGCGGACGACATCAAGGTCCTCGTCGTCGGCAACCCGGCCAACACCAACGCGCTCATCGCGCAGGCCGCCGCCCCGGACGTACCGGCCGAGCGCTTCACCGCCATGACGCGCCTGGACCACAACCGCGCGCTCTCGCAGCTCGCGAAGAAGACCGGCGCGTCGGTCTCCGACATCAAGCGGCTCACCATCTGGGGCAACCACTCCGCCACCCAGTACCCGGACATCTTCCACGCGGAGATCGCCGGAAAGAACGCCGCCGAGACCGTGAACGACGAGCAGTGGCTCGCCGACACCTTCATCCCGACCGTCGCCAAGCGCGGCGCCGCGATCATCGAGGCCCGTGGCGCGTCCTCCGCCGCCTCCGCCGCCAACGCCGCCATCGACCACGTGCACACGTGGGTCAACGGCACGGCCGCCGGCGACTGGACCTCCATGGGCATCCCGTCCGACGGTTCGTACGGCGTGCCGGAGGGCCTCATCTCCTCCTTCCCCGTCACCACCAAGGACGGCACGTACGAGATCGTCCAGGGCCTGGACGTCAACGACTTCTCGCGCGCCCGCATCGACGCCTCCGTCAAGGAGCTCGAGGAGGAGCGCGAGGCGGTCCGCGGCCTCGGCCTCATCTAGTACCACCGCGGTAGCACGCCGTAGTACGCGTACCTGAGTACGCGCCTGCGCAAGCGCGCACGACGAAGCCCCCCGGCGCCGTAGCCACGGCCCGGGGGGCTTTCGCGTACGTGGAATCCTTTAGGGGGACCGCTGTCCCATTCGCCGCACACCCACCGCCCCCTCCGCTAGCTTGCGCCGCATGCGAGCCGATCCACCGCGCCGGCCGTCCCGGCGGCAGCGCCGCCGGGCCCCCCGCCAGTACGCGCACACCGAGGCCACCCGGCTGCTCAGCGCGGGCACCCACCTCAACGCGGCGTTCCGCAGACGCGTCGTCGAGGAGCTGGTCGGGCACGCGGAGCGCCCGGTGGCGCCGCCGCTCGGCGCCGATGTGCTGCCGGTGCTCGCGCACGCGCTGCGCGCCCGGCGCGACGAACTGGTGACGGCGCTGCTGCTGCTCGCCGTCTGGGCCGGGTTCCTGGTCACGGACGCCGTGCTGCTCCTCGACGCCCTGGAGGACCGGGCGGGCGGCGACGCCGGGCTGACCGCCGGTGACATCGCCCTGCTCCCGTTCGGCACCGAGGCCGCGGGCGCGGGCGACACGGAGCCCGGCGGCGGCCTCGGCGGCATGGTGCCGGGCGGCTGGGCCCTCGCGTACGCCCTCGTGGTGCTGCTGCTGTGGTGCGCGCGGACGGTGGCGGGCCGGGACACGGGCGTCGGCGCGCCGCTGCGCCCGGTGCCGCTGCCCGCAGCCCTCGCCTGGCTGCGGCGGCGCTTCGGCGGGCTGCTCACGTACACGGCCTGGGCGGCGGCGCTCGCGTACGCGGTGGCCGCGGTCGAAGGGATCGCCGACACCCCGTACCCCGTGATCTTCCCGCTCCTGATCGCGGCCGTCGTCTGGCGCCACACCTCCCGGCGCACCCGGACGCTGCGCGCACAGCTGGCCCGGCAGATCTTCGCCGAGACCGAACAGCCGCGCCTGCCCGCGCGGTACGGCCGCATCGAGCGGTGCATCCGCCGCGAGCAGGACGCCTCCCTCACGCTGTACGACGTCAACCGCCCCTTCGTCGGCGCCGGAGCGCCCCGCGAGCCCTGGTCCGTCGTCCTGGAGCTGAAGCGCGCCGCCGACGAGGGCGACGGCGCCCCCGCCGGGGCGAACGGCGGTGTGCCCCGGCAGCAGACCGCTCCCGTGGCGCTCACCGCGGACGACGTCATCACGATGATCGAGCCCCGCCTCCAGGACCTGCGCACCTCGGCGGCGGCCACCAGCAGGGACCGGCTGCGGCAGCTGGAGATCGAGGAGTTCGTCTACCTCCCGGCGGGCGTCGGCCGCGACGAGGAGGTGTACACCGGCGAGGGCGCGCGACGGGCCCTCGTGTACGGGCGGGACCAGGCGGACCGGCACCTCGACGAGTCCGCGGGCGAGGGCGGCGAGGCGCGCCGCCACTTCCTGCGCATCCGCGTCGGCGCCTGGAACGAGCAGGTCGTCGTCTCGCTCCTGGTCCGGGTGCACACGCAGGGGGGCATGCTCGTCCTGGAGGTCGTGCCGCACGTGCTCGGCCCGGTCAGGGCCGAGTTCCGCGCCGTGGACGGGCTCGTGGGCGGTGAGCCGGAAGGACCGCTGCGCACCGCGGCCCGTGCCTGTGTCACCGCCCCCGCGCACTCGGTGGCCCTCGGCATCACCGCCCTGCGCTGGCTGCCCTCGCTCGGGACCGCGCTGCGGCTCTGGCTGACGGCGCCGGAGGCCGACCCGCACCCCGCGCCCGCCGGGGCCGCCGGTGCCCTGCGCCGGTTCGGCCGTCTCCTGCGGCACGGCGCCGCCCGGCTGTGGCCGGAGCCCGGCCGTGCCCCCGACGCCCCGCTGGTCTCGCTGCGCCAGCTCGCGGCCACCGACGAGCTGTCGCTGTTCCAGGAGATGGACGTCGCCCGCTACACCCGCACCCTCCAGGACCGCATCGGCGAGGGCGTGCGCGACGCGCTCAGGGAGGGCGGCTACCGCACCGACCGCCTCGAGCAGCACATCACGCAGATCAACAGCGGTGTCTACATCAAGGAGATGTCCGGCGGCGCCCTCGCCACCGGCACCCACGGCCGGGCCACCCACACGGACAAGACCCCCGCGTGAGCGGCCCCTTACGGGAGGAACACCCCATGAGCAGTGACGACAACCCCCCGGGCGGCGGAGCGAGCGTGCACATCGGCTCCGTCCACGGCGGCTCCCTGGCCTTCGGCGACCACGGCAGGGCCGAGTCCACCAACCACACGACGGTGGTCGCCGGCCGGGCGCACGGCGACCTCCTGACCGCTGTCCGCACGCTCCGAAGGGAGCTGGACGAGGGTGGGCGCACGCCCGCGGACGACGAGATCGCGGCCCGGCTCGACGAGGTCGAGGACGAGATCACCGGCGGAGGCCGCGCGGAGCGCGGCGTCCTCGTCCGGCTGCGCGACTCCCTCGCGGAGTGCGCGCCCGCCGCCGCGACGGCCGCGTCCGTGACGGCCGTCCTCCAGGCCGTCGACGGGGTCCTGGGCTGAACGTGCGGATCTACGACAGTGACCGGCAGGAGTGGGTCGGACCGGAGCGGGAGCGGGCCGTCGCGTTGCTCCACGACCGGGACGCCGGACGCCAGCGGGCCGCCCTGCGCGGCACGGTCGCGGTGCTCGCGGTGTGCGGGCTCGCCTTCGGCACCTGGGCGCTCGGCTGGAAGGACGAGCCGGGGCCGACCGGGTACCTGACGCAGCGGCAGCCCGAGCAGCGCACGGGGTCGGACGGTGCCGCGGGCGGCACGGACGCCACGGGCACGGAGGACGCCGCGCGGCCGTCCCCCGACGGCGGCCCGCCGTCCGGCTACGAGTCCGTACTCGACGCCGAGGGCTTCAGGACCGCGGTGCCGCGGGGCTGGAGCCGCGGTCAGCAGGACACCCGGTCCGGCACGGCCATCGACATCGTCAACTACCGCAGCTCCGACGGGAGTCGACGGCTCCAGGTGTACGAGGTGAGCGAACCGTCCCCGATGGCCTCGCTGCAAGTGTTCCTCGACGACACCCAGGTCCCGAAGTCCGCGGGCTTCGAGCAGCTCTCCCTGACGAGCCCGGCGGCCCCGCGCCCCGCCGCCCGGCTCGCCTACCGCACGGACAGGATCACGGACGAGCCGGAGATCGGCGTCTGGCACGTGGTCGACCACCGCTTCGAGGCGCAGGACGGCAAGATCTACGCCATCGCCGCGTACGGGGCGGAGGCGGACGGCACCCAGGACGAACGCGAGCTGGTGGCGACCGCCCTGGAGTGGTTCTGCCCGCCGCTGACGTACTGCCCGGAACCGGGCGGGGCGGAAGGCGGTGGGGGCACCGGAGGCGACAGGACCTAGCCCTCGCCGTCCCGGTCCCGCCCCGGGAACCCGGCCGTCACCACGGCCGCCGCGACGACCACCACGACCCCGACCACCCGCAGCGCCGCCGCCATCCCGGACGTGAAGTCCGCCGTGCCGCCGGTGTGTCCGGTGCCGGTGTGGGCGGCGAGCACCGTGCCGGTGACGGCCACGCCGAGGGCGGCGCCGATCTCCCGCGCGGAGGTGCCGAGTCCGGAGCCGAGGCCCGCCTGGTGCGGGGGCAGCGCCGACACCACGCCCATCGTCAGCGCGGGCATGCACAGGCCCGTACCGGCGGAGATGACGAGCAGCCAGCAGGCGTACACCGCGTACGGGGTGCCGGCGTCGACCGTGGCGACGGCGAGCAGCCCCGTTCCGATGAGCAGCAGCCCGGCACCCACCACCGGCCGTGGCGTGGCGGCCCAGCGCGCCGCGAACCTCGGCACCAGGGCCATGCCCACCGTGAGCGGCAGGATGGCGAATCCGGCGCGCGCCGCCCCGTACCCCTGCACGTACTGGAGGTACTGCGAGTTGACGTAGAACAGCGCGAACAGGCCGAAGAACCCGGCCGCCGTGCCGAGGGTCGCCGCGCGCAGCCGCGCCGAGCGGAAGACCCGGGGGTCGAACAGCGGGGCGGCGGAGCGCAGCGCGTGCGCCGTGAACAGGGCGAGCAGGACGGCGCCCGCCGCGAAGGCGCCCAGGATCCGGGGTGAGGTCCAGCCGAACTCCGGGCTCTCGATGACGCCGAAGAGCACGGCGACGAGACCCGCCGTGAGCAGGAGCGTGCCGAGGGGGTCCAGGGACGGCGCGGCCGGGGTGCCCGCCGAGTGGCCGGTGCGGGGCACCGCGCGGGCAACGGCGAGCGCGAGGACCGCGGCGAGCGGCACCATCACCCAGAACAGCGCCCGCCACGACAGGTACTCGCCGACCAGGCCGCCCCCGGCGTTCCCCGCGAAGCCGCCGAGGCCGACCGCGAGGGTCCAGGAGGCCAGGGCGCGCGGCCGCTGCTCGGGCGGCGCCACGCGCACCAGGATCGACATGGTCGCGGGCATGATCAGCGCCGCACCCGCGCCGGAGACCCCGCGGCCGGCGATCAGCAGGGCCGGGGACACGGCGAGCGCGCTCACCGTGGCGCCCGCCGCGAACAGGCCGAGCCCCGCGAGCAGCGCGCCCTTGCGCCCGTACCGGTCGCCGAGCGCGCCCGCCGGTATGAGCAGACCGGCGAAGACGATGACGTAGGCGTCGACGGTCCACAGGAGTTCACCGGCCGTGAGGTGCAGGGCGGACGCGGCGAGCTGGGGGAGCAGCAGGTTGACGGCGGCGACCATGCTCTGGGCGACGAGGACGCAGAGGCACAGGACGAGGAGGGTGGAGCGTCTGAGGGGACCCGGCCCCGACGGGTCCGGGGTCGTGGCGGAGGGCGGCGGGGTGGCGCGGTCGAAGGACGGGGAGTGGGCGGGCGCGGGCATGGCTCCTCCTGGGGAGCGTCGGGCTCAGGAGTGTCCGGAAGGGGGATGCCGTCACCGTAGGCTCGGGCCGTACCTGCTTTCCAGTGCAACGTGTGCAAGGGGTGATTGCGCGTGACGCAAGGGCGCGTTCCGGTGGAGCTTCCCGGCGGCGGGGGCGGCGTCGACCTCAATCTGCTGCTCGCCCTCGACGTGCTGCTCGACGAGGGCAGCGTGCGCGGGGCCGCCGCCCGGCTGCATCTGTCGGAGCCCGCGATGAGCCGCACGCTCGGCCGGGTCCGCAAGGCCCTCGGTGACCCGGTCCTGGTGCGCGCAGGCCGCCGGATGGTGCCGACGCCGTACGCCCTCGCCGTGCGGGCGGAGGTGAGCGCGGTCGTGGAGCGGGCGCGGGCGGTGTTCGCGGGCCCCGGCGCCCAGGATCTGCGGGCGGTCTCGCGCACGCTCACGGTGGTCGGCCAGGACGCGTTCGCCGCGGCGTGGGCACCCCGGCTCTTCGCCCGTGCGGCGGCCGAGGCGCCGGGGGTGCGCCTGCGCTTCCTGCCGGAGAGCCATCTGGCCGCGCCCGTGCTCCGCGAGGGCGTCGCGGACCTGGAGGTCGGCGTGATCGACACGGTCGCGCCCGAGGTGCGGGTGGAGCACCTCCACGACGACGTGATGACGGGCGTCGTACGCCCCGGGCACCCGCTCCTCGACGGCGAGGTGACGCCGGAGCGGTTCGCCGCCGCTGACCACCTGGCGGTGTCGCGCAAGGGACGGATGGCCGGTCCCGTCGACACGGCCCTCGCGGAACTCGGCCTGCGCCGCGAGGTCGTGGGGAACGTGGGCACCTACCCCTCGTCCCTGTTCATCCTGTTGCACACCGACCTGGTCGGCCTCTTCATGTCCTGGGCGCGCCCCCTGACGGACACCCTCGGCCTCGTGACCTTCCCGCTGCCCCTCGAACTCCCGCCGCTCACCCTCGGCATGGCCTGGCACCCCCGCAACGACGCGGACCCCGCGCACGCGTGGCTGCGGGAGTGTGTGCGGGACCTGATCACCCGGACGGACGACGACACGTCCGGGTGGGTCGGGTGACGACACGTCCACGCGGGCCGAGTGACACAGCGCACTTTCGGCCATCGAACGCGCATGCTTTTCCCGGACCGGGGCAGGTGCTCCCGGCTATCACGAGTGATCAGGTGGGGCAAAAGGCAGCGAATGCCGACGAAATGCCAGGAACGGAAGGCAACAGGGACGTGTCCGCACAACAGACCATCCATGTGGCGGGAGAGTGGCTCGGTGCCGCTTCCGGTGCCACCCGCGAGATCATCGACCCCGCGGATGCCAAGCCGTTCGCGCTCATCGCCGAGGGCGGCACGGACGACGCCGACGCGGCGATCGCCGCCGCGCGCCGGGCCTTCGACGAGGGCCCCTGGCCGGGCACGCCGGTCGCCGAGCGCGCCGCGCTGCTGCGCCGCGTGGCCGACCTGCTCGTCCGCGACCGCGAGAAGATCGGGCTCCTGGAGAGCCGCGACGCGGGCAAGACCGTCGAGGAGGGGCGCGTCGACGTCGACTGCGTGGCCGACGCCTTCCGCTACTTCGCCGACCTCGTGGTCGGTGAGGGCGCGGGGCGCGTCGTCGACGCCGGGTCCGAGGACATCCACAGCGTCGTCGTGCACGAGCCCATCGGCGTCTGCACGATGATCACGCCCTGGAACTACCCGCTGCTCCAGGCCAGTTGGAAGATCGCGCCCGCCCTCGCGGCGGGCAACACCTTCGTCATCAAGCCGAGCGAGATCACGCCCCTGACGACGGTCGCCCTGATCGAGCTCCTGGTCGAGGCCGGACTGCCCGAGGGCGTCGCCAACATCGTCACGGGGCCCGGCCACACCGTCGGCGCCCGCCTCGCCGACCACCCCGACGTCGACCTCGTCTCCTTCACGGGCGGGCTCGTCTCCGGCACCAAGGTCGCCCAGGCCGCCGCCGTCGGCGTGAAGAAGGTCGCCCTCGAGCTCGGCGGCAAGAACCCGAACGTCGTCTTCGCGGACGCCTGCGCCACCGACGAGGGCTTCGACACCGCCGTCGACCAGGCGCTGAACGCCGCCTTCATCCACAGCGGGCAGGTCTGCTCCGCCGGTGGCCGCCTCATCGTCGAGGAGTCGGTGCGCGAGCGCTTCGTCGCCGAACTGACCCGGCGCGCCGAGCGCATCCGCCTCGGCCGGGGCACCGAGGACGGCGTCGAGTGCGGTCCCCTCGTCTCCGAGGGGCAGCGCGAGAAGACCGAGGGGTACGTCGCGTCGGCCCTGGAGGAGGGTGCCGTGCTGCGGTGCGGCGGCAAGCGGCCCGAGCCCACCGACGCGCGCCCCGCCACCGGCTACTTCTACGAGCCGACGGTCCTCGACCAGTGCCACCGCGAGATGAAGGTCGTCCGTGAGGAGGTCTTCGGCCCGGTCCTCACCGTGGAGACCTTCCGCACCGAGGAGGAGGCCCTCGCCCTCGCCAACGACACCGAGTACGGGCTCGCGGGCGCCGTGTGGACCGCCGACTCCGGGCGCGCCCGCCGCATGGCCCGCCGGATGCGGCACGGCACCATCTGGATCAACGACTTCCACCCCTACCTGCCGCAGGCCGAGTGGGGCGGCTTCGGCAAGAGCGGCGTCGGCCGCGAACTGGGCCCCGCGGGGCTCGCCGAGTACCGCGAGGCCAAGCACATCTACCAGAACCTGGCGCCGCAGCCGGTCCGCTGGTTCGCGGGCTGACGACCGGCACCGTACGCCGGACACCGGCACCACACGCCGACCACCGGCACCACACGCCGGGCACCGGCATCACTCGCCGAACACGGCCCTGCACGCCGACCACCGGCACCACGCGCCGACCACCGGCACCACGCAGCGAGACGCGCGGGGCGGGACACACCGCCCCGCGCGCGACACGTTCGAGCACTCCCGCCCAGCACGCGCGAGCACCTTGCACGACCTCGCAGGAAGAGGAACACCCACGCATGTCTGACCAGACCGAGTTCGACTACGTCATCGTCGGTGGCGGCACCGCGGGATCGGTGATCGCATCCCGCCTCACCGAGAACCCGGACGTGTCCGTCGCCGTCATCGAGGGCGGCCCCAGCGACATCGACCGGGACGACGTCCTGACGCTGCGCCGCTGGCTCGGCCTCCTCGGCGGCGAACTCGACTACGGATACACCACCACCGAGCAGCCGCGCGGCAACTCGCACATCCTGCACAGCCGCGCCAAGGTCCTCGGCGGCTGCTCCTCGCACAACACCCTGATCTCCTTCAAGCCGCTGCCGTCCGACTGGGACGAGTGGGAGGAGGCGGGCGCCACCGGCTGGAACGCCGAGTCGATGGACCCCTACTTCGGCAAGCTGCGCAACAACGTGGTGCGCGTCGCGAAGAAGGACCAGAACCAGATCGCCACCGATTGGGTCGAGGCCGTCAAGTCCGCCCTCGACGTTCCCGAGGTCGTCGGCTTCAACGACCGGCCCTTCGAGGAGGGCGTCGGCTTCTTCGACCTGGCCTACCACCCGGAGAACAACAAGCGCTCCTCCGCGTCCGTCGCCTATCTGCACCCGCACATGGAGGCGGGCGACCGCCCGAACCTCCACCTCTTCCTGGAGACGTGGGCGTACGCACTGGAGTTCGAGGGCAAGACCGCGCGCGGCGTCCACGTCCGCACCGGGGACGGTGCGGAGCGGCTGCTCACCGCCCGCCGCGAGGTGATCGTCTGCGCGGGCGCCATCGACACGCCCCGCCTCCTGATGCACTCCGGCATCGGCCCGGCACGAGACCTCCGGGCCCTCGGCATCCCGGTCGTGCACGACCTGCCGGGCGTCGGCGAGAACCTCATCGACCACCCCGAGTCGGTCATCGTCTGGGAGACGAACGGGCCGATCCCCGGCAACTCCGCGATGGACTCCGACGCGGGCCTCTTCGTGAAGCGGGACCCCGCCCACAAGGGCCCGGACCTGATGTTCCACTTCTACCAGATCCCGTTCACCGACAACCCGGAGCGGCTCGGCTACGAACGCCCCGAGCACGGTGTGTCGATGACCCCGAACATCCCCAAGTCCCGCGCCCGCGGCCGCCTGTACCTCACCTCCGCGGACCCCGAGGTCAAGCCCGCCATCGACTTCCGGTACTTCGAGGACGAGGGGGACTACGACGGGCGGACGCTCGTCGACGGCATCAAGCTGGCCCGCAGGGTCGCCGCGGCCGAACCGTTCAAGAAGTGGCTCAAGCGCGAGGTCTTCCCCGGCCCCGAGGTCACCGACGACGCCGAGATCAGCGAACTGGCGCGCAAGGCGGCCCACACCGTCTACCACCCGGCGGGAACCTGCCGAATGGGTGCTTCCGGTGATGGACTCGCGGTGGTCGACCCCGAGTTGCGCGTCCGGGGCCTGCAAGGAATCCGTATCGCGGACGCATCCGTCTTCCCGACGATGCCCGCCGTGAACCCGATGATCGGAGTGCTCATGGTCGGGGAGAAATGTGCCGAGATCCTGGGAGGTGACGGCCGATGAGCGAAGCCGTCGTGACGACGAGGGACCAGAGCGAGGCGCCCGGCGAAGGGCCCGTCTTCGCCGTGCGGAACCTGTGGAAGGTCTTCGGCCCCGGAGCCGGACGCATACCCGGCGACAGCGAACTGACCGCCCTCGACCCGGCCGAGCTGCGTGCGCGCACCGGCTGCACCGCCGCCGTGCGGGATGTGTCCTTCGAGGTGAACAAGGGCGAGGTCTTCGTCGTCATGGGCCTGTCGGGCTCCGGCAAGTCCACCCTCGTACGCTGTCTGACCCGCCTCATCGAGCCGACCGCGGGCCGTCTCGCCATCGACGGTGAGGACGTCCTCGCCATGGACAGGGCCCGCCTGCGCGAACTGCGCCGGCACCGCGCCGCCATGGTCTTCCAGCACTTCGGCCTCCTGCCGCACCGCTCGGTCCTCGACAACGTCGCGTACGGCCTGGAGATCCAGGGGGTCGGCAGGGCCGAGCGCCGCGCCAAGGCCCTCGAAGTCGTCAGGAAGGTCGGCCTCGAAGGGCTCGAACAGCGCAAGCCCGGACAGCTCTCCGGCGGCCAGCAGCAGCGCGTGGGTCTGGCCCGCGCCCTCGCCGTGGACCCCGAGGTCCTCCTCTTCGACGAGCCGTTCAGCGCCCTCGACCCGCTGATCCGCCGCGACATGCAGGAAGAAGTCGTCCGGCTGCACCGTGAGGAGGGCCGCACGATGGTCTTCATCACCCACGACCTCAGCGAGGCACTCAAGCTCGGCGACCGCATCGCGCTGATGCGCGACGGCCGCGTCGTCCAGCTCGGCACCCCCGAGGAGATCGTCGGCTCACCGGCCGACGACTACGTCCGCGACTTCGTCCGCGACGTGGCCCGCGCCGACGTGATGAGCGTACGCAGCGCGATGCGCCCCGTGGGCGAGAACGAGGAGACCCCGGGCGCCGCCCTCGCACCCGACGCCAAGGTCACCGAGGCCATCGAGGCCGTCGCCCGCTCCGGCCTCCCGGTGCGCGTGATGGACGGCAAGCGCTGCCTGGGCGTGGTGGACCACGCCGGGCTGCTCGCCGTCGTCGCCGGGACCACCGCGGCGACGCCCGCCAGGACACCGGCCGCCGGCCGGGGCGAGGTGGTCGCCTGATGGCCACCGCCACCGCCTCCACTCCCGCACGGGATACGGGAGTCGGCGCGCTCCTGCGCCACCGTGCCGTCGGCAAGCTCCTGCTGCTCGCCGTCGCCGCCGCGGTCGTCGTGCCGATCCTCAACGCCAAGTGGGCCTCCGGCGCCTGGCCGGACGCCCTCACCGTCGACCTGACCGAGCCCCTCGGCAGGACCACCGACTGGATCATCGACAACCGCGACAGCCACTGGCTGTTCACCCACTTCCTCGGGCACGTCTCGAACGCCATCGTGCTGTCCGTGCGCGGCGTCTACCTCGTCCTGCTCGCGGCGGGCTGGGCCGGAGTGACCGTCGGCGCCGGTCTGATCGCCTGGCGGGTCGCCGGCGTCAGGCCGGCCGTCCTGGCGTCCTCCGCGTTCGCGGTGTGCGGGCTGCTCGGCATGTGGGTGCCCACCATGCAGACGCTCGCCCTGATGGTGGTGGCGGTCCTCACCGCGGTCGTGGTCGGCCTGCTCCTCGGCCTCGCGGGCGGACTCGACGACCGCGTCTTCCGCGTGCTGCGCCCGGTGCTCGACACCATGCAGGTGCTCCCCGCGTACGCGTACCTGCTGCCGTTCGCCCTCGTCTTCGGCATGGGCGTGCCCGCGGCCATCATCGCGACGGTGGTGTACGCGGCCCCGCCCATGGCCCGCCTCACCGCGCTCGGCCTGCGCGGCGCCGACGGCGGTGTGATGGAGGCGGTGACCTCGCTGGGCGCGACCGCACGCCAGCGGCTGCTCTCCGCGCGCCTGCCCCTCGCCCTGAAGGAACTCCTGCTCGGCGTCAACCAGACCATCATGATGGCGCTGTCCATGGCCGTCATCGCCTCCGTCATCGGCGCGGGCGGCCTCGGCGACCGCGTCTACCAGGCGCTCTCCACCGTCGACGTCGGCCAGGCGCTCGCCGCCGGTATCCCCATCGTGCTGCTCGCCGTGGTCCTCGACCGCGTCACGGGCGCCGCCGGCGAGCGCGTCGGCGCCCACGCGCAGGACGACTCGCCGCTGCGCGGCCCGCGCGGCTGGTCCGTCGCCGCCGCGGTGACCGTGCTCGCCGCGCTCGCCGCCCGCTTCGCGGACCGCGTGGACTGGCCCACCGACTGGGTCGTCGACATCGCCCCCTCGGTCAACACCGCCAAGGAGTGGATGGTCGACCACATCTACACCGGCGTGCCCGTCGTCGGCGGCACCGCCGACTGGGCGGCGAACTTCACCACCTGGGTCCTGAACCCCGTACGCGACGGCCTCCAGGACCTGCCCTGGTGGTCGATCCTCCTCGTCGTCGCCGCGCTCGCCTGGCTGATCGGCACCTGGCAGACCGCGCTGACCGCCGTGGCCGCGATGGGCGCCATCGGTGTCCTCGGGGTGTGGAACAAGTCCCTCGACACGCTCGCGCAGGTCCTCGCCGGTGTCGCCGTGACACTGGTCCTCGGCTTCGCGATCGGCGTCGCGGCGTCCCGCAGCAAGCGGTTCGAACGCCTGCTCCGCCCGGTGCTCGACGTGTTCCAGACCATGCCGCAGTTCGTGTACCTGATCCCGGTCGTCGCCCTCTTCGGCATCGGCCGCGCCCCCGCGGTCGCCGCGGCCGTCGTCTACGCGCTGCCCGCCGTCGTCCGCATCACCACCCAGGGCCTGCGCCAGGTCGACGCCGCCGCGATGGAGTCCGCGCGCTCGCTCGGCGCCACCTCCTGGCAGCAACTGCGCCAGGTCCAGCTGCCGCTCGCCCGCCCCGCCCTGATGCTCGCCCTCAACCAGGGCGTCGTCCTGGTCCTCGCCGTCGTCGTCATCGGCGGCCTCGTCGGCGGTGGCGCGCTCGGCTACGACGTCGTGTTCGGCATCGCGCAGGGCGACCTGGCGACGGGCCTGGTGGCCGGTGTCGCGATCGTCTGCCTCGGCCTGGTGCTCGACCGGGTCACGCAGCCCACGGCACGCCGGGAACACAGCGCGAAGAAGGGAGCGTGACATGCGCGTTCGTACCCGTGTCATGAGCGCCGTCACGGCGACCGGCGCGCTGCTCGCGCTCTCCGGCTGCGGCGCCGCCGACATGACCAAGCAGGCGTCCCCGTACGCGAACGCCGCAGGCGCCAAAACGGTGACGCTCTCGGTCCAGTCCTGGGTCGGCGCGCAGGCGGACGTCGCCGTCGCCGAGTACCTGCTCAAGAACGAGCTGGGCTACCGCGTCGACAAGGTCCAGATCGACGAGGTGCCCGCCTGGGACGCCCTCAGCCAGGGCCGCGTCGACGCGATCATGGAGGACTGGGGCCACCCGGACCAGGAGCAGCGCTACGTCAAGGACAAGAAGACGATCGTCCCCGGCGGCGATGTCGGCGTGACCGGGCACATCGGCTGGTACGTCCCGACGTACTTCGCCGAGAAGCACCCGGACGTCACGAACTGGAAGAACCTCAACAAGTACGCGGACCGGTTCCGCACCTCCGAGAGCGGCGACAAGGGCCAGCTCATGGACGGCTCCCCGTCGTACGTGACGAACGACAAGGCCCTGGTGGCGAACCTGGACCTGGACTTCGAGGTGGTCTTCGCGGGCTCCGAGGCGGCCCAGATCACCCAGATCGAACAGTTCGCCAAGCAGAAGAAGCCCTTCCTCACCTACTGGTACAAGCCGCAGTGGCTGTTCGAGAAGGTGCCCATGACGGAGGTGCGGCTCCCCGCCTACAAGGAGGGCTGCGACGCCGACCCCGCCAAGATCAAGTGCGCCTACCCGCACACGCCGCTCCAGAAGTACTTCAACGCCGACTTCGCGAAGAACGGCGGCAAGGCCGCGGAGTTCCTCCGCAACTTCCGGTGGTCCGAGGCCGACCAGAACGAGGTTTCCCTCCTGATCGCCGACAAGAAGATGTCGCCCGACGACGCGGCGAAGGAGTGGATCGACTCCAACGAGTCGAAGTGGAGGTCCTGGCTGCCGAAGTGACCCTGCGGGTTGCCGCCCGTTTGGCTCCCGCCCATCGGCGCTGCGCGCCTCGTCCTCAAACGCCGGACGGGCTGAGAATCAGCCCGTCCGGCGTTCGAGGACCGGGTCTACAGGTCCTTATCCCAACCCCGCTGCGATCTCCCGGAGGGCTTCGGTCGCGCGGTGGTGCAACCCGGGGCCGAAGGTGATCCGCGAGGCCCCCAGTTCACCCAGTTCCTTGGGGGACGGCCCGCCCGGAAGGTGGACGACGTTGAGCGGTGCGTCGATCGCGTCCCGCAGGGCGGGGATGACGTCGACGGGCGCCATGATGACGTACACGGAATCCGCCCCGGCGGCGAGGTAGAGGCGGGCCCGCCGCACGGTCTCCGCCAGGTCCGGCACCCCGCGGACGTAGGTGTCGACGCGCGCGTTGACGAACAGCTCCGCGCCGGCGACCTCGCGCACCGCCGCCAGGTAGTCCGCCTGCTCCTGCGCGTCCTTGAGGCTTCCCACGGCAGTGCCCTCGCGCCCCCAGGAGTCCTCCAGGTTGCAGCCGACGACACCGGCGTCGAGCAAGCGCCCCACCAGCCTCCGCGGGGTGAGCCCGTACCCGTCCTCGACGTCCGCGCTGACGGGCACCGACACGGCCCGCGCGATCCGCCCCACGGCCTCGAACATCTCGCGTGGCGGCACGGACCCGTCGGCGTACCCGAGGGAGGCGGCGACGCCCGCGCTGGGTGTGGCGAGCGCGGGGAACCCGGCCTCCTCGAAGACGCGGGCGCTGGCCGCGTCCCACGGTCCCGGCAGGACGAGCGGATCGCCGGGAGCACGGTCCCGGTGCAGCGCGCCGAACGCCGCGGCGGTGCCGGTCACTCGGCGGGCCGGTGCGCGGTCGAGCCCGGCGTGTAGTGGCCCGGCACCAGGCGGGAGGTCACCGCGATGCGGTTCCAGCCGTTGATGAGGGTGATCGCGGCGATCAGGTGGGCCATCTCGGCGTCGTCGAAGTGCTTGGCGACCCGCTCGTACACGTCGTCCGGTACGAAGCCGTCGGTGAGGAGGGTGACGGCCTCGGTCAGCTCGATGGCCGCGATCTCCTTGGCCGTGTAGAAGTGCTTGGACTCCTCCCAGGCGCTGAGCTGCACGATCCGCTCGACGCTCTCGCCCGCGGCGAGGGCGTCCTTGGTGTGCATGTCGATGCAGAACGCGCAGTGGTTGATCTGCGAGGCCCGGATCTGCACCAGTTCGAAGACGACCGGGTCGAGGCCCTTCTTCGCGGCGGTGGCGAGCCGGATCATGGCCTTGTACGCCTCGGGGGCGTGCTCGGCGACGTTGAGTCGGGGCAGGTGCTCGGGAAGGCGCTCGTTCTCGTTGCTGCTGTCGATGTTCGTCATGGCCAAGACGCTACGGCGCGATTAGCCCAGGGGTATAGTCCATTTCCATGGAGAATTCCTGGGCCACTTTGGGGGTGGACCTGCACCTGGACACGCCCGCGGCGATGGCTTCGGGTGTCCGCAGGGGCCTGACCGACGCCCTGCGCGAGGCGGTGCGCGGCGGCAGGCTCGCGCCCGGCACCCGTCTGCCGTCGTCCCGTTCCCTCGCCACGGATCTCGGCATCGCCCGCAACACCGTGGCCGACGCGTACGCGGACCTGGTCGCGGAGGGCTGGCTGACGGCACGGCAGGGCTCGGGCACGCGGGTCGCCGAGCGTGCCGTGCCGGGCCCGGTGGCGGCACCGCGCCCGCGGCGGACGGGCGGCGCACCCACGTACGACCTGATGGCGGGCAGACCGGACGTGGCGTCGTTCCCGCGCGCGCAGTGGCTCAAGTCGGCCCGGCGGGCGCTAGCGGCAGCGCCCGACGACGCCCTCGGGTACGGCGACCCGAGGGGCCGTGTCGAGCTGCGCGCGGCGCTCGCCGCGTACCTCGCGCGTGCTCGCGGCGTCCGAGCCGACCCCGACCGGATCGTCGTCGTACCGGGCATCGCGCACGGCCTGACCCTGCTCGGC
Source organism: Streptomyces sp. NPDC017940 (assembly GCF_044328435.1). NCBI lineage: Bacteria > Bacillati > Actinomycetota > Actinomycetes > Kitasatosporales > Streptomycetaceae > Streptomyces > Streptomyces sp. NPDC017940. Next base: position 647,666 of record NZ_JBIRHJ010000003.1, on the reverse strand, counting down.
ACCCTGCTGCACGCGTGCGGCCTCGGGCGGATCGCCGTGGAGTCGTACGGCCTCGACCTGCACTGGGAGCGCCTGGACCGCACGGGCCTGCGCACCGTTCCGCTCGCCGTGGACGACCGGGGCGCCCACACGGACGCCCTCACCGGGCACGGGGCGGCCCTGCTGACCCCGGCGCACCAGTTCCCGACGGGAGTGCCGCTGCACCCAGACAGGCGGGCGGCGGCGGTGGACTGGGCGCGCCGTGCGGGTGGCCTGATCCTGGAGGACGACTACGACGGGGAGTTCCGCTACGACCGTCAGTCGGTCGGCGCGCTCCAGGGCCTCGACCCCGACCGCGTGATCTACCTGGGCACGGCCAGCAAGTCCCTCGCTCCGGGGCTGCGGCTCGCCTGGATGGTGCTGCCCGCAGCCCTGGCCCCGGAGGCCGCCGAGCTGAAGGACGCACACGGGGCGGCCAGCAGCACGCTCGAACAGCTGACGCTGGCGGATTTCCTGACGTCGGGCGCCTACGACCGCCACGTCCGGTCCGCCCGCCTGCGCTACCGCCGCCGGCGCGACCACCTGGTGGCATCCCTGGCCGAGCACGCCCCCGACGTCCGCGTGACCGGCATCGCGGCGGGCCTGCACGCGGTCCTGCGCCTCCCGCCGGGCAGCGAACAGACGGTGGTCCAGGCCGCCCACTGGCAGCGCCTGGCCCTCCAGGGCCTGTCCCGCTTCCGACACCCGCAGACGGCGGAACCCCCGCTGGACGCACTGGTGGTGGGCTACGGAACACCATCGGACCGAGCGTGGGAGGCGGCACTGGAAGCCCTGTGCAGGGCGCTGCCTTGAGAACGCAGGCTCTATGCAGGGCGGTGCCTTGAGGACGCAAGCCCTGTGCAGGGCGGTGCCTTGAGGACGCAGGAGGCGCAGGGGGCGCGCGCCACACACTTCGCGCCCCCTACGCACTTCACGCAACTTTCGCGAAGTAGATAACCGGCTGGCCCCGGGGCGGCATGCCCGACGAGGCACGCCGGACCACCAAACCGGATCGCCGCTCGCTGCCGAACCGGCTCAACGCTGCCGACTGCTCGACCGACCTCCGGGCACGTATCGATGCGGGGTGCCCTGTATGTGCCGGGCGGCAGACGGCGACGAAGGCGGACAGCCATCACCGGAGGTGATCCGGAGCCCCACCCCGGGGGCCGCCCGGACAACAGCAACGCGCGCTGGAGGGGCGGAAGTCAAGGGTGGAGCGCAGCGGAATCGGCGCAGCCGACGCCCGGAGGGCGCCCTTTACTTCCGCCCCGGAAGCGCCACTCTGGCCTACTCCGGGCGGCCACGTTCACCTGTAAGTGCCGGGGGGCATGAGGGGCCCCGGCGGGACGGGGGTACTACAAGGAGCCGCTCAAGTGGGCGGTGCGCTGACACTGCGCGCGGTAGGGGCGGTGAAGGGGGGCACCACCGCCCCGCAGTCCCCTCCGCCCTCTCCGCAACACAACCAACAGTTGTATACCGGGCCCTAGGCTAGCCGGGTGGACCTCAACGCCGTACGCACCTTCGTCGCCGCCGCCGACACCGGCCAGTTCCAGGAGGCCGCCGTCGATCTGGGCATCACCCAGCAGGCCGTGTCCAAGAGGATGGCCGCGCTGGAGCGGGACCTGGGGGTGCGGTTGTTCGACCGCACCCCGAGGGGCGCGCGCATCACCATCGACGGCCAGGCGTTCCTGCCGCACGCCCGGGCGCTGCTCCGGGCCGAGGAGCGGGCGATGGCGTCCGTGCAGCCGGGAAGCAGGGCGCTGCGCGTAGACGTGGTGGGCCGCAGGGTCGCCACAGCCGGGCTGCTGCGGGACTTCCACCGTGCGCACCCGGAGACCGATCTCGACGTCGTGACCCTCTTCGGCGTCGACGCGGCGGTCGCCGCGCTGAGGTCGGGAGTGATCGACGCGACGTTCCGGGCGGTCACCATGCCGGGCAGCGAACTCCCGGACGACATCGAGGCCGTGCCCGTGCTCGACGAGCCCATGGGCCTGTTCACCGGCCCGGCCCACGAGTTCGCGGGGGCGCGCTCGATCACCCCGGCGCAGCTCGCGGGGCACCGGATCTGGATGCCGGGCAACACCTCCGGGACCGAGTGGGCCGCCTACTACGACGAGATGGCGGCGGTGTTCGGCTTCACCGTGGACGTCGTCGGGCCGAGTCCGCACTTCGGCATCGAGTCGCTCCTCGACACGATCGCGGACTCCGCCACGCTGGCGACCTTCCTCAGCGACCGTACCCCGCTCGTCTGGCCGGCGGGCCACGACCTGCGTCTCGTCCCCCTGCGGGACCCGACCCCCGTCTACCCCCACTCGCTGCTGTGGCACACCGACAACCCGCACCCCGGCCTCACCGCGCTGCGCGAGCACCTGCTCGCCGCGCGCCGGGGCCGTGCGGCGGCGGAGCCCGCGAAAACGTGGCGTCCGTCGTGGGCTCAGCCGAGGTAGCGGGCCCGAGACGTATCCGACGACCCCTGCCGGGGAGTCAGGGCACGAGTCCGTCGAGGTCGATGTCGACGGGGAAGGGGACCGCCACCTCCAGCCGGGTCCTGTGGATGCCCGTTGCCACGTAGGCGTTGGTCATGACGTCGAGTTCGTAGGTGTGGACGGACGGGGCACCTGCCTCGTCCTCGATGCGCCAGAAGTGCGGGATCTTGGCCTGCGCGTACTTGAAGGGCTTCAGGGACCGGTCGCGGTCGGCGGATTCCTCCGAGACGACCTCGATGACCAGGGTGACGTCTTCAGGGGCGTACCAGGTGCGGTCGGGGTCGTACGGGGCGGTGGTGACCAGGATGTCCGGCTCGGGGCGGCTCTTCCTGTCGAGGCGGACGGTCATCTCACGCTCGGTCTCCGAACCGGCGGGTGCCGCCTGCCGCAGGGCGAAGGTCAGGTTCTCCACGAGCCTGGAGTGCCAGGACCGCTGCGGCGACACCTTGAAGATCAAGGCTCCGTCGATGAGTTCGGTATGCCGCGGCGCCTGGGGGAGATGGTCGAGGTCTTCGGCCTCCCACCCGCTGGGCCTGGGCGGGATCATCCAGTCGGGGAGGTCTGCGGTCACGGCTTCCTCCGGGCGCCTAGAAAGAGCGGTCGGGCGGCAATGCCGCGTCGAGCACCGCGACCTCGGCAGGACGGCGGGGCGGGTCCTGCACCACGCCTGAGGCACAGCCTTGCGTACGGTTCACTCGACGGAGCGGCGCAGGAAGTGCACCCAGGCAGCGGGTGTGACGGTGAGGTGGGGAGCCTCGGGGGTCTTGGAGTCGCGGATGTGAATGGTGCCGGGGGTCGCGGCTATCTCAACGCACGACGGTCCGTCAGCCGTGCTGTAACTGCTCTTGATCCACTCCAGCGTCATGACTCCCTTTCCATCCTCTCGATGAAGTCCTGTGACTCCTCTGGCGTCAGGGCCTGGGCTCGGATGATGCCATAGCGCATGTCGAGGATCTGGACCTCTTTCGGGTCGGTGACCACGCGGCTGGCGAGCTGGACCTCGATCAGTCCGACGGTGGTGCCGTCCTTGAGCTTGGTCAGGCGGAAGGGCCCTTCGAGTCCTGTGTTCCGCTCGCGGCTCAAGGGCAGGATCTGGATGTCCACGTTCCGCAAACCGCCGATCGCCGACAAGTGTTCGAGCTGGTTGCGCAGTGTCATTGTGCCCCCAGGGTTGCGCCGCAATGTCGACTCGCACAGCACAAAGCTGAAGACGGTACGCCCGACCGCGTCCTTGAGGATCCGTTGGCGGTCCATGCGTGCGAGCAGCCGCCACTCCACCTCGTTGTGCGGGAGGGGCGGGCGACGGTTGCTGAACACCGCTTCCGCGTAGTCCTCGTGCTGCAACAGCCCGTCGACCACGGAGTTGTTGTACGAGCACACCTCGACCGCCTGGGCTTCCAACTTGGCGACGTCCCGAACCTTCCTCGGGTACCGGGCTTTCTCGGCGTCGGGCTTGAGTCCCCGCAAGTGCCCAGCCGCACCCAGAACTTCATCCGCCCGATCCAGAAACTCAGGCCGAGGAATCCGCGCCCCCCGCTCCACCTTGTGGATCAAATTCTCCCCGTACCCCATCAGCTCACCGAACTGCACAGCCCGCAACCCCGCCCCCTCCCGCCAGGACTTGACCTGCCGTCCGATGAGTTCGGCGATCGCGCTGGACTCGTCGTCGGCGTCGACCTCCCAGCCGATGTCGTCCATACTCACGGCGGACCTCCCCGGGTCACGGGTACGGCCGGTACGGGCAGGGACAGGACCGTACAGTCACCGTACGTACAGGCATCATCACTGTTCAGGCTAAGCGCCAGCGACCACGCTGAGTCACGTGAACTCAGAAATCACCCGAACCGTGCGTTCCGCAAGGACCGAGCGGCGCTACTGCGCCCAACTGCCCGCCACGTGGAGGGGCGCCCGCAGGGCGAGGCTGCTCGCGGTCGAGCAACTCCGTGCCTGGGCACAGCCCCACGAGGACGCGGAACACATCGTCGCCGAACTGGCGGCCAACGCCGCCGTGTACGGCAGGGTCCCCGCGCGGGACTTCCGGCTGACACTCACCAGGAGGGCGGACGGCGTGCTCCGGATCGAGGTCGCGGACACACGCGGTGACCGGTTGCCCGTCGTACGGGAGCCGGACGGGGAGGACGAGTCGGGCCGAGGGCTCGTGATCGTCGCGGCGCTCGCGGACCGGTGGGGCGTCGAGCTGGGGCCGGAGCCGCTGAAGACGGTGTGGGCGGAGCTGGACGGAGGGAGCTGACGCCGGGGGCTGGACGGCGGAGCCCAGAAGGGGAGGGGGCCCCGCCGCCGGTCCAGGGCGTGCGCGGTGCCGTCAGCCGCACCGCACGCTGTGAACCGTCGCGGATCGGCGGCGGCGGATGCCAGGGCGCACGGACGCTCGGAGCAGGGGAGACGGCGCGGACTTCGGGAGGCGCGGCACGCCCCCGTCCCGCACGAGCCCCGGCGCACCCCGTCAGCTCCCTCATCCGGGTGAGTACCGGATCAACCGCGCTGCGCGCGATAGCGCTCCGCGATCTCGTCCGACGTCGTCACCCACACGCCCGGGTGGTTGACGACGTACTCCAGGGCCTGGTCCAGGTACTTCGCGCGGAACGCCTGCCCGATGACGAAGGGATGCAGAGCCAGCGGCAGCACGCGTCCGCTGTCGTCGGCCTCCGCCTCCGCCGCCAGCTGGTCGACCTGGTCCTTCAGCATCGTCACGAAGTCCGGGCCGGTGGTGTCCTTGCTGACGAACAGGCTGATGTCGTTCAGCTCCACCGAGTACGGCACGCTCAGCATCCCCGGCACGTTCAGGGGGAACGGCTGGTCGTCGGCCGTCCAGTCCAGGACGTAGTCGAGACCCAGCTCACGCAGCAGCCGCGGCGTGTGGAAGGTCTCCGTCAGGCCCGGCCCCATCCAGCCCCGCGGCCGTGTCCCGGTCGTCCGCCCGATGGTGTCGACGACGTCCGTGAGGTACGCCCGCTCCTCGTCCTCCGCCATGTCCGCCTGGAAGATCGAGTTGTTCTTGCCGTGCGCGAGCCACGCCCAGTCCCGCTCCCTGCCCGCCTCGACGATCTGCGGATAGCGGTCCCCCACATCCGAGTTGAGGAGAACGCTCGCTCTGACACCGTGCCGGTCCAGGGTCTTCAAGGTGCGCCAGAAGCCGACCCGCGGCCCGTAGTCCCGCCAGCCGTGGTTGAGCGGATCCGGGGTGAGGTGCGAGGTGCCCGCGAAGATGCTGGTCGCGGGCTTGTCGACCTCGAAGTGCTCCACGTTGAGGCCGACGTAGAAGGCGACCCGCTTGCCCTCGGGCCACCGGATCGTCTCCCGGCCCGCGATGGGGCTGTAGTCGTACAGTTCGTTGTCCATGACGCTCACCTCGGATGCGTACGAAGTCGAAAGTGCCGCTCGGGCAACATGTTCGAACGTTCACATTGATGTGAGGGTCAAGCGGCACAGCCCGGGACGCGGGCCAGGTCAGGACCCGGAGCCGGTCAACTCGTCGAGCGCCCCGTCGAGGACCTCGAACGCCCCCTCGCCCACACTCAACGCCTCGTACACATACCGCACCGCCACCAGCTCCGGTCTCATCCCGCAGAACTGCGAGACGCCCCTGCCGAGCATCCGCGTCACCACGTCCTGCCAGCCCAGGTCGGCGAACTGCGCCTCGTCGTAGCTGACCAGGCTGAACCACAGCATCCGCTTCCCGGCGAGCAGTTTGTCCTCGCGGCCGTACGCGAAACCGTTGTTCCAGACCCGGTCGACCCAGCCCTTGAGGAGCGCGGGCAGACCGAACCACCACAGCGGGAAGACGACCACGACGGCGTCCGCGTCCGCCACGCGCCGCATGTGCGCGCGGACTTCGGGCGAGTACTCCTTGTGCGGGTCGTCCCAGTCCGGTTCGTCGGCGGGCGTCATCCGCGGGTCGAAGCCCTCGGCCTCCAGGTCGAGGAGGTCGACCGTGTGGCCCTCGGCCGTCAGCCGCGCCCGGGCGTGCCGGGCGAGCTGGGCGGTCAGCGAGTCGGCCCGGGGGTGGCCGGTGACCAGCAGGACCTTCATCCTCGCGGTCGCCGTCACCGCCGTCACCGCCGTCGTCGTCGTCACCGCCTTCACCGCCGTCGTCGTCGCCGGCGCCGCCATCACTTGGCCTCTTCCGCGATCTTGACCAGCATCTTGCCGGTGTTGGCGCCGCGCAGGACGCCGAGGAAGGCGTCCGGCGCGGCGGCGATGCCCTCGACGACGGTCTGCTCGGTACGCAGCGTCCCGTCCGCGATCATGGCGGACGCCGTCGCGATCCACTCCGGGAACAGGTCGAGGTGGCTGGTGACGAGCATGCCGCGCAGGGTCGCCTCCTGCTTCGCCGCCCAGAGGAGGTTGTCCGGGCCCGGTACGGGTGCGGTGGCGTTGTACTCGCCGAGCCCGCCGACCAGCGCGATCCGGCCGTCGCGGCGGATGGCGCCGATCCCGGCTTGGAGGTGGTCGCCGCCGACGTTGTCGAAGTAGACGTCGATGCCGTCGGGCGCCGCCTGCGCCAGCTGCGCGTCGAGCGCGCCCTGGCGGTAGTCGAGCGCCGCGTCGTACCCGAAGGTGTCGAGCAGCTTCTTCGTCTTCTCGGGGCCGCCCGCCGAACCGATCACCCGGGACGCGCCGAGCGCCCGCGCCACCTGGCCCGCCACACTGCCGACCGCGCCCGCCGCCGCCGACACGAACACCACGTCGCCCGCACGGATGGGCGCGATCCGCTTCAGCGTCGCGTACGCCGTCAGGCCCGTCGCCCCCAGCGGACCCAGGTGGGCCGACGCGGGGGCCGCCGACGTGTCGATCACCGTCACATCGGCGGCGTCGAGCACCGCGTACTCCCGCCAGCCGGCGAAGTGCGCGACGGTGGCGCCCACCGGCACACCGGCCGAGCCCGACGCGACGACCTCGCCGACCGCGTTGCCCTCCAGGGGCGCGCCCAGCTCGAACGGCGCGATGTAGGACGGCACGTCGTCCATGCGGCCCCGCATGTACGGGTCCACGGACATCCAGGTGTTGCGGACCAGGACCTGCCCGTCGGCCACGGTGTCCGGGACCTCGGTGGTGACCAGGGCGAAGTCGGCGGGGGAGGGGAAACCGACCGGCCGGGCGGCAAGACGGATCTCACGAGAGTTCGGCATGGGATGTCCCGTTCCTTCTCTGCGGTGTGCAGTGGTGCGGTGGGTGCGGGGCGGCTGCGCTCGCCCCGCGTTCCTGCTGACGAGGAACAAGGTGCCGGGACCCGCGCACGGATCACCGACGGTCCACGCACGACGCGCGCCCGGCGGGGCCGATTACGGTTGCCCCATGCGATTCGAGGTGCTCGGCCCACTCACGGTGCGTACGGACGACGGCGACCCCGTCCCCGTACCGGAGGCGAAGGTGCGCACCCTCCTGGCCGCGCTGCTCGTCCGCGCCCCCCACCCCGCCCCGGTGGACGCCCTGGTCGAGGACCTGTGGGGCGGCACGAGGATCCCCGCGAACCCGGCCAACTCCCTCCAGACCAAGGTCTCCCAGTTGCGCCGCGCCCTCGCCGCCGAGCCGGGCGGCCGGGACCTCGTGACGTACGGCCCGGCGGGCTACGCGCTGCGCATCGCCGCCGACGCCACCGACGCGGCCCGCTTCACGGCCGCCCTGACCGCGGCCGCGTACGACGAGACCACCGCGGGACCCCGCGCCAGGGCCGGCCTCCTCACCGACGCGCTCGCCCTGTGGCGGGGCCCCGCCTACGCCGACTTCCGCGACGCGGACTTCGCGAGGACGGCCGCAGCGCGCCTGGAGGAACAACACCTCACCGCCCACGAGACGCTCGCCGAACTCCGCCTCGACCTCGGTGAGCACGCCGCCCTCGCCGACGCGCTCGCCGACCTCGTGGCCCGCCACCCGCTGCGGGAGCGGCTGCGCGCGGCCCATCTGCGGGCGCTGTACGGGGCGGGACGGCCGAGCGAGGCCATCGCCGCGTACGAGGACCTGCGCGTCCGCCTCGCCGACGAACTCGGCACCGACCCCGGGCCCGAACTCACCGCCCTGCACGGCGCGATGCTCCGCCAGGAAGCGGACCTGACCCCGCCGCCACCGGCACCCGCGCCCGCCTCGGCGCCCGCCGCCGCCGAACCCCCGCGCACCAACCTCCCCGCCCCCACGACCGGCCTCGTGGGCCGCACCGGCGCCGTCACCCGCGTACGCGAACTCGTACGCCGTGACCGCCTGGTGACCCTCACGGGCCCCGGCGGCGTGGGCAAGACCCGCCTGGCCCTGGAGGCGGCGGCGGGCCTGGCCGAGGACTTCCCGGACGGGGTGTGGCTGGTGGAACTGGCGGGGACGACGGGGGAGGGGGTGCCGGAGGCGGTGGCCGCGGCGCTCGGTGTCAGGGAGGACGAGGCCCCGGGCCAGGTTCCGGCCCGTCCGGCGTTCGAGGACAAGGCCGGGGACCGGGAGGGCGGCCCGGGGGCCCGGCCCCCGGTCCCGGGAAGGGGCGGGCCGGGGGAGCCCCCGGCAGGGCTCATCCGCACCCTCGCCCCCCACCACGCCCTGCTCCTCCTGGACAACTGCGAACACGTCCTGGACGCCACCGCCCCCCTCGTCGCCCACCTCCTGCGCCACGCCCCCCACCTGCACGTCCTCACCACAAGCCAGGACCCCCTCGCCCTGACCGGCGAAACCCTGGAAGCCGTCGCGCCCCTCGGGGAGGACGCGGCGGTCCGCCTCTTCGCCGAGCGCGCGGCGGCCACCGCCCCCGGCTTCGCCCTCGACGACGACAACCGCGAGGCCGTCGCCCTCATCTGCCGCCGCCTGGACGGCATACCCCTCGCCGTCGAACTGGCGGCGACCCGCGTCCGCGCCCTCGGCGTGCACGACCTCGCCGACCGGCTGCACGACCGCTTCCGCCTCCTCAGCCAGGTGCGCCGCGACGCCCCGGCCCGCCAGCGCACCCTCCGCGCGATGATCGACTGGAGCTGGGAGCTGCTCACGCCGCCGGAGCGGCGCGCCCTGCGCCGCCTCGCCGTCTTCCGGGGCGGCTTCACCCTGGAGAGCGCGGAAGCGGTACTGGCCCCCGCCCGGGACGCCCCCTCAGGAGCCCCCGACGCCCGCGTTCCGCACGAGCTGGACGCCGAGGACGTCCTGGACCTCGTCACCCGCCTCGTCGACCGCTCCCTGCTCGTCACCGCGCCCCCCGCGCCCGGCGCGCCGCCGCGCCACCGCATGCTGGAGTCCGTCACCGCGTACAGCCTCGAACGCCTGGGCGACGCGGGTGAGTCGAAGGAACTCGCGCGGCGTCACGCCGAGCACTACGCCGACCTCGCCGAGCGTGCCGCCTCCACCCTGCACGGCCGCGACCAGCGCCGCTGGCTGCACCGCCTCGACGCCGAGACCGTGAACCTGCGCGCCGCCCTCGACCGGGCCGCCGCCGACGGCGACGCCGCCCTCGCGCTGCGCCTCGTCAACGCCCAGACCTGGTACTGGTACCTGCGCGGCCGGCTCACCGAAGCCATCCGCTCCCTGGTTCTCGCCCTCGACCTGAGCACGGCCGCCCAGGGCACGGCCGCCCTGCCCCCGGAGTTGCGGACGGCCCGGGCCTCGGCCGCCACCGCGCGCAGCGCCTTCTCCCTGCTCGTGGGCGAGGACGAGGGTGCGTACGGAGCAGGCGAGGGCGGGTACGGAGCCGATAAGGGCACGCACGGAGACGGCGGGGGCGCGCACGGAGCGGACCGCGGTCTCGACACCAGTGGCGCGGACGCCCGCTCCCGCTGGCTCCTCGCCTTCGCGCGCTGCGGACACGACCGGTCCGCTGAGGAGGCGCGGCGCATCGACGGGCTGCTCGCCGAGTTCCGCGCGGCGGGCGACCGCTGGGGTGAGGCCGCCGCGCTCGCCACCCGCTCGGTCCGCGCCCTCTACGGCGGCGACCTCGTGGGCCTGCGCAGCGACGCCGAGCGCAGCGCCGCGCTGTACGAGGAGCTGGGCGACCGCTGGGGGCAGTTCCAGTCCGCGGAACTGCTCGGTGTGCTCGCCGAGATCACCGCCGACTACGACGTGGCCGCCCGCCTCCAGCGCGAGGGCATGCGCGGCGCCGAGGAGCTCGAACTCTGGACCGAGGTCTCCTTCAGGCTCTCCCGGCTCGGCCGCATCGCCCTGCTCACCGGCGACCCCGACCGCGCCGACGAGTACCACGAGCGGGCCGCCCGCCTCGCCGGACAGCAGTCCCACCGGCCCGCGCAGCAGTTCGCCGAGACGGGCCTCGCCCTCGGCGCGCGCCGCCGCGGCGACCTGGACACCGCCGAACGCCTGCTGCTGCCCTGGCTCGACTTCAACCGGCGCTTCGCCGTCACCTCCGGCGCCGCCCTCGTCCTCGCCCAGCTCGGCTACGTCGCCGAGCAGCGCGGTGACGCCGCGCGCGCCGAGACCCTGCACCGCGAGGGCCTCGAAGAGGCCCGGCGCACCGGCGACAACCGGGCCGTGGCCCTGGCCCTCGAAGGCCTGGCGGGCGCCCGCTCCCTGGCGGGCGAGCACCTGGCCGCCGCCGCCCTCCTCGGCGAGGCGGCGGCCCTCCGCCGGGCCGAGGGCGCCCCGCTGCCCCCGGCCGAACGCACCGACGTGGACCGCGCCACCGCCCGCTCCCGCGCCGCTATCGGCGCCACCGCGTTCGAGGCGGCGTACGAGAAGGGGGACACGGGCCGGGCGGCCCCGGCGCGGCCCTTTGGGGTACCGCGCCCCGTCGGGGGCGCGGGGAGGCACGCGGGCGGCCACTGACGGCCCCCGGGGTCCCGGGACCCCGGGACCCCGGGGCCCTGGGACCCCGGGATGGGCACCGCACATCGAGTGCCGTGTTCGGGCGAGGGCCGATGCGGTGGTCAGGCGGGACCGATGCGGTGGTCAGGCGGGGACCGACGCAGTGGTCAGGCGGAGACCGACGCGGCGGTCAGGCGGAGGCCGGTGCAGTGGTCAGGCCAGGACCGACGCAGCGGTCGGGCAGGGACCGACGCAGCCGTCGGGCAGGGACCGGTGCAGTGGTCAGGCGAGGACCGAGCGGAGCTGGGCGAGCCCCCAGTCCAGGTCCTCCTTGCTGATCACCAGGGGCGGCGCGATGCGGATCGTCGAGCCGTGGGTGTCCTTGACCAGGACCCCGCGCTCCATCAGCTTCTCGGAGATCTCCCGGCCGGTGCCGTGCGCCGGGTCGATGTCGACGCCCGCCCACAGTCCGCGCCCGCGCACCCGGGTGACCTTGCCCGTGCCCACGAGCAGGTGCAGCTCGGAGTGCAGGTGCTCGCCGAGTTCCGTGGCCCGCTGCTGGAATTCGCCGGACTCCAGCATCGCGACCACTTCGAGGCCCACCGCGCACGCCAGCGGATTGCCGCCGAACGTCGACCCGTGCTCGCCCGGCCTGAACACGCCGAGCACACCGGTGTCCGCCACCACCGCCGACACCGGCACCACCCCGCCGCCGAGCGCCTTGCCGAGCAGATACACGTCCGGCACCACACCCTCGTGCTCGCACGCGAACGTCCGGCCCGTCCGGCCGAGCCCCGACTGGATCTCGTCCGCGATGAACAGGACATTCCGGTCACGGGTCAGCTCCCGTACGCCGGGGAGGTAGCCGGGCGGGGGCACGAGCACCCCCGCCTCGCCCTGGATCGGCTCCAGGAGCACCGCCACCGTGTCGTCCGTGACCGCCGCGCGCAGCGCCGCGAGGTCGCCGTACGGCACGATGTCGAAGCCCGGCGTGTACGGGCCGTAGTCCGCGCGCGCCTCGGGGTCCGTGGAGAAGCTGACGACCGTCGTCGTGCGGCCGTGGAAGTTGTCCCTGGCCACCACGATCCTGGCGCGCCCGTCGGGGACGCCCTTGACGCGGTACCCCCACTTGCGGGCGGTCTTCACGGCCGTCTCCACGGCCTCCGCGCCGGTGTTCATCGGCAGCACCATCTCCTTGCCGCACAGCTCCGCGAGGCGCGTACAGAACTCGGCGAAGCGGTCGTGGTGGAACGCCCGCGACGTCAGCGTCACCCGGTCGAGCTGCTTCTTCGCCGCGTCGATCAGGCGCGGGTTGCCGTGTCCGAAGTTGAGCGCCGAGTACCCGGCGAGCATGTCGAGGTACCTGCGGCCCTCGACGTCCGTCATCCACGCGCCCTGTGCCGAGGCGACCACGAGAGGCAGGGGGTGGTAGTTGTGCGCGCTGTGCGCTTCGGCCGAGGCGATGAGTTCTTCCGTAGCAGACACGGGGTCTCCGTTTCTCGCGGTGCGCACGGGTCGCACGCTCCTTGCGGCACACATGGGTCCGGCGTCGGGTCGGGGCCGGCGGGCCTGGATTGTGGGCCTGGATCTCTGGACTGGGACTCCTGGGCGGGGTGCTCTGGCTCGGACCCCCGGGCGGGGCCCCCGGGCGGGGGTTCCCGGGCGGGGCCCGGTGCGGGCTCCCCTTCCCATCGTCACTCGCATTCTGGACGAGGGAAGCCGCCGGAGCGGCGTGACCGTTAACCTGGCCCTGACAGCACGGCGACTGGCGCACAGGGAATCGACCCTGAGGGAGCCGTGCGAGGCAACGCCTTCGAGGTGCCGCCCGCCTGGGCACCCCGGGACCCGACCGGACACCATCACCGCTCGCCCCGGAGGACGCCATGAGCCATTCCCGTCACCCCGCCCTGACCGCCGCCGACCCCGAACTCGCCGCCCTGGTCGACGCCGAGGAACGGCTCCAGGCCGACACGCTCCGCCTGATCCCCAGCGAGAACTACGTCTCCGCCGCCGTCCTCGAAGCCTCCGGCACCGTCCTCCAGAACAAGTACAGCGAGGGCTATCCCGGCCGCCGCTACTACGAGGGCCAGCAGAACATCGACCAGGTCGAGCGCCTGGCCGCCGACCGCGCCAGGGCCCTGTTCGGCACCGACCACGCCAACGTCCAGCCCTACTCCGGCTCACCGGCGAACCTCGCCGTGTACCTCGCCTTCGCCGAGCCCGGCGACACCGTCATGGGCATGGCCCTGCCCATGGGCGGCCACCTCACCCACGGCTGGGGGGTCTCGGCCACCGGCAAGTGGTTCCGCGGCGTGCAGTACGGAGTACGGCAGGACACCGGCCTCGTCGACTTCGACGCCGTCCGCGAACTCGCCCTGAAGGAGCGGCCGAAGCTGATCTTCTGCGGGGGCACCGCCCTGCCCCGCACCATCGACTTCGCCGCCTTCGCCGAGATCGCCAGGGAGGCGGGGGCCGTCCTGGTCGCCGACATCGCCCACATCGCGGGCCTCGTCGCCGGTGGCGCCCACCCCTCGCCGGTGCCGCACGCCGACGTGGTCTCCACGACCACCCACAAGACCCTGCGGGGCCCGCGCGGCGCGATGCTCCTGGCCCGCGAGGAGCACGCCAAGGCCATCGACAAGGCCGTGTTCCCCGGCCTCCAGGGCGGCCCCCACAACCAGACCACCGCCGCCATCGCCGTCGCCCTGCGCGAAGCCGCGGAGCCCTCCTTCCGCGACTACGCGCACGCCGTCGTCGCCAACGCCGGTGCCCTCGCCGACGCCCTGCTCGCGCGCGGCTTCGACCTCGTCTCCGGCGGCACCGACAACCACCTGGTCCTGATGGACCTCACGCCGAAGGACGTGCCGGGCAAGGTCGCCGCGAAGGCCCTGGACCGGGCCGGGATCGTCGTCAACCACAACACCGTCCCCTACGACCCGAGGAAGCCGTTCGACCCCTCCGGCGTGCGCATCGGCACCCCCTCCCTCACCTCCCGGGGGCTCGGCACCGCCCACATGGACACCGTCGCCGACTGGATCGACCGCGCGGTCCGCGCCGCCGCAACCGGCGACGAGGACGCCCTGCGGAAGATCCGCGCGGAGGTGGCCGACCTGATGGCCGCCTTCCCGGCGCCGGGCCTGCCGGTGACGTGAGCCCGGGGCCCACCGCCCCCGGGGCCCGGCCGGGCGTCGACCGACTCCCGGCCGGGCGGCTGCCGGGCCACGGCCCGCGGGAGGCGCCAGGACCCGTCCCCGCGCCTTCGGCGCACCGTACGGACCGAACCGGTCCGCGCTCGTCACGCACCAGTTCCCGACCAACGGGCGGCACCTGAGAGAATGCTGAGCATGGCCTCTGATCGTCCCCGCGTTCTCCCCGGCGACCGTCCTCGCGTCCTGTCCGGGATCCAGCCCACCGCCGGCTCGTTCCACCTCGGCAACTACCTGGGCGCCGTCCGCCAGTGGGTGGCGCTCCAGGAGTCCCACGACGCCTTCTACATGGTCGTGGACCTGCACGCGATCACGATCCCGCAGGACCCCGCCGAGCTGCGCGCGAACACGAGGCTCGCCGCCGCCCAGCTCCTTGCCGCCGGTCTCGACCCGGAGCGCTGCACCCTGTTCGTGCAGAGCCACGTGCCCGAGCACGCCCAGCTCGCCTGGATCATGAACTGCCTCACGGGCTTCGGTGAGGCCGGCCGGATGACGCAGTTCAAGGACAAGGCCGCCAAGCAGGGCGCCGACCGCGCCTCCGTGGGCCTGTTCACGTACCCGGTGCTCCAGGTCGCCGACATCCTGCTGTACCAGGCGGGCGAGGTGCCGGTCGGTGAGGACCAGCGCCAGCACATCGAGCTGACCCGCGACCTGGCCGAGCGGTTCAACGGCCGCTTCGGGGAGACGTTCAGGGTCCCGGCGCCGTACATCCTCAAGGAGACGGCGAAGATCTACGACCTCCAGGACCCGGCGATCAAGATGAGCAAGTCGGCGTCCACGCCGAAGGGCCTCATCAACCTCCTTGACGAGCCGAGGGCCACCGCGAAGAAGGTCAAGAGCGCGGTCACCGACACGGACACCGTGATCAGGTACGACCCCGTGGAGAAGCCGGGCGTCAGCAATCTGCTCAGCATCTACTCCACGCTCACCGGCACCGGTATCGCGGAACTGGAGCAGAAGTACACCGGCAAGGGCTACGGTGCGCTGAAGACCGACCTCGCCGAGGCCATGGTCGAGTTCGTCACCCCGTTCCGCGACCGCACGCAGGAATATCTGGACGACCCGGAGACGCTGGACTCGATCCTGGCCAAGGGCGCGGAGAAGGCGCGTGCCGTGGCGGCGGAGACCCTGGCCCAGGCATACGACAAGGTGGGCTTCCTGCCCGCCAAGCACTGAGCCCGACCCGGACGCACCCCGGAAGGACCCCGGGCCGAGCCCGGAAGGACCCCGGCCGAACCGGACCGGGCCACCCGCAGGAGCAGTACCCGCCGTACGGCGAGGCAGCCGCCGCTGCCCGCCGACCGCCCATCGACACGACGACAGGAGTACGACGTGGGGACCGTAACGATCGGTGTGTCGATCGCGGTTCCGGAGCCACACGGCAGCCTGCTCCAGGAGCTGCGCGCCGGCTTCGGGGACCCGGCCGCGCACGGCATCCCCACGCATGTCACGCTGCTGCCGCCGACCGAGGTGGACTCCGGCGCGCTGCCCGCGATCGAGCAGCACCTGGCCGCGGTCGCGGCCGCGTGCAGGCCCTTCCCGATGCGGCTGTCCGGCACCGGGACCTTCCGGCCCCTGTCGCCGGTCGTCTTCGTGCAGGTCGTCGAGGGCGGCTCGGCCTGCTCCTGGCTCCAGGAGCGGGTCCGTGACTCCTCGGGACCGCTCGTACGCGAACTGCAATTCCCGTACCACCCGCATGTCACGGTCGCCCACGGCATCGCCGAGGAGGCCATGGACCGGGCGTTCGAGGAGCTTGCGGGGTACGAGGCCGCGTGGCCGTGCACGGGCTTCGCGCTGTACGAGCAGGGGCCCGACGCCGTCTGGCGCAAGCTGCGCGAGTTCCCCTTCGGCGGCTCCACGGTGCCCCCGCAGGCGGGCGCCCCGGCGACGCGGGGCACGCTGCCCGCCCGCTGACCGGGCCCCGGGCGCCCGCCCCCGGCGGGGTGCACGCCGGTCAGACCGGCAGGCGGCGGAAGACCGGGCGCGGCACGTGGCGCAGCGCCGACATCACCACGCGCAGCGTCCCCGGCACCCACACCGTCTCCGAGCGGCGGCGCAGTCCCGTCTCGATGGCCTCCGCCACCGCGCCCGGCGTCGTGGCCAGGGGCGCCTCCTCGAGGCCCGCCGTCATCTTCGACCGTACGAAGCCGGGGCGCACGACCATGACGTGCACGCCGGTGCCGTGCAGGGCGTCGCCGAGGCCCTGGGCGAAGGCGTCGAGACCCGCCTTGCTCGAGCCGTAGATGAAGTTGGAGCGGCGGGCGCGCTCACCGGCCACCGAGGAGAGCACGACGAGGGAGCCGTGGCCCTGCGCCTGGAGCGCGCGGGCGCAGACCAGGCCCGCCGAGACGGCGCCGGTGTAGTTCGTCTGGGCCACGCGGACCGCGGCGAGCGGGTCGTCCTCGTCGCGGGCCTGGTCGCCGAGGATGCCGAAGGCGAGCAGCACCATGTCGATGTCGCCCTGCTGGAAGAGCTTGCCGAGGGTGGGGGCGTGGGACTCGGAGTCCAGGGCGTCGAAGGGCACCGTACGGACGTCGGCGCCCATGTCGCGCAGCTGCTCCGCGGCCTTCTCCAGGGCGGGCGACGGGCGTCCCGCCAGGTGGACCGTGCGGGTGCGGCGTGCCACCAGGCGGCGGGCCGTGGCCAGGGCGATCTCGGACGTACCGCCGAGGATCAGCAGGGACTGGGGGGTGCCGAAAGCGTCTTTCACGGGGGTCCTCCGGGGTCGGGGTGCGGTCGGGGTGCATGCGTCGCGCCGCGCGCTCGTCCGCGAACGCCGGACGGGCCGAAACCCCTCACAGGCGCAGGCGGCGTGAGAGGTCCGAGCGGAACAGGGAGTCCGGGTCCAGGTCCCTGCGCAGGGCGCGGAAGTCCTGGAGGCGGGGGTACATCGCGGTGAGGGTCTCGGGGCGCAGGCGTGCGTCCTTGGCGAGGTAGACGCGGCCGCCCGCGGTGGCCACCTCTTCGTCGAGCCTGTCGAGGAGCGGGCCGAGCCCGGGCAGGTTCGCGGGGATGTCGAGGGCCAGGGTCCAGCCGGGCATGGGGAAGGACAGCCAGCCGGGTCCCGCGTCCCCGAAGCGCTTGAGGACGGCGAGGAAGGACGGGCAACGGTGCGCGGAGATGCGGTGCACGATGCGGCGCAGGGCCTCCTCCTCGCCGTGGCCGACGACGAACTGGTACTGCACGAAGCCGCCGCGGCCGTACACGCGGTTCCAGTGCGGCACGCCGTCGAGGGGGTGGAAGAAGGCGGACAGCTTCTGGAGCTCGCCGGTGCGGGAGCGGGGTGCCTTGCGGTACCACAGCTCGTTGAAGAGCCCCACCGTGCGGCGGCCGAGCAGCCCTTCGGGCACGAACCGGGGGGCGGGGGGCAGCTGCCGGGGCCGGAAGGCGAGGGGGGCGGTGCGCGCGCGGGCGGGCAGGGCGTCCAGGGGCGCGTGGTCGCCGCGGGTGAGGACGGCGCGGCCGGTGGCGGCGCCGCGGGCGAGGAGGTCGATCCACGCGACGGAGTAGCGGTAGCGGTGGTCGGTCGCGGTGAGGCGGCCCATCAGGTCGTCGAGGTCCGTCGCGCGTTCGGTGTCGACGGCCATCAGGGACGTCTCGACGGGGTGCAGCTTCAGGGTGGCGGCGAGGATCACGCCGGTGAGGCCCATGCCGCCGGCCGTCGCGTCGAAGAGCGGGGTGCCCGGCTCGACGGTGCGGACGGTGCCGTCGGCGGTGAGCAGGTCCAGGCTCAGGACGTGGCGGGCGAAGGAGCCCGCGACGTGGTGGTTCTTGCCGTGGATGTCGGCGCCGACGGCACCACCGACGGTGACGTAGCGGGTGCCGGGCGTCACCGGCACGAACCAGCCGAGCGGCAGCAGGACCTCCATCAGGCGGTGCAGGGACACGCCCGCGTCGCACACCACGGTGCCCGCGTCCACGTCGATGGCGTGCACGCGGTCCAGGCCCGTCATGTCCAGGACCGCGCCGCCCGCGTTCTGCGCCGCGTCCCCGTACGCCCGCCCGAGCCCCCGCGGGATGCCGCCGCGCTCCGCGCAGCCGTGCAGCGCGGCCACCGCCTCCTCGGGGGAGCGGGGCCGCACCAGGCGCGCGGTGCTGGGTGCGGTGCGCCCCCACCCCGACACGGACACGAACTCGGGCTCGGACAGGAACTCGGGCTCGGACTCGGGCTCGGACTCCGGGAGGGAGGCGGAGGGGGAAGCGGGGGTGGCTGACATGGCAGTGACCGTATCGCCCCCATAAGGGGCTTAAAAGCGGTTACTCACCTCGGTCGGCCTTCTCACCGAAATGGGTGATTGAGCGAGTGTCATCAAAGATTGCCGTAGTAATTGCGACTTTGCATAGAAGAGTCGTTATGTGATGAATACGAAGTGTTCGGGGAACGCCGTCAGGAGTGGCTTCCTGCGCGAAGCCGATCACCGGCTGCTCTCCGCGCTGCGCGACTGCGGCGGCGACCCGCGGGTGGCCGCGGCGGCCCGCGCCCTGTCCAGGAGCGGCGAGCACGGCGCCCTCTGGCTCGCCGCGGGACTCGCCGGTGCGGCCGTCGACCGCGAGCGGCGCGCCCACTGGCTGCGCGGCACCGCGCTCACCGCGGCCGCGCACCTGGCCAGCATGGGCCTGAAGCGCCTCGTGCGGCGCCCGCGGCCCGGCCATGTGGAGCCGCTCGTGCGCACGGCGGGACGGCACTCCTTCCCCAGTTCCCACGCCACGTCCGCGACCGCGGCCGCGCTCGTGTACGGCGCGCTGCGCCCCGCCTGCGCCCGGGTCGTGCCGCCGCTGGCCGCCGCGATGTGCGTGTCCCGCCTGGTCGTCGGCGTCCACTACCCGTCGGACGTCGCGGCGGGCGCGGCCCTCGGCGCGTTCGCCGCCCGGGCGGGCACCCCCTGGATCGGAGGCTTCACCGATGGCTGACCGCGCCGCCGTACTGGACCGCGGGGAGGCGCCCGACGCCTCCCCGCTCAGAAGAACCGGCCCCTGGGCGATCCCCCAGGGCCTCCTGAGGACCGCACGGCCCCGCCAGTGGGTCAAGAACGTCCTGGTCATCGCCGCCCCCGCGGCCGCGGGCGAACTCTTCTCCCGGCACGCCCTGACCCAGGTCGCCCTCACCTTCTGCCTGTTCACCGCCGCCGCGGCCGCCGTCTACCTCGTCAACGACGCCCGGGACGCCGAGGCCGACCGCGCCCACCCCACCAAGTGCCGCCGCCCCGTCGCCGCCGGACAGGTCCCCGTGCCCCTCGCGTACGCCGTGGGCGGGCTCCTCGCCGTCCTCGCGCCCGCCGCCGCGGCCGTCCTGTGCACCCCGCTGACGGCCGCGCTCCTGGCCGCGTACGTGGTGATGCAGTTCGCGTACTGCGTCAGCCTCAAGCACGTACTGGTCGTCGACCTCGCCGTCGTCACCACCGGCTTCCTGATGCGGGCGATGATCGGCGGGGTGGCGCTCGACATCCCGCTGTCCCGCTGGTTCCTGATCACCACCGGGTTCGGGGCGCTGTTCATGGTGTCCGCCAAGCGCTACTCCGAGGCCGTGCAGATGACGGAGGCCGCGCGGGCCGCGACCGCCGCCGGGCGCACCGAACGGCTCGGCGCCACCCGGGCCCTGCTCACCTCGTACACGACCGGCTACCTGCGCTTCGTGTGGCAGCTCGCGGCCGGGGTCGCCGTGCTCGCCTACTGCCTGTGGGCGATGGAGAGCGGCGGCATCGAGGGCACCGGGCTGCTGCCGTGGCGGCAGCTCTCGGTGGTCGCCTTCGTCCTCGCGATCCTGCGGTACGCCGTCTTCGCCGACCGCGGCACGGCGGGCGAACCGGAGGACGTGGTCCTGCGCGACCGCGCGCTCGCGCTGATCGGCGTGGTGTGGCTCGCCATGTACGGGTTCGCGGTCGCCGACTGGTGAGGGGGGTGTCACGGCTGCGGGCGCTCGGGCCCGAGCTGACCGCCTTCGCCGTCGTCGGCCTGTGCGCGTACGCCGCCGACCTCGGGCTCTTCGTCTGGCTGCGCGGGCCCGCGGGCCTCGACCCGCTCACCGCCAAGGCGCTGTCCTTCGTGGCCGGGTGCACGGTGGCGTACACGGGCAACGCGCTCGGCACCTACCGCGGGACGGCGTCCGGCGCGGCGTCCGGCGGGGTGTCGCGGCTGCGGCAGTACGGGATCTTCCTCGCCGTCAATGTCGCGGGCGCGCTCGTCCAGCTCGCGTGCCTGGCCGTCTCGCACTACGGCCTCGGCCTCACCTCGCCGCGGGCCGACGCGGTCTCCGGGGCGGGAGTCGGCATGGCACTGGCCACCGTGCTGCGATTCTGGGGTACACGGACCTTGGTGTTCCGTTCTCGGAGTGCACCGACCGGACAGGTGAGGCAGGGGAGACGAGTGACATGGACTGGTTGAAGAAGCTCCCCGGCATCGGGCCCTACGTCGAGCGCCTGACGCGCACCCACGCCTGGCACTCCTACGAGCGCCTCGACCGGGTCCACTGGACCCGGCTCGCCGCCGCGATGACGTTCATCAGCTTCGTGGCCCTGTTCCCGCTGATCACCGTGGCCGCGGCGATCGCCGCGGCCACGCTCTCCGACGGCCAGGTGAAGAGCGCCAAGGACAAGATCTCCGAGCAGGTGCCGGGGATCTCCGACCAGCTCGACCTGGACTCCCTGATCGCGAACGCGGGCACCGTCGGCGTCGTCGCGGGCGCGCTCCTGCTGTTCACCGGCGTGGGCTGGGTCGGCTCGATAAGGGAGTGCCTGCGCGCGGTGTGGGACCTCGACGACACCGACGAGAACCCGTTCCTGCGCAAGCTCAAGGACGCCGGTGTGCTCGCCGGGCTCGGCGGCGCGGGGCTCGCCTCGCTGATCGCCTCCGCGGTCGCCTCCACCGCCGTCGGCTGGAGTGCCGACCGGCTCGGCGTCGACCGGGACGGCGCGGGCGGCGTGCTCCTTCAGATCATCGCCTTCGCCATCGCCGTCCTCGCGGACTTCCTGCTGCTGCTGTACGTCCTCACGCTGCTGCCCGGCGTGGAGCCGCCGCGGCGCGCCCTCGTCGTCGCCGCGGCACTCGGCGCACTCGGCTTCGAGCTCCTGAAGCTGCTGCTCGGCGGCTATGTGAAGGGCGTCGCCGCGAAGAGCATGTACGGCGCCTTCGGTGTGCCCGTCGCCCTGCTCCTGTGGATCAACTTCACCGCGAAGCTGCTGCTGTTCTGCGCGGCGTGGACGGCGACCCCCTCCAAGACCGTCCCCGGCGCCTACCCGGAGGCCGAGGAGCCCGCCCGGCCCGAGGGGGCCGGGGCGGTGCGGGCGGCGGACGCTACTGGCGGCGCAGCGGCCAGCGGCGGTTGAGCAGGAAGAGACCGCCCGCGAGCAGCGCGAGCACACCGGCGGTGACGCCGATGGCGGTGCCCATGCCGGTGCCCGAGTCCTTCTCGGTGGCGTTCGCGACGCTGTCGGTGCCGCCCGCCTGGCCCTTGCCCGGCGCCCCCTTGCCGGAGCCGGTGCTCGCGCCCTTCGGGGCGACCAGCTCGCCGACGGGCTCGACCTTGCCGTTCGCCGCGAAACCCCAGTCGAGGAGGCGGGCGGTCTCCTTGTAGACGGCGTGGCTCTCACCGGAGCCGGGGTTCATCACTGTGACGAGCAGGACCTTGCCGTCGCGCTCGGCGACCCCCGTGAACGTGTTGCCCGCGTTGGTCGTCGAGCCGTTCTTGACGCCCGCGATGCCCTTGTACTGCTCCACGCCGTCGGCGCCCGTCAGAAGCCGGTTGGTGTTCTGGATGCCGAAGGGCTCCCGCTTCGTCCTCCCCTTGTCCTTGCCGTTCTTGATCTTCTTCGTCTCGCCGGGGAACTGCGCGGTCGCCGTCGCGCAGTACTCGCGGAAGTCCTTCTTCTGCAAGCCGGAGCGGGCGAACAGGGACAGGTCGTACGCCGAGGAGACCTGCCCCTTCTCGTCGTAGCCGTCGGGCGTGACGACCTGCGTGTCGAGGGCCTGGAGGTCCTCGGCGTGCTCCTGCATGTCCTGCACGGTCTGCGGCACACCGCCGTTCAGGGAGGACAGCACGTGCACGGCGTCGTTGCCGGACTGGAGGAAGACACCGAGCCACAGGTCGTGGACCGAGTACGTCTCGTTCTCCTTGACGCCGACCAGGCTGCTGCCCGGGCCGATGCCCGCCAGGTCCGCCGCCCGCACCTTGTGCTTCTGCGTCTTCGGGAACTTCGGCAGGACCGTGTCCGCGAACAGCATCTTCAGGGTGCTCGCCGGGGCCAGGCGCCAGTGCGCGTTGTGCGCCGCGAGCACCTCGCCGGTCTCGGCGTCCGAGACCATCCAGGAGCGCGCCGACAGCTCCTTGGGCAGCACCGGTGCGCCCGCCTTCAGGTTCACCTGCGTGCCCGGTTTGCCGAGGCGCGCGCCACCCACCGTCGACATGGACGCGGGCGGCTTCGGCTCGCCGTCACCGCCCGGCTTGTCGTCGGCGAGGGCGGGGCCGGTGGCCGACAGGGACAACAGGGTCGCGGAGGCGACGAGCAGGGCGGTCTTCTTCAACGCTGGCACGGACGAGAACGTACAGGGGCGACCCGCGCCGCCCTCCGCCGAGGTCGCCTCTGCCGCGGTCCGGCGCTCCGCACCCCGAAGGCGGTCCGTGAGAGCGGCTGGCGATACTGAGGACATGAAGCTCAGCCGCCCCGTCTCCTGGTTCCTGCTCGCCTTCGGCGTGTGGAGCTGGTTCATCTGGATCACTTTCGTCAAGAACCTGTGGAAGGACGGCAGCGGGCTCGCCTTCGACGACGCGGGCGATCCGACCGGGTACTTCTGGGTGCACCTGACGCTCGCCGTTGTCTCCTTTGTCTTGGGGACGGTGGTGGGCGGCATCGGGTTGCGTGGCGTCCGCGCACTGCGCGGAACCTCATAGCCGTGGGCATCGTCATCGGGGTGCTCGTAGGGGCAGGGGTGCTTTCCCTGTTCGCCGGTCTGCTCTGGTACGTGTGGCGGCGCACGGTCCGCGACACCACCCGGCCCCGCTCCCGCGCCCGCCGCGTGGGCACGGTCGTCTTCTTCGCGGGCCCACTCCTCGCGTTCGCCGCCCTCGGCGCGGAGCGCGGCGGGGCCCCTTTCCTCCTCCAGCAGACCCTGGCCTGGCCGGGCTTCCTGTGGCTGGCGTTCGCGCTGTATCTGTTGTTGGCGTTGCTGGTGGGGGAGGTCGTGCGGCCCTTGCTGGGGCGGTGGCTCGCGCGGCGCGCGAGGGTGCCGGAGAAGCAGGTCTCGGCCCGTCCGGCGTCTGCGGACGAGGCCCGAAGGGCCGATGAGGCGGGGGAAGGGGCGCAGCCCCGGCAGTCCGACGAGCCGGGACCGGAGCCCGGCAGGGACCTGACCCGGCGCCTGTTCGTATCCCGGGCGGTCGCCGCCACAGCGGCAACGGCGGCGGGCGCGACGGTCGCCCACGGAACGTACGGAGTACTCCGCGGCCCCAGGATCAAGAGGATCACCGTCCCGCTGGCGAAGCTGCCGCGCGCGGCGCACGGCTTCCGGATCGCCGTGGTGAGCGACATCCACCTGGGCCCGGTCCTCGGCGAGGGCTTCGCCCGCCGCGTGGTGGACACCATCAACTCCACCCAGCCCGACCTGATCGCCGTCGTGGGCGACCTGGTGGACGGCAGCGTCGCCGACCTCGCCCCGGCGGCCCGCCCGCTGGCGGACCTTCGGGCACGGCACGGCGCCTTCTTCGTCACCGGCAACCACGAGTACTTCTCCGGCGCCGAGCAGTGGGTCGACCACGTGCGCTCACTGGGCCTGCGCCCCCTGGAGAACGCCCGTACCGAACTGCCGTACTTCGACCTCGCCGGGGTCAACGACGTACAGGGCGAAGGGGACGGCGAGGGCCCCGACTTCGTGAAGGCGCTCGGCGACCGCGACCGGACCCGCGCCTCGGTGCTCATGGCCCACCAGCCCGTGGTCATCCACGACGCCGTCGAACACGGCGTGGACCTGCAACTCTCCGGCCACACCCACGGCGGCCAGCTGTGGCCCAACAACTTCGTCGCCGACCTCGCCAACCCGACCCTCGCGGGCCTGGAACGCTACGGCGACACCCAGCTGTACGTGACGCGCGGCGCCGGAGCCTGGGGCCCGCCCGTGCGGGTGGGCGCGCCGTCCGACATCACGGTGGTGGAGCTGGCGTCGTCGCGGGCCTGAGGGCCCCGGCGGGCAGCGGCGGTGTGCACCGCGGCGGCTCCATGGGGTGCGGGGGAGCGGCGGGCCGCGGCGGCGCCGGTGTCCTCGGCAGGGTCACCAGGACGGTGAGGCCCTCGCCGGGAGCGGTGCGGACCTCGACCCGCCCGCGGTGCGCCGCCACCACGCCCCGCACGATCGCCATGCCGAGCCCGCTGCCCGCACCCCGTCCCGACCGGAAGAAGCGGTCGAAGACCCGGGCCGCGTCCTCGGGGGCGAGCCCGGGGCCCCGGTCGGCGACGGTCAGGCGGACCACGTCCCCGCACCGGTCGAGGCCGAGCCGGACGGGGGTGTCGGCGTGCGTGTGCGTACGGACGTTGGCCAGCAGGTTCGCGAGCACCTTGCGCAGCTGCTGCTCGTCCGCCTGGACGAGGACCGCGCCGTCCGCGCACACCGTGAGCGGCCGGTCCGGCTCCTGGGCGCGCAGGTCGTCCGCCGCGTCCCGCACGAGACGGCTCAGGTCCACGGGGTGGAAGCGCAGCTCGGGCTGCTGGTCGAGGCGGGCCAGGGTGAGCAGCTCCGCCACCAGGTGGTTCATGCGGTCGGTCTCGGCGTGCACCCGGCCCCAGGCCCGGGTGCGGGACTCCGGGGTGTCCAGCATCCCCCTGTCGTACAGCTGGAGGTAGCCGCGGATCGCCGCCAGCGGGGTGCGCAGCTCGTGCGAGGCGTCCGCGACGAACTGGCGCAGCTGCGCCTCGCTGCGCTCCCGCGTGACGAAGGCCGTCTCGACCTGCTGGAGCATGGAGTTCAGGGCGAGGCGCAGCTGCTCGGTCTCCATCACCGCGGCCCTGCTCGCCGGGACGCGCCGCTTCAGGTCGCCGTCGGCGATGGCGGAGGCCGTCTCGACCATGTCCTCGAGGGGGCGCAGGCGCTGGTGCGCGGCGATCATCGTGAGGACTGCGAGCAGCCCGAGCAGCAGGGCGCCGAAGGCCAGGTCGAGCTTGAGGGCCTTGGCCACGCCCGACTGGACGTTCTCCGTCGACGACGCCATGACCACCACCGAACCGTCGGCGAGCCGTGCCGCGACGGCACGGTAGGAGTCGCCGTTCACCGCCACGCCCCGGGGCGAGGTGTGCCGCGCGAACTCCGCCGCGTCGCCCACCGCCTCGGCGAGGGCGAGCTGGCGTGCCGTCGTCGGCAGCGGGCCGATGCCGACCGGGTTGCCGCGCCGGTTCACGGCGACGAACACGGACTCCGTGGCCGGGAACTCCCCGTTCGCCCGCACGGCCTCCGGCGATATCTGGTCGAGGGAGCCGAGGTCGGCGAGGCTGCGCAGATCGTCGAGCACGAGTCCGCTCTGCCGCATGGCCGAGCGGGACGTGGTCAGTTCGGAGTCGACGTTCTCCAGGAGGTAGTGGCGCATGCCCATCAGGCTCACGGCGGTCGCGGCCACGATGCCGAGGGCGAGCAGCGCCACGTTCACGAGGGTGAGTTTGGCGCGCAGCGAGTTCATGCCGAAGCGGCCGCGCCGGGCCCGGCCGGTGCCGCGGGGCCTTGCCGCGGACCGTGTCCAGCCGGTGCCGGGGCGCGTCACGCCAGCCCGTATCCGACGCCGCGCCGCGTCGTGATCAGCGGCGGCCCCACCTGGTCGAGCTTGCGCCGCAGATAGCTGATGTAGGTCTCCACGACCGTCGACTCGGCGCTGTGCTCGATGTTCCACACATGGCGCAGGAGCTGCTCCTTGGGCACCGCCCGGCCGCCGTTGCGGACCAGGAAGCGCAGCAGCGCGTACTCGGTCGGGGTCAGCTGCACCGTGCCGCCCTCGCGCCGCACCACGTACGTCGTCTCGTCGAGCTCGAGGTCGCCGTAGCGCAGCGGCGGGCGCTGCGGCAGCACGTCGTGGGGGCGTACCCGGCGAAGGACCGCGCCGATGCGGGCGACGACCTCGTCGATGTTGAACGGCTTGGTGATGTAGTCGTCGCCGAAGCCGAGGGCGCCCACCACCTCGGCGGGCGCGTCCCGCGCGGTGAGGAAGACCAGGGCGAGGTCGGGCATCCGTGTCCGCAGCTCCTGGCCGAGGGCCCGCCCGTCGCCGTCGGGCAGCATCACGTCGAGCAGGGCGCAGTCCGGCCGGGTCCGCGCGGTCGTCGCGAGTGCCTCGCGGACCGTGCCCGCGGTCATCACGTCGAAGTGGTGGTAGCGCAGGGCGATGGCGAGGACGTCGGCGATGCTCGGCTCGTCCTCGACCACCAGGACGGTCGCCCGCCCCCGCCCGCCACCGTGCCCGGCGTCGGCCCCCGCGGCCGGTGTTCCCGCAGCTCTTCCCCCCGGTGCGGCCGGGTGACCTTCGGCGTTGCTCATGCCCCCAGTATCCGCACCGCCCGTCCGCGAAGTACGCGTCCGCCCTTTGGAGTTCCTTGAGAATCCCGGCCGGAAGATGCCGTCGGCGGTCCGGGGCCCCGATGCTGAGGGCGGAACACCAAGGCACCGCCCGCCGCCGACGCCCACGACCCGGAACCCCCGTCCGGGCCCGTGGACGTCGGACGGCGGGCGGGGTCCACGGCGCCCGCACCGGGTGCGCCGCCCGGGCGGTGAGCCGACGCGCGTGCCACCCGGTGCCGCGCACCAGACCTGGCCCGGAGGGCGGAGCTGCACCCGCCCCCGGCCCCCCCTGCCGGGACACCCGCGCCAGGCCCTCTGACCAGGGGTCTGCGAGCGGGTCGACCGGCACCCGCGGTGGCCGCCCTTCCACAGGGGCGGCCACCGCCGCGCGTCCGGCGGGTCCCACCCCGCCGGC
Organism: Streptomyces sp. NPDC017940; assembly: GCF_044328435.1. Taxonomy (NCBI): domain Bacteria; kingdom Bacillati; phylum Actinomycetota; class Actinomycetes; order Kitasatosporales; family Streptomycetaceae; genus Streptomyces; species Streptomyces sp. NPDC017940. Next base: position 620,283 of record NZ_JBIRHJ010000003.1, on the reverse strand, counting down.
CCACCGCTCCGCTCCCGCGGGCGTGGCGACCCGCCGTGATCAGACGCGGCCGAGCTCCGGCCGCTTGGAGTAGTCCGTGAAGCCGATGACGTTCCCCCACGGGTCGGCGATCTCCACCGTCCAGCCCGTCGCCACCGAGTGCGGTCCGGCCAGGGCCGGGATGCCCGCGGCCGCGAGGGCCCTGGCCTTCGCGCGGGCGTCCGGCACCTCGAGCCAGACGCGGGGCGTGGGCCACGGCGGCGGGCGGCGGCCGACACCGTCCTCGACGCGCAGCAGCATCCCGGGCGTCTCGGGGCCCACCTTCAGGATGGCGAGTCCGGCCTCGTCGAGACGGTGGGTGACGGTGAAGCCGGCGCGCTCGTAGAAGCCGACCGACTCGTCCAGGTCGCCCACGGGGAACAGCGTGTTGTCGAACCCGAGCACATCACAGGTAGCTGACAGCTGATTGTCTGACATAACGTCAGAATACGGGCCGGATCGTGCGGTGCGGCCGCGTCGGTGCGGCACGGCGCGTTTCATACCGGGAAGCCTGGTACCCGACCTGTTCCGCGTCGGTTCCGCCCATGTCTGGAGTACTCGCCATGCACGAAAGCCAGGATCTCAACGCCCTCGTCGAGGAGCACCTGCACGGCGCTCACGCCGACGACCACGGCCGCAGTGCGCGTCTCGTCGTCCACGACGGGGCGCTGCGGCAGAGTGTCATCGCGCTGACCTCGGGTTCCGCGCTCGACGAGCACGTCACGCCGCCCGCGGCGAGTCTGCAAGTGCTGCGCGGCAAGGTGCGGGTGACCACCGTGGACGGTGGTGATCACCTCCTTGCCGCGGGGGAGCTGTGGGCGGCGCCCAAGGAGCGGCACGGGTTGCTCGCCGTGGAGGACTCGGTGGTGCTGCTGACCGCCGTGACGGCGACTGCCTGAGCGCCCTCGCGGAGCGCCGCCCCGTCGGCGCTCCGCGCCTCGTCCGCAAGCGCCGGACGTGCTGAAACCCTGCCGCCGCCCCGGCAGACGTCCCGCACCGGCCAAGGGGCGCCCGTGCGCGGAGCGCACTAATGGACGGAGCGGGGCGGCGCCCCGCGAGGCCCGCCCGCCCGCGCCCACGCGAACCCCACCCACACCAGCCCCCACACCGCCACAGCCACCCACAACAGCACCCGCCCCAGCGTCCGCAGCCACGGCACATCGGTCGCGAGGCCGGTGGACAGCGCGGCGACGGCCGTCATGCCGAGGGGGAACACGGTGGCCCACCGCCGGACGTCGTAGTAGGGCCGCGGCCGGGCCACCTCGGCGGCGGCGAGGACGGCGTACCAGGCGAGCGCGAGCCCGAGCAGGACGAAGGTGAGGGTGCGCAGGAAGGTGTGGCCCGCCCCCGTCCACAGCGGGGACGCGGTCAGCTTGGAGGCGGCGAGGGCGGAGATGGCCAGGGCACCGCCCGCCACCCACTGGTCCCCGGCCCCCGTCCACACCTGCCGGAGGTCGAAGCGCAGCAGCGCGTCGGCGTACAGGACGAGGCCGAGCGCGAAGCAGGCAAGCGCCGCGTCGCCGAGCCAGTCGCCCTCGCCCGCGAGGGACAGGGTGGCGGCGAGTACGGACAGGCCCTGCGTCGCCACGCACACCAGGAACACCCCGCCCGGCATGCCGTGCCGCAGCCAGTGCCGGACGACCGCGAGCAGCAGGACCGGCCACACGAGCACGGCGACGACGAGCAGGGCGACGGCGAGTTCGGGCCACCCGAGGAGGGAGAAGCGGGTGCCGACCACGGTCGTCGCCGCCACCGCGGTGAGCGCGGGCGGGGTGACGGCCGCAGCCGTCCAGCGGGCGCGGTCGCGTACCAGGAGGTCGACGAAGTCCGCGGCGAGCACCAGCCACAGCACGCAGGCCAGGGCCAGGAGGATCTCCGACAGGACGTCGTGCCCCGTCAGGTACAGGCCCACGGAGATGATGCCGGTCGCCATCACGCAGGCTCCGGCGGCGGGAGTCACCTCGTCACGCCATGTCCGTCTCACACCAGCCATGAGACCCCGCAGGCCCGCAGGCCACCACTTAGCCTAGGCCAGGCTGCGGTCCCGTCCGTCCGCGCATGGGATGGAGCGTGTGACGGAACGTGTGCAAGCTCCCGCCGAACCCGGCGCCCTGCTCCTGCGGACCGGCCGCTTCCTGCGCCGGGGCGAGGCCGCGCCCGATCTGCACAGTCTCAGGGTCGAGGGCGGGCGCGAGGGGGACGTCTTCTACCGGGACCGGTGGAGCCACGACAAGGTCGTGCACTCCACGCACGGCGTGAACTGCACCGGGTCCTGCCGCTGGAAGGTGTACGTCAAGGACGGCGTCATCACCTGGGAGACCCAGGCCACCGACTACCCCTCGACGGGCCCCGACCGCCCCGAGTACGAACCCCGCGGCTGCCCCCGGGGCGCCGCCTTCTCCTGGTACACGTACTCACCGACCCGCGTCCGCCACCCCTACGTCCGGGGCGTGCTGCTAGAGCTGTACCGGGAGGCGAAGGCGCGGCTGAAGGACCCGGTGCTCGCGTGGGGCGACATCCAGGGCGATCCCGAGCGGCGGCGGGCGTACCAGCGGGCGCGCGGCAAGGGCGGGCTCACGCGGGCCACCTGGGACGAGGCCGTGGAGATCATCGCTGCGGCGCACGTGCACACGATCAAGACCTACGGCCCGGACCGGGTCGCGGGGTTCTCCCCCATCCCCGCCATGTCGATGGTGTCGCACGCCGCGGGCGCCCGCTTCATGTCGCTGATCGGCGCGCCCATGCTGTCGTTCTACGACTGGTACGCGGACCTGCCGGTCGCCTCGCCGCAGGTGTTCGGGGACCAGACGGACGTGCCGGAGTCCGGGGACTGGTGGGACGCCGCGTATCTGATGATGTGGGGCTCGAACGTGCCGGTGACGCGGACACCCGACGCGCACTGGATGGCCGAGGCCCGCTACCGGGGCCAGAAGGTCGTGGTCGTCGCCCCGGACTACGCCGACAACGCCAAGTTCGCCGACGAGTGGCTGCACCCGCACCCCGGCACCGACGGCGCCCTCGCCCTCGCCATGGGGCACGTGGTCCTGCGCGAGTGCTTCGTGGACCGGCGGGTGCCGTTCTTCGACGACTACGTACGCCGCTTCACCGACCTGCCGTTCCTCGTCACCCTGACCGAGCGCGACGGCGCGTACGTACCGGCGAAGTTCCTGCGCGCCGCCGACCTCGGTGACGACGGCGAGGGCGCCGAGTGGAAGACCGTCGTCCTCGACGAGGGCAGCGGGCGGCCCGTCGTTCCCGGCGGGTCGCTCGGCTTCCGCTGGACCGAGTCCGGGAAGGGGAAGTGGAACCTGGACCTCGGCGAGGTGCGGCCCCGGCTCTCGTTGTACGGGTACGAGGCGCGCGGGGACGACGCGAACGGGGACGACGCGCGCGGGGTGGGGGCGCGCGGGGTGGAGGTGCTGCTCCCGCGCTTCGACACCGAAGGCGGCGCACACGGGCAGGGGCGGGGCGAGGTGCTGCGGCGCGGGGTGCCCGCCGTCCGGCTCGCCGGTCCTGACGGTCCGCTGGTCACCACGGTCTTCGATCTGCTGCTCGCGCAGTACGGCGTGGGGCGTGCGGGTCTGGTAGGCGGCTGGCCGTCCTCGTACGACGACGCGTCCGAGCCGGGAACGCCCGCCTGGCAGGAGGCGCACACCTCCGTTCCCGCCGCCCAGTGCGCCCGCATCGCCCGGGAGTTCGCCGCGACCGCCGAGAAGTCCCGTGGCCGCTGCATGATCCTCATGGGTGCGGGCACCAACCACTGGTTCCACTCGGAGACCATCTACCGCACCTTCCTCGCCCTGCTCCAGCTCACCGGCTGCCAGGGCCGCAACGGCGGCGGCTGGGCGCACTACGTCGGCCAGGAGAAGTGCCGCCCCGCCACCGGCTGGGCCACCCTCGCGGGCGCCGGTGACTGGTCGCGGCCGCCCCGGCAGATGATCGGCGCCGCGTACTGGTTCCTGCACACCGACCAGTGGCGCTACGACCGGTTCGGCGCCGACGTCCTCGCCTCACCGCTCGGTACGGGACGGTTCGAGGGGATGGCGGCGGCGGACTGTCTGGCGCAGGCGACCCGTGCGGGCTGGATGCCGTCGTACCCGACGTTCGACCGCAATCCGCTGGACCTCGGCGAGGGCGAGGACCCGGTGGGTTCCGCCGTCCGGCAACTGCGCTCGGGCGAGCTGAAGTTCGCTGGCGAGGACCCGGACGCGCCGCGGAACTGGCCGCGGGTGCTGACGCTGTGGCGCGCCAATCTCCTCGGCTCGTCGGCGAAGGGCGCCGAGTACTTCACCAAGCACCTCCTCGGCACCCACTCCTCGCTGCGCGCCGACGAGGCGCCGCCCGGGGCCCGCCCCCGGGACGTGACCTGGCACGAGCGGGCCCCGGAGGGAAAGCTCGACCTGCTCCTGTCCCTGGACTTCCGCATGACGTCTTCGACGCTCCTGTCCGACATCACGCTGCCCGCCGCCACCTGGTACGAGAAGCACGACCTGTCGAGCACCGACATGCATCCCTTCGTGCACGCCTTCACCCCGGCGGTGGACCCGCCCTGGCAGGCCCGTACCGACTTCGATGCCTTCCGTGCCGTCGCCGACCGGTTCAGCGAGCTGGCCGCCGGTCACCTCGGCACCCGCCGCGACCTGGTGGCGACCGCCCTCCAGCACGACACGCCCGGCGAGATCGCGCAGCCCGGCGGGGTGGCCCTGGACTGGCGGCGCGGCGAGTGCGAGCCCGTGCCGGGCAAGACCATGCCGGCCCTCACCGTCGTCGAGCGGGACTACACCGCGATCGGCGCCAAGTTCGCCGCCCTCGGCCCGCTCACGGAGCGGCTCGGCCTGCCCGCCAAGGGCATCGCGCTGCGCCCCGACGAGGAGGTGGCGGCGCTGGCCGCGCTCAACGGCGTGGTCCGGGGCGGGCCCGCGGCGGGCCGCCCCCGCCTGGACACCGCCGTGAAGGCCGCCAACACCATCCTCGCCCTGTCGGGCACCACCAACGGGCGCCTGGCCACCCAGGGCTTCCACACCCTTGAGGCCCGCACCGGCCAGGAGATGGCGCACCTGGCCGCCGAGCACGAGGGCAAGCGGATCTCGTACGCCGACACGCAGGCCGCACCCGTGCCCGTGATCACCTCGCCGGAGTGGTCGGGCAGCGAGGCCGGCGGCCGCCGCTACACCGCGTTCACGCTCAACACCGAACACCTCAAGCCCTGGCACACCCTCACCGGGCGCCAGCACTTCTTCCTCGACCACGACTGGATCCACGAACTCGGCGAGGCCCTGCCCGTCTACCGGCCGCCGCTCGACATGCACCGCCTGTTCGGCGAACCGCGCATCGGCGCCGACGGGGAGCGCGAGGTCACGGTCCGCTACCTCACCCCGCACAACAAGTGGTCCATCCACTCCGAGTACCAGGACAACCTCTTCATGCTGTCGCTGTCCCGCGGCGGCCAGGTGATCTGGATGTCGCCGGACGACGCGGCGGCCGTCGGCGTACGCGACAACGACTGGATCGAGGCCGTCAACCGCAACGGCGTGGTGGCCGCGCGCGCCGTCGTCTCGCACCGCATGCCGGCCGGCACCGTCTACATGCACCACGCGCAGGAGCGCACGGTGAACGTCCCGAAGACCGAGACCACCGGCCGGCGCGGCGGCATCCACAACTCCCTGACCCGGCTGCTCCTCAAGCCGAGCCACCTCATCGGCGGCTACGCGCAGCTCTCCTGGGCCTTCAACTACCTGGGTCCCACCGGCAACCAGCGCGACGAGGTCACGGTCATCAGGCGCAGGACCGAGCAGGAGGTGACGTACTAGCCATGCGGGTCCTCGCCCAGATCGCGATGGTCATGAACCTCGACAAGTGCATCGGCTGCCACACCTGCTCGGTCACCTGCAAACAGACCTGGACCAACCGCTCCGGCGTGGAGTACGTCTGGTTCAACAACGTCGAGACCCGTCCCGGGCAGGGCTACCCCCGCCGCTACGAGGACCAGGAGAAGTGGCGCGGCGGCTGGGAGCTGAACCGGCGCGGCGCGCTGAAGCTGAAGTCCGGCGGCCGCTTCCACGCCCTCGCCACGATCTTCTCCAACCCGGTGCTCCCCGGCATCAAGGACTACTACGAGCCCTGGACGTACGAGTACAGGAACCTCACCGACGCGCCCCTCGGCGACGACTACCCGGTCGCCGAGCCCCGCTCCCTGATCTCCGGCAAGCCCATGAAGATCGAGTGGAGCTCCAACTGGGACGACAACCTCGGCGGTGGACCCGGGAGCGTCGCGGCCGACCCCATGGTCGCGCAGGCCGAGCAACGGGCCACGGAGACCGCCGACCGCGCCGCCGTGCAGGTCAAGGCGGCTTTCGAGCAGACCTTCATGTTCTATCTGCCGCGCATCTGCGAGCACTGCCTGAACCCGGCGTGTGTGGCGGCCTGCCCGTCGGGGGCGATGTACAAGCGGTCCGAGGACGGCATCGTCCTCGTCGACCAGGACCAGTGCCGGGGCTGGCGCAAGTGCGTGACGGGCTGCCCGTACAAGAAGGTCTACTTCAACCACCGCACCGGCAAGGCGGAGAAGTGCACGCTCTGCTACCCGCGTCTGGAGGTGGGCCTGCCGACGGTCTGCTCCGAGACGTGCGTGGGGCGGCTGCGGTACCTGGGCGTGGTCCTGTACGACGCGGACAAGGTGACGGCCGCGGCCTCGGTGCCCGACGAGCAGGACCTGTACGAGGCCCAGCTGGGGATCTTCCTCGATCCGGCCGACCCCGGGGTGCGGCGGGCCGCCGAGCGCGACGGCATCCCGCACGACTGGATCGAGGCGGCCCGCCGCTCACCCGTGCACGCCCTCATCAGCACCTACCGGGTGGCGCTCCCGCTCCATCCGGAGTACCGCACCCTGCCGATGGTCTGGTACGTACCGCCGCTGTCCCCGGTCGTGGACGCCCTCGCGGGCACCGGGCACGACGGCGAGGACGCGGACAACCTCTTCGGCGCCATCGACACCCTGCGCATTCCCCTGGAGTACCTGGCGGAGCTGTTCACGGCCGGGGATGTCGGCCCCGTGCGCGCCGCCCTGGAGCGGCTCGCGGCGATGCGCTCGCACATGCGGGCCGTCAACCTCGCCGACACCGCCGACCCCGCGGTGGCCGCCCGCGTCGGCATGACCGCGGACGGCATCGAGGACATGTACCGGCTCCTCGCCCTCGCCAAGTACGACGAGCGCTACGTCATCCCGACGGCGGCGCTCGACGACGCCCGGCGCCTGGAGGAGTCGGCGGTGCCCGAGGGCTGCGGCCTCGACCGGCCCGGCGGTCCCGGCATGGTCCCGGCGGGTCCCGGCCCGTTCGGGGACGACTCGGGGACGTACGGGGGACTGCCGCTCGTCACGATCGAGAACTTCCACGCGTCGCGCCGCCGCCAGACGGCGGACGAGATGCCCGCCGTGGGCTCCGCCGCGGACTCCGGTGAGAACTCCGGTGAGAACTCCGGAGGGAAATTCGGCGGGAACTCCGGCGTGAACTCCGGCGAGGAGGAGGAACGGTGACCGAACCCGCCGTGCTGTACCAGGGGGCCGCGCACTGTCTGTGCTACCCCGACGCCGAGGTCCGCGACCGCCTGCCGCTGGTGCGGGCGGCCGTACCGGAGCTGCACCCCTTCCTCGACGAGTTCGAGCCCTGGTCGCCGACCGCCGCCGCCGAGCACTACGTCCGCGTCTTCGACTTCAAGAACCGGCACAGCCTGTACCTGAGCTGGTGGCTGGACGGCGACACCCGCCGCAGGGGCGCGTCCCTCGTCGCCTTCAAGGAGACGTACCGCGCCTACGGCCTCACCGTCACCGGCGAGGAACTGCCCGACTTCCTGCCCGCCGTCCTGGAGTTCACCGCACGCACCGGCAACCGGGACCTCCTCGCCGCCCACCGCGCGGGCCTGGAACTCCTGCGCCTCGCGCTCACCGACGACGGCACGCCGTACGCGGCGATCCTGGACGCGGTGTGCGCGACCCTGCCGGGTCCGACCCCGAAGGACCGCCTGGAGGCACGGGCGCTGGCGAGAACCGGGCCGCGCACGGAGACCGTCGGCCTCGACTTCCCGCCCGGGTACGGGGCTCCCGGGTACGAAGTTCCCGGTTACGGGACTTCCGGGTACGGGACTTCCGGATACGGAACCCCCGGGCACGGAGGCCGCTGATGCACCTCTTCCTCTGGGGCGTGCTGCCCTACCTGGCCGCGGTCCTGCTCGTCGCCGGAACCGTCTGGCGCTACCGCTACGACAAGTTCGGCTGGACCACCCGCTCGTCCCAGATCTATGAGTCCCGGCTCCTGAACATCGCGTCCCCCGCCTTCCACTACGGCATCCTCTTCGTCCTGGTCGGCCACCTCATGGGCCTGTTCGTCCCGGCGTCCTGGACCGCGGGCGCGGGCCTCGACGAGCACGCCTACCACCTGTTCTCGCTTTTCGGCGGCACCGCGGCGGGTGCCCTCGCGGTCGCGGGCATCGCCGTCCTCATCTACCGCCGCCGCACCGACACCCCGGTCTTCCGCGCCACCACCCGCAACGACAAGCTCATGTACGCGGTGCTGCTCGCGGCCATCGTCCTCGGCATGTGGGCCAAGCTGGCGCACTCCACGCCCAGCGAGGGCTACGACTACCGCGAGACCATCGCCCCCTGGGCCCGCTCCCTCTTCACCCTCCGGCCGGAGGTCTCCCTGATGGAGGCCGTCCCCCTCACCTTCCAGCTCCACGCCGTGATCGGCCTGATCCTCTTCGCCCTGGTGCCCTTCACGCGCCTGATCCACATGTTCAGCGCGCCCGTGCAGTACCTGTTCCGGCCCTATGTGGTGTACCGGAGCAGGGGGGCGGCGCCGCGCAAGGAGAAGCGGGGCTGGGAGCGGGTGGACTCCTAGTCCCGGATGGTCACGGATGGCCCCGTACAGCCCCGTACAGCCCCGGATTGTCCGGATGGCACCGGGCCGCGCGCGAACGAGCGAGGGCCCCGCTCCCGGTGCGGAACCGGAAGCGGGGCCCTCGCCCTGGCCGAGCCGGAAGGCTCAGAAGCGGCGCGTGATCAGCGCTCGCTTGACCTCCTGGATGGCCTTGGTGACCTCGATGCCGCGCGGGCAGGCGTCGGTGCAGTTGAACGTGGTGCGGCAGCGCCACACGCCGTCCTTGTCGTTCAGGATCTCCAGGCGCTGCTCACCGGCCTCGTCGCGCGAGTCGAAGATGAAGCGGTGGGCGTTGACGATCGCGGCCGGGCCGAAGTACTGGCCGTCGTTCCAGAACACCGGGCACGAGGACGTGCAGGCGGCGCACAGGATGCACTTCGTCGTGTCGTCGAAGCGCTCGCGGTCCTCGGCGGACTGGAGCCGCTCGCGGGTCGGCTCGTTGCCCGTGGTGACCAGGAAGGGCATGACGTCCCGGTACGCCTGGAAGAACGGGTCCATGTCCACGACCAGGTCCTTCAGGACCGTGAGGCCCTTGATGGGCTCGACCGTGATCGGCTTGGCCGGGTTGATGTCCTTGATCAGCGTCTTGCAGGCGAGGCGGTTCTTGCCGTTGATGCGCATGGCGTCGGAGCCGCAGATGCCGTGCGCACAGGAGCGGCGGAACGTCAGCGAGCCGTCCAGATCCCACTTGATCTTGTGGAGACCGTCGAGGACGCGCTCCTTGGGGTCGATCTCCAGCTGGAAGTCTTCCCAGGTCGCGTCCGCCGAGACCTCCGGGTTGAAGCGGCGGATCCGGAAGGTGACCGTGATGTACGGGGTGTCGGCGAAGCCCGCCTCGGGCTTGGCGTCTTCCTTGTCGAGGGTCGGGGTAGCCATCAGTACTTACGCTCCATCGGCTGGTAGCGGGTCTGCACGACCGGCTTGTAGTCGAGGCGGATCGAGTCCTTGCCGTCGTCGGCGACCTCGCGGTACGCCATGGTGTGGCGCATGAAGTTGACGTCGTCGCGGTTCGGGAAGTCCTCGCGGTAGTGACCGCCGCGGGACTCCTTGCGGGCCAGGGCCGACACCGCCATGACCTCGGCCAGGTCGAGCAGGTTGCCCAGCTCGATGGCCTCGAGAAGGTCGGTGTTGAACCGCTTGCCCTTGTCCTGGACCGAGACGTTCCTGTAGCGCGCGCGCAGCTCGCCGATCTTCTCGACGGCCGTCTTGATGGTCTGCTCCGTACGGAACACCATCACGTTGGCGTCCATCGTCTCCTGGAGCTCCCTGCGGATGTCCGCGACGCGCTCGGTGCCCCGGGAGTCGCGCAGCTGCTCGACGAGGGAGGCCACGAGCTCCGCCGGGTTCTCCGGGAGCTCCACGAAGTCGGCCTTGGCCGCGTACTCCGCGGCGGCGATGCCCGCGCGGCGGCCGAAGACGTTGATGTCGAGGAGCGAGTTGGTGCCGAGGCGGTTGGCGCCGTGGACCGAGACGCAGGCGACCTCGCCCGCGGCGTACAGGCCGGGGACGACCGTCGTGTTGTCCGCGAGGACCTCGCCCGCGACGTTCGTCGGGATGCCGCCCATGGCGTAGTGCGCGGTCGGCTGGATCGGGATCGGGTCCGTGTAGGGCTCGATGCCGAGGTAGGTGCGCGCGAACTCGGTGATGTCGGGGAGCTTGGCGTCGAGCTGCTCCGGCGGCAGGTGCGTGAGGTCGAGGTAGACGTGGTCGCCCTCGGGACCGCAGCCGCGGCCCTCACGGATCTCCGTGTAGATGGAGCGGGACACGACGTCACGGGACGCGAGGTCCTTCATGACCGGCGCGTACTTCTCCATGAAGCGCTCGCCGTCCTTGTTGCGCAGGATGCCGCCCTCGCCGCGCGCGCCCTCCGTGAGCAGGATGCCCATGCGCCAGATGCCGGTCGGGTGGAACTGGAAGAACTCCATGTCCTCGAGCGGCAGACCGCGCCGGTAGCAGGCCGCCTGGCCGTCACCGGTGAGGGTGTGCGCGTTCGACGTCACCTTGAAGAACTTGCCGGTGCCGCCGGACGCGTAGATCACGGCCTTCGCCTGGAAGACGTGGATCTCACCGGTGGCGAGCTCGTAGGCGACGACGCCCGCGCTCTTCTTGACGCCGTTCTCCTCCACGATGAGCTGGTCGAGGACGTAGAACTCGTTGAAGAACTCCACACCCTCCTTGACGCAGTTCTGGTAGAGGGTCTGAAGGATCATGTGGCCCGTGCGGTCCGCGGCGTAGCAGGAGCGGCGCACCGGCGCCTCGCCGTGGTTGCGGGAGTGGCCGCCGAAGCGGCGCTGGTCGATGGTGCCGTCCGGGGTGCGGTTGAACGGCAGGCCCATCTTCTCCAGGTCGAGGACCGCGTCGATGGCCTCCTTCGCCAGGATCTCGGCGGCGTCCTGGTCGACCAGGTAGTCGCCGCCCTTGATCGTGTCGAAGGTGTGCCACTCCCAGTTGTCCTCCTCCACGTTGGCGAGCGCGGCGGCCATGCCGCCCTGCGCGGCGCCCGTGTGGGAACGCGTGGGGTAGAGCTTGGTGAGCACGGCGGTGCGGCTGCGCTTCGTCGCCTCGATGGCGGCGCGCATGCCGGCGCCGCCCGCGCCGACGATGACGGTGTCGTACTTGTGGATCTTCATGGTGGTTGCCTCAGCCCCGTGCCTAGCGGATGTTCGGGTCGAAGGTGAAGATCACCAGCGTGCCCAGCAGGATGGTGAACACCGTGGCGGTGTACAGCAGGCCCTTCAGCCACAGCCGCGTGTTCGGGCGCTCCGCGTAGTCGTTGATGACCGTACGCAGGCCGTTCGCGCCGTGCAGCATCGCGAGCCACAGCATGAGCAGGTCCCAGACCTGCCAGAACGGGGACGCCCAGCGGCCCGCGACGAACGCGAAACCGATCTTGGAGACGCCGCCGTCCAGGACGAGCTGGATCAGCAGGTGCGTGATCACCAGGACGACGAGGACGACGCCGGACAGGCGCATGAACAGCCATGCGGCCATCTCGAAGTTGCCGCGGGTGGCCCGCGGGGTCTTCGTGGTGCGCTTGCGCGGGGCCTCGATGAGGGGGGCCGGGTTGTCGGCGTCGTACAGCGAGGCGCCCTCGACGGGGCCGATGCCGCTGCCGCCGGACTTCTCAACGGTCGTGTCAGTGGACATGTCTCGCCTCAGCTCCCGAAGACTTCACGGACGGCGTGGCCGAGCACCGGGTACAGCGCGCCGACCATCAGCACGACCCAGATGCCCACGACGGTCCAGAGCATCTGCTTCTGGTAGCGCGGACCCTTCGACCAGAAGTCGACGGCGATGACGCGCAGGCCGTTGAGCGCGTGGAAGAGGATGGCAGCGACGAGGCCGTACTCGAGGAGCGCGACGATCGGCGTCTTGTAGGTAGCCACGACATCGTCGTACGCCTCCGGGGAGACGCGGACGAGAGCGGTGTCGAGGACATGCACGAACAGGAAGAAGAAGATGAGGACACCGGTGACTCGGTGAGCCACCCATGACCACATGCCTTCCCGGCCGCGGTACAGCGTTCCAGCCGGCACGGAAGAACCCTCCGGGAGCGGGGATGGGGGCCGGCCGGCTTCTCGGTCGGACGAGCCCGGCCGGGTACGGTCCACCGGCCGCTCGTCATCGTATCGACGAGTTGTCGGTGACCTCGCTCCGGGTCCTCCACTGTGATCAAACAAGCAATCAAACTGGTACGTACGGGCTATTACGCCGTGTAACCGTGGCGGGTCCGGGCTGTCCCCCGGCCCGTGGCGTCCTCGGCAGCAGCCGGGCGAGGCGGCCCCTGGCGAGGCGCCGCAGCTCCTCGGCCGCGAGGGCGCGCTCCTCCTCCGGGTCGTTGCCCAGGCGGTCGCGGAGCGAGGCGAGCACGTGGTCGAGGGCCTCGCTGGGCGCGATGTCGTCCAGGCAGATCACGAAGGCGTGGCCGAAGCGGCTCTCGTACGCGGCGGTGGCGGCGCGCAGCGCGGTGGCCGCGGCGCCGTGGACACCGCCCGCCAGGTGCGCCGCCTGCGGCGCTTCGGCGGCCAGGGCCTCGCCGAGGTCGTCCTGCGCCAGGTCGTAGGACGCCTCGTCGGCGGCGGCGAGCAGGGCGTCCAGATCGGGGTAGGGCCGGTGGTCGGCGAGGCGGCGCGCCCAGTGACGGCTCCCGCAGCAGGCCATGAGGGCGCGCTCGGCGTCCTGGGTCGACGTCGTGTTCATGACGTGCAGAGCGTCCTCGGCGTCCGGTATGACGCGGTGCGGCGGCAGCAGGGTGGCTCCTCGGCGCAGAGCGGCGGATGCGGCGTACGGGGGTACTGGGGCAACGCTAGCGGGGTGGGCGACGGGGTGACCGTGCGGCACCGGGAATTCATCCGAACGGCAGAGTTTGGCGGCACCAGGTGGACGCGCGGTGGCCGGCTGTCGAGGCTTAGCGTGGAGTCATGGAGAGGGTCGAGGAGCCGTTGTCCACCGCGGGAGCCACTGTCGTCGCGGCCCCCGCCGCCGCTGCCGTCCGGGCGGCGGCGGCCGGAGCCGTACCCGCCGCGGCCGGTTCGCCCGGACGGGGGTGTCCCGCATGGGCCTAGGGAATCACTCCGGCGGGCGGGCCGGAGGACAGGGCGGCCCCGGGTCCGGTGGCCCTGAGTCCGCCCGCCCGGGTCCGGGCGGGCGCCCGCCGAACCGTCGCCGCCGTGCCGCCACAGCCGCGGGGGCCCTCGCCGTCACCGGCGCCGTCGTGCTGACGGCACTCCTGTGGCCCACGGAGGACGACCGCTCCGGCGGGACGGGGCACGGCGACCGCACGAGGGCCGCGCGCGAACCCGCACCGAAGCCCACGCCCACGCCCACCCCCACGCCCACCAAGTCGTACGCGCTCTCCGAGACCCCGGCCACGCTGCCCGCCGTACGCGACCACACCCCCGCGAGGGGGCCGGGCTGGCGTCCCCCGGAGAAGGGGCGCGTGGTCGTGGGGGACGGGCGGCTCGCGGACGAGGCCCGGCTGCTCGCCGGTGAGCTGCGCCTGCGGTACGCGGGCGAGACCGCGCCGCGCGCGGGCGACGTCCACCTGGACCTGGCGGCGGCGAAGGACGGCACGCACCGCGAGTCGTACACCCTCACCGTCAAGGACCGCACCGTACGCATAGCCGCGCCCACCGACGCCGGGGTCTTCTACGGCACCCGCACCCTCAAGCAGGAGGTCGCCGACGGCCGGACCGCCCCGGAGGGCGTCGTACGGGACCAGCCCGCCAAGCCCCGCCGCGGCTTCATGATCGACACCGCGCGCAAGCACTTCTCCGCCGACTGGATCGAGGACCGCATCCGTGAGCTCGGCGACCTGAAGTACAACGAGATAGGCCTGCACTTCTCCGACGACCAGGCCTTCCGCATCGCCTCCGACTCGCACCCCGAGGTCGTCTCGGACGACCACATCGGCAAGGACCGCGTCCGCCGCATCGTCGACCTCGCGGCGAGCCGGCACATCACCGTCGTCCCCGAGATCGACTCGCCCGGGCACCTCGGCGCGGTCATCCGCGCCCACCCCGACCTGCAACTGCGTGACACCCGCGGGGTGGCGACGCCCGGCGCCGTCGACATCTCCGAGCCGAAGGCCGCGAAGATCGTCGACGACCTGCTGCGCGAGTACGCCGAACTGTTCCCCGGGGCGCGGTGGCACCTCGGCGCCGACGAGTACCAGGCCCTGACCCGCAGCGACCCGGAGGCCTCCTACCCGCAGCTCGCCGCCGCCGCCCGCGAGCGCCTCGGACCGGACGCGCGCATTCAGGACCTGGCCACGGCGTGGCTCGACGACCGCGCGAGGGTGATCGGGCCCGGCCGCGAGGTGCGGGCCTGGAACGACGGGTTCTTCCGCGGCGGCGTCACCGACGCCGACGACCGCGTCGAGGTCGCGTACTGGACCGGCAAGGAGATCGGCGCCCGCGAACCCGTCGAGTACCTCCGTGAGGGACGGAAGGTCGTCAACTACAACGACGAGTACCTCTACTACGTCCTCGGCCAGCCCAACGACTTCACGTACCCCACCGGGCAGCGGATCTACGAGCAGTGGACCCCCCGGGTGCTGCGCGGCACCGCACCCGTCCCCGCCTCCTACGACCGGCAGATACTCGGCGCCGCCTTCGCCGTGTGGTGCGACCTCGCCGGAGCGCAGACCCAGGACGAGGTGGCCCGCGGCATCCGCATGCCGCTGCGGGCGACGGCGCAGAAACTGTGGGACGCGCGCGAACCCACCCGCTCGTGGCAGGAGTTCGTGCGGCTCGCGGACAGGCTGGAGTAGCTCCCTGACGAGACGGATGAGGCGGATGAGGCGGATGACACGGATGATGCGGGAGAAGTAGGGGAATTCGGGTAGGTTCGCAGGTCGCGCCGCGCCGGTGCCGGGGAGGGCAGAGGGCGGCGCTGCTTTGCGTTCGCCGAACCCGTGGGGGTCACACCGTCATGTCGTACACGCCGCCTTCCATGCCCGTCGCACCGCCGCCACCGCCACCGCCGTTCGCCGGGTTCGCGGGACCCGCCGTCTGGCTGAAGTCGCCCGTCGGGCTCGCGCGCGCCACCATGGCCCTGCTCGGTGTGGGCATGGCCTTCGACGTGTTCTCGCTGTGGGCGGGCGTCGGGGTCGTCGACGTCGTCAGCGACCTCATCGACCACGGCTGGAGCGCCGACGCGGAGGACCGGGCCGACCGGGCCGACACGCTCTACGGCGTCTCCGGCGTGCTCCAGGGCCTCGCGCTGCTCGCCACGGCCGTCGTCTTCATCTGCTGGTTCCGCCGGGTGCGCGTGAACGCCGAGGTGTTCGCCCCGGACGGGCACGCCAAGGCGCGCGGCTGGGCGGTGGGCGGCTGGTTCGTGCCCGTGGTGAACTTCTGGTTCCCGCGCCGGATCGCCGTCGACATCTGGGACGCGAGCGCTCCCACCACGGCCGCCGCGGTGCCCGCCGGGTTCGAGCAGCCCGTCGCCCCGCCGGCGCGGCCGCGGCGCACGCTGCTCAACGCCTGGTGGACGCTGTGGCTCTGCACCGGCGTCATCGGGCAGGTCGCCTCCCGCCAGTACGAGAACGCCGAGGAGCCCGAGGCGATCAAGCAGGCCGTCGTGTCGCTGATGGCCTCCGACGTCCTGAACATCGCCGCCGCCGTCGTCGCCATCCTCTTCGTACGCCGCCTCACGGCGATGCAGGACGCGAAGGCGCGTTCTGGTCCGGAAGGTGCGCTTTAAAGGGCACTTCTGTCAGGTCACCGGCCTTTCCGGTGCGTTTTCGGTGGCGCGGGTACCCGCCTTGTGGTCTATTCGGCCGAAAGCCGGGAAGCACGGTGCGAGCACGGCGGTTCCAGTACAGCGGGTCGCGTACAGCGGTTCGCGTACGACGGATCGCGTACGACGGTTCGAGAACAGCAGCGGTTCGAGTTCAACGGGGGCACCGGAGATGGGCTACTGGGGGTACTACGTCGTGGGCCGGAGCGAGCGCCCGCTCGGTGAGTGCAAGGCGGTGGCGGGCGTACGGGACCGGCTCACGCTCCTGGACAGGCGGCCCGACGGGTGGCAGGTGTGGGAGTGCCCGGACGACGGCGGCGTCGACGTCGGCAACATGAACACCCTCGCCCAGGAGACGGACGCGCCCGCGCTCTTCGGCTACGTCCTCGACAGCGACTGCGTCGTCGTCGAGGCGGCGGCCCCCGAGAGCGGCGCGTGGACCACGTGCCTGGCCCGCGAGGCGATGGCCGGGTTCCTCCGCGAGGACGAGCTGACCGTGGAGGACTACTTCCTGGAGCCGCGCGACGCCGCTGGGCGCGCCGTCGCCTGGGCCGCCGAGTCCGGCACGACGGTGGGGTCCGCCGCGCTCCTCGACGTGCTCACCGCGGACCCCGAACCCTCCGCCGAGGAGCTCTTCTTCCGCTTCCTCGACCGGCTCGGGGTGTTCCCGCAGTAGCCGTCGCGGCCGCCGCACGGCGTCGTCGAATTCCAGCCGCGCTGACGCTGGAGTGACGTTCCTGCCGCTCCGTACGCAGTAAGGGCAAGTGGGGCATGCGGAGGTGCCCATCCGCGACGGGAGACGGCGTACGCCATGAGTACGAGCCCTTTGTCCAGTTCAGGTCCGCGCGTGGGAACCGGCGACGCATGGCCGGATGATGTTCTTCCGGGCGCCGTGGGGGCGGAGCCCGGCCAGTCGGCCCTCGCCGACCTCATCGCCCGCGCCGACGAGACCGCCCTCGCCGCGAGCGGCCTCGGCTGCCTCGACCGCTGCCTGCCCCTGCTCGGCTCCACCGACCAGGTGCTCCGCCCGCTGTGGGTGAGCCTCGCGGACGGCACGGCGTGGGAGGGGGCGCTCGCGGAGGTGCGGCAGGGATTGCGCGCCTCCCGCGCCTCCCACGAGGGCTTCGCCCCTGCCTCCCACGAGGGCTCCGCCCCTGCCTCCCGGGAGGGCTCCACCCCTGCCTCCCGGGAGGGCTCCGCCCCCGACTCCTCCGACCGCGGTGCCGCAACCGCCCTCGCCCGGCGCATGCTCGACGCCGTACCCGCGGCCCGCTCGGCCGGCGCCCTGCGCTCCTGGGCCGACACCTGCTCGGCCACCGCGCTGCGCATACACCGGCTCCTGGACGCCGGTGACGATGCCATGGCCCCTCTGGTCGCCGCCGAACTGCGCCGCCAGATACGGGTTCTCGAACTCCTCGAAGCCGACGGCGACGCCGTCACCGGGAACCTGCGCCAGGTCCTCGACGTGTCGACCGAGGGGCGCAGGGTGCTGCGGGCGGTGGTGTCGAGGTCCCGGCGATCGGGGACGCGGGCGGGCTCGGACCTGCCCTAGGGGCCGTCCGGCGGATGGTCCGTGCGGCGGCGGGCCCGGACGACTGCCGAGGGGACGGAAGGGTTGTACCGGGGCGGGCGGATCGGGGAGTGACGTATCCCGCACCGCGTGGATGTGACAACGGGCGGGCCGCTGCGCAGGGTTCATGGGGAGAATCATGAGAAACGCATGAGCCGCGTGCGGACGCGTGAGCCGCGTGCGAACACGTGGGGACGCGTGCGAACGCAAGAGCACGTGGCAGAGCGTACGAGGACTTCGGCGGGACGGAACGGGACGGACCCGGCCGGAGCGTGGGGGACGGGTGGGGTTGTGGGGCTGAGGGTGGTACGCGGGGCTCGGGGTGGACACGGACGCCGCGGCCGGGCGTGGACGCGGGGCGCAGCCGCCGCGCTGGCGGCTGTCTCGCTCGCGTCGGCGCTCACGGCCTGCGGCGGCCGGGAGAAGCCGGTGCGCTTCGAGGGCGGCACGTTCACCGACAGGCTGCCCGCGGACCGGGCACGCGGTGAGACCCTCGCCGCCGAGGGCATGGACCTGCTGAAGTCGGCGGACTCGCTGCGCATAGCCACCGAGATCAGCCAGGGCTCCCCGACCGGGGGCACGGCCACCGTCCAGGAGGTCGACCTGCATCTGGACCGGCGCAGCAACTGCACGGGCACCTTCGACTCCGGGACCGGTCAGCGCGGTGAACTGATCGTGATCGCGGGCGGTGCGACGTACCTGCGGTTCTCGGAGGATTCGCTGGAGGCGATGCGGACGACGGCCCGCGGCCGAGGCCCGCAGGCCCTGGCAGCCGTCGAGGAGCGGATCGCGCTCGTCCGCGGCAAGTACCTGAAGCTGCCCGAGGGCGTCGGCACGGGACGGCGTGCGCTACCCGGCGCGCAGTGCGACCTCGGCGCGATGCTCCGCAAGCTGGACGGCGGGGAGCACGCCTTCGACGGCCAGGTGCGCGCCGAAGCAGCGACGTACCGCTACGGCAAGCACGTCATACCGCTCGTCGACCCGGCTCCCGGCGCGGGCGAGACCAACGCCATGTACGTCGCGGCCGAGGGCAGGCCCTACATCTCCGCTCTCGTCATGGAGGACGGGAACAAGCGGCTCACGATGCGGATGTCCGACTACGGCAAGCCGGTGGCGGCGCACGCCCCGGCCGTGGACCGGACCGTCGACGTGAGCGAGATCGGCGGCCCGGCCGGGGCGGGCCTCTTCGAGGTCTGACCCGTACCGCACGTGACGGATCAGGTGGCACTACAGGGCTTCACCGTGTCCAGGGGAACCTTCTCGCGCAACTTGACCTGGATGGTGGAGACGTCCGTGACCGGCGCCGGCGGGGCCGGATAGGCATCGCCCGGCTCCACCCAGTGCGTCAGTTCGTCCAGGGTGCGCTTCCAACGTCGCCCTCCACTGTCGTTGAAGTAGGTGGAGTTGACCGTGAAGTACTCGTCCAGGCTTATCGCCGCGTCGCGAGGGATCTTCTTGTTCGTCGGCGCGGTGGAGTCGACGGCCATGTCCCGGCTGCGCAGGACGATCCCGGAGCAGGGCGGGAAGCTGCCGAGCCAGAGGATGAGCTGGCTCTTCTGTCGACGGGGTGGCCCGGCGCCCGTCTTCTTCCATGCGACATCGGCCAGGATCATCACATGCACTTTCGAGATCGGATCCGGCGACCGGTTGATGAGGTAGTAGCGACGGCTCCTCGGGTTGACCTCGGCATCGCTGTAGAACGTCACCTTGGACGCCTGGGAGCGTATTGACTCGTCAGCGTCCTCCTGGGACTGCTGCAACTGGTCTTCCGCGGTCCGCGCGCTGTAGTAGGTGGCGATACCGGTGACCACGATGCCTCCGACCGCCGCGACGCCCGCGAGGGCCGTCCCGGTCTGCACCCACCAGTTGAGGCGTCGCCACCGTCCGCGCTCCTCCTCCTGACGCTGCGGCTGGTCCCTCTCCCTGCCGCGTACGGAACGCGGTCGCTGCTTCTGCCGCGCCAGGCGCAGCTTCACCCGTCGATCTGGACGTCGATCTGAACCGCCTGATGTCACAGGTCCCCCCCCCCGAGGCGTACAACCGTCTCGCCTTCCCCCGTCCCGCACCCGTCGGGCCCCACCTGACCCCGCCCACGGAACGCAGAGCGCATCGTTTCGGGGAGGGTCGGTCGAACGCCCGGACGCCTTGGTCGCGCCACGTCTCGCGAGCCACGTCTTTGCTGCTCAGGGCGGTAGGGAAAGGTACGACGGCCGGGGCCGCCACCCCCCACAGGAGAGGCCCCGGCCGTCACACGGTACGAACCGCGTGGCGGTCCGTACTCCCTTCTGCGTTCCCGGTGCGTTTTCTGTCACACCGCATCGCATCACCCGCTAGTTGCGTGTTGTACAAACATGGACGCGCACCCGTCGCACGCCGTAGCGTGCAGTTTCGCGCCGCGTCGCGACCCATCGACGCGACCGCCGACCGGACCACCGCGAGCGGCACAGCGGCGCACGACCGCGAGAAGACAGACCCGCGAGAGCGGCGCCTCGCCGAGGCGCGGAGGGGCACGCAGTGCAGGGGGAGGACGACGCTGAGCTGACCGCCGCCGTGCTTGCGGCGCAGGACGGGGACGACACCGCGTTCCGGACTGTGTACCGCGCCGTGCACCCGCGGCTGCTCGGTTACGTACGTACGCTCGTCGGCGACGTCGACGCGGAGGACGTCGCGTCCGAGGCGTGGTTGCAGATCGCCCGCGACCTCGACCGGTTCAGCGGTGACGCGGACCGCTTCCGCGGGTGGGCCGCGCGCATCGCCCGCAATCGGGCCCTCGACCACATCCGGATGCGCGGCCGCCGCCCCGCGATAGGCGGCGACGAGACCGAGCTGACCGGCAGGCCCGCCGAGGCCGACACCGCGGGCGAGGCGATCGAGTCCCTCTCCACCGACGCGGCCCTCGCGCTCATAGCCCAGCTCCCGCAGGACCAGGCGGAGGCCGTCGTGCTGCGCGTCGTGGTCGGCCTCGACGCCAAGAGCGCCGCCGATACGCTGGGCAAACGCCCCGGAGCCGTCCGTACCGCCGCGCACCGCGGGCTCAAGCGGCTCGCCGAACTCATGGGCGTCGACGCGCCCGCGCAGGGGCAGGGACTCGGTGCCGTTCCCCCGCAGCCGGACCCGCACGGACGTGCTGCGCCGCCGTCCCCCTGTGTGACGCATTCGCGTACGCGGACGCAGAAGGACATGTGATGGCCGACGAGCAGGACAAGTGGCTGGACCGTGACGCCGCGGAGCGACTGCTCAGCGGCGAGCGGCTCGAAGGCATCGGTGATCACGAGCGTGAACAGGTGGAACGCCTCACGGAGGCCCTCGCCGCCCTCCGCACGCCCGCCCTCCCCGCACCCGCCCCCGGGGCCGGCCCGGGGGACGGGGGCGAGCTTCCCGGCGAGGCCGGTGCCCTGGCGGCGTTCCGCGAGGCCCGCGAGGCCCGCGTGGCATCGGGTGCCGCGGCGGATGCGGCGGCCGTCGCGGGGGCGGCGGTTGGGGCTGGTGCGGCGGCTGGGGCTGGGGCTGGGGTGCCGGGTGTGTCTGGGGTGCCGGGTGTGCCTGGGGCGACGGCTGCGTCTGGGGCGACGGCTGTGTCCGAGGCGGTGACTGTGTCCGGGGCGGCTGCCGCGCGTCGTGCGTCCCGTGCGGCGGCTGCGGACGGTGCGGTCTCGGGGGACGGTGCGGTGGCTGCCGTCTCGGGCCTGCCCGGTGTCTCCGCCACCCCCGAAGCGGAACCGCGGGCCGCGGCGGAGTTGCCCCGGCGCCCTGCCTCCGGGCCGCCCGAGACCCTCAAGGCCCCCGGTGACCAGTCCGTCCGCATCGGGCGCACCGCCGCCCCGGGGCGCGGGTCCGTCCGCTGGGGGCGGCCCGTGCGGTTCGGGGTGGCCGCCGCGATGGCTGCCTGCATGGTCGGTGGGGTCGCTGTCGCCGCCGGGACCGGAGTGATCCCCTCGCCGTTCCAGCGGAGCGAGCAGGGGCCCGCGACCAGCGGCTCGTCCGGGGCGGCGACGGAACGGCCGCTGTCCACGCCCTCCGGCGACACCGTCGCCCCGCCCGACGAACTGCCCGACGACGTGAGCTCCGCACCCGACGACGAACCGTCGAGGGCCCCGGAGACCAGCGCACCGCCGGAGAACACCGAGACCCCGGACGACCCGGAGGACGGTGACACCCGCGGCGGCCAGAAGGACGCCGACAAGCCGCGGAAGGACCAGGAGGCCGGGCCCGACACGGACCAGGGCCAGGGCCGCGGCGACACCAAGAAGTGGCACAAGCGCGTGGTCTCCGCCTGCCGCGACTACCGCAGCGGCGAACTCCGGGGCGACAAGCGACGCAGCCTGGAGGAGGCCGCCCGCGGCGCCGACCGCGTGCGCACGTTCTGCGAGCGCCTCCTCGGCGGCGGCAAGGACAAGGGCAACGGGAACGGCAAGGGCAACGGGAACGGCAACGGGAACGAGAACGGCAAGGACAACGGGAACGGCAACGGCAACGGGAACGGCAACGGCAACGGCAACGGTGGCAAGGACGACGACCACCAAGACGGTGGGCACGGCCCCGGCCAGGGCCAGGGCCAGGGCGGCGGCCACCACGCCCCGCCCGTCAAGCTCCCCGCCCCGCTCCCGAGCCCGTCGGCGCCGTACAGCGCGCTGCCCGTCCGGTGAAGTACGCCGCCGGACGCCGCCGACCGCAGGCCCAGGGACGCCCGCGGATGTGACCCAGACCGCACCGCCCGGGTGTGACGTTTTCCGAACGGGTGACGCAGTAAGAAGTGAGCCGACTGGTCATCGGCTGCGCACGAGCCGGGGTTCCCCCCGTACCTACGGCTCCGTGCCAATGGCGCGGGCGGGATACGTTCCCCCGATTCCGCCCGCGCCCTCAGTCCCCACCGGTGCCGCCCGTGACCCCCGGCCCCCTCACTTGTAGACGACCACCCGGTCCCCGTCCTCGACCTGCTTGAACAGCCGGGCGATGCCCTCCTTGTCGCGTACGTTCACACAGCCGTGCGACGTGCCGTTGTAGCCGCTGGCCGCGAAGTCGGACGAGTAGTGCACGGCCTGGCCGCCGCTGAAGAACATGGCGTACGGCATCGGGGTGTCGTACAGCGTCGACACATGGTGGCGGGACTTCCAGAAGACGCGGAACTCGCCCTCGCGGGTCGGGGTGTACTCGGAGCCGAAGCGCACGTCCATCGTGGACCTGACCTTGCCGTCGATCATCCACGTCAGGGTGCGGCTGTCCTTGCTGATGCACAGGACGCGGCCGGTCAGACAGCGCCGGTCCGGCTTGGCGGGCGGCATGCCGCCGTCGGGGTACAGCTCGTACCGCGAGGGCTCGCGCGTCATCGCGAGCAGCCGCTTCCAGGTACGGGTGTCGGTCGTGCCGGTGGCGCGCAGGCCCCGCTTGCTCTGGAAGCCGGCGACCGCGGTCGCCGTGACGGGCCCGTACGTCCCTGTCGGATGCTGCCCGAACCAGCCGATCTGCCGCAGCCGGGCCTGCAAGTCCCGTACCTTCTTGCCCCGTTCGCCGCGGGCCATGACGACCGGGCCCGGCTCGGGAGGCGGTGGGGGCGTACTGGTGCGCAGCGGGGGCGCGGGGGTGGACGGGGTCGTCGGCGCCCGATGGGTGGGCCGCTTCCGCTGCGACGCGGGCAACTCCGCCCGTGAGACCGGCGACTTCATCTTCTTCAGCTTCTCCGTCGGGGAACTCCGTGAACTCCGCGGAGTGGGCGCGGAGTTGTCCGAAGTCTTCCTGGCGGATGGCGCATTCCCCTCACCCCTGGACGAGTCGACGGCCTGCGCCGTGCACCCGCACGCCAGGGCCAGGGCGGCGACGGCGCCCACCGCCGCCCGCCCCTTGGCTATCGCGCTTCTGCTCATCGCATCCCTCATGTCGCCCCAAGCCTTGGAACCGGACACCGTTCTCCGAAGTGTTTCCCATGAGCGAATACTTGTGAAGCCTGCCTCAGTGGTGCCAGGCCCGGCCGTCCACGTTGTAGATCATGCGCTGGAGCACCTTCAGGGTCCGTACGTACTCGGCGTCGTCGATGCCTTCGTGGATCTCCCCACGGGTCCTTCCCTGCAACGCGGCTACCCGCCCGCGCAGTTGTGAACCCTCCTCCGTGAGGTGCAGAGTGCCGTCCCCGCCCTCCGTGAGCAGTCCGCGGCGGGCGAGGGAGTCGATGTCGTGGTGCAGGGGGCCCTCGCCGAACTCCAGGTAGCCGCGCAGGACTTCGACGACCTCCTCGCGGCCGCGGCCCTCCGGGTGGCCGTCGACCTGGTTCAGCACCCACCACTGCGGCTGCGTGAGGCCGTTCTCGGCGAGCATCGTGCGGATGTGGTGCACCACGGCCTTGCCGGCCGCCGAACTCCAGTAGCCGATCGGCTGGTCGGCCAGGCCGGCGTCGCTGTGGGAGGGCGCGAAGGGTGCCTTCGCCGCCGTGGTGGCCGCCGTCGTCGTGTTCGCATCCGTATCCGTATGCGTATCCGTATGCGTAACCGTGTTCGCGTTCGCGTTGGTGTTCGTCATGTGTACGAACGTAGGACCTCAAGTTTGCTTGAGGTCAATCGCTCGCCGCGAGCGTTCGCGGGCCGGGCCCGACAGGTCCCCTCAGGACCGTGCCTTGCGCACCGCCCGCGTCACCACCGGTGGCAGCAGGTCCGCCGCGAGCCGCCGGGCCCGGGTGCGGCTCGGGCGCGCCGGAGTGACGGTGGCGGGCGTGGCTGGCGTGGCGGGCGTGGCGGGCCGGGGGGCCGGAACGGGTGGGCGGTAGTGGCGTGACTTCGGGAAGTCGGGGGGCGTCATGCCCTTCTTGGACTTGACGCGGACGATCCGGTGTCCTGCCGCCTGCTGCACGCTCAGGTGGCAGTCGTCGCGCTCCCGCACCATCGCGAGCAGGTCCTCCTGTACGGCCTCGGGGTCGTCCCACGTCCCGTACAGCTTCTGGGTGCTCAGGCAGACCGGTCGCAGGCCGCGGTTGAGCACCGCCTCCCAGGCCGCGATCGACACGCCCGGCGTGTGCTCGGAGCGGAAGTCGTCGAGGACCACGATGCCGCCCTTGGGCAGCAGGGCGTCCCTGGCCGCGGTGATGTCACCGGCCACGTGCTCGTACAGGTGCGAGGCGTCGACGTGGACGAACCGGCAGGACGCGGGCGCCACCTCGACCGGCACCACGGAGCTCGGCCCCCGCAGGACGCGCGGCAGCGTGTCGTGGAAGGACAGGTAGTTCCGTTCGAACGCCTGCTTGGTCAAGGTCGGGTAGGACTTCTTGGACTCCGCGGAGTTGGCCCCGTCCGGGGCGTCGTCCTCGAAGAGGTCACAGACCGTGTAGGCCTCGCCGTCCCGCTGGTGACGGCCGAGGAATATCGCGCTCTTGCCCATGTACACGCCGATCTCCAAAAGATCACCGTGCAGCCCCCGGCCCTCCTGCCGGTTCAGGAACCAATCGAAGAGCACCTGGTCGAGCGGGGGGAACCAGCCCGGCACGTCGCCGAGCTCCTGAGGGGGCGTGGATATGTCGTGCGCAGCAGGCATGAGGGAAAACCGCTCTCTTGTTGCGGACGCAAGTTCCCCGGGAAACTAGGCGATACCCCGGACACGGTCAAGGCGCGTACCGCAATGCTGCTTCTGGACATCCGCGAGACATCGGTGAGACGGCCGAAAAGGTCAGGAGAAATGAATTCCCCGTGAACGCAAGCGGATTATCACCTTACCCGCGGTGGTGCTCTGAGGCGTTTCGGCGCCCCGCCCCGGACCGCGGGCGCCCGCCTCACCCCAGGGCGGCGCGCTTGATCGACCGGGCCCGCCGCGCCACCTTGCGGACGGCCGCGTTCCGCGGAATGAAGGCGAGCTGCACCGGGATCCCGCCCGGCAGCGCGAGCGCGGTCAGCCTGCGCCGCTTGAAGTAGCGCCAGGTGGTGTCGTTCAGCTGGGTGGTGAGGTAGCGCTCCGTGGCCGGGCGCAGGCTCGGGTAGATCTTCGGCTGCATGGCGAAGCCCACGGCGCGCACCAAGGCGGTCAGCGCGGCCGGATCCGGCTCCCCGCGGGGCCCGGTGACGGCCGCGCGGTCCCCGAGGTCGGGCAGCAGCGCGTCGGCCAGGGTGACCGGGATGCGGTTGCTGTTCTCGTACGGCTTCAGGCGCTCCAAGAGCGTCTCGGTGCCGATCCGGGCCACCGGCAGGTCGTAGAACGCCGAGGCGGTGAGCAGTGCGGTGGAGAAGCAGCCGACGACGAGGGCGGGCCGCATCCGCTGGTAGAGCACCTCGGCGAGGACCGGGGTGTCCAGGACGGTCAGCTCGACGCCGATCCGCTCGGCCTCCTTCTCCAGCTGCCGCGACCAGCGCGCGGGAGCCGTCGGGTGCGGCTTGAACACCACCCGGGTGTGCCCGAGCGCCGCGACGCCGCGCAGCATCCGCGCGTGCAGCTCCTCCTCCTCCTCGGTGGTGAGGATGTTGAGGGCGGAGAGGTACTGGCCGAGCAGGAGCGCGGGTTCGTCGACCCGCGCCGACGCGTCGGTCCCCGACGCCCCGTCGGGCTGCGGCAGCTCGCCGGCGGCCGCCGATTCGGCCTGGTCGTCGGCGAGTTCACCGAGGACCTTCAGGAACACGTCCGTGGGCACCAGCTCGGGCTCGACCCCGAACTCGGTGAGCAGCAGCGGAGCGAGCCCCGGCACCAGGTCGAGGTGGAGCAGCCGCCGCACCCGGGTGCCGACCAGGGGGTCGATCTTGCTGCGGGTGGGGCCGTAACTCATCAGGCCGTCGGCGTAGACGTCGACGGGCGCGCCGGTGAAGATCCGGGTGAGCGCGAGGGCGGGGTTGACCTGGATGGACTCCACGGCCAGCTCGATCCGGTCGTCGCCGAGACCCCAGGCGAGCCGCAGATAGCGCTGCCACAGCGGCAGGTCGTCGCCGCGCGGCGACCAGCCGCCCGGGTGGAACGGCGAGATGGCCTCGTTCCACGAGAGCACGTCGTCGAAGCGGGCCCGCAGCCGCTCGAAGCCGGGCATCGTGTCGACGGACGGCGTGGTCTCGGGCGTCGCCGCGTTGTTGGCGATCAGCAGCACGCGCCGGTCGGCGGGGCCGAAGCGCTCGGCGTCCAGGGCCGCGGCCAGCGTGGCCACGCCGTACAGCGTGGACGCGAAGAAGATTTGCGTGGTGCGGCGGCCCGAGTCGGGGCGCGCGGCGTCGAGCGCGGCCGTGTGCGGATCGGGCACCGCCCGGCCCGCGGGGCTTTCGGGCACGGCCCAGCCTGCGGGGCTCACGCGGCCACCTCCCCGGCGCCGCCCGAGCGGCGGCGCAGCCGGCGGAGGCGGGTGGAGCGCTGTACGTCCATGGAGTCGAGGGCCTCCTCCAGGACGCCCTGCGGCATGCGCTTGAGTGCGGCGGCGCTCAGCGCCTTGAGTTTCCGGGCCACGGCTGGCTCGAACCTTTCGATGGATCCCAAATGGTGGGAGATGATCGCGCAATACGTACGGACCGCCTTCGGGAGCAGCACGTCCGCGTCCCGGTCCTCGGCCGTCTCCCGCACCACCTGATCGAACGCCTTGATGAAGTCGAGCTGGCGAACGTCGCCGATCTGGGTCAGCGAGGACGCGACGCCGCGCCGGTAGAAGACGCCGAGCATCCCCACCGCGGCGAACGACGACGCCTCCCGGTGCAGGCGCCAGATCCACGGCCGGTCCTCGGCCGTGCGAAGGCCGTGGGTGAAGTGGAGCAGGCCCTGGTCGAGCAGGCGGCGGTGGTACATGCCCGCCCACGCGAAGGCGTAGTCCACGGACGTGGAGCGGTCGGCGGGCAGGATCACGTCGCGCGGGGACATCACCACGTCGCGCAGGCCGTGCGGCACCCGGTGCACGCTGCGGGCGCGCGCCGTGCACTGCACGTGGTCGGTGCGCACGAAGTCGCAGCCGAGGCCCTCGATGGCCGCGAGCAGCCGGGGGTAGTACCCGGGCGCGAGCCAGTCGTCGCCGTCGAGGAAGGTGATGTACTCGCCGCGGGCGGCGTCGAGCCCCGTGTTGCGGGCCGTGGCCAGGCCCCCGTTCTGTTCATGTCTGAGGTGGACGGCGCCGGGGAGCTCACGCGCGGCGCGTTCGAGCACGTCCGGCGTCTCGTCCGTCGAACAGTCGTCGACGAAGATGAATTCGAAGTCCTCGCGCGCGTTCGCGTGCAGGGACTTCAAGGTGTCGGGCGCGTATTGCTGCACGTTGTAGAACGGCACGATGACGGAGAGCTTAACCACGTGCGAGACGTTAGGTGTCGGCCCGGCATTCGTCTTGGCCGACAGTGGTATGTCAGGTGAACGAAGCGTGGCGGAACGGTTAACCAGGCATCCCGTCACACGTATGCCAGCCCGCTTCGCCATTCGTCGGCATGCTGTTAACCGTTTGTTGCACCTGAGTTGGGCCGCCCATCGGAATGCCTTCCTAGCGTCTTCGCTGTGCCAGTAAGCAACAAGACGACGCGGGTCGCCGTGCTCGCCGACTCCGACACCCGGTGGAAGTGGGGCTCGCTCACCGCGAAGCGCCTCGTGCAGACCACCGCGGCCGTGGACACCCCGGCGGACTTCCACCTCGACGGCTACCTCCTGCGCGGCCGGGCCACGCCGACACCCCGCCAGCTCCAGGAGGTGGGGGTGCGCGCGGACAGCATGCGCGAGGTCACCGCCATAGAGTTCCTGGGCCACGTGGGCGGTGCGTCCGGTGCGCGTGCCGCGACCGGTGACGAGGCCCCGTACGACGTCATCGTCCTCGCCCTCGTCGGCGGCGCCGTCCAGGCCGTCCTGCACGGCCTCGCCCGCGCTTTCGACGGCGCCTCCCGGCGACCGGTCGTCGTCACCGGCTACGTCGGCGTCGTCTACGAGAAGCTGGCCGACGGTCTGCTCCTGCGGCACGGCGCGGACGTCGTCCTCGCCAACTCCCGGCAGGACGCCGAGCGGTTCCGCGAGGTCTACGAAGGAGTGGGCGCCGACGCCTCCGGTGTCGTGGAGGCCGCGCTGCCCTTCCTCGGCGGCACGCCCTACGCCCCGGACGGCCGCTCCACCCCGTACACCGTCGTCTTCGCCGCCCAGCCCTCCGTACCGGAGAAGCGCGCCGACCGCAGCTACCTGCTGTCCCGCCTGATCCGGCACGCCCGCAGCCACCCCGAGCGCGAAGTCCTCCTGAAGCTGCGCAGCAAGCCCGGCGAGCACACCACGCACATCGAGGAACTCCCGTACCAGAAGCTGGTCCGCAGCGAGGACGCGCCGCCCAACTTCCGCCTCGTCTACGGGCACATGGGCGAGGTCCTCGACCGCACCGACCTGCTCGTCACCGTCAGCTCCACCGCCGCCCTCGAAGCGCTGCACCGGTCCATCCCCACCGCCGTCCTCACCGACCTCGGGGTGCGCGAGGCGCTCGGCAACCACGCCTTCATCGGCTCCGGCTGCCTCGCCTCCTGGGACCAGCTCGACGCCGGGCACAGTCCGACGCCCGACCCCGAGTGGGTGGCCCGCCAGGGCGTCGCCGCCGACGGGGCCTACGAGACGGCGTTCGACGCGGCCCGCAGCCGTGTCGCGGAGCTCACCGGCCGCGCCCGCGACGGCGGCCTGCCGCCGATCGCGCCGTACTACACGCAGGTCACCGCCCCCGGCTATCTCCCCGGCATCCTCGCCCGCCACCACCTGGGCCCGGACGCGGCGCCGCTGCCCGGCGCCCCCGCGGCCGACCGCGAGCCAGGACCGGTGCGCCAGGCCGTCCGCAGCGCCGCCCGCGGCGCCTACCGCCACGGTGTGCAGCGGGTCGCACCGGTCATCCGGCGGATGGGCGAGCTGTGACGGCGCCCGACGCGAGCCGCGGGCCCGCGATCCCGCCGCAGGGAATTCCGCCGCAGGGAACCCCGCCGCAGGGAATTCCGCCGGAAGGAACCCCGCCGCGAGGGATCCCGCCCCAGGGAACCCCGCCCCAGGGAGTCCCGCCGCAGGGGCCGGGCCGCGATGTGTCGCCGCCCGCCCCGCAAAGCCCCCCACCAGGCATCCCTGAAGGAGCCTCCATGCCCAAGCCCCACCCAGCGGGCCCGTCCGACCCGGAGGGCGGACCGGTGCGTCGCGTCCTCGCCGTCATCCCCGCGCGAGGCGGCTCCAAGGGGGTGCCCGCCAAGAATCTGGCACCGGTCGGCGGCGTCCCGCTCGTGGCCCGCGCCATCCGTGCCTGCGTGGCGTCACCGCTGGTCACCGATGTCGTGGTGTCGACGGACGACACGGTGATCGCCGAGACCGCCCGCGCCGCGGGCGCCGAGGTGGTGCTGCGGCCCGCGGCCATCGCCGGGGACACCGCGACCAGCGAGGCCGCCGTCCTGCACGCCCTCGACGGGTACGAGGAGCGGCACGGCGTGACCGTGGACGTGGTCCTGCTCGTCCAGTGCACCAGCCCCTTCATCGTCCGCGAGG
This sequence comes from Streptomyces sp. NPDC017940, assembly GCF_044328435.1. Lineage (NCBI taxonomy): Bacteria > Bacillati > Actinomycetota > Actinomycetes > Kitasatosporales > Streptomycetaceae > Streptomyces > Streptomyces sp. NPDC017940. The sequence goes on along the minus strand of NZ_JBIRHJ010000003.1, from coordinate 590,118 downwards.
ACGTGGACGGCGTCGTCGCGGCGATCACCGCGGGCGGCGCCGACACCGCGCACACCGTCGCGCCCTTCCATGGCTTCATCTGGCGCGACGCCGGTGACGAGCCCGCCATCGAGGAGCGCGCGGACACCGCGGCCCGGGCGGGCGGTACCACAAGCCTCGTCACCGACACCCCGACCACCTCCGGCGGCTACGGCGTCAACCACGACAAGTCCTTCCGCCCCCGCCGCCAGGACCGCCCCCAGGACCTCCTGGAGACCGGCGCCGTCTACGGCATGGACGTGGCGGGCTTCCGCCGGCACAAGCACCGCTTCTTCGGGCACACCGAGCCCGTACGCACCGACCCGGCGCGCGTCCTGGAGATCGACGACCCGCACGACCTCGCCCGCGCCCGCGCCCTCGCCCCGCTCTTCGACGCGGACCGCGACGGGGCGCTCCCGACCCGCGCCGACATCGACGCGGTCGTACTCGACTTCGACGGCACCCAGACGGACGACCGGGTGCTGATCGACTCCGACGGACGGGAGTTCGTCACCGTGCACCGCGGTGACGGACTCGGCATCGCGGCCCTGCGCAGGTCGGGCCTGACGATGCTGATCCTGTCCACGGAGGTGAACCCGGTCGTCGCCGCCCGGGCCAGGAAGCTCAAGATCCCGGTCCTGCACGGCATCGACCGCAAAGACCTCGCACTGAAGCAGTGGTGCGAGGAGCAGGGCATCGCTCCCGAGCGCGTGCTCTACGTCGGCAACGACGTCAACGACCTCCCGTGCTTCGGCCTCGTCGGCTGGCCCGTGGCGGTCGCGAGCGCCCACGACGTCGTACGCGGCGCCGCACGCGCGGTCACCTCCGTACCCGGCGGTGACGGCGCGATCCGAGAGATCGCCGCCTGGATCCTCGGCCCCTCCCTCAACAGTTAAGGACAGTTCCCCCATGAGCAACACGGCCGCCAACCCCCGCCTGCGCACGTTCGGTTCGAAGACCGCCGGGCCCGGCCACCCCGTTTACATCACGGGTGAGATCGGCATCAACCACAACGGCGACCTGGAGAACGCCTTCGCGCTCATCGACGTGGCCGCCGACGCCGGCTGCGACGCGGTGAAGTTCCAGAAGCGCACGCCGGAGATCTGCACGCCGCGCGACCAGTGGGACATCGAGCGCGACACCCCCTGGGGCCGGATGACGTACATCGACTACCGCCACCGCGTGGAGTTCGGCGAGTCCGAGTACCAGGCCATCAGCGAGCACTGCGCCAAGCGCGGCATCGACTGGTTCGCATCGCCGTGGGACACCGAGGCCGTCGCCTTCCTGGAGAAGTTCGACGTCCCGGCCCACAAGGTCGCCTCCGCCTCCCTCACGGACGACGAGCTGCTCCGCGCCCTGCGCGCGACCGGCCGCACGGTCGTCCTGTCCACCGGCATGTCGACGCCGAAGCAGATCCGGCACGCCGTCGAGGTCCTCGGCTCCGACAACATCCTGCTCTGCCACGCCACGTCGACGTACCCGGCGAAGGCCGAGGAGCTCAACCTGCGGGTCATCAACACCCTCCAGGCCGAGTACCCGAACGTCCCGATCGGCTACTCCGGCCACGAGACGGGCCTCCAGACGACGCTGGCGGCAGTCGCCCTCGGCGCCACCTTCGTCGAGCGCCACATCACCCTCGACCGCGCGATGTGGGGCTCCGACCAGGCCGCCTCCGTCGAGCCGCAGGGCCTCACCCGCCTCGTCCGCGACATCCGCACCATCGAGCAGTCCCTCGGTGACGGCGTCAAGAAGGTGTACGAGTCCGAGCTCGGCCCGATGAAGAAGCTTCGCCGGGTCGCCGGCGTCGTCGCCGAGGGCGCCGACCGCCAGCCGGCCGCCGTCTGACACCCACCGGGCGGACGCCCCGCACGCGGCCGTCCGCACCACCGGGGGAGCCGCCCGGCTGGGGTCGGGGAGGCTGTCCGGCTCGGCGTCGGGCTTGCCATCCGGTTCGGGTCGGGCTTGCCACCGGGCCCGGGTCGGGAGAGCCGTCCGGTCCGGGTCGGGGAGGTTTTCCGGCTTGAGCCGGGCATGCCGCCGGGCCCGGGTCGGGAAGCCCGCCCGGCTCGGGCCCGGGTACGTCGCCCGGTCCCGGCCCGGGTACGTCACCCGGCCCCGGGCCGGTGGGCGTCGGCCCAGGTCCGCCGGGCCCCGGGAACCCCGGGGCACCGGCTCCGCGGTCCCCGTTGAGCGGGACCGCGGCTTCGTCGGCTCCGGCCCCGGTGGCCGGGGCTTCGGCGGCTCCACGGGGGACCGCCACACCGCTGTGCACGGGAGGACTCATGTCAGTACGAAGCGGACGGCGCGCCGCCGCCCCGACGACCGGACGCGGCACGCTGGCGTTCGTGGAGTCGCCGGTGCAGCTGCTCAACGTCCTGGAATGGGCGTACGCGGCGGGTGAGTCGGGCCGCCCGGCGGACGTGGCCGAGGGCGGCCACGGCGAGGACCCGCACGAGGGTGCGCCGGACGGCGGTCTGACCCTGGTCGTCCTCTCGCCCACCGACCCCATGACGCGCGGCCAGCTGCGCCGCATGGCCGAGCTTGCGCGGGCCGAGGGCTTCCAGGTGCGCTGGGAGGAGGCACGGGGCGGCGCCTCCGCGCCCTTCCACACCATCGGCGGCCTCGCGGGGCCGCTGCGCAGGGCCGAACGCATCGTCATCGGCGACCCCTTCTCGCGGTACGTGCAACTGCTCCTGACCATCACGCGCGCCCGTGACCTGGTCGTCGTGGACGACGGCACGGCGACGATGGAGTTCGTCTCACAACTGGCCAACGGCGAACGCCTGGTGCGCTGGCACCGCCGCGGCGGCCGTCCCGGCGCCCGGGACCTGGTGTTCATGCCGGTGTCGGCGAAGGCGCGCCGCCGTCTCACGCCGAGCCCGAGCGGGCACCGCCGCGTCGAGGTCTTCTCGTCGATGCCGATCGCGTCCGTGCCCGAGGGGGTGGCCGTGGCGGCCAACTCCTTCGCCTGGACCCGGGCCAGGTTCGGCCCGCCCCGCATCACCAAGGGCGCCGACCTGGTCGGCACGTCGCTGGTGGAGACGGGCGTGGTGGACCTGGACCGCTATGTCGAGGCGGTGGACAAGCTGGCCCGTACGCACGGCGCGACCCGCTACTTCGCCCACCGCCGCGAGAGCGCCGAGAAGCTGCACCGCCTGGCCGTCGACACGGGCCTCCAGGTCGTACGCCCCGACCTCCCCCTGGAACTCATCGCCCGCCGCGGCCCCATCGGCTCCACCATCCTCAGCTTCCCCTCCACGGTCGTCCACACCCTCCCCCTCGCCCTGGCAGGCACGGAGGTCAAGGTCGCCGTCATGGACATCGACCCCACCTGGCTCACGGACTCCGCGTCGCCGCGGGCGCAGGGGTTCCTGTCGGGGGTGACGGGGACCGCGCGGGACGTACAGCGGCTGGAGTCGGCGGCGGCCGAGCCCACGGCACCCGCCACGGGCGCCGTACCTACGCAGGGCCTCAAGCCGACAGCGGAGACCGCCACGTCGTTCGAGCAGGTGTCGCCTGCGTAGGCGGACGAGGCAGGGGCCGGGCCCGTTATCCGCCGCCGCGGGGCAGACATCTCGACCGGCGCTTTGCACGGGCACCGTTGCGGAGACGGACATATCGCCAAGCGTGTTTGGTAAAAACTTCCCTTGCTCTGGGTGACGTCCCGGACCGCGCCTGTCCGAGGCCTGGCCGATTCTCGTTGTCTTTGCCATGGGGAAAGCGCGAGATTCGGCGTGACCGGGCGGCGCCTGGCACAGTGCGTTTTGGCTGGTACTCGTAACGCCTGCGCACAGTCGGTTACTTTACGTAGCAACCGCCTGCAAGTTGTGGCGTGAGTCACATTGACGCTTGATCGGTCGAGGCATTTACTCACCCCGCCGTGAACATTCTGTGACGGTGTTCTGTAGCTCTGGGGTGGGGACTGTGGAGTTGAGCCGACGCTTGCATGGGTGTGCACGGACGACGGGATGGGGAGTGATCGCTGCTCTGGTGGTGGCGGCCACGACGACGTCTGTCGCGGTGGGAGCGCCGTCGGCGGCGGCTGCCTCGTGCACGGCCGGAGCGGGATCGGACTTCAATGGCGACGGCGTCCGTGACATGGCTGTGGCCGACCCCGAAGCCACCGTGGACGGCAAGGCGAACGCAGGCCTGGTCCGCGTCGTGCTGGGCGGCGACAAGGGCGTCACCGAGATCTCACAGGCGCTCAGCGGCATGACAGCGAGCCCTGAGGCGGGCGACAAGTTCGGCATGTCGATCGCCGTGTACGACGCTGACAACGACGACTGTGACGACCTGGTGGTGGGCACGCCCTACGAGGACGTCACCACCGCCGCGGGCCCGCAGGCGGATGCCGGCGCGGTCTATGTCATCCACGGCAGGCCGACCGGCATCGGGCCGGGCTCCAAGATCGATAGCTACACCCAGGCAGGCCTCGACGGCGGTACCGCCACGGAGGCCGGGGACCTGTTCGGATACGCCCTCGCAGCCGGGACCAAGTCGGGCGGCAAGCCGTATCTCGCCATCGGCGTACCGGGCGAGGCCATCGGCGACGTCTCCGACGCGGGCTGTATCCACTACGTCCAGGGAACCACCAGGACAACGGTCAACCAGGACGACCCGGACGTACCCGGGGTCGCGGAGACCAACGACCGCTTCGGCCAGTCCCTCTCGGCGACGAGTCGCTACATCGCAGCCGGAGTGCCCGGTGAGGGGATCGGCGACGAGTCCTTCGCCGGTTCGGTGACGCTGTTCAACCACACCATCGAGGACGGGCGTCCGACTGTCCTGGACGGTGTGGACGAGAACCACCCGGCTCTGGTGACCGGGACGTCCACCGAGGGCGACCGATTCGGCGCGGCGCTGTCCATGGTCCCGTACCGCCCTTCCGGTGCGGACTCCGAGACGGACGCCTTGCTGGCTGTCGGCACCCCCAACGAGAACGTGGGCTCGGTCGTGGACGCGGGCGCCGTCACCATTGTGCGGATCAAGCCGTCCGGAGCCGTCACCGAGATCAACTTCATTGACCGACTGGCGACCGGCGGCGACGAGCGCCCGACGGCAGCGGACCACTTCGGCCATCGGGTCGCCCTGGCCAGCACTGACCCGGGAGCGGTCGGGACCGCCGAGTCGATCAAGCTGGCCGTCAGTGTCCCGAATCAGGAAGTGGGGGCCGCGGAGAACGCGGGCGCCGTGCACATCCTGTCGGCCCTGGGCACACCGGGGCGCGGCGCCAAGGTCCTCACGCGCGGCCACGGGCTGCCGGGCGAGGCCGAGGAGCGGGACTTCACGGGCCTCGGCCTGTGGGCCAACTACCGGCTTCTGTACGTGGGAGTGCCGTACAGCAAGACCTCGGGCGACCGGAAGGGTCTGGTGTACGCGCCCACCTGGACCCAGATCGACAGCGGGACAGGGACGGTGCGCACGGTGAAGCCGGGCGCCGGTGACGTCCCGGACGAGGGCAAGGCGTTCGGTTCGGACATCCGGTAGCGGGCGGACCGTGTGCACTGCGGTGCGCGGGACCGCTCCGGTGCGCGGTGCGGGCAGAGGGCTTTCGAAGCAGGGGGACCAGGGGGAGCTGGGGATGCTGAAGAGCAGGGGAGCGCTGCGGGCGCGAAGAACCGCCGTCGTGGTCGCAGCGGTGACGTCCGTCCTCGCGGCCGGTGTCTCGGGGCTTTCCACGGCCGCGGCGGCACCGTCCGACCGGCCCCCGGAGAGGGCGGCGGCGAGTGCGGCACCGCGCACCGAACCGACGGACGGCGCGGCCGCCCGCCGCGCGGAAGGGTCCGGCAGTCGCGTAGAGGTCCTCGGCCGCCGCACGGAACGCGCCCAGACGTTCGCGAACCCCGATGGCACCTTCACCGTCAAGGAGTTCGCGCAGCCGGTCCGCACCCGGAAGGGCGGGGCCTGGGCCGACATCGACACGACGCTGGTCGAGCAGCCGAACGGCGCCCTCGCCCCGAAGGCCACTCCCACCGCAGTGACGTTCTCCGGCGGCGGCGAAGGGCCGTTCGCCACGATGGGCCGGGACGGCAGGACGTTCTCCCTGTCCTGGCCCGGCAAGCTGCCCGCCCCCGAGGTCGAGGGCGCGACGGCCACGTACCGCGCGGTCCTGCCGGACGTGGACCTGGTCGTCCGCGCGGAACCCGAGGGGTTCGCGCACCTGCTGGTCGTCAAGTCGGCGAGGGCGGCGGCGAATCCCGCGCTGGCCGCCGTCGACATGCCTGTCGAGACGCGGGGCGTGACTCTGCGCAAGGACGCCGACGGCGGGATGGTGGCGAAGGACGCGCAGACCGGTGGCACGGTCTTCGAGGCTCCGCAGCCGGTGATGTGGGATTCCCGCGGGGAACGTCACGCCGCGGGGCAGCGAAAGCCCTCCTCGGCAACGGCGCAGGCCGCGCCGGGGGACGGTGCCAGGGTCGCCGACGTCGGCCTCGGCCTGCGGCAGGGTGTCATGACCCTGAAGCCCGACCTCGGCCTGCTCAGGGGCGAGCACACGCGCTACCCGGTGATCATCGACCCGGTCGCGCGGACGAAGAGCCGCACGGCGTGGACATGGGTGTCATCGGCGAAGCCCAGCCTCGAAGGCTGGAAGTTCCCCAACTCCGACGACGGTGTCGAGTCCGGCAAGGGCGTCGGCCGCTGCCCCGCCAACTACTCCGTGCGCTGCACCGGCAGCGACGACGTGCAGCGGCAGTACTACGCCCTGCCGACCGGCAGCTTCGAGGGCAAGAAGATCCTCAAGGCGGAGTTCGCGATCACGCTGGTGCACACGTACAACAGCGAGGCACGCTCGGTGCAGCTGCACCGCGTGAACAGCTCCGGCGGCAGTGCCGTCAACTCCCGTACCAACTGGTCCAACCGCCCCTCCAGCAAGGACCACATCACCTCGGAGTCGCCGACCCACCCGACCGGCTCCTGCACCGCGACCAACCAGAACGTGCGCTTCAACGTGCAGGGAACCGTGCAGAAGGCGGCGTCCAGCGGCTGGGACACCACCACCTTCGGCCTCCAGGCCGCCGACGAGGGCTCGTACGTGTCCTGGAAGCGCTTCTGCAACAACGCGGCGCTGGAAGTGACGTACAACCGGCCGCCCTATCAGCCGAGGATGGGCGACCTGACCATGGACTCCGGGGGTTCCTGCGCCTACGGGGAAGCCACCAAGCACTACACGAAGACGGTGCCGACGCTGTCCGCGGAGATCTGGGACGCGGACCACGGCGACGCGGGCGGCAACTCGGAGAAGATGCGCGCCCAGTTCGAGATCTTCTGGACGGACAAGGACGGCAAGGAGAAGAAATACGCCGTCACGACCGACTACAAGCAGTCGCGTTCGCAGCGGGGCCGCGACAGTGGCGTCGCCGGGTTCAGCTACAAGGCCGGCGAGGACATCCCCGGGGACGGCACGGGCAAGTTCACGCTGCCGCAGAACACGGTGATCGGCTGGTGGGTACGCGGCGGCGACGACATCCCCGGTCCGGATGCGTCCTGGGGCCCGTGGAGCCACGAGGGTGACGGCACCCGCTGCGAGTTCATCCTCGACTCGACCAAACCGGCCGCGCCCGACGTGAAGTCCGAGAAGTACCCCGACGACGACGAGTGGCACGACGGCGTGGGGGACTACGGCACCTTCGAACTGCACTCCGAGGGAACCGACGTGGTCAAGTACCGCTACCAGTTCACGGGGGAGGAGGAGCGCACCGTCACGCCGAGCTCGCCCGGCAGACCGGTCACCGTGCGCTGGATGCCCCGTCGTGAAGCCCCCATGGCCCTGTTCGTACGGGCTGAGGACCGGGCCGGCAACACCAAGGACATCACCAGGTCCTACCGCTTCCGGGTCACCAAGGGCCGCTCGGCCAAGGCGTCCTGGGGTCTGTCCGACCCCGTGGGGTCCAAGGAGGCCGCGGGCAACGACGACACCCCGGCGGCCACGGCGGGCTCGGGCGTGACGTTCGGCGAGGACGGCCCGCACGGCTCGGTGCGCACGGCGGCCACCCTGAACGGCGGAAGCGGTGCCTATCTCAACACCGGACAGCACGTGGTCGACACGGACAAGACCTTCTCCGTGGCCGCCTGGGTGCAGCTCCCCGAGCTGCCGAAGACCTCGATGAGCGTGCTGAGCCAGGACGGGTCGGCCCGCTCGGGCTTCTCGCTCGGGTACGACGCCACCTCCAGGCGCTGGTCCTTCCTGGCGCCCGACAGCGACCTCGACACGATGATCTCGTGGGAGGTGCAGGGGCCCCGGCCCGTGCCGGACGAGTGGACCCACCTGGTCGGTGTCTACGACAAGGAGGAGGTCAAGTCCGGTACGCGGGGCACGATGCGGATGTACGTCAACGGGATGCTCGTGAAGGGGGACGTCCAGCAGCGTCCCACGACGTGGAACGCCACGGGCTCGTTGCAGATCGGACGTGCCCTGGAGCCCGCCGGGTACACCGCGAACCTCAAGGGGACCGTCGCGGACGTCCAGGTCTTCGACCGGGTCCTGGCCGCGGGCGAGACGGAGAGTCTCGGCGGCATCCCCCCGCGCCAGCGCGCGTACTGGGACATGGACGAGTCCGCCAGTGGGACGCTGCCGGACCGTTCGGACGGCAAGGGGCTGTCGATGCACGGTGGGTCCTCCGTCCACCAGGCGGACGACACCTGCGACATCCTCGACCCGAACTGCAAGCCGGCCGAAGAGCCCGTATGGGGAGACGGGCATCTGTCGCTCGACGGGAAGGACGGCTATGCGAGCCGCACCGCCGGGTTGCTGAAGTCCAAGGCGAGCTTCACGATCACGGCGCGGGCCCGGCTGAGTTCGCCGGACGCGAAGGTCAGCCAGACGGTGTTCGCGTTGCCGGGGACCGAGGGCTCGGCGGCCAGTGTGCGGTTCGACAAGGACAGCGGCCGCTGGAAGCTGAGGCTGACCGACAAGGACTCGGCGGACTCCGTCGTGCAGGAGGCCACCGCGCAGGGGTTCCAGCCGAGCAGCTCCGGTGACGGCGATCACCTTGCGCTGTCCTACAACGCCCTCTTCGAAGAAGTCCGCCTCTATGTGAACGGCCAGTGGACCGAAGAGGTGGTGAAGTGGCCCAACGAGTGGAACTTCGCCACGGCCGGCTTCCAAGTGGGACGCGCCGGGCTGACGTCGGGGTCTCAGTACTTCTCCGGCGCGATCGATGAGGTGCGGGTTTTCGAAGGAGCCTTCGACGAGGCGCTGGTCGCCACCGTCGCGGGCCTGGAGTCCGGTGTGAACCTGGACGGAACGGTGACATAGGCGCAGGCAGCGAGCCGGGGCGGCAGTACAGGAAGCCGCCCCGCCGCCGCGACACCCGCCCGCGCCCCCTCTTCCGAGACTTCCCGGAGTTGTGACATGTCTACGTCCAAGCGGTTCCGTCTGCCCTCCTGGCCCGCGTACCCGGGGGTGCGCCGTCAGGTGATACTCGCCCTGGGCGTCACCATGGCCGTGGGGCTGCTTCCGCAGTACGTCCCGCAGGCGTCTGCCGACGACAGGGGCCGTTCCCGGCCCGCCCTCCAGAAGGACCTCGGCAAGCCGGTGCCGGGTACGACCCTGAAGGCCGAACGGCCGAGGCCCAATCCGGTCGACAAGGCGCGGGTGCGGCGGGCGCCGGGTGTCACCTGGCCCGGGGCGGCGAGTGACACCGTCTCCCTGGGGGCCGCGCCGACCCGTTCCGTCAAGGCGGCGGGGATGCCCGTCGAACTCGGGCCGCCCGGGAACCGCACCCGACACCGACCGGCAGGAGCGGCGACTCCCGCGACTCCGGCCAAGTTGAAGGTCGTCGTCGCCGACCGGAGGAAGACGGCGGCGGCAGGAGTCGAGGGGGTCCTGCTCTCGATCGCGGCCGTGGACAAGGACACGCGAGCGGACGGCACCGCGAAGCCGACGCGCGGCACCGCGGAGTCGAAGGCCGGCCAGGGGCAGGCCGGGACCGCACGCGTCACCCTCGACTACTCCGCGTTCGCCGACGCCTACGGCGCGGGCTACGGCTCCCGCCTCCGGCTGGTGCAACTCCCGGAGTGCGCGCTGAGCACGCCGGACAAGAAGGGCTGCACGACTCCACGAGAGCTGCCGACCACCAGCAATGACGCCGCCGCGCGGACGCTGGGCGCCGACGTCCCGGTGCGGGCCGGTACCGGGTCCACCGGTGCGGCGACCGTACTCGCCGCGACCGCCGGGGCCTCCGGCGACCAGGGCAGCTTCGGCGCCACGCCGCTCGCGCCGTCCGCCGAGTGGAGCGTGTCCAACTCCTCCGGTGCGTTCAACTGGACGTACCCGCTGCGCACCCCACCCGCGCCGGGCGGCCTCGCGCCGTCGGTCGCGCTGTCCTACAACTCCCAGTCCGCCGACGGCCAGACCGCTGCCACGAACAACCAGGGTTCCTGGATCGGGCAGGGCTTCGGCTATGAGCCCGGCTTCATCGAGCGCCGTTACAAGCCGTGCTCCGACGACGGCCACGCCAAGGCCAACGGCGACCAGTGCTGGGCGTACGACAACGCCACCATCCAGCTCGGCGGTGGCAGCTCCGGCGAACTGATCAAGGACGACAAGTCCGACGAGTGGCGGATCAGCGGCGACGACAACAGCAAGGTCGAGAAGCTCTCCGGGGCGAGCAACGGCGACGACGACGGCGAGCACTGGCGCGTCACCACGACCAACGGCACCCAGTACTACTTCGGCCTGGACAACCTGCCCGGTTACACCTCGGGCAAGGAGCAGACCGGCTCGGCCTGGACCGTCCCGGTCTACGGCGACGACGACAAGGAACCCTGCAACAAGGCGACCTTCGCCGAGTCCCACTGCAAGCAGGCCTGGCGCTGGAACCTCGACTACGTCGTCGACCCGCACGGCAACGCCATGTCGTACTTCTACGGCAAGGAGACCAACTACTACACCCAGAACTTGCAGACCGACGAGAACGGCAAGTCGTACACGCGCGGCGGCTACCTCAAGCGGGTCGACTACGGTCAGCAGGACGGCAAGGCGTACAGCACTCCGGCCGCAGCCCGCATGGTCTTCGACACCGACGAGCGGTGCCTGGCCGCGGCTGCGGACTGCGAACCGGGCGACCTCACGGACGCGACGGCGGGCCGCTGGCCCGACGTCCCCTGGGACCTCAACTGCAAGTCCGGCACCAAGTGCAAGGGTCAGAACAGCCCGACCTTCTGGACCCGCAAGAAGCTGAGCAAGATCACGACGCAGATCCGCTACGGCGACGGCTACGCGGACGTCGACTCCTGGACCCTCGGCCACGTCTTCACGGACAACGGCGACAGCTCCAAGTCGCTCTGGCTGAAGACGATCAAGCAGACCGGCCATGCGGGCTCCGGCACGGTGACCACACCGGTCGTGGAACTTCTCGGGGAGCAGTTGCCCAACCGGGTCGACAAGCCGGGCGACAGCATCCAGGCGATGAACCGGTTCCGCCTCTCCGGCGTGGACAACGGCACGGGCGGACAGCTCAACGTCCTCTACCGCGACGCGGAGTGCGAGGCGAGCGATCTGCCCTCGGAGGACGCGCCCAAGTCGGCCTGTTACCCGGTCAAGTGGAATCCTCCGGGCCACGAGAAGCCGATCACCGACTGGTTCCACAAGTACGTGGTCAGACGTGTCATCGAGGACGACCTCACCGGCGGCACACCCGACAGCGTCAGCGACCACGCATACCTGGGCGACGCGGGTTGGAAGAAGGCCAAGCCGGACGGCATCACCAAGGACGAGTACCGCACGCACAGCGACTGGCGCGGATACGGCAAGGTCCGCGTGACGAAGTCCGACGGGACCGTCAGCACCGCGAACCAGCGGTCGGAGCACGTCTTCCTGCGCGGCCTCGGCGGTGATGTCGAGGACTCGACCGGCATGAAGCACGCCGACGACGAGGAGCTGTCCGGTCAGGAACTGGAGACGATCACCTACAACGGTGGGTACGAAGCCGACAAGATCGTCTCCAGGAGCATCAGCACCGCCTGGTCCCGCGCCACGGCGACCCGGGTCAAGGACTGGGGCACCCGCAAGGCGTACTACGTGCGTCCCCAGTCCACGAAGACGTACACGGCCCTGGGCGCGGGCAAGTGGCAGGAGGTCTCCGCCACCACCCGCTACGACGCGGAGACCGGCCGCGCGATCGAGACCGACGACTACGGCAAGGTCGGCGACGCCGCCGACAACCAGTGCGTCCGCACCGAGTTCGCCGACAACAAGGCGAAGCACATCTACGACCTGGTCTCCCGGATCGAGAAGGTCGCCGTCACCTGCGGGACGACTCCGGACCGCAAGACTCAGGTGATCTCCGACGAGCGAACGTACTACGACGGCCAAGCGCTGGGCGAAGCGCCCGTCAAGGGCGACGTGACCAAGGTGCAGCGGCTTTCCAAGCACGACGGCACCAAGGCCACGTACCAGACGGTGACGGAGTCCGCGCCGGCCGACTTCGACCGGTTCGGACGCCCGCTGAAGGTCACGGACGCCAAGGGCACCGAGACGAAGTTCGCGTACACGGAGACCGACGGACTGACGACGAAGCAGACGGAGACCAACCCGCTGGGCTGGCAAATCCTTACGGAGTACGCCCGTTCCTGGGGCGCGCCGTCCGCGCAGGTCGACATGAACGGCAAGCGCAGCGACATCGGCCATGACGCCCTCGGCCGCGTCACCTCGGTGTGGATGCCCGACCGGCCCCGGGACAAGGACCACACCCCCGCCATCAAGTACAGCTACCAGATCCGCAAGAGTGCCCCGGCAGCGGTCAAGACAGAGAAGATCGAGAACAGCGGTACGTCCTACGGCACCGAGTACACGCTCTACGACGGCTTGTTGCGGCCGCGCCAGCAGCAGTCCGAGGGGCCGAACGGCGGACGAGTGGTCGCCGACACGCACTATGACGGCCTCGGCAACGTCGTGAAGACCACCTCCGACTACTACACCGCGAAGGCGCCCGAGGACGAGATCTTCAAACCCACCGGCGAGGTGGACGGCCAGACCCTCAGCCAGTACGACGGCGCGGGCCGGAAGACGGCGGAGATCTTCCAGGTCGCCGACGAGGAGAAGTGGCGCACCACGTACATCCACGGCGGTGACCGCGTCCACGTCGACCCACCCGTCGGCACGCCGCCCACGACGACTGTCACCGACGGCCGTGGCAGGGCGACGGAGATCCGCCGCTACAAGGGCGACAAGCCCCTGCCCAACGGCACGGCGACGGACTACGAGGCCACGTCCTACACCTACACGCCCGCCGGGCAGCTCAAGAACGTCGAGGACGCGGCCGGTAACTCCTGGTCGTACGGCTACGACCAGCGCGGCCGCAAGATCTCGTCCACCGACCCGGACACCGGCAGGTCCTCGTACGCGTACGACACCTTGGACCGTCTCGTCTCCACGACGGACATGCGGGACAGGACGGTGTCCACGGAGTACGACGTGCTCGGCCGCCCGGTGTCCACGTGGGAGGGCGAGCCCGACAAGGGCACCCAGCTCACCGCGACGACGTACGACCACGTCGCCAAGGGGCAGCCGTACGGGTCGTACACGTACGACAACGGCAAGGTGCAGACCTCGACGGTCAACGCCACGTTGGACGAGATGTACCAACCGACGCTGACGAAGGTGGCGCTCGGGGGCGACACGGCCGCCGAGCTCGCGGCGACCTATGAGTTCGGTACGCAGTACAACCCGGACGGCACGGTCCAGACGCAGACCGTCCCCGGCGCGGGCGGCCTGGGTTCGGAGGTGCTCACCTACACCTACGACGACCTGCAACGCCCCATCCGCCTCGAATCGACGCTCGACGGCAGGAAGCAGGGAGCCTACGTCGGGCTCGCGTCCTACGCCCCCACCTCCCAGCTCCAGCAGCTCGAACTGGGCACGATCGGCGGCACCGACGGCAAGAAGGCCTGGCTCACCTACGAGCGGGAGCGCGGCACGGACCGGCTCACGAACTCCCGCGTGGACATCTCGGGCGTCGACCCGGTGACCGCCGACACCGACTTCACCTACGACGCCTCCGGCAACGTCACCTCGATCGCCGACACCCCGACGGGCGGCCAGGCGGACGTCCAGTGCTTCCGCTACGACTGGCAGCGGCGCCTGAAGTCGGCCTGGGCGACAGCCAACCCGACCGACGAGGCCGCGGGCACCGGGGAGCAGAACAAGGCGTGTGCGAGTGACCCCGCGGCACCGACGCTCGGCGGCCCCGGGGCCTACTGGCAGGACTTCGACTACGACGCCTCCGGCAACCGGAGCAAGCAGGTCCTGCACGGTGTGGGCGGCAAGCCGGATGTGACGCGGACGTACACGTACGGCAAGGGCGCGGACGGCAACGGCGGCCCGCACACCCTCAACAAGGTGGTGACGGACACCCCCGCGAGCGGCAGCGGGCCCGCCGTGAAGTCGCAGGACACCTTCGCCTACGACAAGGCGGGCAACACCCGCCAGCGGGTTCTGAACGGCACGACGCAGGATCTGACCTGGGACGCCACCGGCAAGCTGAGGAGGTCGGCGAAGCCGGACACCGAGGCGACGACGTTCTCCTACGACGCGTCCGGCAGCCGTCTCCTGCGCAAGGAACCCGGCAAGCAGACGCTGTACCTGCCGGGCATGGAACTGTCCCTCGACACCGCCACCCGCGCGGTCGAGGCCACCCGCTACTACTCCTTCGCCGGCCAGACCGTCGCGACGCGCACACCGAAGGGCGTGCAGTTCCTGGCGGGGGACCATCACGGGACGTCCCTCGCGGCGGTCGACGCGAAGTCCGGGGCGGTGACGCGACGCCGCATGGACCCCTTCGGCAACGAACGCGGTACGGCCGTGACCGACCCCTGGATCGACGACAAGGGCTTCCTCGGCAAGCCGATGGACGCCTCGACGGGTCTGACCCACATCGGGGCCCGGGAGTACGAACCGGAGAACGGCCGCTTCATCTCCGCCGACCCGCTGATCGACTTCACCGATCCGCAGCAGATCAACGGCTACGCGTACGCCAACAACAGTCCGGTGACGCTGTCGGACCCGACCGGGATGATGCCCGAGGAGTGCAAGCTCCCCGGCGTCCAGTGCAACCTGAACGACAGGGGCGGCCACGACGTAAAGGTCACCAAGACCTACTACACGTACTTCCAGCTCGACAAGACCCCGGCACAGCGGAAAGCCGTTGCCGCGCGCTCCCGCGCCAACGTCGAGAAGAGCTTCGCGGTGTCCGCCGCCAAGGAACTCGGTCAGATCCTCTCCGACGAACTGGGCATCACCGACGCCCTGGACTGCTTCAGCACCGGCAGCCTCGGGGCCTGCGGGGCCACGATTCTGAACGTCGTCACGAGTGCGATCGGCGCGAAGATCGGACAGCTGGCCAAGAAGTACTTGTGGCACTGGAAGAAGGGCGTCGCACTCGCCAAGCGGATCTGGGGCCTGCTCGGCAGACTCAAGAGCAGCTACGGCAAGTGGCGAAGTCTGGACAAGAAGGCCGACAAGCTGGAGGACGCGGCGGCGAAGAGCTGCGAGGACGTCACCAACAGCTTCACTCCGGACACCAGAGTCGTCATGGCGGACGGCAGTACGAAGGCCGTCAGAGACGTCGACGTGGGCGACAAGGTTCTAGCGACAGACCCCAGGACCGGCAAGACGAAGGTCCGTACGGTCACGGCGGAGATCAAGGGCAAGGGCGCCAAGCACCTGGTCAAGGTCACGATCGACACGGACGGCAAGAAGGGCAGCAGGACGGCTTCCGTCACGGCGACGGACGGACATCCCTTCTGGGTTCCGGAGCTGGACGAATGGATCGAGGCGAAGGACCTTCGGCCGGGACAGTGGCTGCGGAACAGCGCGGGGACGTACGTCCAGATCGCGGCGGTCGCCCGCTGGACGCGATCGGCAACGGTGTACAACCTGACCGTTGCGGACGTGCATACGTACTATGTGCTGGCGGGGGCTACGCCGGTACTGGTTCACAATTGCAATGGGATACCGGATGTTGAGGTGAGTAGGGGTCGGCACCCGGAATCTGCTCAGCACATCGAAGACGCGCAGGCGGCAGGGCAGCCGGATCATCTGACCATCGATCGAGGCGGCGCAAGTAAACGGCGTGCCCAGTCGATGAAGGGTAATCCGGTGGTGGCAGGAAAGGATCGTGACGAGTATCCTCCTGCGATGTTCCAGGAAGGCGGCACAGGCTCAAGTGTGCGGCCAATTGATCCCAGCGATAATAGAGGAGCTGGCTCAGTCATCAGGCATCAGTGCACAGGGTTGTCAAACGGGACTGTCGTTCACGTGGTGGTGTGCCCCTAATGGAAACTTCGATCAGTAAACTCCTCGCTATTTCTGGGGAGCCGTTGGCTTCTGCAGGTGCGAACAAGCCGGACCGCGCGTCCGGGCGCTTGGGTGGAGAACTTACGGAACTTTTGCAGTGCGCCAACGGCTTCTACGCCTTCGAGTCGGCTCTGCATGTTTATCCAGCGTGCTCCGGTTCTGGTGTACTCAGTCAAGAGGATTGGAACGACGCCCAGTTGTGGCGGGCGGGATACGGTGGCATGGCCGACGGCTATCTCTTCTTCGCCGAGGATGCTTTCGGTGGGCAATTCGGAATCAAGGGTGAAACGATATTCGCATTCGATCCGGAGACCGGCGAGGTGTCGCCATTTGCCGCAAGTCTCGAAGAATGGGCCAGTCGTCTGCTCGCCGACTTTGAAGTCGAGACCGGTTTCCCGTTGATGCATGAGTGGCAGAGTCAAAAAGGGCAGCTTCAGCAGGGCCTTCGTCTCCTCCCCAAAAGGCCGTTCGTATTGGGGGGAGATTATTCGGTGGATAATTTGTACGCCCTCGACGCGGTGAAAGGGATGCGGCTTCGTGCAGACCTTGCCGTGCAGATCAGAGATCTTCCAGACGGAGCCGTGATCAAGTATTCGGTCTCCGATTGACGTAACCGTGTGACATTGGTCCGCGAAAGTGGCTGATGCAAATCTGTAACCCCGCCAGGTACTCTAGGCAGGGCTTTTGGTTGCCGTGACGGTAGTTGTCGGCCACGTCATCGGACGGAGTGGCGATGACGCCGTATATGAGAGTGCCACAGCAACTTTTTGCTGGCGACGAGTTCGACGTCTTGCCTGGGGAGCCACTGTATGGAGTAGGTCGTGGGGGGCGTGAGCGGCAACTAGACGCCTGATCAGAGCGCCGCCACCCCAGCACATGACCCCCGAGCCCCAGCAGGACACCCGACCGCACGGCCCCCGCCTCCGAACCGCACACACCCCCGTTCGAATCATGGCCCGGGCACGGGCCCGGTCCGAACAGGGTCAGGTGGCTCCTCCGCCGGGCACCCCCCGGACCCCGACGTTTCCCCCCGGCCCACCCGGGCACCCGAAGCCCATGCACCCCATTAGCAAGAAATCCCCCTATAGGGGGTTATTATCGGCGCCACCAGACAGGAACCCCCGCCTCCGCCCCTGTCCCGTCCACCCGGACGCAGAACGGCGAACAAGCAGCCCCTCCCCCGGGAGGATGACGCCTTGCCCCGCCCGGAGCCCCGCACTGACCTGCGGAGATGCCCCTCCGCAAGCGGAAGGTAACTATCCTTTCTACCCTCCGTGCCGACCGGGCATGCGCCAGGGGACCTAGTTTCTTACCTCAATCTGGCTGAACTTTTGTTGATCGAGGGTTAGTTGACCCCTCGATCGCCCTACCCTTCACAGGGTGAACCATTTGATGTCCCGCGAGCCCAAGGCCGACGCCGAATCCGAGTCCGCGTCCCCCGGAGACCAGCCGGGGGATATGCCGGGCGCGCTGCCCGACGCGCTGCGTGCCGAACTCATCGCCTTCCGCCGTGACTTGCACATGCACCCCGAGCTCGGCAACCAGGAGTTCCGCACCACCGCGGCGCTCAAGACCCGGCTCGAGCGGGCCGGGCTCACGCCCCGTGTGCTCCCCGTCGGCACCGGGCTCATCTGTGACATCGGCGGCGGGCCACAGCCGGGCCGCCCCGTTCTCGCCCTGCGCGCGGACATCGACGCCCTGCCCATCCCGGACACCAAGACGGACGTGCCCTACCGTTCCACCGTCCCGGACCGCGCCCACGCCTGCGGCCACGACGTGCACACCACCGTCGTCCTCGGCGCCGGCCTCGTGCTGGCGGGACTCGCCGCCGAGGGGCAGCTCCCGCACCCCGTGCGGCTGATCTTCCAGCCCGCCGAGGAGGTCCTGCCGGGCGGTGCCGCGGACGCCGTCGCCAGCGGCGCCCTCGACGGCGTCGGCCGGATCGTCGCCGTGCACTGCGACCCCCGCGTCGACGCGGGCCGCATCGGCCTGCGCCACGGCCCCATCACCTCCGCCTGCGACCGCCTCGAGATCTCGCTGGACGGCCCCGGCGGCCACACCGCGCGCCCGCACCTGACCACCGACCTCGTGACCGCCGCCGCCAGGGTCGCCACCGACGTCCCCGCCCTCGTCGGCCGCCGCATCGACGCCCGCTCCGGCCTCTCCGTGACCTGGGGCCGCATCGAGTCCGGGCACGCCCCCAACGTCATCCCGCAGCACGCCGAGCTCTCCGGCACCGTCCGCTGCCTCGACCTCGTCGCCTGGCGGCAGGCCCCCGACCTCGTACACGGCGCCATCCAGGAGATCGCGGACCTCTACCGCGCCAAGTCCGAGATCAACTACATCCGCGGCGTCCCGCCCGTCGTCAACGAACCGGTCGTCACGGACCTGCTCAGGGACGCCATGGTCGCCCGGCGCGGCGTCGCCTCCGTCGAGGACACCGAGCAGAGCCTCGGCGGCGAGGACTTCTCTTGGTACCTGGAGCACGTGCCGGGCGCGATGGCCCGGCTCGGTGTGCGCACCCCGGGCGAGCGCGGCGTACGCGACCTGCACCAGGGCGATTTCGACGCCGACGAGCACGCGATCACCGTGGGTGTCGAACTCTTCACCGCCGCCGCCCTCATCGACGGGACAGAACGTTCCGTCTGACGCCGTGTACGGCGCCGGGTCCGACGGGCCCGGCCCGTTCGGGGGCGGAATGAGAGACCCCGTTCATTGCGCCGCGCGTGACCCCGCTCGGGCGGGCGCGATACCGCCCTCCGTGATCCGCCACGAATCGATAACGGCCGCCGCCGGACCCGTTCCCCTCCCTTTCTACGCGCGTTAATGTGCGCCGAAATCAGCGCCCACGACGGCGCGTTGGGGAACGTAAGGGGTGCGTCAAGTGCTTCCAGTACGTCCAGAGAAACCAGTGGCCCGCCTGTTCGTGGCGGTGGCCGCCCTCGCTCTCCTGGCCACCGCGTGCGGCGAGACCAGCAGCGACGCCGCCAAGGACGACGACAACGGCGGCAAGGGCAGCGGCAGTTCCGGCAGCTACGACGGCAAGGGCATCGGGCTCGCGTACGACATCGGCGGGCAGGGCGACCAGTCGTTCAACGACGCCGCGTACACCGGCTACGAGCGGGCCCGCAAGGACTTCAAGATCGGCGGCGTCGACATGGAGCCGGGCGACGGCGAGTCGAACGCCGACAAGGTGCAGCGCATCGAACAGCTCGCCCGGCAGGGCTACGACCCCGTGATCGGTGTCGGGTTCATCTACGCGCCCGCCATCCAGGAAGTGGCGAAGAAGTACCCGGACACCACCTTCGGCATCGTCGACGACAACACCGTCAAGGCCGGCAACGTCGCCGATCTCGTATTCCACGAGGAACAGGGTTCCTATCTCGCCGGAGTCGCCGCTGCGAAGGCCACCAAGGCCCGTCACGTCGGCTTCATCGGCGGCGTGGACATTCCGATCATCCATAAATTCGAGGCCGGGTTCGTCCAGGGCGTGAAGTCCGTCGACCCGAAGATCAAGATCGAGAAGCGCTATCTGACGGAGAAACCGGAGGAGGGCGGGTTCGCCAGCCCCGACAAGGGCCAGGACGCCGCGAGCGGACAGCTCGAAGCGGGCGCCGACGTGCTCTACCACGCGGCCGGGCTCTCCGGGCAGGGCGTGATCCAGGAAGCGGGCTCGCAGCGGAAGTGGGCGATCGGCGTCGACTCCGACCAGTACAAGCAGAAGGCCCTCGCCAAATACCGCGAGTACATCCTCGGCTCGGCCCTGAAGGACGTCGGCGGCGCCGTCCACGACCTCACCGAGTCCGTTGTCAAGGGCAAGCCGATGACCGGCACCCAGCGGTACGACCTCCGGTCGGGGCGGGTGGGGTTCTCGGACTCCAACCCCGCGTACCGCGAGATGAAGGATGTCGTCGCCGCCGTCGAGCAGGCCAAGCGGGACGTCGTGAGCGGAAAGGTGAAGGTCTCCGCGCGTCCGTGAGCCCACAAGCCCGACCGGCGATCGAGGACGGGGCGGAGGGTCGAGGGCCGAGGGGCGGTCGGCGAAGTCGTACGTATAACGCTGCGAGTGGCCTCTCGGGAGTCGTACGTATAACCCGTTGAGCCGGCTCGCCCGGGCCCGCGCGAGGGCCGCGTCGCCCGGGTGTCCCCCGGGCGACGCCTGGTGGCCACAGGTCGATAACGGAGCGGACAGAAGGGTTCTTATGTCAGGTCTACGCGCGTTACGCTGCGGCGAAATCAGCGCCGGGTGAGGCGCACTGCACGTATGCGGCACAGCACGTGTCCCCAGGTCGACGAGTCGCGTACGTACTCACGTCCTTGTACATAAGGAGTTCGTCTCTATGCGCCGGGTGTCCCGAATCGCGTTCGCGTCTGTCGCGACCGCCGCCCTCGCCGTGTCCGTGTCCGCCTGTGGCGGTACCTCAAGCGACGCCGCCAAGAGCGACGACGGAAAGAGCAAGGGCGTCGCCCTCGCGTACGACATCGGCGGCGAGGGCGACCAGTCCTTCAACGACGCCGCGACCGCCGGCATGAACAAGGCCGCCAAGGAGCTGAAGGTCGGCAAGAAGGCCGTCGAGCCGACCGACGGCGAGTCCGACGCCGACAAGATCCAGCGCCTCACCGAGCTGGCCAAGCAGGGCTACAACCCGGTGATCGGCGTCGGCTTCGCCTACGCGCCCGCCGTCAAGGAGGTCGCGGCCAAGAACCCCGACACCACCTTCGGCATCGTCGACGACGCCACCATCGACGCCAAGAACGTCTCCGACCTGGTCTTCAACGAGGAGCAGTCCTCGTACCTGGCCGGTGTCGCCGCCGCCAGGGCCACCAAGTCCAAGACCGTCGGCTTCGTCGGCGGTGTCGACAACACGCTGATCCGCAAGTTCGAGGCGGGCTTCGTCCAGGGCGTGCAGGCCACCGACAAGTCGGTCAAGATCAAGCGCCAGTACCTCGCCGACAAGCCCGAGGACGGCGGCTTCTCCAGCCCGGACAAGGGCAAGGAGGCGGCCAGCGGCCAGATCGAGGGCGGCGCCGACGTGGTCTACCACGCGGCGGGCCTCTCCGGTCAGGGCGTCATCGAGGCCGCCGCCGCCAAGAAGGTGTGGGCGATCGGTGTCGACTCCGACCAGTACAAGCAGGCGGCCCTCGCCAAGTACAAGAAGCACATCCTCACTTCGGCCACCAAGGACGTCGCCGGAGCGGTGTACAACCTGGTGAAGGCGGTCCAGGATGACAAGGCCAAGGGCGGCATCGTGCGCGCGGACCTCAAGTCCGGCGGTGTCGGCCTCGCCGACTCCAACCCCGAGTTCCTGAAGATGAAGGACTTGCAGGCCGACCTGAAGAAGGCCGAGCAGGGCATCACCAGCGGAAAGATCAAGGTCAAGACGACGCTGTGACGGCGGCTCCACGGCCGCGGAACGGGGTGTGAGGAGGGAAGCTTCCTCGCGCCCCGTTCGCGCGGCCGAGGCGCCCCGCTCCCGCGGCCGACCCCGCGAGCACCTCCCCGGGGAACGAGCCACCCCTCCCGGGGAACGATTCACCCCTCCCGGAGAGCGACTCCCGGGCCCGCAGCCGAAAGACCCCGGGGACCGACTCCCCACCCCCCAGCCGAAAAGATCAGGGCCACACCGCGGGTGCGGCGCGGGCCCCTTTCCTTCAGTGTCCGAGGAGAGTGCGCCATCGACGCGTCCACCAGCCCTCCGCCCACCGACCGCACGACGGCCTGCGCCGTCGAACTCAGCGGCATCACCAAGCGGTTCCCCGGTGTCGTGGCCAACCACGACATCCATCTGAGCGTCCGCAAGGGCACCGTGCACGCCCTCGTCGGCGAGAACGGCGCCGGCAAGTCGACCCTGATGAAGATCCTCTACGGCATGCAGAAGCCGGACGAGGGCACCATCGCCGTCGACGGGACCCAGGTGTCCTTCACCAGCCCCGCCGACGCCATCGCGCTCGGCATCGGCATGGTCCACCAGCACTTCATGCTGGCCGACCAGCTGACGGTCCTGGAGAACATCGTGCTCGGCAGCGAGAAGCCGCACGGCATCGGTGCCAGGGCCCGCCGCCGGATCACCGAGATCTCCGACCGCTACGGCCTCGGCGTGCGGCCCGACGCCTACGTCGAGGACCTCGGCGTCGCCGACCGCCAGCGCGTGGAGATCCTCAAGGTCCTCTACCGCGGCGCCACCACCCTCATCCTCGACGAGCCGACCGCCGTCCTGGTGCCGCAGGAGGTCGACGCGCTCTTCGACAACCTGCGCGAGCTCAAGTCCGAGGGCCTGTCCGTCATCTTCATCTCGCACAAGCTGGGCGAGGTCCTCTCCGTGGCCGACGACATCACCGTCATCCGGCGCGGTACGACGGTGGGCACCGCGATCCCCTCCGAGACCACCCCGCGCCAGCTCGCCGAGCTGATGGTGGGCAGCGAGCTGCCGACGCCGGAGACCGCCGAGTCGACGGTCACCGACCGGCCGATGATCGAGGTCGACGGCCTCAAGCTGCTCGCCGATGGCGGCTCGGGCCGGGCTGTGCTCGACGACATCTCCTTCACCATCCACGAGGGCGAGGTCCTCGGCCTCGCGGGCGTGGAGGGCAACGGCCAGACCGAACTCATCGACGCCCTCATCGGCCTCAAGCACGCCGACTCCGGCGCCATCCGGATGGCGGGCGAGGACATCACCGACCGGTCGACCCGCAGCCGCCGCGAGGACGGCATCGGCTACATCCCCGAGGACAGGCACCGCCACGGCCTGCTCCTGGAGTCCCCCCTCTGGGAGAACCGCATCCTCGGCCATGTCACCGAGCGGCCCAACTCGCGCGGCAAGGGCGGCTTCCTCCTCGACATCAAGGGCGCGCAGGCCGACACCCGGCGCATCGTCGAGGAGTACGACGTCCGCACCCCCGGCATCGACGTCACCGCGGCCTCGCTGTCCGGCGGCAACCAGCAGAAGCTGATCGTCGGCCGCGAGATGAGCCACAAGCCGCGCTTCCTCATCGCCGCCCACCCCACGCGCGGCGTGGACGTCGGCGCGCAGGCGCAGATCTGGGACCAGATCCGCGCGGCGCGCCGCGAAGGCCTCGCGGTGCTCCTGATCTCCGCCGACCTGGACGAGCTGATCGGCCTCTCCGACACCCTGCGGGTGATCTACCGGGGCCGTCTGGTCGCGGACGCCGACCCCGCCTCGGTCACACCGGAGGAGCTCGGCTCGGCGATGACGGGCGCGGCGTCCGGCCACCTGGAACACGTCGACGAGGACACCGGCGAGGCCGCAGGGAACGCCGTCGAGGACACCGGCGAGGCCGCAGGGAACGCCGTCGAGGATTCCGGCGAGGCCGCCGGGAACGCCGTCGACGTACGAGAAGAAGCCGCCCCGGAGGACGAGGCCCGATGAAGAAGTTCGACAAGGAGCGCCTGCTCCTCGCGGTGGCGGGACCGGTCATCGCGCTCGTCGCGGCCATGGTGCTGACCTCGGTCGTCCTGGTCGCCTCCGGCAAGAGCCCGGTCGAGCCGTACAGCCTGATGTTCGAGCAGGCGACGTTCTCCGACGTCCAGGTGCTCATCATCAACGAGGCCGGGATGTACTACCTGGCGGCGCTCGCCGTCGCCGTCGGGTTCCGGATGAACCTGTTCAACATCGGGGTGGACGGCCAGTACCGGCTCGCCGCGATGGTCACCGCCGTCGTCGGCGCCCACGTCTCGCTGCCCGCCGGGCTCCAGATCCCGCTCCTCATCGTGGTCGCCATGCTCACCGGCGCCTTCTGGGCGGGCATCGCGGGCATCCTGAAGACCACCCGGGGTGTCAGCGAGGTCGTCTCGACGATCATGCTGAACGCCATCGCGACGAGCGTCATCGCCTACCTCACGCTCGACGAGAACTTCGGCGTCCCCGTCGGCAACAACAACACCACCGGTGTCATGCACGAGTCCGGCTGGTTCCCCGGCATCGACATGGGGGAGTCCGGCGAGATCTACGGCTTCGTCATCGTCGCCGCGCTCGCGGGCGTCCTGTACTGGCTGGTCCTCAACCGCACCCGCTTCGGCTTCGACCTGCGCGCCACCGGCGCGTCACCGTCCGCCGCCGCGGCCTCCGGTGTCGACGCCAAGCGCATGATGTTCACCGCCATGCTCGTCTCCGGCGCGGTCGCGGGCCTCGCGGGCATGCCGATCCTGCTCGGCGACGTCCACACGTACAGCCTGAGCTTCCCGACCGGACTCGGCTTCACCGGTATCGGCATCGCCCTGCTCGGCCGCAACAACCCGGTCGGCATCGCCCTCGCCTCGCTGCTGTGGGCCTTCCTCGTCAAGGCGTCCCAGGCGCTCGACTACAAGGGGTACGACAAGGAGATCGCGGTCATCATGCAGGGCCTGATCGTGATCGCGGTCGTCGTCTCCTACGAGGCCGTACGCCGCTGGGGCCTGAGCCGCCAGCAGCAGCGGGTCGGTGAGGAACTCGCCGCCGCGGCGCGCGCCGGCAAGAGCAACGGCAACAACGACTCCGTGAAGGAGGTGGCTGCCCGATGAGTACGGCAACCGTCACCAAGGCCGCGCAGGCCGAGCCCGCCCCGGGCCGCCGCCGCGTCTCGCTGCCCGTCCTGCTCCTGATCATCGCGGGCGTCCTCGTACTGACCTCCGTGGTCCGCCTGATCACCGACGCCCACGGCATCACCTCCACCGGCCAGGTGTCCGGCGCCCTGCGCCTTGCCGTGCCGATCGGCCTCGCCGGTCTCGGCGGACTGTGGGCCGAGCGCGCGGGCGTGGTCAACATCGGCCTCGAGGGCATGATGATCCTCGGCACCTGGTTCGGCGCCTGGGCGGGCTTCCAGTGGGGGCCGTGGGTGGGCATCGTCTTCGGTGTCCTCGGCGGCGCGCTCGGCGGTCTGCTGCACGCGATCGTCACAGTCACCTTCAACGTCAACCACATCGTCTCCGGTGTGGCCCTGAACATCCTGGCCCTCGGCACCACGCGCTACCTGTCCACCTTCGCCTTCGAGGGCGAGGAGGGCGGCACGTCGAAGCAGTCGCCGGGCGTCGAATCGCTCGGCAAGTTCTCGGTCCCCGGCTTCTCCGACTGGCTCCAGGACCTCAACGACAAGCACTGGTTCCTGGTCTCCGACCTCGCTGGCCTGCTCGGCGGGCTGCTCACCGACGTCTCCCCGCTCACCCTCATCGCCGTCGCGATGGTGCCGCTGAGCTGGTTCGTCCTGTGGCGCACCGCCTTCGGCCTGCGGCTGCGCTCCTGCGGCGAGAACCCGATCGCGGCGGAGTCGCTCGGCGTCAACGTCTACAAGTACAAGTACCTGGCGGTCATGATCTCCGGCGGCCTCGCGGGCCTCGGCGGCGCGTTCCTGTCCCTGGTGGCCTCCAACATCTATCTGGAGGGCCAGACCGGCAACCGCGGCTACATCGGCCTCGCCGCCATGATCTTCGGCAACTGGATGCCCGGCGGCCTCGCGCTCGGTGCCGGTCTGTTCGGTTACACCGACAGCCTGAAACTGCGGGGCGGCGGCACCAATGTCCACGCCCTGCTGCTTCTCATCGCCATCCTTCTCGTCATCGGTGCGGTCTACCTGATCTGGCGCAAGCGCTATGTCCCCGCGGTGATCACCGCGGCGGTCTCGGCGCTGACGTTCCTCTGGTACGCCCTCACCGACGAGGTGCCGAACCAGGTCGTGACGGCGACGCCGTACGTCGTCACGCTCCTCGTGCTCTCGCTCTCCGCCCAGCGGCTGCGGATGCCGAAGGCGGACGGGATGCCGTACCGGAAGGGACAAGGGAAATGAGCACAGCCGCGGAGGTCGACTGGGACGAGCTGCGGGATGCCGCGCGCGAGGCCATGTCCCGTGCGTACGCGCCCTACTCGAACTTCCCGGTCGGCGCCGCGGCCCGCGTCGACGACGGCCGCACCGTCACCGGCTGCAACGTCGAGAACGCCTCCTACGGCCTCGGCCTGTGCGCCGAGTGCGGCCTCGTCTCCCAGCTCCGGCTCACCGGCGGCGGCCGTCTGACGCACTTCACCTGCGTCGACGGCAAGGGCGACATCCTGATGCCGTGCGGTCGCTGCCGTCAGCTCCTGTACGAGTTCGGGGGTGCGGCCCTCCTCCTGGAGACGTCGTCGGGGGTGCGGTCACTCGGCGACATGCTGCCGGACGCGTTCGGGCCCGAGCACCTGAACTGACCCCAACCGGCCAAGGCCCCCGCCGTGTTGGCGGGGGCCTTGCCCGTCCCCTCGCTCTATGCGCGTAGAGTCGCGAGCGACGCAGGCCGGTCACTGACGACCGCCACCGCATGAAGGGATCTCTGCCATGGACGTCATCTCCGTCATCCGTACGAAGCGGGACCGGGGCGAGCTGAGCGACGAGCAGATCGACTGGGTCATCGACGCCTACACCCGCGGAGCCGTGGCCGACGAGCAGATGTCGGCCCTGGCGATGGCGATCCTCCTCAACGGCATGGACCGCCGCGAGATCGCCACCTGGACGGCGGCGATGATCGCTTCCGGCGAGCGCATGGACTTCTCGTCCCTCGCCCGCCCCACCGCCGACAAGCACTCCACGGGCGGCGTCGGTGACAAGATCACGCTTCCGCTCGCGCCCCTGGTGGCGGCCTGCGGCGCGGCCGTCCCGCAGCTCTCCGGGCGCGGCCTCGGCCACACCGGCGGCACCCTGGACAAGCTGGAGTCGATCCCCGGCTGGCGCGCCCTGCTGTCCAACGAGGAGATGCTGGCCGTCCTGAACGGCGCGGGCTCCGTCATCTGCGCGGCGGGCGACGGCCTCGCCCCCGCCGACAAGAAGCTCTACGCCCTGCGCGACGTGACGGGAACGGTCGAGGCGATCCCCCTCATCGCGTCCTCCATCATGTCCAAGAAGATCGCCGAGGGTACGGGTTCCCTGGTCCTGGACGTGAAGGTCGGCACCGGCGCGTTCATGAAGACCCTCGACGACGCGCGTGAGCTGGCCGCCACCATGGTGGGCCTCGGCACCGACCACGGCGTCCGCACGGTCGCCCTGCTCACGGACATGTCGACGCCGCTCGGCCTGACCGCGGGCAACGCCCTTGAGGTCCGCGAGTCCGTCGAGGTCCTGGCGGGCGGCGGCCCCGCCGACGTCGTCGACCTGACCCTGGCCCTCGCCCGCGAGATGCTCGCCGCCGCGGGCCTGCCGGACGCCGACCCCGCGAAGGCCCTCGCGGACGGCTCCGCGATGGACGTCTGGCGCCGGATGATCACCGCCCAGGGCGGCGACCCGGACGCGGCGCTGCCCGTGGCCCGCGAGACCCATGTCGTCACGGCCCCCTCGTCCGGGGTCCTGACCCGCCTGGACGCGTACGACGTCGGCGTCGCCGCGTGGCGCCTCGGCGCGGGGCGGGCCCGCAAGGAGGACCCCGTGCAGGCGGGCGCCGGCGTCGAACTCCACGCCAAGCCGGGCGACTCCGTCGAGGCGGGGGCGCCGCTGCTCACCCTGCACACGGACACCCCCGAGCGGTTCGCGTACGCCCTGAAGTCCCTTGAGTCCGCGTACGACGTCTCCCCGGCCGGCACGGAGTTCACGCCCCGTCCGATCGTCCTGGAGCGCGTCTCCCCGTGACCGCACGCCCCCTCCCGGCAGAGGCTCGGCCCAGCCCGGGAGATTCCAGCCCGTCCGGCGTTTGAGGACGAGCGCGGAGCGCGATCGGCGGCGGTCCGGGTCCGGGGCGGGGTCCGGACCGTAGGGGTCCAGGTCCTCGGGGGTCCAGGGGGCACGGCCCCACGGTTTTTCTGAAGGGGCGGTTGGGGGGCGAAGTTCACTCCGGCAGCAACCGCCCCCGCCGCCCCAGCAGGAACTTCTTGAACGCCGCCACCGGGGCCGTGTCCGGGTGCCCCTCCAGCCAGGCGACGCCGATCTCCCGTACGGCCCGCTGCCCGGTGACGGTGAGTTCGACGACGCCGGGCCGGGCGACGGCGGGCGGCGGCAGCAGCGCCACCCCGAGCCCCGCCGCCACGAGCCCGCGCAGCGTCTCCGCCTCCTCGCCCTCGAAGGCGACGCGCGGCCTGAACCCCGCCTCGGCGCACAGGTCGTCGGTGATGCGCCGCAGCCCGTACCCGGGCTCCAGCGTCACGAACGCCTCCTCGGCGGCCTCGGCGAGCCGCACGCGCTTGCGGGTGGCGAGGCGGTGGTCGTCGGGGACGACGAGGCGCAGCCGCTGCTCGTCGAGGCGCCGGGCGACGAGGCCGGGCGCGTCCGGGACCGGGGACGTCAGACACAGGTCGAGGTCCCCGGCCCGCAGCCGTTCGAGCATGGCCTCGCCGTAGTTCTGCACGAGGCTGAACCGGACCCGGGGGTGATCCACGCGGAAGGCGCGGATGAGACCGGGGACGGTCTCGGACCCCATGGTGTGCAGAAAGCCGAACGCCACCTTCCCCGTGGCCGGGTCCGCGTCGGCCCGGACGGACTCCGCGGCCCGCCCCACCTCCGCGAGCGCCCGCTCGGCCGACGCGAGGAAGGTGCGGCCCGCGGGCGTCAGCGACACCGTGCGGCCGTGCCGGGCGAACAGGTCGACGCCCAGGTCCCCTTCGAGCCTGACGAGGGCGCGCGAGAGCGTCGACTGCGGCACCCCCAACTCCCGCGCGGCCCGCGTGACGTGCTCGGTACGGGCCACCCCGGCGAAGTACGCGAGCCGCGGCGCGAGCAGCCGCACGATGTGATCTGTGTCCTGCGTGTCACTGTTCCGCGACAGGCGAGCTTCTGGCCTCTGCTGATGCTGCATGGGAACGATTATGGCGATTCCATGCATTGGACGCATGAGAATCATGGCCGTACGTTCGTGGCATGCCTCCTGCCAGTAGCGGGGCGACCGCGAGCCACGCGGTCGCCCTCACTCCGTCGTCCCCCGATCCCCGTCCCACCGCCACGTCCACCGCATCCGCTGCCGCCCACGACACGCGTCACGACACGCTTCACGACACGCGCACGGCACCGGGAGGCCCAGGCTTCCGCCGGATGAGCTTCGCCCTGTTCCTCGCGGGCATGGCCGCCTTCGCGCTCCTGTACTCCACCCAGGCCCTGCTCCCGCTGCTCTCCGCCGACCTCGGCGCGAGCGCGTCCACGGCCAGCTGGACGGTGTCCGCCGCGACCGGCGCGCTCGCCCTGTTCGTGCTCCCGCTGAGCGCCCTGTCGGAGCGGTACGGGCGCCGGACGCTGATGACGGCCTCGCTGGGCGTCGCCGTCGCGGTGGGCCTGCTCGTACCGTTCGCGCCGTCGGTGGGGGCGCTCATCGTGCTGCGCGCCGTGCAGGGCGCCGCACTCGCGGGCCTCCCGGCGTCCGCGATGGCCTACCTCGCGGAGGAGGTGCGCCCCAAGGCGCTGGTGGCCGCGATCGGCATGTTCGTCGCGGGCAACTCCATCGGCGGCATGAGCGGCCGCATCGTCACCGGCTGGGCCGCGCAGGCCTGGGGCTGGCGCTGGGCCGTCGGCGTGGTCGGCCTGCTCGCGCTCGTCTGCGCACTCGCCTTCCGCGCGCTGCTGCCCGCCCCGCGCCACTTCACACCGGGCACCCTCAGCCCCAAGTCCCTCGGCCGCACCGTCCGTTCCCACCTGTCGAACCCGCTCCTGTGCCGTCTCTACGCCATCGGCGCGCTGTTCATGACCGTCTTCGGCGCGGTCTACACGGTGATCGGCTACCGCCTCACCGAGGCGCCCTTCTCCCTCCCGCAGGGCGTCATCGGCTCGATCTTCCTGGTCTACCTCGTCGGTACGGCGTCCTCGGCCGCCGCCGGCAGGCTCGTGCACCGGCTCGGCAGGCGCGGCGCCCTCTATCTGGCCGTGAGCACCACTGCGGGCGGCCTGCTCCTGTCCCTGTCCGACTCCCTGGCGACGGTCCTGCTCGGCCTGGTCCTGATCACGGCGGGCTTCTTCGCGGGCCACGCGGTCGCGTCCTCGTCGGTGAGCCGCACGGCCACCACCGGTCGCGCCCAGGCCTCCGCGCTCTACCAGTCCGCCTACTACGTGGGTTCCAGCGCGGGCGGCACGCTCGGCGCCATGGCCTTCCACGCGGGCGGCTGGGGCGGCACGGTCGGCCTCGGCGTCCTCGCCGTCGTCGGCGTCGTGTCGATCACGCTGTACGGGAGCCGCGCGGCGCGCGCGGAACGGCTCCCGGCGCGCACCGCTTAACACAACTGACCCGCTGAACTGCCCTTTTCACCGCTCCGCAGGCCATTGTCAGTGGGCTGCGGTAGCTTCCGAGGTGCTGGGAACTTCCGCAGCCGCTACGACACGGGCGCACATGGGCACGCAGAGGCACAGGGGTGGGTTGGGATGAGTGACAGCGCGACGGTGGAACTGGACGCGAGCCTGGAGAAGCACCGCACCGAGCTGACGGGTTACTGCTATCGGATGCTGGGCTCCGCCTTCGAGGCGGAGGACGCCGTGCAGGACACGATGGTCCGCGCCTGGCGCAGCTTCGACAAGTTCGAGGGCCGCTCCAGCCTCCGCTCCTGGCTGTACCGCATCGCGACGAACGTCTGCCTGGACATGCTGAACGCGGGCAACCGCCGCGCCCGCCCCATGGACCTCACCGCCTCGACCCCCCTGGCGCAGGCGGCCCTCACCCCCCGAGCGGACAACGTCTGGCTCGAGCCGATACCGGACGGCCGGGTCCTGCCCACGGTCGCCGACCCCGCCGAGGCCGCCGTCGCCAAGGAGTCCGTGCGCCTCGCCTTCGTCGCCGCCCTCCAGCAATTGCCCGCCAAGCAGCGTGCGGTGCTCATCCTGCGCGAGGTCCTCGCGTGGAGGGCGAGCGAGGTCGCCGACCTGCTCGGTACGACGGTCGCCTCGGTCAACAGCGCCCTCCAGCGCGCCCGCGCCACCCTCGCCGAGCGCCCCGCCGACGACACGGCGACCTCCGACCCGCTCGACGACGAGCAGCAGAAGCTCCTCGACCGCTACGTCAAGGCCTTCGAGGGCTATGACATGGCGGCCCTCACGGCCCTCCTTCACGAGGACGCCGTGATGACGATGCCCCCCTTCGACCTGTGGCTGCGCGGCCCGCAGGACATCACGGGCTTCATGTCGACCATCGGCGCGGCCTGCGAGGGCTCCCGCCTCCTTCCGGTCGCGGTCAACGGCACCCCGGGCTTCGCGCAGTACAAGCCCGACCCGGACAAGGGTGGCTACGCGCCCTGGGCGATCCAGGTCATCGAGATCTCAGCGGGCCGGGTCGCCGGATTCCACTGCTTCCTCGACACCCAGCGGTGGTTCCCGCTCTTCGGGGTGCCGCTCCACCTCGACGCATAGCTCCGCGAGGCCGACGAGTCCGAGCAGTGCCCACAGGGCCGGGGTGGGGTCCCGCAACCGCAGCCCCACCCCCGCCCCGCGGGCGGCCAGCCGCAGCCGCGCCACGGCCTCCACGGTGCCGAGGTCGGCGGTGGTGATCCCGCCGACGTCGCAGATCACCTCGCCGGTGCCGGGTGCGCGCGCGGCGGCGCACAGGTCGGCGACGAGCCGGGGAATGTCGTCCTTGCGGACGGGCCCCGTCACGACCAGGACATTCGGCGCATGCACTTCGGAGACAGCCACACCAGGGGGACCCCGCCCACACCCGGAACTCATCGGTGCCCCCCACCCTTTCCCCCCGCCCCCTCACCCGCGCCCCCGCGCCACACCGCAGCCGCCACGCCCTGCCGACCCCCGAGGGCGACACACCGCCCGGGGGACGAGGCCGCAGGCCGACCGTCCCGACGGTGCCGGTCCACATCCAGCCCGTCCGGCGTTTGAGGACGAGGCCGCAGGCCGACGGTCCTGATGGTGCCGGTCCACATCCAGCCCGTCCGGCGTTTGAGGACGAGGCCGCAGGCCGATCGACGGCAAGTCACCCGCCCCCGCAGGGACGCAGCCCCGCCCCACACGGAAACACAACCCCGGCAGGGGACCGCGGCCTCAGCGCAGAGACTTACCGAACCCCGCGGCCAGCGGCATGCGCAACCCCAGCGGAGGCGGCGCAGCCAACGCGTCCTCCACCGGCCGCGCCAGCGGATGCCCGAACAACGACCCCTGGACGAAGTTCGCCGCGAGGGCCAGCACCTCCGCATGGTGCTGACTGAGCCGGTGCCCATCGGAGTGCACCTCGAACCGGCACACGTCCCGGTTCACCTTCTTCGCCCGCGCGGCGAGCCGGAAGGACAACTCGGGATCGGTCCGCTCGTCATTGGTGCCGTGCACCACAAGCACCCGCCGCCCCACGAGCTGCTTGACGGGCTCGGGCGGCGCGGCCACGTCCTCCTCGGGCAGCCAAGGGGCAAGGGCCACCACGGACTCGACCGCGGTGTGACCGGCGGCCCGCAACGCGGCACGCCCGCCCATGTCGACCCCGGCCAAGCACACCGGCACGTCCCCGTAGCGGCGCACGACCTCGTCGGCCGCCCACTGGGCGTCCCGCGCGAGCTGCGCCTCCGCGCCGTTCCAGCCGCCCACGCGGTAGTGCACGGTGTGCACCGCGAGCCCGTCGTCCCGGCCCGCCCGGGCGAGCCC
Source organism: Streptomyces sp. NPDC017940 (assembly GCF_044328435.1). Classification (NCBI taxonomy): domain Bacteria; kingdom Bacillati; phylum Actinomycetota; class Actinomycetes; order Kitasatosporales; family Streptomycetaceae; genus Streptomyces; species Streptomyces sp. NPDC017940. The sequence continues at coordinate 557,306 of NZ_JBIRHJ010000003.1, read as the reverse complement.
GCGCCCGAGCGAACGCACCGCCGCGGTGGCGAGCAGGGAGGGCTTGCGGGCGGAGGTCTCGTGGCCGCCGGGCAACAGGAGCGCCACCGCGCTCACCGTCGAGGGGCGCGTGCCCACCACACGCCCGAGCCTGGCCGTACGCACGGGACGGGACGTCGCTTGCTGTGCCATGGCAGAACAGTGTCAGAAGTCAGGGTGAGTGCCACCTGTCCGCAGGGTCACTGTTACGTATCGACCAGTGAGATCTACGCGCGTAGGCGCTACAGTGCCGAGATGACGAGCCAGACCAGCAAGATCAGCGCAGCGGGCGGCCCCACGAGCCGCGCGAGTCACCCCGGCACCCCCGGACCGGAGCAGATCCGGCGCGCCCCGAAGGTCCTCCTCCACGACCACCTCGACGGCGGCCTGCGCCCCGGCACCATCGTCGACCTGGCCCGGGAGAACGGCTATGCGGGCCTGCCCGAGACCGACCCCGACAAGCTCGGCGTCTGGTTCCGCGAGGCGGCCGACTCGGGCTCCCTGGAGCGGTACCTGGAGACCTTCGCCCACACCTGCGCCGTCATGCAGACCCGCGACGCCCTCTTCCGCGTCGCCGCCGAGTGCGCCGAGGACCTGGCCGAGGACGGCGTCGTCTACGCCGAGATCCGCTACGCCCCCGAGCAGCACCTGGAGGCGGGACTCACCCTCGAAGAGGTCGTCGAGGCCGTGAACGACGGCTTCCGCGAGGGCGAGCGCCGGGCCAGGGAGAACGGCCACCGCATCCGCGTGGGCGCGCTGCTCACCGCCATGCGGCACGCCGCCCGCGCCCTGGAGATCGCCGAACTCGCCAACCGCTACCGAGACCTGGGCGTCGTCGGCTTCGACATCGCGGGCGCGGAGGCGGGCTTCCCTCCCACCCGCCACCTCGACGCCTTCGAGTACCTGAAGCGGGAGAACAACCACTTCACCATCCACGCCGGTGAGGCCTTCGGCCTGCCCTCGATCTGGCAGGCGCTCCAGTGGTGCGGCGCCGACCGGCTCGGCCACGGCGTGCGCATCATCGACGACATCGAGGTCGGCGACGACGGCACGGTCCAGCTCGGCAGGCTCGCGTCGTACGTACGCGACAAGCGCATCCCGCTCGAACTGTGCCCCAGCTCCAATTTGCAGACGGGCGCGGCGGCCTCGTACGAGGACCACCCCATCGGCCTGCTGCGCAAGCTGCACTTCCGGGCGACGGTGAACACCGACAACCGGCTGATGTCGGGCACCAGCATGAGCCGCGAGTTCGCGCACCTGGTCGACACCTTCGGCTACACGCTCGACGACATGCAGTGGTTCACCGTCAATGCGATGAAGTCGGCGTTCATCCCTTTCGATGAAAGGCTGGCCATGATCAATGACGTCATCAAGCCCGGTTATGCCGAACTGAAGTCCGAGTGGCTGTTCCGTCAGACCGCTTCGACCAGCGGATCCTTCGTCTCCTGACCGGCGGGACTACGCCGAAGGGACGGCCGGGGACACGAAACCCCGGCCGTTTTCGGATGTTTGCGGGGTGACCTTGAGGGTGTTTACGGTCGAGCACCGCTCAACGCCCTCGTCATCAAGGACGCATTGAAGATGAAGCAGTCTGCTGCCAAGACCCTCGGTGTCGCCGCTCTCGGTGCCGCCTTCGCCGCCACGGGCGCCGGTGCGGCCCAAGCGGCCTCGGCCGTGCCGGATGCCGCGGGGACCGTTGCCGCGGTGACCTCGGCGGCCCCGGTCGGCGAGCTCGCCGAGACCCTGCCCGACGGCGCGCCCGAGTCGATCGCCGCCGGCCGGAGCGCGCTCGGCACCAGCCTGACCGCCGTGCAGCCCACCATCGACCAGATGGTGCCGCTCCCCGACGACGAAGGCGGACACGGGGGCACCGCCGGCAAGGCGGTGAAGGGCACCAAGCCCGCTCCGCAGCCGGCCGCGGACCCGGTCTCCGGCCTCCTCGGGGGCCTCCCGGTCCAGCAGGTCCTGGCCAACAACGCCCTGCCCACGGGCGGTCTGCCCCTCAAGGCGCTGCCGACGCAGGCGCTCCTGGCGCAGGGCCTGCCGACGGGCGCGCTCGGAGCCACGCCGCTCCTCTGAGGCATACGCGGCCCGGCGCAGCCGCGCCAACGACGGGGCGCCCCCGCACCGGGGAGCGCCCCGTCGGCGTTCCGCGACGGGCCCGGCGCAGGCCGGACCGCGACCGCCGTCACCAGGCCGTCTTCGTCCGGTTCTCGACGGGCAGCAGGATCCACAGCGCGATGTAGAGCAGGAACTGGGGTCCCGGCAGCAGACAGGACACGACGAACACGACACGCATGGTCGTGGCGGACCAGCCGACGCGGCGGGCGAGGGCGGCGCACACGCCGCCGATCATGCGGCCTTCGGTGGGGCGGGCAAGGGCGGACATGGAGGCTCCTTCGCGGGTCGAATCGGTGGGCGGGAGGCGGCCCGGCCGCCGTCCCCATGACTCCACTGACCCCAAGGTAGGACCACGAAACGGGCAAAGCGTCGGGCTAGGGGGCGACGCCGACCCTGGGAATCTTCGGGGTCGGCCCCTGAGAGGGCTCCTGGCTGCGGCGGGCCACAACCGGTGGCCGCCCGCCCCCGCCCCGCCTGCGCCGCAGCCTGGCCCGTACGGCGGGCACGACGGCCAGATGTGCCAGTGCGACGCCGAGGGTGTTCAACAGCAGCGAGTCGACGTCGACCACCTGCCCCGGCACCCCGGTCTGCAACAGCTCGATGCCCAGCGAGAGCAGCGCGCCCACGGCGACCGTGCGCGCGAGCGAAGCCAGCGGCGAGACGGTGAGCCGCCCCCCGGCCAGCGGCAGCAGCACCCCGAGCGGCGCAAGGAGCAGCAGCGCCCCGCCGATCTGCCGGGCCGCCTGCTCCGGGCCGCGCTCCAGGTCCGCCCTGATGCCGGCGAGGGGTTCCAGGTTCGCCGCGCTCACCCAGGGCACGTCCAGCGGGCGCAGCGTGATCCACGCGACGACCAGGAAGTGCGCGGCGAGGAGTATCCCTCCCACCGCGCGAAAGCGAATGGCGGCTCCGCGCCCGCCCGAGCCTTGACGCACGCACCCCAAGACGCCGGGCGCGGCGGGATCGGTTCCGTAACGCCCCTTCCGCTTCTCGAAGGGGCGCTGCCCCGCGTGCTCGCGGGCGGGGCTACCGCTCCACCGTCTGCGACGGCGGCGGCACCGTACCGGGCCGGGAACGCACCGCCTGCGTGCACTCGTAGCGCAGCAGCGGGGTGCCGGCCGGGCCGCCGATGACGACCGTGCCGTCGCTGTCCGCGACCGCGCCGTCCGCGTAGGTGCACACGATCTGCGCGAGCGCCAGGGACGACAGGTCCTCGGGGCGGATGCTCAGCCGCAGCGCCACGTCCGGGTCACCGCGCTGGGGCCCGGACACGGTGAGGCCGCGGCGTACGTCGGTGGCGTACCCGGCCTGCTTGGCGGCCTGGGACGGCGGCGCGGACAGCTCGTCGAGGAGCGTCTGCGCGATGCGGACCCGGTCCGTCGAGACCTTCTCGGTGGGGATCCGCACCGTCCGGTCGACGGTCACCAGCTGGGACGCGCACACCAGGAAGATCTGTACGGGTACGCCCGTGGCCCCGTCCTGCGCCGAGATGCCCGAGCCCGATGCCACGCACGGCACCCGTGAGGGCGCGGGGCCGAAGTCCGTGGGCACCTCCGTGGAGCGGATGCCGCAGCCGCCGAGCGCGGCCGCGGCCACGGTGGTGGCGAGCGCGGCGCGCAGCCGTCGCCCGGTCATGACGTCTCCCTGCCTTCCTCGGGGCGGTCCCCGTCCGGGCCCCCGTCGGCCTCCGGGTCGCCCGCGCTGTCCGGCCCGGGACCGGCCGTCAGCGGCGAGGGGTCCCTGGGCAGGCACAGCGTGAACACCGCGCCCCCGCCCGGGGAGTTCGCCGCGGTGATCTCACCCCCGTGGATATGGGCGTTCTCCAGGGCGATGGAGAGTCCGAGCCCGCTGCCCTCCGAGCGCGGCCGGGACGCGCTGGCCTTGTAGAAGCGGTCGAAGACGTGCGGCAGGACGTCCTCGGGAATGCCGGGGCCGCCGTCCCGTACGGCGATGAGCAGGCTCTCGCCGTCCAGGCGCACCGACACCTTCACCGGGGAACCGCCGTGCTTGAGGGCGTTGCCGATGAGGTTGGCGAGGATGACGTCGAGGCGGCGCGGGTCGAGGCGGACGGTGATGCCGCGCTCGGCGTCCAGCTCGACGGCGTCGAGCCAGGCGCGGGCGTCGATGCAGGCGGTGATCTGGTCGGCGATGTCGACGTCGTCCAGGACGAGCCGCGCGGTGCCCGCGTCGAAGCGGGTGACCTCCATCAGATTCTCGACCAGGTCGTTCAGGCGCCGGGTCTCGCTGACCACGAGGCGCACCGCGGGCTCGATCATCGGGTCCACGGAGCCGGTCTCCGCGTCCAGCTCCTCCTCCAGGACCTCCGTCACCGCGGTGATCGCGGTCAGCGGGGTGCGCAGCTCGTGCGACATGTCCGCCACGAAGCGGCGGCTCGCCTCGTCGCGGGCGCTCATGTCCGCGACCTTCTTCTCCAGGTTCTCCGCCGTACGGTTGAACGTCCGGGACAGGTCCGCGAGTTCGTCGGTGCCCGACACGCGCAGGCGGGTGTCCAGCTTGCCCTCACCGAGCCTGCGCGCGGCGACCCCCAGGCGGTGCACGGGCTTCAGCACGGTCGTGGCGGCCGCCTGGGCGAGCAGCGCGGCGCCGACGAGGGCGAGGGCCGTGGCGATGGCCAGGGACCAGCCGAGCGAGCTGAGGTCCTTGGCCTCCGGTTCGAGCGACTTGAGCATGTAGCCCGTGGGGCCGCCGCCGATCACCTTCGCCCCGCCCACCAGGTACGGCGTGCCGCCGTCGGTGCTGCGCTGCCAGTACAGGTGGTACGGGCTCCGGTTGCCGGAGGAGACCGCCTGCTGCTTCTTGACCGCGTCCCGCAGGGCCTCCGGCACCTTGGCGAGGGTGAAGCCGTCCAGGTCGGAGTACCCGTACACCCGCTTGCCCGAGGCGTCCTCACCGATCAGGAGCACGCTGTAGCGCTGGCTGCTCGTCGCCATCTGACCGGCGGCGACCTGGAGTTCGTCCTGGGTGGCGTGGGGCGGCAGGGCGCCCGCGCGGGCCTGGAGCTGCTGCCGGAAGTCCTTGAGCGCCGCGTCCTGGGCGCGCGTGAGGACGGCCTCGCGGTTGAGCCAGTACGCGATGCCGGACGCGGACACGGCCGCGGTCAGCGCCACCAGGGCGAAGACCACCACCAGACGCAGCCGCAGGCTGGTGAGGCGCAGCCCCGACTGGATCGCCCTGCGGGCCGCGGGCAGGCCGTGGAGCGTGTCGTGCGCTTTGGTCACTGAGGCGTGTCCAGCCGGTATCCCACACCACGCACCGTACGGATCAGCGTCGGCGAGGACGGCACGTCCTCCACCTTCGCGCGCAGCCGCTGCACACAGGCGTCGACGAGCCGCGAGTCACCGAGGTAGTCGTGCTCCCACACCAGGCGGAGCAGCTGCTGGCGGGACAGGGCCTGGCCGGGCCTGCGGCTCAGCTCCAGGAGCAGCCGCAGCTCGGTGGGCGTCAGCTGGAGGTCCTCGCCGTTCTTCGTCACCGTCATCGCCGCCCGGTCGATCACCAGCGAACCGAACGTCGCGGCGTCGTTGGCCTCCCGCTCGCCCCGGCGCAGGACCGCGCGGATACGAGCGTCGAGCACCCGCCCCTGCACGGGCTTGACCACGTAGTCGTCGGCGCCGGACTCCAGGCCGACCACCACGTCGATGTCGTCGCTGCGCGCGGTCAGCAGGATGATCGGCAGCTGGTCGGTGCGCCGGATGCGGCGGCACACCTCGAAACCGTCGATGCCGGGCAGCATCACATCCAGCACGATCAGGTCGGGACGCTGCTCACCGAGCAGCTTCAGACCGTCCTCGCCGGTGGCAGCGGTGGCCACCCGGTGGCCCTGGCGCGTCAGCGAAAGCTCCAGGGCCGTCCGGATGGCGTCGTCGTCCTCGATCAGCAACAGGGAAGGCACGAACGTCATTCTGTCCCATGGCGCGGGCCCAGTTCGACTGTTGGCCCGCGTCTCACACCGCACCCACACGAGTCAGTGGGGCTCCCACCGGGCCACGGGCGCGCCACGAGCCCTGTTGCAGGCCTGTGACAGACGGCGGACAACGCCATGAAGTGCCTCCGGCAGAGTTCTGGTCACACGGAAATCCCAGACTCCACGACGGGGGGCGCGAGATGAACACGCTGCACAGCACCAGCTCAAGCGCAGTTGTCACGCGTCTGCACGACGTCGGCAGGAGCTCGGAGAAGCACGAGAAGTCCGGTGCCGTGAGCGGGCGGGGGTGCGCTCGCGGCACCGGGCGTCAGCACACCACGTACATGACGGTGGTTGACGCACTGAAGGGCGGCAATGACGGGGGAGCCGCGTACAGGGAGGCCTCGGGGGAGCGGACGCGGCCCCGGACGGGCAGCGAGGACGCCGAAGCGGCGTTCACCGCCTACGTCCAGGAGCGCCGTGCCTCTCTGTACGCAACCGCCTACCACCTGACCGGTGACCGCTTCGAGGCCGAGGACCTGTTGCAGAGCGCGCTGTTCTCGACCTACCGGGCCTGGGACCGGATCAGCGACAAGGCCGCCGTCGGCGGCTATCTGCGGCGCACGATGACGAACCTGCACATCAGCGCCTGGCGGCGCCGCAAGCTCAACGAGTACCCGACCGAGGAACTGCCGGAGACGGTGGGCGACACGGACGCGATGCGCGGCACCGAGCTGCGCGCGGTCCTGTGGCAGGCCCTGGCCCGGCTGCCCGAGCTCCAGCGCACCATGCTGGTCCTTCGCTACTACGAGGGCCGCACGGACCCGGAGATCGCGGACATCCTCGACATCAGTGTGGGCACGGTGAAGTCCAGCATCTGGCGGTCGCTCCGCCGGCTGCGTGAGGACGAGGTCCTCAGCTTCGGCCGTGACCAGGAGGAGTCCTTCGGCGAACTGGTCGCCTGAGGACGGGGGGACCGTCGCTTCGGGGGAGGCGGCGGGAGCAGGAGTGGGGCCCGCGGGGGAACCGGGGGGTTCGGGGCCTCACGCCAGGGGGGACACGGGGGAAGCACGGGGGTACGGGCAGCGGGACCGGAGGGCCGGGGGGTCTTTCCGGGCCCGCTGTTTTTTGTACGGGTGCCGCGTACGGGTGCCGCGTACGGGTGCCGCGTACGGGTGCCGCGTACGGGCCCCGCGTCCGGATCAGGCGGCCGTCGCGCGGGCCTTGGCGCAGCGGCCCGCGGCGGCGTCCGTGAGGCGGCCGAGGGCCTCGTCCTTGCCGCAGGCGTGCGCGCCGAGCGCCGTCTGGCGGGCCACGATGGAGCGCTCCGCGCGCATCAGGCGCCAGCCGCGGCGCAGCAGGAACGGCACGGACTTGCGGCCCTCACGCAGATCGCGCAGGAGCCTGCGGCGGAACGTCGTCGAGGGGCGCCCGCGCAGACAGATCGCGTCCGCGAGGACACCCATCGCACGGCAGCGCTCCACGATGTCGGCGGCGAAGATGCCCTCCGCGATGAACAGCGGCGTGCGCTCGATGTCGAGCGCCTCCTCACCGACCCGCGAGCTCGTCGCGATGTCGTACACCGGGACCCGGGTGCGGCCCGTGCGGCACAGCTCGTCGATCGCGGCGAGGGCGACGTCCGCGTCCCAGGACAGCGGCGAGTCCCAGTCGATGTCCGACGTGCCGGGGACCTGGGGGAGCGAGGAGTCGGTGCACTCCTTGTAGAAGTCGTCGAGGCACAGCACGGGCAGCCCCGAGCGGGCCGCGAACGACGACTTGCCCGAGCCGGAGGGACCGGTGAGCAGCACGACGCGGGTGGGTATCGGGGGATGGGAACCCAATTCTGTGAACCTTCTCACCAGGGATAATGCCGACGGGACGGGGGTCGCTGCCGCTTCCCCGAGGCCGGCCGCCGGCGGTGGTCCGGGTCATTATCAACCGGGGCTCCCGGGGTGCCCAGACCCGGGGCGGCGCGAATGTCCGCCGGGCCGGACCGGGCGCGTAGGAAGAAGGGGTACGGAGCGAAGCGGGTCTTTGATACGGACACCCGCGTCAACTACTCTTCGTGCACGCTCGATTACTGACGTATGTGCACAGAGGCGGTCTGATGGCTCGAAACCCTGCACGGCAAGCGGCGCGGCACCCGGCGCCGAAGAGTTTCTCCGCGTCCCGGGCGCTGCTGGGCGCGACGCTCACGCTGTCCGCGGCGGGGGCGGCCATCGGCCTCGGGGCGACGCCGGCGAGCGCCGGGGCGCCACCGGCCCCCGGCCTGGGGGCGATGGCCGGTGACGCGGGTGCGGCGGGCGTGGCCACGGCCGGGAACGCGCTGCTCAACGGGTTGCAGCGGGCCACGGTCGGCGGCCTCGGGCCCGTCAAGGACCTGCGGCTCAACCCGCTGGCCGGGACCGGCACGGATCCGCTCGACAACTCCGTGGGCACCCAGATCGCCGACTTCAAGCCGGTGTCCACGGCCGCGGTGACGAAGCCGCTGACGCAGGGCGGCTCGCCGGCGGAGCTGCCGGTGGTGGACAGGGTCATCGGGGCGCTGCCCGAATAGAGGGGGCGAAGGACTGCTGCCGCGGGGACGGGGCCCCGCGGCAGCGTGCTCAGTACGCGGAGCCCGAGGCGCCGAGCGAGCCGGTCGGGTGCCAGACCGTCTTGGTCTCCAGGAAGAACGTCAGCCGCCGGGTGCCGGGCGCGGCGGTGAAGTCCGCGTCGCCGTCCACAGCCTGTGGACGCAGTACGCGCTTCAGGTTGTCGGCCGCGGCGATGTGCAGCTCCTTCGCCAGGCCGGCGTCGGCGCCGGCCAGGTCGAGGCCGTTCACGTCCTGGTGGGCGGCGAGCGGCGGCGCGAGCTCGGCGGCCCTGCCACTGAGTACGTTGACGACGCCGCCCGGCAGGTCGGAGGTGGCCAGGACCTCCCCGAGGCTGAGAGCGGGCAGCGGTGCCTCCTCGGAGGCGATGACGACGGCCGTGTTGCCCGCCGCGATCACGGGGGCCACGACGGACACCAGGCCGAGGAAGGACGACTCGCGGGGCGCCACGACGGCGACGACACCGGTCGGCTCGGGCGTGGACAGGTTGAGGAACGGCCCCGCGACCGGGTTCGCCCCTCCCGCCACCTGGGCGATCTTGTCCGTCCAGCCCGCGTACCAGACCCAGCGGTCCACGGCCGCGTCCACGACCGCGGCGGCCTTCGACTTCGAGAGGCCCTCCGCGTCCGCGACCTCACGGACGAACTGCTCGCGGCGGCCCTCCAGCATCTCCGCGACGCGGTAGAGCACCTGACCGCGGTTGTACGCGGTCGCCCCCGCCCACCCGCCGAACGCCTTGCGCGCGGCGACGACCGCGTCACGGGCGTCCTTGCGGGAGGACAGCGGAGCGTTGGCGAGCCACTTGCCCTTGAGGTCGGTCACCTCGTACACCCGCCCACTCTCGGACCGCGGGAACTTGCCGCCCACGTACAGCTTGTAGGTCTTCAGGACACTGAGACGCGCGTCAGACATCGAGGTAAGCCTCCAGGCCGTGGCGACCGCCCTCGCGGCCGAAGCCCGACTCCTTGTAGCCGCCGAAGGGCGAGGTCGGGTCGAACTTGTTGAACGTGTTGGCCCAGACGACCCCGGCGCGGAGCTTATTGGCGACGGCGAGGATGCGCGAGCCCTTCTCCGTCCAGATGCCGGCCGAGAGCCCGTACTGCGTGTTGTTGGCCTTGGCGACGGCTTCGTCGGGCGTACGGAACGTCAGGACCGAGAGCACGGGGCCGAAGATCTCGTCCCGGGCGACGGTGTGCGCCTGGGTGACGTTGGTGAACAGGGTGGGCGCGAACCAGTAGCCGGAGCTCGGCAGCTCGCAGGGGGCGCTCCAGCGCTCGGCGCCCTCGGCCTCGCCGGTGTCGGCGAGGGCGGTGATGCGGGCGAGCTGCTCGGCGGAGTTGATGGCGCCGATGTCGGTGTTCTTGTCCAGCGGGTCACCGAGCCGCAGCGTCGACAGGCGACGCTTCAGGGCATCGAGCACCTCGTCCTGGACGGACTCCTGCACGAGGAGGCGCGAACCGGCGCAGCAGACCTGCCCCTGGTTGAAGAAGATGCCGGTCACGATGCCTTCGACGGCCTGGTCGATCGGGGCGTCGTCGAAGACGATGTTCGCGCCCTTGCCGCCGAGCTCCAGGGTGAGCTTCTTGTCGGTGCCAGCGACCGTGCGGGCGATCTGCTTGCCGACGGCGGTGGAGCCGGTGAAGGCGACCTTGTTCACGTCCGGGTGGGCGACGAGAGCGGCGCCCGCGTCCCCGTACCCCGGCAGGATGTTGACGACGCCCCTGGGCAGCCCCGCCTGACGGCAGATGTCGGCGAAGAAGAGGGCGGACAGCGGAGTGGTCTCGGCGGGCTTGAGGACCACGGTGTTGCCGGTGGCGAGCGCGGGGGCGATCTTCCAGGCCAGCATGAGGAGCGGGAAGTTCCACGGGATGACCTGCCCGGCGACGCCGAGCGCCCGCGGATCGGCCCCGTACCCCGCGTGGTCGAGCTTGTCGGCCCAGCCCGCGTAGTAGAAGAAGTGGGCGGCGACCAGGGGGAGGTCCGCGTCGCGGGTCTCCTTGATGGGCTTGCCGTTGTCGAGGGTCTCCAGGACCGCGAGCTCACGGCTGCGTTCCTGGATGATGCGGGCGATCCGGAACAGGTACTTGCCGCGCTCGGCGCCCGGCAGGGCGGACCACTTCTCGAAGGCCTTGCGGGCGGCCCGCACCGCGCGGTCGACGTCGGCCTCACCGGCCTGGGCGACTTCGGAGAGGACTTCCTCGGTGGCCGGGGAGACGGTCTTGAAGACCTTTCCGTCGGCGGCGTCGGCGAACTCGCCGTCGATGAACAGGCCGTAGGACGGAGCGATGTCGACGACCGAACGGGACTCGGGCGCGGGCGCGTACTCAAAAATCGATGCCATGATCAGTCCACCGTCACGTAGTCAGGTCCGGAGTAGCGTCCGGTGGCCAGCTTCTGGCGCTGCATCAGCAGGTCGTTGAGCAGGCTGGAGGCGCCGAAGCGGAACCAGTGGTTGTCCAGCCAGTCCGCGCCCGCGGTCTCGTTGACCAGGACGAGGAACTTGAGGGCGTCCTTGGAGGTACGGATGCCGCCCGCGGGCTTCACGCCCACCTGGACGCCGGTCTGCGCGCGGAAGTCGCGGACGGCTTCCAGCATGAGCAGGGTGTTCGCGGGGGTCGCGTTCACTCCGACCTTGCCGGTCGAGGTCTTGATGAAGTCCGCGCCGGCGAGCATGCCGATCCAACTGGCGCGCCGGATGTTGTCGTACGTGGACAGCTCACCGGTCTCGAAGATGACCTTCAGGCGCGCCGACCCCGAGGCCTCCTTCACGGCGACGATCTCCTCGTACACCTTCATGTAGTCGCCCGCGAGGAAGGCGCCCCGGTCGATGACCATGTCGATCTCGTCCGCGCCGGCGGCGACGGCGTCGCGCACGTCGGCGAGCTTCACGCCGAGGGCGGCGCGGCCCGCCGGGAAGGCGGTCGCGACGGAGGCGACCTTCACGCCGCTGCCCGCGACGGCTTCCTTGGCCGTGGCCACCATGTCCGGGTACACACAGACCGCCGCCGTGCGCGGCGTGGAGCGGTCCGTCGGGTCCGGGTGCACGGCCTTGGCGCCGAGCGCGCGGACCTTGCCCGCGGTGTCGGCGCCTTCCAGGGTCGTCAGGTCGATCATGGAGATGGCCAGGTCGATGGCGTACGCCTTCGCCGTGGTCTTGATCGAACGCGTCCCGAGCGAGGCGGCGCGGGCCTCCAGGCCCACCGCGTCGACGCCCGGCAGGCCGTGCAGGAAGCGGCGCAGGGTGCTCGCCGACGCCGTTACGTCGGCGAGGGGGCGGGGGGTGGGGCCGCCCGCCTCGTCTGTCTCTGTGGATGGAGTCGTCCGCATGGTCACGAGGGGAGCATATCTACGCGCGTAGCGGCTTGTACAGAGCTTGCCCCTGGCACTCGGCGGTCGGCTGTGCCCCTCTCTCTCTGCGTGACCGGTACCCGGGGGGTGGGGTGTGCCCTTCCCCTTAGGTTCCGGTTACCCGGCGGTTGGGGCTGTGCCCACCCGTTCCGCCCCTGGCGGCCCAGTTGCCCACAGCGAGGGGGGCGGAGGCAGCTGCCCACGGCGGGGGCGGGAACCACAGACGAACCGGGAGTCGCCATCGAACCGGAGGGGTCGTGGCGGGATGACCGAGCGCAGCGTGCCAAGCAGCACACTGACGGCGCGATGAAGCAGACAGTGTCCACTACGCGAGCACGGCCATCCCGCCACGACCCCGCCACCCCCACAACCGGAAAGGCGAAGAAGGAACCGCCAGTACAGGGAGGGGGCGGCGGGCGCTAGCGAGAGGGAGGAGACGTCACTTCAGCCCGTTGTCCAGGGCCGTCATCAACGTCCCCGAGGGGGTGTCGCCGGCCATCTCCCAGACCATGCCCCCGAGCAACCCCTTCGACTTCAGCCAGGCGGTCTTCTTGCCGATCGACCAGACGTCGTCGAAGCTCCACCACTGCCCGCCGTTACCGGTGTAGCCATAGGTGGAGATGGACTGCTCATCGTGGTGCACGGTGAGATTGGGAACGTTCACCATCATGTTGTGGTAGCCCCTGATCCCGGCCTCCTCCGGGAACTGCCCGGTAGCCGCCCCATTGGCAGCCTGCCACTCACCCTTGGCACCCCCGTCGGCGACCTCCTTCCAGCCCCGCCCGTAGAACGGGAACCCGATGGTGAGCTTGCGCGGATTGACCCCCGCGTCCAGATACGTCTGGACGGCCCGCTCGACGCTGAAGTCGAAGGCGTACGGGTCCTGCGCGTCCCGGTGCAGATTCGCCTGGTGCCCGGTGCGCTTGGGCTCCCAGGAGTTGTCGCTGCCGGAGCCATGGAAGTCGTACCCCTGGACATTGGCGAAGTCGAGATAGTCGAAGATCTTCTTGATGTCCCACCCGGCCTCGATCTTCGCGGGGTCGGCAGGGGTGAAGGCGGTCAGGAGCTTGTGGGCACCACCGGTCGCGTCGAGCTGCTTGCGGAACTCGGCGAGCAGAGCCGTCAGATTGTCCTTGTCGGCGGCTCCGTAGTGGTTGCCGGGATGGCCTTCGGAGCCGGGCCACTCCCAGTCGATGTCGATGCCGTCGAAGACGCCCGCACCGGTGCCGGGCCCGCCCGCGCCACCGGCGAGGGGAAGGTCCCCCTTGATCCAGGTGTCGACGCAGGACTTGACGAACTTCGCCCGGGACGCGGGCGTCGCCGCCGCGTCGGAGAAGAACTTGGAGAACGTCCAGCCGCCGAGCGAGACGACGACCTTCAGGTGCGGGTGCTTGGCCTTGAGCTTCTTCAGCTGGTTGAAGTTGCCGCGCAGCTTGCCCCACCCGTCGTCCGCGACGCCGTCCACAGACTGGGCGGCGGAGAAGGCACGGCCGTAGTCGGCCTCGGCGTCCCCCGCGCCGGTGCCCTCGTCGGGGTCCTGGGGGTTGCCGGAGACGCCCTTGGTCACCCCGGCCTGGCAGGTGAAGTTCTTGGGGTCGACGTTCTCGAAGGCGTAGTTGATGACGTCGAGTTTGGCGGCGGCGCCGGAGGTGTCCAGGTTCTTCACGAAGTACTGGCGGCCGTAGATGCCCCACTGCGCGAAGTAGCCGACGGCGAGGTGGTTGCCGGGCCCGGCGGAGTCCTCCGTGGTGACCTTCACGGCGTTCGACGCGGGCGATTCGTTGTCGGCGGTGTCACGCGCCTTCACGGTGAAGGTGTAGGCGGTGGCGGGGGTGAGCCCCTCGACGGTGGCGGTGGTGGCCGAGGCGGGCACGGTCTTGGCCAGTGTGCCGCCGCGGTAGATGTCGTAGGCGGCGACGGCCACGTTGTCCGTGGACTTGTCCCAGGCCAGCGTCGCCGAGACCTGCGTCTTGCCGGTGGCGCGCAGGGCGCCGGGCGCGCTCGGCGGGGTCGGGTCGGTCGCGGGGTCGACGGTGGTGGCGGTGACCGCGGGGCTCAGGGGGCTGGTGTTGCCGCGCCGGTCCTTGGCGCGGACGGTGAAGGTGTAGCGGGTGGCGGGGGTCAGGTCGGTGACGGTCGCACCGTTGGTCGCCGAGGTCGCGACCACGCTGTCACCGCTGAGGACCTCGTACGTCGTCACCGGGTAGTCGCCCGCGCCGGCCGGGGGCCAGCTCAGGGAGATGGTGCGGGAGGTGGCGGTGGTGACGGTGGGGGCGCCGGGCGCGGACGGCGGCTTGTCCGGGGTGCCGTCGCACTTGTCGCCGTTGATCGTGCACCCCGTGGGGGTGCCGATGGGTCCGTTGCCGGTGAAGAAGTAGCTGTAGGGCTCGGTCGTGCCGCCCGCGGGGACCCGACCGTTGTAGTACGCGTTCTTCACGGTGACGTGGCGCCCGGAGACGGTGGCCTCGCCGTGCGTGTGGCCGCTGACGGTGACGCCCGCGGGCAGGTCGAACTCGAGGGTCCAGCCGGAGGCCGCGGCGGAGCCGCTGTTGCGGACGACGTACTTGCCCTGCCAGGAGGAACCGCTGCCCTCCGTGGTGAAGGCGGCGGTGAGGGTGCCCGCCGAGGGGGCCGCGCTCGCGGTCAGGGCGGTGAGCAGGGAGGCGGGGAGCAGCAGGGCCGCGCACAGCACGGCGGTCCTGCCGCGCAGGGCCGTGGTCACTCTTCGTAAGAGTCCTGGTGTGTTCTTGGTTCCTCTTCCGGTGGGGGTCATGACTCTCCAGGGATACGGGATTAGGCGTACATGACAACTCTCGACCGTACTAGGTCTGGACCAATCCCCATACCCCTGCCGCGCGGGGCTCCGGCCGGTGCGTCAGGCAGAATCGGCCCCATGACGAGCGACCCGCAGCCCACACCGCCGGAGCAGGACCCCACGTACAAGGACCGCGTGCACCGTTCGCACGCGGGCATCGCCGGTGGTGTGCTGCTGCTCGCGATCGGCGTCTGGCTCGGTGTCGACGCGCTGGTCCGGGGCGAGGGGAACACGCCGTGGATCGCCCTCGCCGGACTGCTCTTCGCGGTGCCGCTCGTCATCGCCTACACGCTGCGGCCCGCGGTGTTCGCCAACGAGGACCGGCTGCGCGTCCGCAACCCGTTCCGCACGATCACGCTGCCCTGGGGCGCGATCTCCGGGCTGCGCTCCGGGTACTCGAACGAGGTCTTCACGCAGGACGGCACCAAGTACCAGCTGTGGGCCGTGCCCGTGTCCCTGCGGGGCCGCAAGAAGGCCGCGCGGCGGCACGCCCAGCAGGTCGCGTCGGACGACCCCATGGCCAGCCGCATCCGCCCCGGCGCCCCGGGCGCGACCTCGCCGAACACTCGGGACGCGGGGGACCAGGCCATGGACGACCTGCGCGAGATCGCCGAGCGGCGCGAGAACGCGGAGGCCGCGCAGGGTGAGCCGGTGGTGCGCTGGGCGTACGAGATCCTGGGGCCGTGCGCGGCGGGCGGGGTGCTGCTCGCGGTGCTGCTCGCGGTGAGCTGAAGCAAGGCGACCGCGACCACGAGACAAATCGAGGCAGCAACCACGACACAGATCAAGGCGGCCCCAGCCACACAAGCAGCATGTGCCCCCCGAACGCGGCAGACGCAAGCGCCGCCGCCGTGAGCACGGCGGTGGCCGCGCGCAGCCGGGCCCGGGCGAGGGCGAGCGCCACCGGCAGGAGCAGCGGGAAGGCGGGCAGCAGGAAGCGGGCGCGCGGGAAGTAGACGCCGCGGGAGCCGAGCACGATGGCGACCATCAGGCCCGCGAACACCAGGAGGGGCAGCGGCTGCCCGCCTCCGGTGAGGGAGAGCACGTACAGGACGAGGGCGCCGATGAGAACGATCGTCACCAGCACGAGGAACAGTTGCGGGCGCTCCACCAGGAACAGCTTCTTCATCCAGCGCAGGGTGCCGACGCCGCCGTCCCACTCGTTGTGCCACAGCTTCTGTACGGCGAAGTAGCCGTCCCAGCGGCCGAGGCGCGCCCCCACCCAGCTCACGTACGCGAGCCAGCCGAGCGGCGCGATGACCGCTCCGGCCAGGGCGCGCGCGTCGAAGCGGCGGCGCAGCGCGAGGAGCGCGGTGACCGACACGGCGGCGGCGATGGCCACCCCCGTCGGACGGGTGAGGCCCGCGAGCGCCGCGAGGGCTCCGGCCCACACCCAGCGGCCGGTGAGGACGGCGTACAGGGACCACGCGGCGAGCGCCGTGAACAGCGACTCCGTGTAGCCCATCCACTGCACGAGGGCGACCGGCAGACACGCCCAGGACGTGGCGAGGAGCACGCCGACGCGCCGCCCGTGCAGCCGGTCGCCGACCTTGAAGATCCCCCACGCGGCGAGGAACGAGGAGACGAGGGAGACCGTGAGGCCCACCGCGCCGCGCGGCGCCCACGGCACCAGCGCGTCGCCCGCCCGCAGCAGGAGCGGGAACAGCGGGAAGAACGCCAGGTTGTTCCGGTCGTAGGCGCGGCCGAGGGTGTCCGCGTAGCCGTGCGCGGCGATCCGCAGGTACCAGTCGCAGTCCCAGGACTCGGCGAGCAGGTGCCACAGCTCGCGGTGCTCGCGGTGCGCCCAGACGGCGAGGACGAGCAGGCCGAGGGCGCGGACGGCCCCGTACGCGAGGAGCGCGGGCGCCGCGTGCCGCAGCGCGGCGGCCAGGCGCCGGTGCGCGGCCGCGCGGGGCGCTGTCCCGCGGGAGCGGCGGGAGGCGGGGACGCGGGACGGCGCGGTGGCCGACGGGGAGGAGGCGGGCGGGACGTTGGTGCGGGGTCCGTACGGCACTGCGGCTCCCGGTACGAGAAGGTGCGCTACCGGTCGACCCTTCCTGAGGGACCGGCAGCGCACCGGGGAGCAGCGTCGGTTGTCGCGGCGGAACCACCCGTTCGGACGGACGGTGCGGCCGCCCACCCGTCAGGGCGTACAGGCGCCCGCCCACCCGTGAGGGCGGCTGGGCCCCGGGGCGGGCCCCGGGGAACCTCAGATGCCCGCGGCCTCCGCGAGGTCCCGCTTCAGCGCGGCGAGCAGCTCCGTCGCCTTCTCGCGGGCCCGCGGCAGCTCCGCGTGTCCGGCCACCGGCACCACGACCTCCAGATAGCACTTGAGCTTCGGCTCGGTGCCGCTGGGGCGCACGATGACGCGGGCGCCGTCGAGCGTGTACCGCAGCCCGTCGGTGGGCGGCAACGTCGCGGTGCCCTCGGTCAAATCCTCCGCGGCCGTCACGGCGAGACCGGCGAGCCGCGCCGGCTGCCGCTCCCGCAGGCGGCGCATCGCGGCCGCGATCAGCGACAGGTCCTGCACGCGGACCGAGAGCTGGTCGGTGGCGTGCAGGCCGTGTTCCACGGCGAGGTCGTCGAGGAGGTCGAGCAGGGTGCGCCCTTCCTCCTTCAGCTCGGAGGCCAGCTCCGTGATCAGCAGCGCCGCCGTGATGCCGTCCTTGTCACGTACGCCATCGGGGTCGACGCAGTAGCCGAGCGCCTCCTCGTAGCCGTACCGCAGGCCGTCGACGCGGGCGATCCACTTGAAGCCCGTCAGCGTCTCCTCGTGGTCGAGGCCCGCCTTCTCGGCGATGCGGCCGAGCAGCGACGACGACACGATCGACTCGGCGAAGGTGCGCGGCCCGTCCGGCGCGACGCCCCTGCGGACCAGGTGGGCGGCGAGCAGCGCGCCGACCTCGTCGCCGCGCAGCATCCGCCAGTCGCCGTCGCCCACCGGGACGGCCGCCGCGCAGCGGTCCGCGTCCGGGTCGTTGGCGATCACCAGGTCGGGGAGCGCCTCGCGGGCCGTGGCGAACGCCAGGTCCATCGCGCCCGGCTCCTCCGGGTTGGGGAAGGCGACCGTCGGGAAGTCCGGGTCGGGCTCCGCCTGCTCGGCGACGAGCACCGGCGCGGGGAAACCGGCCCGCGCGAAAGCCGCCAGCAGGGTGTCCTTGCCGACGCCGTGCATCGCCGTGTAGACGGTGCGGGCGGCGCGCGGGGAACCGGGGGCCAGGACGGCGTCCGTGCGGGCCAGATAGGCCTCCAGGACGTCCTCACCGAGGGTCTCCCAGCCGCTCTCGGGACGCGGTACGTCGTCGAGGCCGCGCACCGCCGCGATCTCGGCGGCGATCTCCGCGTCGGCGGGGGGCACGATCTGCGAGCCGTCGCCCAGGTACACCTTGTAGCCGTTGTCGCGCGGCGGGTTGTGGCTCGCGGTGACCTCGACGCCCGCGACCGCGCCCAGGTGCCGTATGGCGAAGGCGAGGACGGGGGTCGGCAGCGGGCGGGGCAGGACGGCGGCGCGCAGGCCCGCGCCGGTCATCACGGCGGCGGTGTCCCTGGCGAAGTCGGCCGACTTGTACCGCGCGTCGTAGCCGACCACCACCAGGCCGCCCGCCCGGCCCTTGGCCTTCAGGTAGGCCGCGAGGCCCGCGGCCGCGCGGACGACCACGGAGCGGTTCATCCGCATGGGGCCCGCGCCCAGCTCACCGCGCAGCCCCGCGGTGCCGAACTGCAAGGTGCCCGCGAACCGGGCGGCGAGATCGTCGAGGGCGGCCGGGGTGCCCGGCGCCGCGTCGAGCAGTTCGGCCAGTTCCTCGCGGGTCTCGGGGTCCGGGTCCTCGGCGAGCCATGCCTTGGCCCGGGCGATGAGTTCTGCGTGGTCCTGCACGTGTGGTCGGCCTCTCCGTGAAGGGTCGTTCTCGTACGGCGTGTACGCGTCCGGGCGCGCACCCCGCGCGGCGCTCGGTGCCACGCGGGGGGCCTGCCGGGTCAGATGCGGCCCAGGACCTGTCCGAGCAGCTCACCCATGCGGGTGGCGGAGTCGCGGCCGGCCTGGAGGACCTCTTCGTGGTTCAGCGGCTCGCCCGTCATGCCCGCGGCGAGGTTGGTCACCAGGGAGATGCCGAGGACCTCCGCGCCTGCCTCGCGGGCCGCGATGGCCTCCAGGACCGTCGACATGCCGACCAGGTCCGCGCCGATGGTACGAGCCATGCGGATCTCCGCGGGGGTCTCGTAGTGCGGGCCGGGGAACTGGGCGTACACGCCCTCTTCGAGGGTCGGGTCGATCTCCTTGCACAGCGCGCGCAGGCGCGGCGAGTACAGGTCGGTGAGGTCCACGAAGTTCGCGCCGACGATCGGGGATGTCGCCGTCAGGTTCAGGTGGTCGCTGATCAGGACGGGCTGGCCGGGGCGCATGCCCTCGCGCAGGCCGCCGCAGCCGTTGGTCAGCACGATCGTCTTGCAGCCCGCGGCGACCGCGGTCCGCACGCCGTGTGCGACGGCGGCGACGCCGCGGCCCTCGTAGTAGTGCGTACGGCCCAGGTAGACCAGGGCGCGCTTCGCACCGACCTTGAAGGAGCGGATGCGGCCGCCGTGGCCCTCGACGGCGGGCGGCGGGAAGCCCGGCAGCTCGGTGACGAGGAACTCGGCCTCCGGGGCGCCGAGGGCGTCCACGGCCGGGGCCCAGCCGGAGCCCATCACGAGGGCGACGTCGTGGGTCTCTGCGCCGGTCAGCTCGCGCAGGCGTGCGGCGGCGGCGTCGGCGGCGGCGTACGGGTCGCCCTGGATGTCTTCCGGAATAACTGAAGCGTTCACGCCGACGAGGGTAGCCGGTTCGGCCCTACGCGCGTAGATGACGATGCCCACGGGTTGGCGATCGTTGTCTTGTCGTTTCCCACGAGCGGCACGCCCACCGCTCCCTCGCGGGACGCCCCAGACCCGCCCCTTCCCGAACCAGGTGGCTTGGCGCCCCCTGGGACCCCGCCTCTTTCGGCGCTGCGCGCCTTGTCCTCAAGCGCCGGACGGGCTGGGGGGTGGGTGTCGCGCGGGGGTGGGTGGGGAGTCACCGCCCGGTGGGGGTTTGTCGCGCTGACGCGCTCGTCCTCAATCGCCGGACGGGCTGGAGGGGGCTGGGGGTGCTGCGCGGCTGGTGGGGGGTTGCCGTCGGGCGGGGTTGGTTGCGTTGCGCGCCCGTCCTCAGATGCCGGTCGGGCTTGGGGGTGCCGGGGTGGGCTGGAAGGGCCCGCACCGGCGACGCATCGAGCCTGTCCGGCGCTTGAGGACAAGCGCGTCAGCGCGGGTAAGGGCGGGTGGGTGGGGAAGAGCCCGTCCGGCGTCTGAGGACGAGCGCGTCAGCGCGGGAATGGGCGGGTGGGTGGGGAAGAGCCCGTCCGGCGATTGAGGACGAGCGCGGAGGGCGTGGGAAGGGCGGGTGGGTGGGGGAGAGGCGTGGTCAGCAGGGGCGCTTGCGGAGGTTCATGACGTAGTCGTGGGGGGCACCCGCGGAGTCCGCCGCGTCAGCGATCTCCCCGAGGTAACGGGCGGACGGCAACCCACCCTCGTACCCGTTGAGGACATACACCCAGGCAGCCTCCTCACCCTCAAGGGTATGCACCCGCACCCGCATCCGCCGGTAGATGTCGAGCCCGACCCCCTCCCACCGGTCCATGGAGTCCTCGTCCATCGGCGCGATGTCGTACAGCGCGACGAACACCTGCGACCGCGGCGCCTCGACGATGGTCGCGAGCGCGCCTTCCCAGCCCATGTGCTCGCCCCCGAACGTCAGTCGCCAGTCGTTGAGCCAGCCGGTCGCGCGCAGCGGCGAGTGCGGGGCGCGGCGCGTCATCAGCCGCGCGTCGAGATTGCCGGCGTACGCGGCGTAGAGCGACATGGGTCCGAGGGTACGGCAGCCCGGCGCCCCCCTCCCGCCGCACCGGTCACAGTGGTGGCGGCGACGACGTCGGGAGGCGGAGCGGGGGAGCGGTCACCGCAATGGCCGCCGCCGGACGGGCCCCGGGGGTACGGGCCGCGCGGCCGTGCGGGACAATGGAGTACGTGACTCGGATCGTGATCATTGGTGGCGGACCCGGCGGATACGAGGCGGCCCTGGTGGCCGCCCAGCTCGGCGCGGAGGTGACCGTCGTCGACTGCGACGGTCTTGGCGGGGCGTCGGTGCTCACCGACTGCGTACCGTCGAAGACTCTGATTGCGACGGCCGAGGTGATGACCACCTTCGACTCCTCGTACGAGGAACTCGGCATCATCGTCGAGGACGACACCCCGCACATCGACCAGGCGGCCCGCGTCGTGGGCGTCGATCTCGGCAAGGTGAACCGGCGCGTCAAGCGGCTCGCGCTCGCCCAGTCGCACGACATCACGGCCTCCGTCACGCGCGCCGGCGCCCGGGTCCTGCGCGGCCGCGGCCGCCTGGAGGGCCAGCAGGCCATGGACGGGTCGCGGACCGTCGTCGTGCGCGCCGCCGACGGGTCCGAGGAGCGGCTCACCGCCGACGCCGTCCTGATCGCGACCGGCGGGCACCCGCGCGAGCTGCCCGACGCCCAGCCCGACGGCGAGCGCATCCTCAACTGGACGCAGGTGTACGACCTCGACGAGCTGCCCGAGGAGCTCATCGTGGTCGGCTCGGGCGTGACGGGCGCCGAGTTCGCCGGTGCCTACCAGGCGCTCGGCTCGCGGGTCACGCTCGTGTCGTCGCGCGACCGGGTGCTCCCCGGGGAGGACCCCGACGCCGCCGCGGTCCTAGAGGACGTCTTCCGGCGGCGTGGCATGAACGTGATGGGGCGCACCCGTGCCGCCTCCGCCAAGCGCGTGGGCGACCGCGTCGAGGTCACGCTGGCCGACGGCCGGGTCATCTCGGGATCGCACTGCCTGATGGCCGTCGGCGCCATCCCCAACAGCGAGGGGATGGGCCTGGAGGAGGCCGGGGTCAAGGTCAAGGAGTCCGGGCACATCTGGACCGACCGGGTGTCGAGGACCTCCGCCCCCGGTGTGTACGCCGCCGGTGACGTCACCGGCATCTTCGCGCTCGCCTCGGTGGCCGCCATGCAGGGGCGCATCGCGATGTACCACTTCCTGGGCGACGCGGTGACGCCGCTGAACCTGAAGACCGTCTCCTCGAACGTCTTCACGGACCCCGAGATCGCGACCGTCGGCTACAGCCAGGCCGACGTCGACGCCGGCAAGATCGACGCCCGGGTCGTCAAGCTCCCCCTCCTGCGCAACCCGCGCGCGAAGATGCAGGGCATCCGGGACGGCTTCGTCAAGATCTTCTGCCGTCCGGGTACGGGCATCGTGGTCGGCGGTGTGATCGTGGCGCCGCGCGCCTCGGAACTGATCCACCCGATCTCGATCGCGGTCGACAACAATCTGACGGTCGAGCAGATCGCCAATGCCTTCACCGTGTATCCGTCGCTTTCGGGCTCGATCGCCGAAGTCGCGCGCCAGCTGCACACCCGGAAGACCGAGGGCGAGGCCTGATCTCCCGCCCCGCCGCACGGCCGCCGGACGGCGCCTCGGCCGCCCGTGCGGCCGGGTCCGACTCCACGCAGGTCACAGCCTGTTGCCGCGCTTTCGCCTGGCATAGGCGGGGAGACTACCTCCTATACCACTTCTACCCCTGCTGAGCGAACATCTTCTGTAATTCGGCGCAAACTGCTGAAAGCAGACGGTCGTTGGGGTTACTGTCAGTTTCGTGTTCGCTGCAGAACGTCGCCAATTGATCCTCGAAATGGTGCGGGCCAACGGAGCGGTGTCGCTCCGTGAGCTCGCCCGCGTCGTCCAGACCTCCGAAGTGACCGTACGGCGGGACGTGCGCGCGCTGGAGGCAGAAGGACTCCTCGACCGCCGGCACGGCGGTGCGGTATTGCCGGGCGGATTCACGCGGGAGTCCGGCTTTCCGCAGAAATCGCATCTCGCGTCCGCCGAGAAGACGGCCATCGCCGATCTCGCGGCGGGTCTCGTCGAAGAGGGCGAAGCCATCGTCGTCGGGGCGGGGGCGACCACGCAGGAGCTGGCCCGCCGGCTCGCGCGGGTGCCCGGCCTCACCGTGGTCACCAACTCCCTCCTGGTGGCCCAGGCACTCGCCCACGCCAACCGCGTCGAAGTCGTCATGACCGGCGGCACGCTGCGCGGGTCCAACTACGCGCTGGTGGGCAGCGGGGCCGAGCAGTCCCTGCAAGGCCTCAGGGTGTCGCGGGCGTTCCTGTCGGGCAGCGGCCTGACCGCCGAGCGCGGCCTCTCCACCTCCAACATGCTGTCGGCCAGCGTCGATCGCGCGCTGGTGCAGGCCGCCGCGGAGGTGGTGGTCCTCGCCGACCACACCAAGCTGGGCACCGACACGATGTTCCAGACGGTGCCCACGGACGTCATCACCCGCCTCGTCACGGACGAGCCGCCGCCGCACGACGACCGCGCGGCGACCGAGTTGCAGGCCCTGGCGGACCAGGGCGTGCAGATCGCGGTCACCGGGGCGTCGACGGGCCCCGGCCAGGCCCCCGGAGTTGACTCCGTCCCGGCGGGCCGACAGCACCGCAGGGACGTGCCGCTGCCCGGTCAACGCCGGGGGCACGGGGGCCATGGCGGGGGGCCCGGCTCGGGGCCGCAGCTGCGGAGCGCTTCCGTCCTCGGGGAGCAGACGGCGGGGGAGCGGGCGGCTCGGGTGGCGGACTTGCGGCGCCGATAGGTCTGGCCCCTGGGCCTTGGGCGGGGTGGGGGGCTGGTGGTCCCCCTGGGCCCCCCTGGGGTTTGTCGCGCTGCGCGCTCGTCCTCAAGCGCCGGACGGGCTGGGACTGTGCTGCGGGCTCGTCCTTGAGCGGCGGACGGGCTGGGACGGCTGCGGGTTTGGCCTTGAGCGGTGACGGGCTGGGTTGCTGGGCGGTTGTCGCGCTGGCGCGCTCGTCCTCAAGCGCCGGACGGGCTGGAATGGCCGGTCGTTTGTCGCTCTGCGGGTGGGCTGGGGGTTTGTCGCGCTGGCGCGCTCGTCCTCAAGCGCCGGACGGGCTGGGACGGCTGCGGGCTTGGCCTTGAGCGGTGGGTGGGGTGGGGCTGCTCTGGGTGTCAGGTGGGTGGGTTTGGTTTTAGGCCTCGGAGGGTCAGTAGGAGGAGGCGGTCGGCCAGTTGGGGGTCGTCGGGGGTTTCCTCCGCGGCCAGGGCGATGGCGTTCGTCAGTTGGAGCAGGTCGTCGATGGCGACGCCCTCGCGGATCGCGCCCGCCTCCTGGGCGCGGGTCAGGAGTGCGGTGCCCGCCTCGTGCATCGGGCGGCTGCACCTGGCCAGGGCCGAGCTGCTGTCGCGGGACGCCGACATCAGGGCCCTCGCGAGACCGCGGTACTCACCCGCATGGGTGATGATGGCGCGCAGCCACTCCACCAGGGCCGCGCAGGGCCTCGGGGCGTCGAGCAGGGCGTGGGAACGGGTGAGCAGGTCGTGCACCGCGTCCTCGAAGACGGCGCTCAGCAGGGCGTGGCGGGTGGGGAAGTGGCGGTACAGCGTGCCGATGCCCACGCCCGCGCGGCGGGCCACGTCCTCCAGGGACGTGTCCGTGCCGTGTTCGGCGAACGCGGCACGGGCCTCGCTCAGGAGCCGCTGATGGTTGCGGCGGGCGTCGGCACGCATGTCTCGTCTCCTCGCAGGGGCGCCCCGGCCCCACCCCTTCCCGAAACCGGGGCCGAGCCCCGGCCCCCGCTCCTCGATCGCCGCGGCGCTCTCAGCGGGGGCCCGGGGCGCGGCCGCCGGTCAGTCCTTGATCTCGCAGATGACAGCGCCCGACGTCAGGGAGGCACCCACCTCCGCGAGGAGCCCCTTGACCGTGCCGGAGCGGTGCGCGTTCAGGGGCTGCTCCATCTTCATGGCCTCAAGGACCACGATGAGGTCACCCTCCTGGACCTCCTGCCCCTCCTCCACCGCGACCTTGACGATCGTGCCCTGCATCGGCGAGGCGAGCGTGTCACCGGACGCGGCGGGTCCCGACTTCTTCGCGGCCCGCCGCTTCGGCTTGGCGCCAGCCGCGAGGCCGGTCCGGGCCAGGGACATGCCGAGCGACGACGGCAGCGACACCTCGAGGCGCTTGCCGCCGACCTCGACGACCACGGTCTCGCGGCCCGTCTCGTCCTCGGCCTCGGTGTCCGTCGCCGCGGAGAAGGCGGGGATGTCGTTGACGAACTCGGTCTCGATCCAGCGGGTGTGGACCGTGAACGGGTCCGTGGAGCCGGACAGTTCGGGCGCGAACGCCGGGTCGGCGACGACCTTGCGGTGGAAGGGGATGGCGGTGGCCATGCCCTCGACCTCGAACTCGGCCAGGGCGCGCGCGGCACGCTGGAGCGCCTGCTGCCGGGTGGCGCCGGTGATGACGAGCTTCGCGAGCAGCGAGTCCCACGCGGGGCCGATGACCGAGCCGGACTCGACGCCCGCGTCCAGGCGCACGCCGGGGCCCGACGGCGGCGCGAACGACGTCACCGTGCCGGGCGCGGGCAGGAAGTTGCGGCCCGGGTCCTCGCCGTTGATGCGGAACTCGAAGGAGTGGCCGCGCAACTTCGGGTCGTCGTAGCCGAGTTCCTCGCCGTCGGCGATGCGGAACATCTCCCTGACCAGGTCGATCCCGGAGACCTCCTCGGTGACCGGGTGCTCCACCTGGAGACGGGTGTTGACCTCGAGGAAGGAGATCGTGCCGTCCACGCCGACCAGGAACTCCACGGTGCCCGCGCCGACGTAGCCCGCCTCGCGCAGGATCGCCTTGGACGCGCGGTACAGCTCGGCGTTCTGCTCCTCGGACAGGAACGGCGCCGGGGCCTCCTCGACGAGCTTCTGGTGGCGGCGCTGGAGGGAGCAGTCACGGGTGGAGACGACCACCACGTTGCCGTGCGTGTCGGCCAGGCACTGGGTCTCCACGTGCCGCGGCTTGTCCAGGTAGCGCTCCACGAAGCACTCGCCGCGGCCGAACGCCGCGACGGCCTCGCGCACCGCGGAGTCGTACAGCTCCGGCACCTCTTCGAGGGTGCGGGCCACCTTCAGACCGCGGCCGCCACCGCCGAACGCCGCCTTGATCGCGATCGGCAGGCCGTTCTCCTCGGCGAACGCCACCACCTCGTCGGCGCCCGCGACCGGATCCGGCGTGCCCGCGACCAGCGGGGCGCCCGCGCGCTGCGCGATGTGCCGCGCCGCGACCTTGTCACCGAGGTCCCTGATCGCCTGCGGCGGCGGGCCGATCCAGATCAGGCCCGCGTCCAGGACCGCCTGGGCGAACTCCGCGTTCTCGGAGAGAAAGCCGTAACCGGGGTGGACCGCGTCCGCCCCGGAGTCCTCGGCGGCGGTGAGCACCTTCGCCATGTCCAGATAACTGGTCGCCGGAGTGTCACCACCAAGGGCGAACGCCTCGTCCGCGGCCCGCACATGCAGTGCGTCCCGGTCGGGTTCCGCGTAGACGGCAACGCTCGCGATCCCGGCATCCCGGCACGCCCGGGCGACCCGGACAGCGATTTCGCCACGGTTGGCGATGAGCACCTTGCGCACGATGGCTCCCTCCTTGAAACAAGCCGAGTTTAGGGACTGCCGACACGACCCCACGACCCGTCCCCAATGGTGAGCTTGCCCACACGGAGCGTGATCCGAGGTCGGTCGATCCCCGAAATCCCTTGTCGCACCGTGGTACGCAGGGCCCTTCCCCGGCAGCCTAGCCCTCAGGTGTGGCCAAGGTCTCTGTGAGGCCGTGCTGCGGCGGACGGTCATTCTTTGTGGAGTCCCTACGAATGGCCCAATGATTCTTTGCCCGGGGCTCGGGCCTTGTCCCTCGGTTTACCCGTTAGTAGTGTCCGGATGTCTTGTACGTACTAGGGGTAACAGCTGCCGGTGGAGAGTGGGTGGACGCCGTGGCGCGCAGACCAGTGGCATGGGCGGGCGCGGTCGCGCTCTGGGCGGAAGCGGTCGGTACGGCGCTGCTCAACTGGTTCCTCGGCCTCGCCGTCGACGAGCAGGACATGTCGCTCGCCGGGCTCGACCCGCACACGATGACCGTGTCCACGTGGATCGCGGGCGCCGTCTTCGGGCTCTACCTCACGCTGTGCGGCCTCGTGCTCGCCCGCGTCGCCGTCCGCGACCGCGGGCCCGGCAGCTCCGGAAGGATCCTGCTGATCAGTGCCGCCGTCGTGCACGCGCTGCTCGGAGCCTTCGCCATCGGTCTGGTGGGCTGGCTCGCCTTCGTCTCCCTGATGGTCGTGCTCGGGCTCATCGTGCTGACCCTCGTCGCGTACGACCGCCCGTTCAGTCCGTGCGCTCCCTCTCCCACAAGTCCGTGATCCGGACGTCCAGTTCCGCCAGGAGGCGGCGCAGCAGCGGCAGCGACAGGCCGATCACGTTGCCGTGATCGCCCTCGATGCCGTCGATGAACGGCGCCGAGCGGCCGTCCAGCGTGAACGCGCCCGCCACGTGCAGGGGCTCCCCGCTCGCCACGTACGCCGCGACCTCCTCGTCGGAGGGCTCCCCGAAGCGCACCACGGTCGACGCGGTCGCCGACACGTGGCGGCCGGAAGCCGTGTCGTACACGCAGTGCCCGGTCTGTAGGACGCCCGCCCGGCCGCGCATGTCCTTCCAGCGCGCCGTGGCCTCCTCGGCGTCCGCGGGCTTGCCGAGCGCCCGGCCGTCCAGCTCCAGCACCGAGTCGCAGCCGACGACCAGGGCGCCCTGCGTGTCCGCGCGCGCCGACACCACCGAGGCCTTCGCCTCCGCGAGGGCCTTCGCCAGCTCCGCGGGGGTCGGCGCCGTCACCGCGTCCTCGTCCACGCCGCTCACGATCACCTCGGGCGCGAGGCCCGCCTGCCGCAGCAGGCCGAGGCGGGCGGGGGACTGGGACGCCAGGACGAGGCGGCGGGGGTGATCGCTCATGCGGTCAGCCTAGCGAGCGGCGCGCCGGAACCTGAGTACGCGTACTCAGGCGCCGGGCCCTGCACCGCCGCACCATCGAGGACATGCTGTGGTCCGACCCGGAGAACGACCCGCCCGAAGACATGCGGGACATGCAGGCGAAGTTGCGCCGCGCGGGGGTTCTGCTCGCCCTGGCGATGGTGGTGGCCATGTTCGTTCTGGGGTTGATCTGAGGTGAGGTGAGATTGTCTGGTTTGGGTTTGTTTGGTTTGTTTTTAGGCTGAGTTGGTCTGTTTTTGGGTTGAGTTGGTTTGTTTCTGGGTTGAGCTGGTTTGTTTGGGGTGCGCGAGCTGGTCCGCGCCGAGACGGGCTACGCCGGCCAGTACGTCCGCCCCCACGCCGCCGGGCCCGGCGCGGGCAGGCGCTCCCGTGCCACGCGTGCCGGGTCCGACCACGCCGCCGGTGCCGCGGCCGCGCCGGACGGCGTGTTCGCCGCCGCCGCGGCGCGGGCCTGGACCACCGCCAGGGCGGCCGCCAGCTCCTCGGGGGTCGGGTTGCCTCGTACGACCTTGATCACGGGTGCGTTCCTCCCAGGGAGTCGACTGTCAGTGGTCGTGGGGCGGTCATGGGGCGCCGGTCACAGCGGGATGTTGCCGTGCTTCTTCGGAGGCAGCGACTCCCGCTTCGTACGCAGGTGACGCAGGCCCCTGACCAGGTGCGACCGTGTCTCCGACGGCAGGATCACCGCGTCCACGTAGCCCCGCTCCGCCGCCGTGTACGGGTTCAGGAGCGCGTCCTCGTACTCCTGGATCAGGCGCGCCCTCGCGCTCTCCTGCTCCTCGGGGTCCCCCGCCGCCGCGATCGTGCGGCGGTGCAGGATGTTCACCGCGCCCTGCGCCCCCATCACCGCGATCTGCGCCGTCGGCCAGGCCAGGTTCAGGTCCGCGCCCAGGTGCTTGGACCCCATCACGTCGTACGCCCCGCCGAACGCCTTCCGCGTGATCACCGTGATCAGCGGGACGGTCGCCTCCGCGTACGCGTAGATCAGCTTCGCGCCGCGGCGGATGATGCCCGTGTGCTCCTGGTCCACGCCCGGCAGGAAGCCCGGCACGTCCACGAACGTGATCACCGGTACGTTGAACGCGTCGCACGTACGCACGAAACGTGCCGCCTTCTCGGACGCGTCGATGTCCAGGCAACCCGCGAACTGCATCGGCTGGTTCGCCACCAGGCCCACCGGGTGGCCCTCCACCCGGCCGAAGCCCGTGATGATGTTCGGCGCGAACAGCGGCTGCGTCTCGAAGAACTCCGCGTCGTCCAGGACGTGTTCCAGGACCGTGTGCATGTCGTACGGCTGGTTCGCGCTGTCCGGCACGAGCGTGTCGAGGCTCAGGTCCTCCGGCGTCGGCTCCAGGTCCGCCTCCTCGGGGAACGCCGAAGGCTCGGTGAGGTTGTTCGACGGGAGGTAGGACAGCAACGACTTGACGTACTCGATAGCGTCCTTCTCGTCGCCCGCCATGTGGTGCGCCACGCCCGACGTCGAGTTGTGCGTGCGCGCGCCGCCCAGCTCCTCGAAGCCGACGTCCTCGCCCGTGACCGTCTTGATGACGTCCGGGCCCGTGATGAACATGTGCGACGTCTGGTCCACCATGACCGTGAAGTCCGTGATCGCCGGGGAGTAGACCGCGCCGCCCGCGCACGGGCCCACCACCAGGCTGATCTGGGGGATCACGCCGGACGCGTGGGTGTTGCGGCGGAAGATCTCGCCGTACATCCCGAGCGCCATCACGCCCTCCTGGATGCGTGCGCCGCCCGAGTCGTTGATGCCGATCACCGGGCAGCCCGTCTTCAGGGCGAAGTCCATGACCTTCACGATCTTCTGGCCGAAGACCTCGCCGAGGGCGCCGCCGAACACGGTGAAATCCTGCGAGAACACCGCCACCGGGCGGCCGTCGACCGTGCCGTAGCCCGTCACCACGCCGTCCCCGTACGGGCGGTTCTCCTCCAGGCCGAAGCTCGTGGAGCGGTGCCTCGCGAACTCGTCCAGCTCCACGAAGGAGCCCTCGTCGAGCAGCAGTTCCACCCGCTCCCGCGCGGTCAGCTTGCCCTTCGCGTGCTGCTTCTCCACCGCCCGCGCGGAGCCCGCGTGCTTCGCCTCCTCCATACGGTGGCGGAGGTCCGCCAATTTGCCCGCTGTCGTGTGGATGTCGTGCTTGTCCGCGTTCTGGCCTTCCGCCGGGGAACTCTGCTCCGGCGGCGCGGACTGCTCGTTGGGCACTTGCGGCTCGGACATCGGGGCGCGGCTCCCTGCCTGCTCAGAGGGGACGGTGATGGCTCTCGGCTGCTGGCTACTGACTCGTAGGGTATCGGCGCGGATACGGCTGTGCAGTGCGGCGTTTACCACACCTAGGCTGGCTTGCATGACGCCGCCCAATGACTCAAGCAATGACCCGGAGTACGGCACGGGGCCCGGTTCTCGTCGTGGCTCCGCCGGGTCCCCTACGCCCGGTCGGTGGTCCGATCTCGATCGGCCGCCCCTCGACGCCGTCGCCCTGCGCCGTGCCCTCGTCCGCGACGGCGGGCTCTGGACGTCCCTCGATGTCGTACCCACCACCGGCTCCACCAACAGTGACCTCGCCGCCCGCGCGGATCAGCTCCCCGAAGGGGCGGTCCTCGTCGCCGAGGAGCAGAGTGCCGCTCGGGGGCGTCTCGACCGGCGGTGGAGTGCGCCCGCGCGCTCGGGTCTCTTCTTCTCCGTCCTGCTGAAGCCGGACGACGTGCCCGTCGAGCGGTGGGGGTGGCTGCCGCTGCTCACCGGGGTCGCCGTCGCTGCGGGGATCTCCCGTACCGCGGGGGTCGACACCGCCCTGAAGTGGCCCAACGACCTGCTGGTCACCGTCGGCGGCGAGGAGCGCAAGGCCGGGGGCATCCTGGCCGAGCGGGCCGGGTCCGTGGGGGGTGGGGGCGTCGTCGTCGGCATCGGCGTCAACGTCACGCTGCGCGCCGATGAGCTGCCGGTGCCCGGGGCGGGGTCGCTGGCGCTGGCCGGGGCGGTGCATGCGGATCGGGATCCGGTGTTGCGGGCGGTGCTGCGGGAGCTGGAGCGGTGGTACGGGGAGTGGCGGGGGGCCGGGGGGGATCCGGGGGCCGGGCGGCTTCAGGAGGCGTATGCGGCGGGGTGTGCGACGTTGGGGCGGGTGGTGCGGGCGGAGTTGCCCGGGGGGCGGGATGTGGTGGGGGAGGCTGTGGCCGTGGACGGGGACGGGCGGCTGGTTCTCGCTACGGAGGAGGGGGTGCGGGAGCCTGTCGGCGCGGGCGACGTGGTCCATCTACGGCCGGCCGGTGGCTGACGTTCCTGGCCCTGACGTCTCCGCCTCCGGCGGGGTCTTCGCCTTTCCGTTTGTGGGGGTGGCGGGGTCGTGGCGGGATGGCCGTGCTCGCGTAGTGGACACTGCCTGGTTGTATCGCGCCGTCAGTGTGTTGCTTGGCACGCTGCGCTCGGTCATCCCGCCACGACCCCTCCTGTGCGTTCAGCGTCTGCGGCTCCGTGCCACTTGCGGTCCGGTGAGGCTTGTGGCGCATGCGCCTTGCGGCTACCGCCGCCCGCCCACGCCTTCGCTGTGGGTATCTGGTCCCCCCGCTGTAGACAGCCGGTCCGCCCCCCTCCGCTGTGGGCATCTGGTCCGCCAGGGGCGGAACGGGTGGGCACAGCCCACACCGCCGGGTACCCGGAACGTAGGGGGAAGGGCACCGCCCCACCCCCGGGTGCCCGCTACCTGGGTGAGGGGCGTAGTCCAGGTGTCCGGGCCCCCGGGGTGGGGGTGTGCGGTGGAGTCGGGAGTGAGGTGCGGCACACCTGCCGTAAAGTTGGCGCCGGTCGATATCTGACCGCGGCAGATCGGAAGGGCAGCAGGCGTGACCGTCGACGACACCGGCTCCGGCCAGGGCACCCCCGGCCCCGACGGTGCCCCCGGCCCGGCGGAATCCACCCCCCCGGCATCCGAGAAGCCCGAGGACCCCGACCTCGGCGCACCCGGGACCGCAAGCACGAGCGACGGCTTCGACCTCGGCGACGAGGACGAGGACGGCGGCGGCAAGGACCCCCTGGCCCTGCGCCTGGAACAGCTCATCCTCGGCGCCGACCGCCGCTACACCCCCTTCCAGGCAGCCCGAAGCGCCGGCGTCTCCATGGAACTCGCCTCCCGCTTCTGGCGAGCCATGGGCTTCCCCGACATCGGCCAGGCCAAGGCCCTCACCGAAGCCGACGTACTGGCCCTGCGGCGCCTCGCCGGCCTCGTCGAGGCGGGACTCCTGAGCGAGGCCATGGCCGTACAGGTGGCCCGCTCCACGGGACAGACCACCGCCCGCCTCGCGGAATGGCAGATCGACTCCTTCCTGGAGGGCCTCACCGAGCCCCCGGAACCGGGCATGACCCGTACCGAAGTCACGTATCCCCTGATCGAGCTGCTGCTGCCCGAACTCGAAGAGTTCCTCGTCTATGTATGGCGGCGTCAGCTCGCCGCCGCCACCGGCCGCGTCGTGCAGGCCGCCGACGACGAGGAGATGGTCGACCGGCGCCTCGCCGTCGGCTTCGCCGACCTCGTCGGGTTCACCCGGCTCACCCGGCGGATGGAGGAGGAGGAGCTCGGCGAACTCGTCGAGGCCTTCGAGACCACCGCCGCCGATCTTGTCGCCGCGCGGGGCGGACGTCTCATCAAGACCCTCGGTGACGAAGTCCTCTACGCCGCCGACGACGCCGGCACCGCCGCCGAGATCGCCCTGCGCCTCATCGAGACCATGGCCAACGACGAGACCATGCCCGAGCTGCGCGTCGGCATCGCCTTCGGCACCGTCACCACCCGGATGGGTGACGTCTTCGGCACCACCGTGAACCTCGCGTCCCGGCTCACCTCGATAGCTCCGCGCGACGCCGTCCTCGTCGACGGCGCCCTCGCCGAGGAGCTGGTGCGCACCGGGGACGCCCCCGCGTCCGAGACCGAGGCCGCCGCCCTCGCCGAGAAGGCCGAGCAGGCGGGCGAGGAACCCCCCTCGTACCGCTTCGCCCTCCAGCCCATGTGGCAGCGGCCCGTCCGCGGACTCGGCATCGTCGAGCCCTGGCTCCTCGCCCGCCGGGGCTGAGCCGCCGGGTACCCAACGGGCACGGCGGCTGACATGATCCCCGGGTAACGGTCGTTAACCTGAGGTGGAGGGGTCATGGGCGCGCAGCGGTTCGGGGAGTTCGTGGAGGTCCGGCGGCACGGGCACGTGGCCGAGCTCGCGCTCGACCGGCCGCGCGCCATGAACGCCGTCTCCAGCGACATGGCCCTGGCCATCCGCGAAGCGTGCCACGCGCTGTCCGCGGACCAGGGCGTACGGGTTGTCGTCGTCAGTTCCACTCACGAGCGCGCCTTCTGCGTGGGCGCCGACCTCAAGGAGCGCAATTCCCTCAGCGACGCCGAGCTGGTCCGGCAGCGGCCCGTGGCCCGTGGTGCCTACACGGGAGTCCTTGACCTGCCCGTGCCCACCATCGCCGCCGTGCACGGGTTCGCCCTGGGAGGCGGGTTCGAGCTCGCTCTGGCGTGCGACGTGATCGTCGCCGATCCCACCGCCGTGGTCGGGCTGCCCGAAGTGTCCGTCGGCGTCATTCCCGGCGGCGGCGGTACGCAGCTCCTCCCGCGGCGCGTGGGTGCCGCCCGCGCCGCCGAACTCATCTTCTCCGCCCGGCGCGTGGAAGCCGCCGAGGCCAAGGAGCTCGGGCTCGTCGACATCGTCGCCGGGGTCGGCGAGGACCGCGACGAAGCCCTCGCCCTCGCCGCCCGCATCGCCGCGAACTCGCCGGTCGGCCTCCGCGCCGCCAAGCGCGCCCTGCGTCTCGGGCACGGGCTCGATCTCGCCGCGGGCCTGGAGGTCGAGGACGCCGCCTGGCGCTCCGTCGCCTTCTCGGGCGACCGCGCCGAGGGCGTCGCCGCCTTCAACGAGAAGCGGAAGCCGGAGTGGCCCGGGGAGTAGCCCCTCAGGCTTGTGTGCTGCGTGAGTCGTGTGCGTCAGTGTGCCTCGCGTGCGTCATGTGTGGTGCGTGCCTCGTGTGCCTCGTACGTGGTGCCGGGGAGCCCTTGCTGGAAATGTCCGTAACCTGGAGCAATGGGTGAGGACGTTCGGTTGCGTGCCGTGGTGGCCCTCGCGCAGGGCATGGCCGCCGCGCACACTCCGCGTGAGTCCTGGCGGGCCGCCGCCCAGGGCGCGATGATCGCCCTCGGCGGCAGCTTCGCCGCGCTCTCGGTGTGGGAGCGCGAGCGCGGGCGCCTCCGCGTGCTCGTGAACGCCGGTGAACGCACACCGGGGGAGGAGGAGTTCCCCGACGGCGAGGCCTACCCCGTACACCAGTTCCCCGAGATCACCGAGTTCCTGCACGAGCGGTGGGCCGGTGGCGGGGAGCCGCACGCCTGGGTGGAGACCGCCGAAGGGCCCGGAGGGGACGGTGGGGACGGTGGGGCGCAGGGGCACGGGCGGGGGGCTGGGTACTGTCATCAGCGCGTCGCCGCCCTGCGGCGGCGCGGGCGCGGCAGCTGCGTCGTCGCGCCGATCGTGCTGCACGGGCGGGCGTGGGGCGAGCTGTATGTCGCACGGGCCGCGGGAGCGCCCGCCTTCGAGCGCGGCGACGCCGACTTCGCCTCCGTGCTCGCCTCCGTCGTCGCCGCCGGGATCGCCCAGACCGAGCGTCTGGAGGAGGCCCGCCGCCTCGCCTTCACCGACTCCCTGACCGGACTCGCCAACCGTCGCGCGGTGGACCTGCGGCTCGACGAGGCCGTGGAGCGGCACCGGGCCGATGGCGCCGTCGTGAGCCTCGTCGTGTGTGACCTGAACGGGCTCAAGCACGTCAACGACACCCGCGGGCACGCCGTCGGCGACCG
The DNA here is from genome assembly GCF_044328435.1 of Streptomyces sp. NPDC017940. NCBI lineage: Bacteria > Bacillati > Actinomycetota > Actinomycetes > Kitasatosporales > Streptomycetaceae > Streptomyces > Streptomyces sp. NPDC017940. The sequence goes on along the minus strand of NZ_JBIRHJ010000003.1, from coordinate 522,719 downwards.
CCTCCTTGAGCGCTTCGGGTCGGTGCTCTCGCTGTGCGGCGCGATGCTGCCGGGGGCCCTCGCCGCGCGGCTCGGCGGGGACGAGTTCTGTCTGCTCTCGGTGGGGCCCACCGCCGACGAGGTGGTCCGGGTCGCCGATGAAGTGTGTGTGCGCGCCGACGAGTTGGAGCTCGGGGACGGGGTCGCCTGCGGTGTCGCGTCCACCGGGGACCCGATCGGGGCCGTGCGCAGCGCCCGGCGGCTGTTCCGGCTCGCCGATGCCGCCCAGTACCGGGCGAAGGCCGCGCGTGCGGGGAAACCCGTGGTCGCCGGGCGGGAGGGGGGCGAGGCGGGTAACGATCCCGTCGTCCGGCTCGCCGACTCCGTCCAGCCCCCGGGGGAGGGGGAGCGGCGGCGCTTCCGGGGGCGGTAGGCCCTTTTGGTGGGGTGGTCGGCCGCGTCTCGGTGGGTGGTCTGCCGCGCGTCGGAGCGGTCGTCGGCCACGCCTCGAAGCGGTGGTCGGTCACTCCTCGGTGGAGCGGTCGGCCATGCCTCGGCAGGGTGGGGGTAAGGGGCGGGGCGGGAGCGGGACCGTGACGAAGGGACTCGTGACAGGGTGGGATTCAGTGCGTAGGCTCCTGAATATGGATATGCAGACCGTGGTGCTCGGAACCACCGGCACAACCGCAGAGGACGTCATCGCCGTCGCCCGCCGCAACGCGCGCGTCGAGATCGGCGAGGACGCCGTCGCCGCCCTCGCCGCGGCCCGCGAGATCGTGGACGCGCTCGCGGCCAAGCCGGAGCCCGTGTACGGCGTCAGCACCGGCTTCGGCGCGCTCGCCACCCGGCACATCGGCCCGGAGCTCCGCGGCCGGCTCCAGCGCAACATCGTCCGCTCGCACGCGGCGGGCATGGGACCGCGCGTCGAGCGGGAAGTCGTGCGCGCGCTGATGTTCCTGCGCCTGAAGACCGTCTGCTCCGGGCACACCGGGGTGCGGCCCGAGGTCGCGCGGACCATGGCCGACGTCCTGAACGCCGGCATCACCCCCGTCGTCCACGAGTACGGCTCCCTCGGCTGCTCCGGCGACCTCGCCCCGCTCAGCCACTGCGCCCTGACGCTGATGGGCGAGGGCGACGCCGAGGACGCGGACGGCACCGTCAGGCCCGCGGGCGAGCTGCTCGCCGAGCACGGCATCACGCCCGTCGAGCTCCGCGAGAAGGAGGGCCTCGCCCTGCTCAACGGGACCGACGGCATGCTCGGCATGCTGGTCATGGCCCTCGCCGACCTGGACGTCCTGTACAAGTCCGCCGACGTCACCGCCGCCCTGAGCCTGGAGGCGCTGCTCGGCACCGCCAAGGTCCTCGCCCCGGAGCTGCACGCCATCCGCCCGCACCCGGGCCAGGCCGCCTCCGCCGCCAACATGGCCGCCGTCCTCGCCGGTTCCGGTCTGACCGGACACCACCAGGACGACGCGCCCCGCGTGCAGGACGCCTACTCGGTGCGCTGCGCCCCGCAGGTCGCGGGCGCGGGCCGGGACACGCTCGCGTACGCCCGTACGGTCGCCGAGCGCGAGCTGGCCGCCGCCGTCGACAACCCCGTCGTCCTGCCGGACGGGCGCGTGGAGTCCAACGGCAACTTCCACGGCGCCCCGGTGGCGTACGTGCTCGACTTCCTCGCCATCGCCGCCGCCGACCTCGGCTCGATCGCCGAGCGCCGCACCGACCGGCTCCTGGACAAGAACCGCTCGCACGGCCTGCCGCCGTTCCTCGCCGACGACGCGGGCGTCGACTCGGGCCTGATGATCGCCCAGTACACGCAGGCCGCCCTGGTGAGCGAGCTGAAGCGGCTCGCCGTGCCGGCGTCCGCCGACTCCATTCCCTCCTCCGCCATGCAGGAGGACCACGTCTCCATGGGGTGGTCGGCCGCGCGCAAGCTGCGCACGGCCGTCGCGAACCTCCGCCGCGTCATCGCCGTCGAGCTGTACGCCGCCACCCGCGCGATCGAGCTGCGCGAGGGGCTGACCCCGGCGCCCGCGAGCCGCGCCGTCATCGAGGCCGTCCGCAAGGCCGGTGTCGAGGGCCCGGGCCCCGACCGCTATCTCGCCCCCGACCTCGCGGCCGCCGACGCCTTCGTGGGCGAGGGGCTACTCGTCACCGCCGTGGAGGAGGCGACCGGGGCGGCGCTGGCCTGATCCGCTGCGGTTGTCAGCCCGCGGCCCCGGTCCGGGACTTCCCGGGCCGGGGCCGACGGTTCTCTGGGTCAGGCGGTCAGCACGCCTCCGCGCGCTCCCGCCGCACCGAATACAGCACGAATCCCGCGCCGAGGCCGAGGAACGCCGTGCCCCCGGCGACGTACGGCGTCGTGTCGATGCTGCCGGTGTCGGCCAGGTGGCCCTCGTGGGCCGTCTCATGGGTCTTCTCGTACGGCGACTCATGGGTCTTCTCGTACGGCGACTGGTCAGTCTTCTCGTACGGCGTTCGGTGGGGCATCTCGGCCGCGGGCCCGGCCGAGTGTCGTGCGGTGCTGCCGGGCGGGCCCGGCGTCGCTGTCGCTTTCGCGGAGGGGACGAACCACAGGGCGATGAGCAGAGCTCCCGCCAGGCCTGCGGTCAACAGCGGTCGACGTGCGATCACGGGAAGAGGATCCCCCTTGTGGTGCTGGCGAATTGGCCGTCTGGGGCGATGCTAGTGAAAGGCGCGGGTCGCGGGAAAGCCGTGCCGGTACGGGGCCTTACGCTCCCGCTTATGAGTACGGACGACACATCACGCTTTGTGCGACTGCGCGTCGAATTGGTGGTCCAGGTCGACGGGTCCGAGGACCTGCGCGGGACCGCGCTCGGGCGCATCGCGGAAGACCCCCACATGCCCGCCGCCGAGCGGGAGCACGCCGAGGCGGCCGTCAAGGAGGACGACGCCGAGGCGCTCGCGTACCTCGTGGACCCCGTCGACCTGATCGGCGAGGTGCCAGGAGTGGAGCTCACCCAGGCCTCCTGGAGCAGCGAAGTGATCGACTACGACCCCGATTCGCCGGATTGGGATCCGGACGAGCATGATGGCGCCGAGGACGACGACGAAGAGCCGTAGCAGCGGCGGCGCACCGCGTCCCGGGAAGCTTCCCCCATCCCAGGAGCCCCGGGCGGCAACCGCCGCCCGGGGCTCCGTCGTCTCCCGGAGGCACGGCCGTCCCGGCCGCAGCGGTCGACGTGTTGTTCCCCACATCCTCGGCCGAAATGGAACGGGATGCACCGGGCAAGGCGTTAGGCGGGGTTGCGGGGGGACCCGCGGGGTCTTGGGATTCGGCGACGATGGAGAAGCGAGTAATGACGGACAGCAAGCGGCGCAGGGGTCTGGTGGCCGTGTCCGCCCTGGTCGGCGGGGTGCTGGTGCTCTCTGCCTGTAGCGACGACGGCGGCGGCGACAAGGGCGGCAGCGGCAAGGAGTCGCAGAGCCAGGTCGACGAGGCGGCGGCGAAGAAGACATCCGCAGCCAAGATCGATATTGCGCCGAAGAACGGCTCCGGCAACGCGAGCATCAACAGTGACGCCAAGGTCACGGTGAGCGAGGGCACGCTCACGGACGTGACCATGAAGGGCGAGGGCGGCACCCCGGTCGAGGGCCGGATATCGGCGGACCGCAAGACCTGGAAGCCCAGCACGCAGCTGGAGCGCGCCACCACCTACAGGATCTCCGTGACGGCGAAGGACTCCGAGGGCCTCAAGGCGCACGAGAACTCGTCCTTCACGACCGTCTCGAAGGCCAACAGCTTCATCGGCAGCTTCACGCCCGAGGACGGCTCCACGGTCGGCGTGGGCATGCCGGTGTCGCTCAACTTCGACAAGGCCATCACCGACAAGAAGGCCGTGCAGTCCGCCGTCGAGGTGTCGTCCACGGGCGGCCAGCGGATCGTGGGCCACTGGTTCGGCAACCAGCGCCTGGACTTCCGCCCCAAGGACTACTGGAAGGAACACTCCACGGTCACCCTGAAGCTGTCCCTGGACGGCGTCGAGGGCGCCGACGGGGTGTACGGCGTGCAGCAGAAGACCGTCAAGTTCAAGATCGGCCGCAACCAGGTCTCGGTCGTGGACGCCAAGACCAAGCAGATGAAGATCATGCGGGACGGCAGGGTCGTCAAGACCATCCCGATCTCCGCGGGCTCGCCGGACAACAAGACGTACAACGGCAAGATGGTGATCTCCGAGAAGTTCAAGGAGACCCGCATGAACGGCGCGACCGTCGGCTTCACGGACAGCGACGGCAAGGGTGAGTACGACATCAAGGACGTGCCGCACGCCATGCGCCTGTCCAGCTCCGGCACCTTCATCCACGGCAACTACTGGGGCGCCTCGTCGATCTTCGGCAGTGCGAACACCAGTCACGGCTGCATCGGTCTGCGGGACGCCAAGGGCGCGGGTGACAAGTCGACACCGGGCTCCTGGTTCTTCGAGAACTCGATCACCGGTGACGTCGTGGACGTCCGCAACACCGGCGACAAGGTCGTCGCCCCGGACAACGGCCTCAACGGCTGGAACATGAGCTGGTCGCAGTGGACGGCGGGCTCCGCCGTCTGACCTGGTGAGACCGGTCGGGGCCCCGGCCTGCGACAACGGCGCGCGAAGGCGGCCCGCACCCTCCCGGGGGTGCGGGCCGCCTTCGCGTACGCGCTCTGTCCCCGCACCCGCGGGCCGCCTGCGGCGCACACGGATCGCGGTGCCCTCGGGCCTGCTTTGTTGCGGCGTCATGGTGAACGGGCCAACAACGTCAACTATCGACTTCTGTCCCACAGTTGAGCAGATATCGTCCCCCTCGACATACTGCGTGACTCAGCGCTTTCAGCCGAGGGGGAAACTTGCTCAGACAAGTACGCAAAGCCACAAGACAGCCAGGCGCCCGACGTGTGGCGGTGGCCGGAGTCGCCACCGCCGCGGCCGTGGCGCTCGCGGCGGGCATGACCAGCCCGGCGGGGGCCGTCCCGGACGACGTCCGCGCGGCCGGCACGGTGGCGGACGACGTCCGCGTGCCGGTACGGCACCACATCACGCTCCTCACCGGGGACCGCGTCACCGTCGACACCACGGGACACGTCACCGCCTTCGACCCCGCCAAGGGCCGTGAGCGCATACCCGTGCACACCTCACGGCACGACGGGCACACGCTCGTCATACCCGCCGACGCCCAGCGCCTGATCGCCGACGGCACGCTCGACCAGCGCCTCTTCGACGTCACCGAGCTGAGCAAGAAGCACAACCGCACCGCCCAGAAGCAGGGCCTGAAGGTCATCGTCCGCTACCGGGGCGCCGCCGCGGGCGCCAAGGCCGACGTGCGCGGGGCGGGCGGCACCGAACTCCGCCGCTCCCTGAAGACCCTCAACGCCGACGCGGTGCGCACGCCCAAGCAGGACGCGGGCAAGCTGTGGCAGGCCCTGACGGCCGAGCGGGACGGGGCACGCACCACCGCGGCCGGCATCAGCCGCGTCTGGCTCGACGGGGTGCGCCGCGCCAGCCTCGACAAGAGCGTCAAGCAGATCGGCGCCCCCAAGGCATGGGAGGCCGGGTACGACGGCAAGGGCGTCAAGATCGCCGTCCTGGACACCGGCGTCGACGCCACCCACCCCGACCTCAAGGACCAGGTCGTCGGCGCCGAGGACTTCACCCCCTCGCCCGACACCAAGGACCGCGTCGGCCACGGCACCCACGTCGCCTCCACCGCGGCGGGCACGGGCGCCAAGAACGGCGCGTACAAGGGTGTCGCCCCCGGCGCCAAGATCCTCAACGGCAAGGTGCTCGACGACACCGGTTCCGGTGACGACTCCGGCATCATCGCGGGCATCGACTGGGCCGCCGCCCAGGGCGCCGACGTGGTCAACCTGAGCCTCGGCGGCCTAGACACCCCCGGCGTCGACCCGCTGGAGGCCCAGATCGACAAGGTCTCCGCCGACAAGGGCATCCTCTTCGCCGTCTCCGCGGGCAACTCCGGCTCGCCGGGCTCCGTCGGCTCGCCCGGCAGCGCGGACGCCGCCCTGACCGTCGGCGCCGTGGACGACGCCGACAAGCTGGCACCGTTCTCCAGCCGGGGCCCGCGCGTCGGCGACGGCGCGATCAAGCCCGACGTGACCGCGCCCGGCGTCGACATCACCGCGGCCGCCGCGCCCGGCAGCGAGATAGAGAGGGAGGTCGGCCAGAGCCCCGAGGGCTATCTGACGATCTCCGGTACGTCGATGGCGGCCCCCCACGTCGCGGGCGCCGCCGCCCTGCTCAAGCAGCAGCACCCGGACTGGAAGCAGCCCGAGCTGAAGGGCGCGCTCACCGCCTCCACGAAGCCCGGCAAGTACTCCGCCTTCCAGCAGGGCTCCGGCCGCATCGCCGTGGACCGGGCCATCAAGCAGTCGGTCGTCGCCGAGCCGGCCTCCGTCAGCTTCGGCACCCAGCTGTGGCCGCACACCGACGACAAGCCGGTCACCAAGAAGGTCACCTACCGCAACCTCGGCAAGGAGGAGGTCACCCTCGACCTCACCGCCGAGGCCACCGACCCCAAGGGCAAGCCCGCCCCCGACGGCTTCTTCACCCTGGCCGACAAGAAGGTGACCGTCCCCGCGGGCGGCACGGCCTCCGTCGACCTGACGGCCGACACCCGGCTCGGCGGCACGGTCGACGGCGCCTACTCCGCGTACATCGTGGCGAACGGCGGCGGCCAGAGCGTCCGCACGGCAGCCGCTGTCGACCGCGAGGTGGAGTCCTACGACGTGACGGTCAAGCACATCGGCCGTGACGGACAGCCCTCGAAGTTCCACAACACCACCCTCAGTGGCCTGACCGGACTCGGCAAGGACCTCTGGCTGCCGGTGAACGACCCCTCGGGGACCGCCGAGGTGCGGGTGCCCAAGGGCAGTTACGTCCTGGACGCCGGTGTCTTCGTCGACCCGCAGGACGGCACCAAGGGCTCCGACTGGATCGCGCAGCCCAAGCTGGACGTCACCAAGGACGCGACGCTGACGGTGGACGCGCGGACCGCGAAGCCCGTCGACATCAGCGTGCCGTCGTCGGCCGTCAAGTCCGAGTTCGCCGCCCCCTCGTACGAGATCACCGCCGGCGGGGACGACTTCAGCTTCGGCTGGTGGCTGGACTCCTACACCGGGTTCCGCAGCGCCCACCTCGGCCCGCAGGTCACCGACGGCTCGCTGCTCCAGCGGTGGGACGGCCACTGGTCCAGGGGCGAGAAGGCGCAGTACAGCGCCGTGTCCGGCGGTGTCGTCAAGCGGCTCGCGACCGGCTACACCAAGGACTACAGGGAAGCCGACTTCGCCACGGTGAAGGTCGGGCTCGGGGCGTCCTCCAGCGGCAAGACGGCCGCGATCGCCGCGTTCGGCGGGCTGCCCGGCTCCTTCAGCGGCACCGCGATCACCATCCCGCAGAAGGCACCGAGCACCCGCACCCTCTACCTGTCCACGGTCGACAAGGCCACCTGGGGCATGGAGTTCGAGCAGCGGGGCGGGACGGACCCGGAAGGCTGGCCGATCGTCGACGCCTCGTACACGCTGGGCAAGCCGCAGGCGTTCACCGGCGGCAAGACGTACACGAAGACGTTCAACACCGCCGTCTTCGGGCCGCGCGTCGGCGGCAGCTACGGCGTCTCGCGCGAGGGCGACACCCTCACCGGCTACCTGCCGCTGTTCGCCGACGGCAAGACCCACGCGGGCGGCTCCACGTACAGCTCGGTCAAGACGACCCTGACGCGCGACGGGACCCAGGTCGGCGAGAACGACGACCCGCTGAGCGGCGAGAAGGGCTTCAAGGTCCCCGCGGGCGACGCCGAGTACAAGCTGTCGACGTCGGTGCGGCGCGGGGTCGCGGTGTCCGCCGCCTCCACCCGCGTGGACGCGAGCTGGACCTTCCGCTCGAAGCGGACGTCCGCCGTCACCGGCCTTCCGGTCTCCACCGTGCGCTTCAACGCGGCCGTGGGCCTCGACAGCCGTGCCCCCGCGGGCGTCAAGCAGTCGGTGCCGGTGACGGTGCAGGGCGCCGCGGCCGGTGACCGGCTCAAGTCGCTGTACGTCTACGTCAGCTACGACTACGGACAGAAGTGGGAGCTGGTGAAGGTCAGGAACGGCAAGATCGAGGTCAAGAACCCGGCGCAGGGCAAGGGGATCTCGTTCCACGCCAAGATCACGGACAAGAAGGGCAACAAGTCCACGGTCTCGATCTACAACGCGTACTACGGGAAGTGAGCTAGCGGCTCCCACGGCATTGAGCCGGCAGGGTCGCGGGGGGGGGGGGGGGGGGGGGGCGGGGGCGGGGGGCGGGGGGGGGGGCGGGGGGCGGCGCCCCCCCCCGCCCCGCGGGCGGGGGGCGCCGGCGCCCGGGGCGGCGGG
>NZ_JBIRHJ010000003.1:356964-514365 GCF_044328435.1 Streptomyces sp. NPDC017940 | reverse complement strand
CGCCCCACACCCCCCGGCCCACCAAAACCCCCCCGACCTCGGGGATGGCGCCCCCCCCCCCCCCCGGCGCGCCCGGGGCGGGGGGGGGGGGGGCGGGGGCCCCCCGCCCCCCCGCGGTCCGCTACCGGTGCGCCGGGCGTTCCACGCCCCAGCTGGCGAGGAGCGCGAGGCCCTCGGCCGACGGGGACGCCGGTTCGGCGTGGTACGTCACCAGGGTCTGGTCGTGGTCGTCGGGCAGCCGCATCGACTCGAACGACAGGGTCAGCTCGCCCACCACGGGGTGCCGCAGGCGCTTCACGCCGTGGCTCTTCTCCCGGACGTCGTGGGTGGCCCACAGGCCGCGGAACTCCGGGCTCTTCACGGAGAGTTCGCCGACCAGGGCGGAGAGCAGCGGGTCGTTGGGGTAGCAGCCCGCCTCCATGCGCAGGAAGCTGACGATGTCCGACGCCTTCTGCTCCCACGTCTCGTGGAACAGCTCCCGCATCCGCGCGTCCAGGAAGGTGAGCCGCGCCCAGTTCCGCTCCTCGCGCGGGAGCTCGCCCCAGTCGCCGAAGAGCGCCGCCGCCATCCGGTTCCAGCCGAGGATCTCCGAGCGGCGGCCGAGGACGTACGCGGGCACGCCGTCCATCGCGTCCATCAGGTGCCGCATCTCGGTCCGCAGGTGCTGGGTGCGGGTGGCCTTCTTCTTCTTGTGCGCGGTCGGCTTCGCCAGGTGCGTGAGGTGGGCGTGCTCGGCGTCGCTCAGTCGCAGGGCCCGCGCGATGGAGTCGAGGACCTCGCCCGACACATTGCGGCCGTTGCCCTGTTCCAGGCGGGTGTAGTACGCCACCGACACCCCGGCGAGCTGCGCGAGCTCCTCGCGCCGCAGCCCGGGAACGCGCCGGTGGCGGCCGTAGCTCGGCAGCCCGACGTCGTGGGGCTGGAGGCGGGCCCTGCGGGTGCGCAGGAACTCGCTCAGCTCGGCGCGGGGGTCGAGGGTGTCCGGCTGCTGAGACTGCTGCGGCTGCGGCTGCGGGTCCTGCGGCTCCCGCGAGTCCTGCGGCTCCCGCGAGTCTTGCGGCTCCCGCGGGTCTTGCGGCTCCTGCGGGGCGGGGGCCTCGGTGGGATGACCTGCGGGCGCGTTCTCGTCCATACGTCCAGTATCCGGCCTCGTCCTGGGGCCAGCCTGTTCCTGTCAGTAGTAGGCAGAGCAGTGGTACGCAGGCCGGTGCCACGCCCGCCGGGCGTAGGCACGATGGAGGGCTGGGTGACTGTTCGCGCAGGTGGCAGCCTCGAAAGCATGACCGCACAGACTACGCACGTACCCGCTTACGCCGCTCCCTCCGCCAAGGCCCCGCTGGAGCGCACGACCATCGAGCGCCGCCCCGTCGGCCCGTCCGACGTCCTCATCGACGTCAAGTACGCCGGTATCTGCCACTCCGACATCCACCAGGCCCGTGACGGCTGGGGCGAGGGCATCTTCCCGATGGTCCCGGGGCACGAGATCGCCGGTGTGGTGGCGGAGGTCGGTGCCGACGTCACCAGGTTCACGGCAGGCGACCGCGTCGGCGTCGGCTGCATGGTCGACTCCTGCCGCGTGTGCGAGAACTGCCGGGCGGGCCAGGAGCAGTACTGCGACAAGGGCAACATCCAGACGTACAACGCCCTCGACAAGAACGGCGAGCCCACCCTCGGCGGCTACTCCGCGCGGATCGTCGTCGACGAGGCCTTCACGCTGCGCATCCCCGACGGCCTCGCCCTCGACGTGGCCGCGCCGCTGCTGTGCGCGGGCATCACCACGTACTCCCCGCTCGCCCACTGGAACGCGGGCCCCGGCAAGAAGGTGGCCGTCGTCGGGCTCGGCGGCCTCGGCCACATGGCCGTGCAGATCGCGCACGCCATGGGCGCGGAGGTGACCGTCCTCTCGCAGTCCCTGCGCAAGAAGGACGACGGCCTGCGCCTCGGCGCCGACCACTACTACGCGACCAGCGACGAGAGCACCTTCGAGCGGCTCGCGGGGTCCTTCGACCTGATCGTGTCCACGGTCTCCGCGCCGCTGCCCTTCGACCAGTACCTGGGCCTCCTCAAGACGGACGGCGCCCTGGTGAACGTCGGCGCCCCCGAGGAGCCCGTCTCGCTGAACCTCTTCCCCCTCATGCTCCAGCGCAGGACCCTCGCGGGCTCCGCCATCGGCGGCATCAGGGAGACCCAGGAGATGCTGGACTTCTGCGCCGAGCACGGCCTGGGCGCCGAGATCGAGCTGATCACGGCCGAGCAGATCAACGAGGCGTACGAGCGGGTGCTCGCCAGCGACGTGCGCTACCGCTTCGTGATCGACGCGGCGACGATCTGACGGACCGCGCGGCTGACCGGAATGCGACTGCGACCCCCGGCCTAGGGCGCAGAGCGCAGTCCGCCCCGACCTGTCGGCCGATTCCCGGGGCCGGTGCGCGTGCCTACCGTGGTGGACGTCACCTACGAGGAGGTCCGCACGATGACCATCGAGTTGAACCACACCATTGTCGTGGCTGAGGACAAGAAGGCCTCGGCGCAGTTCCTCGCCGACATCCTGGGTCTCGAAGTCGGCCCGCAGTACGGCCCGTTCATCCCGGTGACCATCCCCAACGGCGTCACGCTCGACTACTACGAGGGCGACGGCGAGCCGTTCGTGGCGCAGCACTACGCGTTCCTGGTCTCCGAGGACGAGTTCGACGCGATCTTCGAGCGCATCAAGGAGCGCGGTCTCACCTACTGGGCTGACCCGTACCACAAGTTGGACCATCAGATCAACACGAACGACGGCGGCCGCGGTCTGTACTGGAACGACCCGAACGGCCACAAGCTGGAGATCCTCACCAGGCCGTACGGGTCGGGGGACTGACTGACCCGGCGCGGAGCCGGGCGCGGTGCACCAGGGGGCGAGCCTTCGGGCCGCCCCCTCATCCGTACGGGCTCGCGTCCCCTCCTCATCCGTATGCGCGTGCGTCCCCTCCTCACCCGTACGGGTGTACGCCCCCTCCTCATCCGTACGGGCGTACGTCCGCACCGGGCCCCGCGGTCCTCGTCCCCTCTCTCCAGAGCCTCCCTCCACCTCTCCCTGCCAAAGATCATGTATGAATCCGTTGCGTCCGGGAACGGGCGCAGAAGGGAATCGTCGCCTTGCCGCTCCCCAGGGGGCGGCTTAATTTTGCGGCGGCACAGCTTTACCTTGGTCGGCAGGAGGGGAAAGGGTCCATGGCGAGAGGCTCTCCACGCGGAACCCCACGACGACCCGGCGGGGCCGAGACGGACACGGCGCCCAAGGCCCGCTCGGCGGCGACCGACCGCATGCAGCGCACGCTCCTTCGGCGGCGCAAGAAGTCACTGAGCCCCGAGGACGTCACGGTCTCGGACCAGCCGATGGTGCGGCGCGCGGTGTCGGCCGCCGCGCTCGGCAACACCATGGAGTGGTTCGACTTCGGGGTCTACGCCTACCTGGCGGGCACGCTCGGCAAGGTCTTCTTCCCGTCGAGCTCGCCCGGTGCCCAGGTCGTCGCCACCTTCGCCACCTTCGCCGCGGCCTTCGTCGTACGCCCCCTCGGCGGGCTCGTCTTCGGGCCGCTCGGCGACCGCATCGGCCGGCAGCGCGTCCTCGCCGCGACCATGATCATGATGGCGGCGAGCACCTTCGCGGTCGGCTTCCTGCCCTCGTACGCCTCGATCGGCTTCGCCGCCCCGCTGCTGCTCCTGCTGTGCCGGCTCGTCCAGGGCTTCTCCACCGGCGGCGAGTACGCGGGCGCCACCACCTACATCGCCGAGTACGCCCCCGACCAGCGGCGCGGGTTCCTCGGCAGCTGGCTCGACTTCGGCACCTTCGTCGGCTACTCCCTGGGCTCGGGCCTCGTCACCGTCCTCACGCTGACGCTCGGCTCGGACGGCCTGGAGAGCTGGGGCTGGCGCATCCCGTTCTTCATCGCGGGACCGCTCGGCATCATCGGCCTCTACATGCGCCTGAAGCTGGAGGAGACGCCCGCCTTCAAGCAGGAGGTCGCCTCCGCGGCGGCCGGGCGGGGGGACGGCGAGGGGCAGGACGAGGAGCGGGGCGACGGCGGGGACCCCGTCGAGGAGGCCCGCCAGTCCGGCAAGGGCCGACTCAAGGAGATCTTCACCCGGCACTGGCAGGCGGTGCTCATCTGCATGGGCCTGGTGCTGCTCTACAACGTCACCAACTACATGGTGACGTCGTACCTGCCGACGTTCATGACGGTGACCCTGGGCGAGAGCGACACCACCGCGCAGGTGCTCGTGCTCGGCACCATGCTGCTCGTGGCGCTCGCCATCACCACCGTGGGCCGCAGTTCCGACCGGTGGGGCAGGCGTCCGATGTTCATGGGCGGCAGCATCGCCTTGATCGCGCTGTCCGTGCCCGCGTTCCTGCTGATCCGCGAGGGCGGCATCCTCTTCCCCGCGTTCGGCTGCGCGATCCTCGGGCTGCTCCTGGTGTGCTTCGCCGGTACGGCGGCGGCCACACTGCCGGCCCTGTTCCCCACCCGGCTGCGGTACGGCGCCCTGTCGATCGCCTTCAACATCTCGGTGTCCCTGTTCGGCGGCACCACCCCGCTCTTCGCCTCGTTCCTGGTCGAGCGGACGGGCAACACCCTGATTCCCGGCTACTACTTGATGGTGGCCGGAGTGATCGGTCTGGTGTCGACGTTCTTCCTGCACGAGACGGCGGGGCAGCCGCTGCGCGGCTCGGGCCCGATGGTCGAGACCCAGGGCGAGGCCCGCGAAGTGGTCGCCCGCAGCCGCGTCGAGGAGGGCAGGCGGGCACGGGACCTCTGGCTACGCCTCCGGCATCCTCGCGGGGGCGGCAAGGCGTCGCGCACGCCGGGAGAGCGGTCCGGCGAACGCGACGAGTGAACCGGGCGCGAAGTTGGTTCGTCCCCGCGGTCCCGGGAATCCGGCGAAGTATGACTGTTCACGGAGAACACGATGCCTCGCCGGACATGGGACAGATGGAACGCGGCACCCCGCACCGCCTCGAGGCGCGCCACCGGATGTGGACGCTGGCGTGGACCGCGCTCTGTGTCCTGCTCGCGCTCTGGTCCATCGCCTGGGGTGTCGGCGCCGCCACCGGCACCACGGACGCCTGGGCGTACAGCTTCGCCGGTCTCGTCCTGCTGATCTGCGCGCTGTGGGCCCGCCGTTCGGCGATCCGCAACAGCCCGCCGCGCCATCTGTGAGGGCCGGGTCTGCCGGGCCGTCCCGGAGCGTGCGGCCCCGGGCCCGCCGGGAGCCGTCCCGGTGCGTGAGGTCTCCTAGGAACCCTCCAGGAACGTGAGCACCAGTGGCGTCGCCACCGCTGCGAACTCCTCGAAGTAGGCGTGCCGCGCGCCCGGGACCAGCTCCTTGCGGGCGTTCGGGACGCGGTTCGCGATGAGGGCGGCGTTCGCGGTCGGGTTGAACGTGTCGTCGCCGCCGTGCACGACGAGCGTCGGTGCCTCGATCCGCGGGAGGGCGTCCCACGCGTCGTGCCGGGCGCTGGCGCGCAGATGGCGGCGGCGGGCGTGCGCGGGCATGGCGGGGTCCCCGAGGGTGGTGAACTCCGTGCGCCCCGCGGCTTCCCGCGCGGCGATCCACGCGGGCGTGTACATCAGCTCCAGGAGCACCCGCCGGGCCGCGACCGGGTCGGCCTGGGCGAGCGCCCGCCGCACCTCGGGGCCGCGTTCGACGCCGTGCGGCGCCCCCGGCGACGTACAGCCGAGCACGAGCCGCTCGACCCGCTCCGGGTACTCGGCGGCGAGCCACTGGGCGACCCGGCCGCCCATCGAGGTGCCGTACACGTGCGCACGCCCGATCCCGGCGTCGTCGAGCACGGCCGTCACGTCGGCGGCGAACCCTCGGGTGCTGTAGGTGTCGGTGTCGGGCCGGTCGCTCTCGCCGGTCCCGCGCCAGTCGATCGTGACGGTCGTGTACCGGGCGGCGAAGTCCGCGACCACGGGGTCCCACCACCGGCGGCTGTTGGACTGCCCGCTGAGCAGCACCAGCGGTGCACCGGAGCCGCGCAGCTCGTAGTGGAGGGCGGTGCCGTCGGGGGCGTGGGCGTGGGGCACGGGGACGCGGGTCCGTGGCTGTTCCGGTGCGGTGGCCCGGGCCTCAGGCGCCGCCGCCGGCCTTGGCGACGCCGATCGGGCAGCTCACGCCGGTGCCGCCGATGCCGCAGTAGCCGTCCGGGTTCTTGTCCAGGTACTGCTGGTGGTGGGCCTCGGCGGGCCAGAACGTGCGGCCGTCGGCGGGCAGCAGCGCCGTGGTGATCGTGCCGTGTCCCGAGGCGGTCAGGACCTGCTGGTAGGCGTCGCGGGACGCGGTGGCGGCGGCTTCCTGGGCGGGGGAGTGGGTGTAGATCGCGGAGCGGTACTGGGTGCCCACGTCGTTGCCCTGGCGGAAGCCCTGGGTCGGGTCGTGCGACTCCCAGAAGAGCTTCAGGAGCTCGGCATAGGTGACCTTGGTGGGGTCGAAGACGACGCGTACGGCTTCCGCGTGGCCGGTGAGGCCGGAGCAGACCTCTTCGTAGGCGGGGTTCTCGGTGTATCCGCCCTGGTAGCCGACGAGGGTCGTCCAGACGCCGTCCGTCTGCCAGAACTTGCGCTCGGCGCCCCAGAAGCAGCCGAGCGCGAAGTCGGCCACCTCCAGGCCCTCGGGGTAGGGGCCGAGCAGGGCGTTGCCGAGGACGGTGTGCCGCGCGGGCACCTCGAACTCGGGTGTCGCGCGGCCCTTCAGGGCCTCCTCGGGCGTGGGGAGCACGGGGGTGCGGCCGAAGATCATGTGCTTCTCTCCTCGTGGCGTGGCGTGGCGTGGCGTCGGCTGGCGTGGCGTCACCCGGCGGTGCGGGGCGGGGCGGCGTACCCGTACAACGACGGGGTGGCCGGGGACATTCCTGCCGGTCACACCTGGTCCCGGGGCGCGGGGCCCGGGGCGCGGCGCGGGACCCGGGACCCGGGACCCGGGGCGCTCGGCGGCGCTCAGTGCGGCAGGGTCGCCGGGCTGCCGCCGTTGGCCTCGTACCCCGCGACGGCCAGGGCGCGGTAGACCGCGTAGTCCGCCGCCGGGTCGCCGGACACGGTCCAGGGCAGGGCGCCCACATGGCCGTCGACGTGCACCAGCTGGTGCATCGCCTCGCCCCAGCGCTCGCAGCGGACCAGGAAGAACACCAGGAGGTGGCGGACGTGCGCGAGCATCGGGTCGCCCGCGCGGGCCGAGTGCACCGCGAACTGGGCGCCCTCGATCGCCTTCGTCACGACCTCGCTCTCGTAGAACCCGCGGACCAGATTGACCTCCGGCAGGTGCTCGTACACCGCGAACAGCGGGAGCGCGGAGAGCAGGGAGCCCTGCGGGGCACGGGTCGCGGCGGCCTCAGCGAAGGAGGAGGCCTCCTCGCGGGTGCCGTGCCACTTCTCGCACCAGTAGTGCAGCGCCGCCATGTGCGCCCCCATGTGCGCCGGGGCGCGGTCCAGGATCTTCAGCCACAGCTGCTCGAACTCCGCGCGCGGATAGGCGAGGCCGCGGGCGATCGACAGCTCCACGATGTACGGGATCGGGTCGCCGGGGGAGAGCAGGGCCGCTTGGCCGCAGGCTTCCTTGGCCTCCTCCAGGATGATCCGGAACTCGTCCGTCCCGGGTGTCGCCGTGCGCCAGGCCTGCTGCACCAGGAACTCCGCGTGCACCGCGGCGCCGCCCGCGTCCTTCGGGGCCTCCGCCCGCCACACCCGCAGCCACTGCCCCCCGGGGGTGTCGCCGACCCCGCCGGGCCGCTGCGCGAGCTCCAGGGACGCGGCGCCGGCGAAGGCCTGCACGCGCTGCCAGCGCTGCTCCCCGTGCACCTCCGTCCCGGCCAGGAGCTGGGATGCGGCGCGCCAGTCCTGCGTACGCTGCACCACGTCGAGGACCTCCAGGAGGTCGGCGTCCGGGCCCGGCATGCGGATGTCCAGCTCCTCCTGGAGCGCGAAGCCGTAGTTCGCCGGGTCCGCCGCGTCCGGGGAGCCCGGGTGCACCTGGCGGATCCCGCCGCGCCTGCGCAGCAGGTAGGGGCCGAGGACCGCGCCGATCATGACCAGGGCCATCAGGACCCAGAGAATCTCCATACGGACAAGCGAACCAGAAGCCTGTGACAATTGGCCAACCTGGTCGCGCCCCCGGCCGAACCATCCCGCGCCGGGCCCGCGGGCCCCCACCCGCCCGGCCCCGGGCGCCGCGCCGCATTACGCTCAGGCCGCATGAGTGACTCGCACAGCAGCCAGAGCTTCGAGACCGTCGCCATCCACGCGGGCAACACCGCCGACCCGCTGACCGGCGCCGTCGTCCCGCCCATCTACCAGGTGTCCACGTACAAGCAGGACGAAGTCGGCGGACTGCGCGGCGGCTACGAGTACAGCCGCAGCGCCAACCCGACGCGCACCGCCCTGGAGGAGAACCTCGCGGCCCTCGAAGGCGGCCGCCGCGGCCTCGCCTTCGCCTCCGGCCTCGCCGCCGAGGACTGCCTGCTGCGTACGCTGCTCGGGCCCGGCGACCACGTGGTCATCCCCAACGACGCGTACGGCGGCACGTTCCGGTTGTTCGCCAAGGTCGTCTCGCGGTGGGGCGTGGAGTGGTCCGTCGCCGACACCTCCGACCCGGCCGCGGTGCGCGCCGCGATCACGCCGCGCACCAAGGCGGTGTGGGTGGAGACCCCGTCCAACCCGCTCCTCGGCATCACCGACATCGAGGCCACGGCCCGGATCGCCCGCGAGGCCGGGGCCAGGCTCGTCGTCGACAACACCTTCGCGAGCCCCTACCTCCAGCAGCCGCTCGCCCTCGGCGCCGACGTGGTCGTGCACTCCATGACGAAGTACATGGGCGGGCACTCCGACGTCGTCGGCGGCGCGCTCGTCGTGAACGACGACGCGCTCGGCGAGGAGCTGGCCTACCACCAGAACGCCATGGGCGCCGTGGCCGGGCCCTTCGACTCCTGGCTCGTGCTCCGGGGCGTCAAGACCCTCGCCGTCCGCATGGACCGGCACAGCGAGAACGCCGAGCGCATCGTGGACATGCTCACGCGGCACGCGCGCGTGACGGAGGTCCTCTACCCCGGGCTCTCCTCGCACCCGGGCCACGAGGTCGCGGCCAAGCAGATGAAGGCCTTCGGGGGCATGGTGTCCTTCCGGGTCGAAGGCGGCGAGGAAGCGGCCGTCGAGGTCTGCAACCGCGCCCAACTCTTCACGCTCGGTGAGTCCCTCGGCGGCGTCGAGTCCCTCATCGAGCACCCCGGCCGGATGACGCACGCCTCCACCGCGGGCTCCGCCCTGGAGGTCCCCGCCGACCTGGTGCGCCTCTCCGTAGGCATCGAGTCCGCCGACGACCTGCTCGCGGACCTGCGGCAGGCGCTCGGCTAGGGGGCCGCGGATCCGGCGTACGCCCCTTCCCCGGCCGCTACCAGCGGGTGAGCGGCGGCGTGGTCCGGGACGGGGGCTCCGTCCACGGCCTCGCGTCCGCCGCCCAGACGGTGAAGGCGAGGACGGCGGCGAGCAGCAGCAGCCAGCAGGCGCGCCGCAGCACGGTGCGCCGCCGCAGCATGCCCGCGCCGCGGCGCACGGCGTCGGCGTGCAGGTCGGGCGGCACGGGCGCGGGCCCGCCCGCGTCGAGCAACTGCCGCACGGCCGCCTCACGGCGCTCCTGCTGACTCATGACGGGGCCGCCTTCCCCAGCGCGGTGGGCGGTACGGGGGGCTGTGCCGCGGCGGTTGCGGGCCCGCGCGGCGGACGGAGCACCGCGGCGACGGCCCGCGCGGAGAGGGCCCGTACCCGTTCGACGGGGAGCCCGAGCAGCGCGGCCGTCTGCTCCTCGGCCACGCCTTCGTAGAGGCGCAGGACGAGTACGAGCCGCTCCTGCGGGGAGAGCCGGTCGAGCAGGCCCCCGCGCCCGCGGGGCCGCCGCCAGGCACCGCGGGCGAAACGGACGACCAGGGCGGTACGGGTGCGGTCGTAGGGGTCCTCGCCGCGGAGGCGGTCCCAGGAGGCGTAGGTGGCGGCGAGCGCCCCGGTGAGCAGTGCCCGCGCGCGCGGGTCGGCACCGGGCCGCTCACCGGTGAGCAGCGTCGCGGCATGCAGAAGGCGGCCTGCCGCGCCCGCGACGAACGCTTCGAACTCCCGGGCACGGCGGCCCTGTTGCGTGGCCTGCCGCTCTCGCACCGCGCCTCCCGCCGTTCGGCATCGGGGGACCCGGTTTCATCTGAGGCCAGGCACGGCGCCCAGGTCAAGAGCCCTGCGCGAGCGGAACGATCCGCCCGGGGCCCGGCCGCGGCAGTCGGCGAACCGCGGCCGGGGGCTCAGGAGTCGGCCGGAGCGACAGCGTCCGGTAGTGCCTGGGACGACTGCCGCGCCGAGAGCGCCGTGTTGAAGCGGGTGAGCAGGGTCGTGAAGCTCTCCCGCTCCTGCGGAGCCCAGTCCTGCGTGAGCTCCGCCATCAGTTCGCGCCGCGAGGAGCGGACCTCGTCGAGGCGGGCCTGCCCGCGCGGCGACAACTGGAGGACGACCGCGCGGCCGTCCTCGGGGTGCGATGTGCGCTTGACCAGGCCGGTGTCGACCAGTGGTGCGACCTGGCGGGTCACGGTCGAGGAGTCGATGCCCATGCTTGCCGCTAGCGCTTTGACGCCCATGGGCCCTTCCTTGTCGAGGCGGTTGAGCAGCAGGTACGCGGCGCGATCCATGGAGTTGCGGACCTGTCCGACGCCGCCGAGGCGGGTCTGCTCCGCGCGCCGCGCGAACACCGCGACCTGGTGCTGGAGCGTGTCGAGGAGGCCGGGATCACTGGCGGTCGTCATGTCCGGAGTTGTGGGCATGGCCGGGGGCTCACTTCATGTGAAGAGTGGTGGATTGGGGGACAGAGTACGCGGCCCCGGCGCTACCCGTACCGGCGCTGCGCAAACCCGTCTCGCGGCTTGGTCACACGGCGAGGAGACGGGCGTGAACTGCGAGACTGCGGTCATGAGCTACCGCACCACTCGCTCCTTTCCTTCGGTGACGCTCGACGACGTGCGCGGGGCGCAGAAGATGCTCGTCGGCGTCTCCCGGGTCACCGCCATGGAGGGCAGCAGGCACCTCTCGCGGCTCGTCGGCGCCCCGGTGCACCTGAAGTGCGAGAACCTCCAGCGGACCGGGTCCTTCAAGCTGCGCGGCGCCTATGTGCGGATCGCCGGGCTGCTGCCCGAGGAGCGCGCCGCCGGTGTCGTCGCGGCCAGCGCGGGCAACCACGCCCAGGGCGTGGCCCTCGCGTCCTCGCTGCTCGGTGTGCGCTCGACGGTGTTCATGCCGGTCGGCGCCCCGCTGCCCAAGGTCGCGGCGACCCGGGAGTACGGCGCGGAGGTGCGCCTGCGCGGCCAGGTCGTCGACGAGACGCTGGCCGCGGCGCAGGACTACGCCCGGGAGACCGGCGCCGTCTTCATACACCCCTTCGACCACCCGGACGTCGTCGCCGGGCAGGGCACCGTCGGCCTGGAGATCCTGGAGCAGTGCCCCGAGGTGCGCACCCTCGTCGTCGGCGTGGGCGGCGGCGGTCTCGCCGCGGGCATCGCCGTGGCCGTGAAGGCGGTGCGCCCGGACGTGCGCCTTGTCGGCGTGCAGGCCGCCGGTTCCGCCGCGTACCCGCCCTCGCTCGCCGCGGGGCGGCCGGTGTCCGTCGAGCACCCGGTGACCATGGCGGACGGCATCAAGGTGGGGCGGCCGGGGGACGTGCCGTTCCGCATCGTCGAGGAGCTCGTGGACGACATCGTCACGGTCTCCGAGGACGAGCTGTCCAGTGCCTTGCTGCTCTGCCTGGAGCGGGCGAAGATGGTGGTCGAACCCGCGGGCGCGAGCCCGGTCGCCGCCCTCCTGAGCGACCCGGGCGCCTTCGCGGGCGGCCCCGTCGTCGCGCTGCTCTCCGGCGGCAACGTGGACCCGCTCCTGATGCAGCGCACCCTGCGCCACGGCATGGCGGCGGCGGGCCGCTATCTGTCGCTGCGGCTGCGCCTGACGGACCGCCCCGGCGCCCTCGCCACGCTGCTCGGCGTGCTGTCGGAGGTGGACGCCAACGTCCTGGACGTACGCCATGTACGCACCGACCCCCGGCTCGGCCTCACCGAGGCGGAGGTGAAGCTCCAGCTGGAGACGAAGGGCCCGGAACACTGCGCCGAGGTCGGCGGGGCGTTGCGGGAGGCGGGGTATCTGGTCATCGGCTGAGGGGGCCGTCCGGCCATCGGTCGGGGGGACGGCCTTCCGGGGGCGTGCGGGGGTGTCGCGCGCGCCGTGCGTGGTCGTGCGTGCACCGGGGGGACATGCGGACTCGGCCATTCTCGTTGAGTAGACGCGATGTATCGCGTTAGTGTGCTGTGCGCCAGGAAAAGCGCTGGGCAAGCAGAACCCGACAAACCTAAACTTTTCGCTAGGTAGCCCGTTCAAGCCGGAGAGCATGTTCGGCTTCAGCCAGTTCGCCAGGTTCCACCCACCCATGGGAGACCCACATGCCAGGCGCCATCTACGCCGAAGGTCTGGTGAAGACCTTCGGTGACGTAAGGGCTCTGGACGGCGTCGATCTCGATGTCCCGGAAGGCACCGTCCTCGGCCTGCTCGGGCCGAACGGCGCGGGAAAGACCACCGCGGTCCGCTGTCTGACGACGCTGCTCACGCCCGACAGCGGCAGGGCGACCGTCGCCGGGATCGACGTCCTGAAGCATCCGAAC
The DNA here is from genome assembly GCF_044328435.1 of Streptomyces sp. NPDC017940. NCBI lineage: Bacteria > Bacillati > Actinomycetota > Actinomycetes > Kitasatosporales > Streptomycetaceae > Streptomyces > Streptomyces sp. NPDC017940. The sequence goes on along the minus strand of NZ_JBIRHJ010000003.1, from coordinate 501,656 downwards.
GAAGTGCGGCGCTCCATCGGCCTCTCCGGCCAGTTCGCCGCCGTGGACGAGTATCTGACGGGTCGTGAGAACCTCCAGATGGTCGGCCAGCTCTATCAGATGAAGGCCAAGGAGGCCAAGGCCCGGGCCGGTGAGCTGCTCGACCGGTTCCACCTCGCCGACGCCGCCGACCGCCCCTCCAAGACCTACTCCGGCGGTATGCGCCGCCGCCTCGACCTCGCCGCCGCCCTCGTCGTGTCGCCACCCGTGATGTTCATGGACGAGCCCACCACGGGGCTCGACCCGCGCAACCGCCAGGGCCTGTGGGAGGTCATCCAGGAACTCGTCGCGGGCGGCACGACCCTGCTCCTGACCACGCAGTATCTGGAGGAAGCCGACCACCTGGCGCACGACATCTGCGTCGTCGACCACGGCCGCGTCATCGCCCGCGGCACCTCGGACCAGCTCAAGGCGCAGACCGGCGGAGAGCGCGTCGAGGTCGTGGTGCACGACCGCGAGCGCATCGCCACCGCCTCCGAGGTCCTTCGCGGCTTCGGCAAGGGCGAGGTCGCCGTCGCCGAGCACACCCGCAAGCTGACCGTCCCCGTCACCGGCGGCGCCAAGCTGCTCGCCGAGGTCATCCGCGAGCTGGACGCCCGCGGCATCGAGATCGACGACATCGGACTGCGCCGCCCCACCCTCGACGACGTCTTCATCTCCCTCACCGGCCACGCCGCGGAGTTGGCGGACGAGGGCGATGGCGCGGGCACCGACGCCGGGCCCGGGGCCGGGGGCGGCGCCCGGTCGCGGCGCGGTTCCGGCACCGGGCCGCAGCGCAGTTCCCTCGCCGAGCCGCAGCGCAAGAAGGAGGCCGACAAGTGAGTACCGCCACCGATACCGCGCTCAAGGCCGGGCCAAGGCCCGCCGGCGGACTCCGCCAGTCCGTCAGGGACTCCCTGGTCGTCGCCAAGCGGAATCTGATCCGCATGATCCGGATTCCCGAAGTGGTCCTCTTCGGTCTGATCCAGCCCGTGATGTTCGTGATCCTCTTCACGTACGTCTTCGGCGGGTCCATCCAGGTGGGCGGCTCGATCTCGTCGCAGGACTACCGCAACTTCCTGATGGCGGGCATCTTCGCGCAGACCGTCACCTTCGCCACGGCAGGTGCGGGCGCGGGCATCGCCGACGACATGCACAAGGGCCTGATCGACCGGTTCCGTTCCCTGCCCATGGCGCGCGGCGCCGTCCTCACCGGCCGCACCATCGCCGACCTGGCGCAGACCGCGCTGACCCTGCTCGTCCTCGCGGGCGTCGCCCTGATCCTCGGCTGGCGCACCCACGAGAACTTCGGCAAGATCCTCGCGGGCTTCGGCCTGCTGCTCCTGCTCGGGTACGCCTTCTCGTGGATCGGCGCCCTGATCGGCCTGTCGGTCCGCACGCCGGAGGCGGCGACCTCGGGCGGACTGATCTGGCTGTTCCCTCTCACGTTCATCTCGAACGCCTTCGTGGACTCCAACAAACTGCCGACGTTCTTCCGGCACATCGCCGAGTGGAACCCGTTCAGCACCACGGTCCAGGCCTGCCGAGAACTGTTCGGCAACCTCCCGCCAGGCTTCCAGACCCCCGAGGCGTGGCCCATGCGGCACCCGGTACTGGCGTCGGTGATCTGGTCGGTGGTGATTCTGCTGATCTTCCGCACCTTGGCGGTGCGCAAGTACCGCTCGACCGGCTGACTTCCCTCCCTTCGGCGTTACCCTGCCGGGAAGCGTTCCGCCTTCGGTGCGGGCACGGTGTTCCCCGGGGGGGCGGTGTCAGACCGCTTCAGGCAGCTGGGCTCGCTGGTACACGTGTGCTGCTGCGGGGTTACGAAGATGGGGGCGGAGCAGGGATTTCATGCGCCGGACCTTCTCGTCCGCGCTCCCGGACCGCACCAGCGGGTACTCATCGAGGACCCGTCCCCAGGTGGAACAGGCCTCTTCCAGGTGCCCGAGTTCAAGTTGCCGTTCCGCCAGAAGGGCGTTGTACCGGACGCTGCTCCGACGGTAGTGGGAGTGGCGAAGTCGGTCCGACTCCTTCAGGGACTCGACGGCGCCAGCCTTGTCTCCCAGGGCGTACTTCACCTGAGACACGTGATAGGCCAGCGACGAAGGCGCATAGCTTCCAAAGGCCTTGGCCTTGGCTTCGGCTCTTTCCATGGCCACTTCCGCCTCGCGGATCAAAGTCAGAGCTTGGCTCTTTGATCCTGTGGCCGCGTATGCGTGCGCCTGTTGCCCCGCCAGGAATGCCCGCATGCGCGGTCCGGCCTCGGGCGATGCCGAAGCAGCGGCGTCCGCGAGCCGTTGAGCGTGTGGGGCGTGGCCGAGGTCGATGGCTTGCAGACTCATCCCGCGCAATGTGGTGCAGTAGGTCAGGTGGTCGCCAGCGGCACCGGCGCATTCAAGGGCTTTCAAGTAGTACCGCTGAGCCAAACCGTCCAGGCCCTCGTCAACGGCCATGAAACCGGCCAGGTAGAGGAGGTCGGCCGTAGCGGACAACAGGGCCTTACGAACAGCGTCCGAAGCAGCGGCGCGAAGGTGCGGGCCCACCGTATCGACGAGGAACACCGCCGCCATCGGCCGCGCGTGACGCCCTCCGAACTGGTCATCGAGACGGGAAAGCTCTTCCGTCATAGCAATGATGGTGTCCACTTCGCGGAAGCCGATCCGCTGGGCTCGCCCGGACTCCACGGCCGTCAGGCGGTCGACCGCGTTCGGCCAGTCCGGAACGGTGAGCGCGACCGAGAAGAGCGTGGCGCCCAGCACTCCCCGGCGGGACGGGTCCATGTCGTCCTTTCCCAGTTCGATCATCTCCCCCACGGTGTCCAAGTGTTGGGCACGCTGACCGCTCGTGGGTTCGAACCCGGCCTCCAGGTAGGTGACTGGGCGATCCAGCCGCCTGGAGAACGCCTCCACGATGTAACCGGGCACACGCTCACCCCGGGGAGTCGTGCCGCGAAGCCAGTGGTGGACGGCTGACGCGTTGTACTTCAACGGCGTGCCGTTCTCGCTGCCGACGCGGTTCACGGCTCGCGCGCACTGGCTGAGTGTCCAGCCGCTCATGTCGAAGAGCCGTTGCAGGGCCTCGTTCGGCTGCGGCATCGCGTCAACTCCTCGCGCCCGAGGGCGCTTTAAACGATTTAAAACCGTGGCTGCGCTGCCACGGTACCGCCGCTCGGAGCGGTGCGGTTACCTACAGGCAAGGGAGATCGCAAGGCATCGCGGTTGATCGCCAGACGGAGTGACGCCATGACCGGTGGACAGAGCGGGACCGCCCAGGGACCCGGTTCTGAAGAGTTTCAACGACTTACGGACGATCTGGAAGCGCTGATCCGGGCGGGCGCCATATTGGGGGAGGCCCAGCCCCTGGCCCCTCGCACCTACGCTCCTCCGACCCCGCAACTTCTGAAGGTGGCTGAACACGCGCTCGGGAGACTTTTGTGATGCCCGAGCTGCACGAGACGGTGTACGACTCGCGGACCAAACGGATCGGTGAGGTCATGGACACCGAGTGGGGGATAGTCCAACTCCGCCCGCCGCGCGGCGGCCGGGAGTGGGACGCCGACCCCCGAGACTTGTCTCCCGAGGCTCCGCACGAAGGGCTCGACCCGCACCTCCCGGCCGTCCCGGAGGAGTGGGGCCGGTGATACTCCCGTACTCCGACGCGTCATCGCAGCCCTTCGGGTCAGCACACGTCGAGCGCCAGGACGTCACGGATCCGCCCACCTCGCGGGGCGTCCGCTAGCAGAAAGCCTTCCCCATAACCCCCGTGCCGGGGTCGCCCCCACTTCCTCCGCACGGATGGGAGCAGCCGTTCCACGACCTCCCTACGTGGACCAGGCTGCGCCGGCGGCGGGCTACCGGCTGCCAGCCAGTGGCAGCCGGGGCTCGTCGCCCCCCATGAAGTGCTGTCTCATTGAAGCCAGTTCCCAGAGGATTCAGATGCACAAAGACGTGAGTCTGTCAGCACCTCCGCGCCGAAAGGTCGGCGCCCTCGCAATCATCCGCAACCATGAGGGTCACGTTCTCTTGGTGGACCCGCGCTACAGAGACGGCATGACCCTGCCCGGTGGGGGTGCCAAGGGGAACGAATACCCGCACGACGCCGTGGTGCGGGAGGTCGAGGAAGAGACCGGCCTCAAGGTTGTTCCCAGGCGCCTCCTTGTCATGGATGTCGTCGCAGAGAACGTGGAAGGGGACGTGCGAGTAGGGATCGATCTCGTCTTCGACTGCGGAACTGTCGACACCGAAGCTCCCCGACTGGCTGCGCCCGGCGAGCTGAAAGGCTATCGATGGGCGGAGCGGTCAAGACTTCCGATCCACACCGCGCGAGACCAGTACCACAGAATCCGTGAAGCACTGCTGGCGCTCGAAGAGGGCCGCCAATCGTCCCAGTACATCGTGAATGGGCGGCGCGTAAGCGTGGTCGTGAACGAAAATGAGAGACCGATCCTGTGATGGCAGTCCTGGGAGCGACGGGACATGCGTCCACAGCCCGTCCCCGACACCACCGGGCGCGCTAGGGCGGCAACGGGCCCCGGTCGCGATACGCGGCCGTTGAGCGTCCGGGTCCCGTGGTGCGGCAGTCCCGGACCTGGCCGGCCCGGGGGACCGCTACGACCCGAGCGGTAGCGGCGGCTGGGCGCCCCGCTCCCAGCTGTCTACGGCACGGCGGGCGCGAGCACGGCCCTGACCGGGAGGTACGACCAGCTCTCCGGCCGGGTCCCGTTGATCGGCCCGGATCCCACGCGCAAGTCGGATGTCACTTACGGGTGACTTCCGACCGCATAGCGCAACAACCGCGTACATTCGACAAGTAGGGAGTTCTCGCCATGGACCAGGTGTGTGGCACGTGCGGCGGCAACGGCACAGTCCAGGTGCAGCGAGCGCACGACATGGAGGACAACCCCGGAGGCGCAGAGTACGAAGAGAAGACCTGTGCGACGTGCGGCGGGTCAGGGCGGGTTGCAGGAGGCGGCAGGGGTTATGGGGGATGACGGCGGGCGAGATGGCCAACAGCTCTGTCGGGGACCGCATCTGAGCTGTGGTGGGTGCTCAGGCACCGGGCAAAAGGTAGAGCCGACGTTGACTGTCACCAGTTACGGTGAGGGGACGACGGCCCACGCGCCGCACAAGTGCTTGCACTGCCGAGGGCGCGGCTTCTTCTGCAAGGCGGACCCGAAGTGCGAGGCGCCGCACCATCCAGGCACCTTCATGATTCCGCCTCGCCTTCTCCCTCCCGTGTAGCCGCTCGCCGCGCTGTAAAGAAGTCCAACTTCCCGCGACGCTTCCAGACTTCGCCTGAAGGCGCGGCTCTCGTTTGAGACACCCACGGAACCCCTTCTGGCAGCTCCCTGCGAGGGGCCCCGCTGGCTTCTGCGCGCCGTTCAGCCACTCCTGCTCCTGAGGCTTGGGCCAGGCTGCGCCGACGGCGGGCTACCGGCTGCCAGTCAGTGGCAGCCAGGGGCCCGCCGCTCCCTCCGTAAATCCATCCCTTCCCAAGGCAAGTACATGAGGATTCGGATGCACAAAGACATGCCAGAAACGCCGCGGCGCGAGATCAAGGCTGCCGCGCTCATCCTCAATCGAGCGGGTGACGTACTCCTGGTGGAACCGCACGGCAGTGGCGGAATGACCCTTCCGGGCGGCAAGGCGATGCAGAACGAGCCGCCGCACATGGCCGTGACGCGCAAGGTCCGGGACGGGACGGGCCTCGAAGTGGTCCCCGCGCGCTTCCTCGTCGTCGACACCGTTCCGGGGAACATCCACGAAGACGAATGGGAAAGCACCAACTTCGTCTTCTACTGCGGAATCGTGGACTTCAGTGCCCCACATGTAGCTGATGCCGGAAAACTGAAGCGATATCAGTGGGCCGAACCCGCAAGGCTCACCGATTACACCGGTGGAGAGCAGCTCCGACGCATCAGGGAGTCTCTCGGGGTGCTCGATGTTGGCAGCACAACGCAGTATCTCTTCCTCGGCGCTCGCGTGGACGTGCGAGTGAACGGGGCGGTGAGGGCCCTCTCGTGAGGGCAAGTCGGGGAGCGACAAGACAGGCTGCGGGAAAGGGAGCGGGGGTTCCCTCTCCGGTATTGGCCCCCAGGCCCGCCCCCGCCGGTAGGCGGGTTGCGCCAAGCATCGGCCCAGTGTCGACGCCGAATGGACAGACGAGACACCCAAAATTCACAGGAGTGAGCATGTCTGCACTGACCACAGAACGGCCCCTTTCGGAGGCCTTGAAGCCGCCACGAATGCTGTGGCTGGACCTCACCCGCACATGCCAATTGGCCTGCGTTCACTGCTACAACGAGTCGGGCCCTGGCGGCGATCACGGGTCGATGGAGCGTGACGACTGGTTCCGGTTGATCGGAGAGGCCGCAGAGATGGGCGTGCCTCATGTGCAGCTCATCGGAGGCGAGCCGATGATGCACCCCAACGGGATCGCGATCGCTGACTTCGCCCTGAGCAAGGGCATGGGCGTCGAGGTGTACAGCAACCTCGTGCATGTCTCAGAGCCGTGGTGGGAGCAGTTGCGGCACGCCCGCATGTCGCTGGCGACCTCGTACTATTCGGACCAGGCCACCGAACACGACGCCGTCACCGGCCGCCGAAGCCATGCACGCACTCGGCAGAACATCATCAAGGCGCTTGCCCAGGGCACACCCTTACGGGTGGGAATCGTCGCTATGGACGACGTCAAAGACACTGAGGCGACTCGCAAAGATCTCGAAACCCTGGGCGTGACGAACATCGGCGTCGACCACGTCAGGCTGTTCGGACGTGGAGCGTCCTCAAGCCAAGCCCCGGACCCCGCAGGGCTGTGCGGCCGTTGCGGTTCCGGAGTGGCATCCGTAGGGCCGAACGGTGAAGTCTCTCCGTGCGTGTTCTCGACCTGGCTGCCTACTGGAAACGTACGGGCGGGGTCGTTGTCCTCTATTCTGGGCGGCCCCGCGATGGAGCAGGCGACCGCTCGCATCCGGAAAGCACGCGGGGATGAGGTCAGCGCTTGCCGCCCTGACTGTGTTCCGAACAATCCGTGTGACCCTCGATGCGAACCGAACGCCGCTTGCAAACCGGGGAGTCCGGGCACTGGATGCCCCCCAAGGAACTGATCCGCCCCAGGAGGACACGCGTGGATGATCTGCCAGACCCCCACTTTCAGGAACTGATCCACCCGTACACCGGCGACGTCACCCGAGTGAGGTGTCCGGCCAGCGGATTCAGCTCTGACTACGCTGCGATCATCCACGCCGAACACGGGCAGTTCTTCGTCAAGGGCATGTTCAACGAACCCGGAGCACGGCTGGAGTCTCTCTTCAAGGAGAGGGACATTGCCCCCTTCGTTCAGTCGGTAGCACCACAACTGCTGTGGAGTGTCGATGGCGAGGGCTGGGTGATCCTCGGATTCGAGGTCGTCGACGGCCGCATGTCAGTCTTTGATCCAGGTACTACGGATCTCCCCGAAGTTGTCGACGCCTTGAATAGCGTCGCGGAGATTCCGGTACCGGCCGTTGCGCAGGGATGGATCGAAGAACGCTGGGACAGCTTCGCCGACAATGAGTCGGAAGCTGAGCTGTTCCGCGGTACGACTCTGCTGCACACGGATATCAACCCAAGCAACATCATGATCGGGACCGATCGAACATGGGTCATTGATTGGTCATGGCCGACCCGAGGAGCGGGCTTCATCGACCCCGCCACCCTCGTCGTCCAGCTCATCTCCGCTGGGCACACCCCGGCCTCCGCGGAATCCTGGGCCGCGCAGTGCAGTGGCTGGAAAGGCGCAGAGCCGCGAGCCATCGATGCCTTCGCCAGGGCCACTTGGCGTATGTACCGGCACTGGGCTCGCCACTTCCCGGAAGAGTGGCGGCGAGCCATGGAGGACGCAGCGCGATCGTGGGTCGGCTATCGATGCAACGGCGCCTGAACCTTCGGAGTCCGGCGCCCGGCAGGCACCGGCACCCGACAGGCACCGGCACCCGGCAGGCACCAGCACCGGCGGTCACCGGCAACCCGCAGCCGCCGGTGTGCGACCGCCGTGCGCGGCGGGCCCCCGCCCCGTCGAAGGCCCCCGCCCGGCCGAGGGCCCCCGCCGCCCGGTGAGCCCCGCCTGCCAGGCGACCCGGGCCGCCTGCAAGCGGCCCCGGATGCCGAGCTTGCCGCAGATGCTGCCCAAGTGGTCCTTGGCGGTGTCGGAGCTGATGGTGAGGGCCGCGGCGATCTGCGGGTTCGAGAGGCCCTCGCCGACGAGTTCGAGCACCTCCAGTTCGCGGGTGGACAGGGTGGCGATGAGGGTGCGCGCCTCGTCCCGCGCCGACGGGGCGCAGCCGGGGCACGGGCAGGCGCCGGTGACCACGCCGACCAGCTCGGGGCCGAGCACCGGACCGCCCGCGGCCGCCGCGCCGACCGCCCACGGCAGATGCGCGGCGGCCGTGGCCCGGTGCAGGACGCCCGCCGGGCGGCAGGACAGGATCCGCCGCAGCCCGCCGCAGGTGAACCGGTGGGCGAGCAGCAGCACGGCCACCGGCGCGGACGCGGCGGTGAGCCGGTGCAGGGCGGTGAGCGCCGAGTCCTCGTCGTCCTGGCCGACCACGAGCACGCGCGGCCCGGCACGGCGTACGAGCGCCAGCTCACCGCCCGGCTCGCCCTCACCGGCGACGAGATGGCGCCCCTCCGCCTCCAGGGCGGCACGCAGCTCCGCCCGTTCCGGCCCGCCCCGTGCGATGACACCGACCGATATCACAGCTGTCCCCCGTGTCTCACTGCTTCCCCGTGGTCAGGCGGCGCACCTCGTGGTCGACCACGGCAGTGACTCGTGATCAAGCTGCGCCCGCCCACGATGGTGCGACGCGAGAGGTGAACCCCGGGCGGCATGAACATGAACAATGCGTAGGAGGTTGGCCGGAAAGATCCCCTGGGCGGGGGGTACTGCCCGGGATGCGTGGGGCTGGAAGCTATCTACGCCGGGAACGGCCGGGCGGCGCGCCCCGGCCGGGGCCGGCGGACCGAGTACAGCCGAACGAGGGGAAGACCATGTCCAAGGTGCGGATGGGTGCGGCCGCGGCCGTGCTGGCGGCGGGGATGCTGATGGGCGCGACGGCGCAGTCGTCGGCCGCTGCCCAGGAGCTGGAACTGGTCGCCAACCAGCCCAAGGCGCAGAACGGCAAGGTGTACGCCAGCGGGTTCTACGAGGGCTACAAGAAGGTCTGCGTCTCGCTGCTCCAGGAGAGCTTCGGGACCATCCCGCCGGTGGTGGCGGCGAGCAAGTGCCAGAACGTGTCCCCGAGCTCCCTCGGCAGCATCAGCGTCAGCATCAACTGCCCGCGCGAAGGCATCTTCCGGACCCTGATGTCGGGTACCAGGACCAACAACCGCAAGGACATCAAGGACTCGGCCCCGCGCTTCGTGAAGTGCCGCTGACCACCGGCGTATCGCCGGGCGCGGCACCGGGGCCGGAAACCGGCGGCTGAGCCCGAGCCCGGCGGCCGGGCCGATACGCAGAACGAAACCCCCGGCGCCACGGGCGCCGGGGGTCTTCGGGCTCAGCCCTGGTACGGCTTGGCCTCGAGGATCTTGACGGAGGCGAGCTTGCCGTTCGGCAGCTCGTACTGCGCGTTCTCCCCGATCCGCTTGCCATTGACACCCGTGCCGAGCGGCGACTGCGGCGAATACGTCTCGATGTCGTCGCTGGCGTACTCCCGGGACGCGAGCAGGAAGGTCACCGTATCGTCCGGGTCGCCGTCGAAGGCGATGGTGACGACCATGCCGGGGGCGACCACGCCGTCCGCCGCGGGAGCCTCACCGACCTTCGCGTGCTCCAGGAGCTGGGTCAGCTGACGGACACGGAGCTCCTGCTTGCCCTGCTCCTCCTTGGCCGCGTGGTACCCGCCGTTCTCGCGCAGGTCGCCCTCCTCGCGCGCCGCCGCGATCTTGGCTGCGATCTCGGTGCGCGCAGGACCAGACAGATACTCCAGCTCGGCCTTGAGCTGGTTGTACGCCTCCTGGGTCAGCCAGGTGACGTTGTCGCTGGTCTGGGTCACAGGTGCTCCTCGTAGGTACTGGGAATACAAAGCATCGCCCTACCCAGAAGGATGTTCCCTCACGGGTGGGCGAAACCACGAGCCTAACAATTCCGCTGCCGAAGGGGGAGGACATAAGCCGTCAGAGTTACGTCGCCGCAGGTGAAAGCGGGTCTACTCGGAGTGACTGGGCGTGTCGCACGCCCTGCTCAGGCCTGGCGGCAGCGCATCCGCCCCGTCCCCGGTGGCAGCGGATCCGCCCGTCCCCGGTGGCAGGCGCCCGCTCAGTCCTTGTGGCAGCCGACCAGCTCGACGCTGGTGGCGCGCTCCGTCGTGCGCAGCGTGACGACCTTGTCGATGCGGCCCTCGTCCTGGTCGAAGCGGAAGTCCGCGCGGCCGACCTCGGAGCCGTCCTCGGCCTGGGAGCGGAGCGTGCAGTAACCGTTGGCGTCCGCCTTCTTGTGCACCTCCAGGTGCACCTCGACGGACCTGTCCGAAACGATGTCGGACTTGATGATCTCGCCGCTGACCTTGGATCCGGCGATCGAGTCGTACCCGAACCAGCCGACGACCCCGAGGCCGACGACACCCAGGACGGCGCCGATGACCTTGAGCTTGCGGTCGGCGCGCTCGTCCGCGGAGCGGCCGTAGCGGCCCTGCGGAGGCGACGTGGCCGGGCCGCCGCCGTCACCAGTGGCGAGACCGCCGCCGTCGCCGCCGCTCACCGCGGTCATGATCGTCCTCCTGCCGGAATTTTCCGCCCCCCGGTTCCGTCACTATAGAAGCCCCGCACAACGCCGGACGACCGAGGGCGCCACAGCACGCAGCGGCGCCGGACACCTGAGGATCGAGTCTTGACTGAGCAGCTTCGACTGATGGCCGTTCACGCCCACCCCGACGACGAGTCGAGCAAGGGTGCGGCCACGATGGCCAAGTACGTGTCCGAAGGGGTGGACGTACTCGTTGTGACCTGCACCGGCGGGGAGCGCGGCGACATCCTCAACCCCAAGCTCCAGGGCGACGCCTACATCCAGGAGCACATCCACGAGGTCCGCAAGAAGGAGATGGACGAGGCGCGCGAGATCCTCGGCGTCAAGCAGGAGTGGCTCGGCTTCGTCGACTCGGGCCTGCCCGAGGGCGACCCGCTGCCCCCGCTGCCCGAGGGCTGCTTCGCGCTCGAGGACGTCGACAAGGCGTCCGGGGCCCTGGTGCGCCAGATCCGGGCGTTCCGCCCGCAGGTGATCACGACGTACGACGAGAACGGTGGTTACCCGCACCCCGACCACATCATGACCCACAAGATCTCGATGGTGGCCTTCGACGGCGCGGCGGACGCGGAGAAGTACCCGGAGAGCGAGTACGGCCCGGTCTTCCAGCCGCAGAAGCTGTATTACAACCAGGGCTTCAACCGCCCCCGCACCGAGGCGCTGCACCAGGCCATGCTGGACCGCGGCCTGGAGTCCCCGTACGGCGAGTGGCTGAAGCGCTGGGACGAGTTCGAGCGGGTCGAGCGCACGCTGACCACGCACGTCCCGTGCGCCGACTTCTATGAGATCCGCGACAGGGCCCTGATCGCCCACGCCACCCAGATCGACCCCGAGGGCGGCTGGTTCCGGGTCCCGATGGAGCTCCAGAAGGAGGTCTGGCCCACGGAGGAGTACGAGCTGGCGAAGTCTCTCGTCGATACCTCCCTCCCCGAGGACGACCTCTTCGCGGGCATCCGCGACAATGCCTGACATGAGCGGAAGCGCAAGCCTTGCAGTGACGCACCTCGTCCCCCTGGCCAAGGAGGTCGACGAGAACAAGGTGACCCCCGGGGTCCTGGGGTTCATCGTGTTCGCGGTGATGGCGCTCGCGGTGTGGCGCCTGATGAAGTCCATGAACCGGCACATGGGGAAGGTCGACTTCAAGGAGTCCCCCGACTCCTTGGACTCCCCGGACGCCCCGGATGCCCCGGGCTCGGCCGGTTCCTCGGCCGCGGCGGGTGCCCCAGCGGGTGCCTCGGGTGCCGAGCCCGCCGTGTCGGGGGCGGGGCGCGCCGCTGGGGACAAGGGCTCCAAGAAGGCCTGAGGGTTCTGGCGGGGGTGCCCTGGGCGGTTACGTCCGGCGTGCTCCCGCTCTGGGCCGGGTCCCCCCGGCCCTTTCGGGGGCTCCGCCCCCGGACCCCCGTATCGGCCTGGACGGCCTCGTCCTCAAACGCCGGACGGGCTTGAACGGTCACCGGGTGTGGTCGGCCAGTGACAGGAGCAGGTGGGCGGTCTCCGGGCGCAGGTGGTCCGAGTGCGCGCCCGCGGGCCCGCGGCCGCGGACGAACACCTCGCCCGCGTCCACGCTGACGAAGCGGTGGTCGAGGGCGTCGTGCGGGTACGCCTCGGCGGCGTCCCGCATCCGGATGCCCGACACGGGCGCGGGCGCGGTGCCGATTCCCGCGTACCCGATGCCCGCACGCCGCTCCGCCCGCAGGTGCCAGAAGCCGGTGGCGCGGTCGTGCCGGGAGTACGTCGCCACGACGGGCCCGCGCAGCGGCGCCCCCGCGAGCGCGGTGAACGTCGCCGCGAAGGCGTCCCTGGGCGCCGCCATCTGAAGCAGCAGCATCGAGTCGACGGTGAACGGCTGCCCGGGTGGCGCCGGCGTGCTCCACCCCAGCGTCCCGCCCGGTGGCGCCGCCGCCCACTGCACCGCCTCGCACAGGAACCGGCACCCGAACGAGTGCCCGACGAGATGCAGATACTGACCGCCACGGCTGGCGAGGACCGGGGCCGTACGCGGGTCGCCCCGCTGCTCGTCCAGACAGCCGAGCAACTGCCCGATGACGCGGGCGGCGTGCCCGTGGGTGCCCATGGCGTGTGCGCGGTCGCGGATGCGGCGGTACCCGCCCAGGGAGGGCAGGGAGCGGGAGGGCCAGCGGACCAGGACGGGCCAGGGCACGAAGCCCCGCCCGACACTCGCCACGCCTGCGCCCGCCACGCCCGGGCCCACCATGCCTGCCGCCGGCCCGCCCTCACCCTGCGGGTTAGTGCCCTGCGGGTCCGTGCCCCGCGCGTCCGTGCCCCGCACGCCAGCGCCCCACGCGCCCGTGCCGCGCACACGCCGCGCAAGCGCCGGATACAGCCCCGGACGCTCGGCGCGCTGTCGCTCCACGAGGGCGAGGAGCGCGCGCAGCGCGCCGAGTGCCGAGCGCTGCGACGTCTGCCAGCCGTGTACGTACACGACGATGTCCGTCGCCCACGGCGGGGGCGCGAGACGCTCCGCGAGGTGGGCGGTGAGGGCGGGCGCGGGGACGGGGCGCGGCCCCTCCCGCGTGGGCCGCAGCGGCCAGCCGCTCTCGTCGAGGTCGACGACGGCGATGTCGGCGGCGGTGGTGCCCCCGGTGGCGTACGGCTCTGCGGCGCCGGTCACGCGGTGCGCTCCAGGCGGCTGTCCATGCCGCTGTGCAGCGCGTAGGCGAAGCCCAGCGGGTTGCGGCAGGTGTCGGCGAAGTGCCGGGCCAGGGAGTGGGCGATCCCGCCCGCCGTCTCCCGGCCCGCGAGATAGCGGGTGACGAAGGCGAGCGCGTACTCGGCGGCGAAGCGCTGGGGCATCTCGATCTGCGGCCCCAGGATCCCGCCGGCCCCCGCGTCGAACAGGGCCCGGCCCAGATACGCCAGGTCGGCGTTGCCGGGGAGCCCCGCGTAGCAGGCGTTGAGCAGCACGAAGGGGCGGAAGGGCACGCAGGCGTCCAGGGGCGGGCGGTGGGCGCGCAGGGTGTAGGCGTCGATGGCCTGCTGGTCGGTCAGTTTCAGTACGAGGTACGGGGGCTCGTCGCCCGAGGCGGTGAAGTGGCCGTGGCACCAGAAGTACATCAGCTGCTCGTCGAGGAGGTCGTCACGCAGGGCGCGCTCCAGTTCGGCGCGGGTGGTGCGTTCCACGAAGTCGGTGCCCTCGGCGAGGGCGGCGGCGACCTCGGCGGCCAGGGTCAGGCCCTGCGCGTCCACACCGGTGTCGTGGTTGAGGCTGACGGCGGGCGCGCTGCGGGGCGGCGGGTCGCGGTCGTCGGCGACGCGGGCGTAGGCGTTGCCGCCGGTGTGCTCCAGCTGGTGCCGGTAGCCGAGGAACCGGGCGAACACCCGGTCCAGGGCGGCACCACCCCCGGGGCCCTCCACGCCCCCGGGACCCCCGGCGCCCTCCGCGCCCCCGGGACCCCCGGCGTCCTCCGCGCCCCCGGGACCCCCGGCCTTCCCGTCGTCCGCCGCGGCCGGCAGGCACAGCATCGGCCAGGGCAGGAACAGGTCCGAGTGGAAGCGGATGCGCAGCGCCCGGTCGCTGCTCAGGGCGTCCGTCAGGAAGCCGCGGAAGAGTTTGAGCTCCTCGTCGTCGCCGCCGAGGAGCACGTCGTACAGGAGCTGTGTTCCGTAGAGCGCGAGGCGGGAGAGCGCGGCGCGCAGTTCGGCCTCCGGTTCGGTGGTGAGGTCGACCAGGGAGGCGTACGGGAGCGGGGTGCGGCCGGGAGCCGGGCGCCCCGCCGGGTCCAGGGGCGTCAGGGCCACGAACTCGTCCCGCCACACCTGCCGGAGGCGCGCGGCGACCCTGCGGACCTCGCCGGGGCGGACCCTGAGCGTGACGGTGTGCTCGGAGCCGCTGAGCGAGGGGACGGCGGGCCCGTACATCCGGGCGCGCACGTTCTCGTCGTCGCGCCGGGCGTCGAGGCCGACGACCAGGTCCGGGTGGCGGATGACACGCCGCGGGAGCCGGGTGAAGCCGAGACTGGGGTCGTGCGTGATGCGGGTCGGAAGCTCGTGGGCCATCTCTCCTAGGCCCTCCGCAGCGCTTCGGGCGACAGCATGGCGGCCGGGGTAGCGCCTGTGCCGTCGGTGACGTCGATGTACGTCTCGACCTGTTGCAGGACGGTGGCGGTCGCCGCGTGCTCGATGGTGAACAGCAGCCGGTGCCTACCCGCCCGGCGCGGTGTGAACAGGAACTCGGCGCCGTCCGGGTCCCGGGGGGACGGTTTGAGGGTGACGGCGTGGGCGGGTTCGACGTCGGCGGCGGTGAGGGGGGTGGCGCGGGCGGTGAGCCAGGGGAGGTCGGCGGCGCGGGTCGACCAGGGGTGGTCGGGGGCGGGGTCGATGCGCAGGGCGATGCGGGATGCCGTACCGGCGGTCGAGTGCTCGTCGTGGAGGGTGAGGCGGACATGCGAGTGGGCGGCTTGGAGGAGGGCGCCCCACGCGAAGTCGGCGCCCGGTTCGGGGATGGTGAGGCGGGCGGTCAGGGGAGGCCGCCCAGCGAGCGGGACCGCCGTGTCGGGGCACTGGGGCAGCAGTCGGGTCCACCGCCGGGTCGACTCGTCCCCGATCAGTTCGAAGAGCCGCCGCGCCTCCGCGTACCCGGCCGCCGCGCTGTCGCGTCCCGTCTCCCGCTGCTCCAGCTCCGCGAGCTCCAGCATGCTCCAGGCCTCTCCGTGCGGGCACCCGACCCGGCGGAACTCCTGCCGTACGTCGAACAGACGGATCGCGGCCGCGTCAGTGGCGGAGGTCCCGACCCACGGCAGTACCGCGAGGAAGTGCCGCGCCCAGGCCGCCCCCAGCTGGTCGGGGATGGTCGGGAAGTGCCGGGACGCGTCCCTGACCAGCCGCACGGCCTCCGGCAGGGCGCCGGACTCGGCATGGACCAGGGCGAGGTACACATACGTCCAGTACTTGCCCCGCACGTCCTGGTTCGACAGGTGCAGGCCGAGGCCCTTGCTCAGGACGTGGGCGGCCTCGTCGTGCGTGCCGTGCAGCAGCAGGACCCGCCCCAGCTCCGTCTCGGACCAGGCCCGTCCCTGCCGGTCGCCCAGGCCGACGAACATGTGCCGCGCGGTCTCCAAGTGCTTCCGCGCCTCCTCCAGCGCGCCGCGGATCAGCCGCTGGCGCCCGTAGTGGTGGATGGCCCAGGCTTCCCCGCGCACGTCACCGCGTACCTGATGGGCCTCGATGGCGCTGCGCAGCAGCCGCTCGGTCGCCGCCGGTTCGCCCTTGTCGCACAGCAGGGCGGCGCGGGTGTGCAGGGCCCAGCCGTCCGGTCGAGTGGCCGCGGGGAGTTCGTCGAGCGTCGCCAAGGCCTCGTCCAGGGCGCCCGCGTGACGTTGGGCGACCGCTGTCTCGCGGATCGCGCGGGCGGTGGCGAGCGGTGCGAGTACTTCCATGGCCGCGAGCGGACCGCCCGTCTCACGGACCGCGACGGCGACGACGGTCCGCAGGGGTTCCCAGCCGTCCGTGTGCCGCCAGAGCGACTGCTTCATGCGCAGCAGCCGGAACAGGCCCTGCCGTCCGACCAGATGCGGTTCGAGCAGGTCGAGCAGCACCCCGCCGTCGGGCACCCCCTGGCGCAGGAGCCGAACGGCAAGGTCGGCGTACACCTCGGCCCCGCCTTCGAGGTCCGTCCGGCCGTCGAGAGCGGCGGTCAGCAGGTGCCGGTCCAGGGAGGCCGAGGACACGCCGTGACGAGGGCCGGGGCGGGGGCGGGCCAACCGGTACCGGCCGGGACTCGTCTCCCGGAGGAGCCCGCCCGAGCACAGTTCATGGAACGCCGCCCTGAGCAGGGGGTGTTCTCCGGGCTCCGGGTGCGACAGCCGTACCGCCAGCTCGGCGTCGACGTCGTCACCGGCCCAGGACGCGAGGCGGTCGAGGAGCGCCGAGGCGGCCCTCCCGAGCGCCGCCGCGGCTCTGCCTCCGCCCGCGGGCACCCGGTGTCCCGCCGTTCCTGGTTCGAGCCCCCGAGGCCGGGTCCCGGACAGGGCGAGCACCCTGCACTTCGTCCCTCGCACGAGCCGGGCGGCGGCCCGCAGCAGCTCGGCGTCGGCCTCCCCGTCCAGGACGACCAGGCGCGGGACGTCCGTCAGGAGCGGGCGGCACTCTTGGAGCAGCACCCGGGGGAGGTGCTCGGGTTCGGCCCGCAGCATGTCGTACAGGGCTGTCGGCGGACGGCCGTCCAGCAGCTGTTCGAGCAGCTTCAGCAGGAACAGTTCCGGCCCGGTGCCAGCCGCTTCGACCGGTATCCAGCAGGACCGGAACGGCTGCCACGACTCCGGCCGCCGTGCCAGCCGGGCGAGGCGGACCGCAAGTGCGTACGCCGCGGCGTCCGAGGGCCCGTACAGCTCCAGGACCGCGGGAGCCTCGGCGCCGGGCCGGATGAACGCCGCCAGCTCCGGCGGAAGATCCGCTGCTTCCCGGGGCCCCAGGGAGGGCGCCGGGTCCTTCGGCAGCCAGTCGTCCATGGCGCCCCGCCCCCTTCGTAGGCCCGTCAACTCCCCACTATGGCGCCGCTAGTGCACCGGCGACACCGGCACCCCCATGATCTCCCGGGCATGCCTGCTGGGCGTCATCCCGAGCCGCCACCCCTGCCACCCGGCATCCAGCTCGGCCCCCCGCTCCAGCAACAGCAGATACGCCTCCACGTACTCGTCGAGCTTCCCGTCGCGCAGCGGGTGGGCGGCGTGGGAGAGCTGGGCGAGTTCCTCCTGGGCGACCGCCGTGCCGATCTCCCAGCCGCCGGGGGACGCGTAGGGCAGGAGGGTGGCGCGCAGGAAGTGGGCCCAGTCCTCGCCGCGGCGGTCGCCGTAGGAGGCGAACAGGGCGATGGCGTCGTCGCACAGGGTCAGGGCCGCCTGCGTGCGGGCGTTCCCCGCGTCGACGACCGCCAGTTCCAGGCACGTCCACGCCTCCCCGTGCGCGACCCCGATGCGCTGGAAGTCGGCGCGCGCGTCCACCAGGAGCTGGCGGGCGAACCCGGAGTTGCGCAGGGAGCCGGTCTGGGCGGCGCGCTGGTCGCGGGTGACGCGGGCGGAGTGGTGGCGGGCGCAGGCCAGGCCGTACACGTCGCGCATGCGCGAGAACATCGTGCGGGCCCGCTCCAGGTCGCGGACGGCCTGCGCGAGGTCGCCGGTCTCCTCCAGGGCCTGGCCCAGGTAGTACAGGGACCAGGCCTCCCCGCGGGCGTCCTCGTTGTCGCGGTGCCGGGAGACGGCCTGGCGCAGCCCGTCGACGGCGGGTGAGGGATCGCCCGCGACCAGGCGGGCCCGGGCGAGCTGGGTGAGGGCCCAGGCCTCCCCGCGGGCGTCACGCGTGGTGACGTACAGATCGAGGGCGCGGCGCAGCTCCTCCTCGGCGCGCTCCACCTCGCCCATGCGCAGACACACCTGGCCGAGCTGGAAGTGCGCCCAGGCCTCGCCGTGCACGGACTCGCTGCCGCGGTGCAGGGCCAGGGCGGTGTGCAGCATCTCCTGGGCCTCGCCGAGGCGGGAGCGGTCGCGTTCGACGGCGGCGAGGGCGTGCAGGGTCCAGGCGCGGTCGCCCGCGAGGTCCTGCGAGACCTGGAGGTCGAGTGCCTCGCGCAGGCGCGCCGCGGCCTCCGCCAGATTGCCCTGGTGGTGCAGGGTGATGCCGAGGGAGCCGAGGGCGCGGGCGGCCCCCGCGTCCTGGTGGGCCTCGAAGTAGAGGTCGACGACGGAGGAGAGCGTGGAGCGGGCCTGGTCGAGGTCGCCGAGCTGGCGGGCGGCGATGCCGGTGCGCCACTGCACGCTGCGCTCCATCCGGTTGTGCCCGCCCGCGCCCGCGCCCGCCTTCTCCAGGGACTGCGCGAACTCGCTGATCTCACCGAGGCGGTAGAGGTCGCCGCGCAGCAGGCAGTAGTCGCACAGCGCGCCGAGCAGGTTGAGCACCGCCTGCGGGTCCACGCCCTCCGCCTGCCGCAGCGCCGCCGTGATGAAGCTCGACTCGTCGTCGAGCCAGCGCAGCGCCGAGTCCAGGGACGTGAAGCCGTGCTGCCCGAAGTGGTCGGCGCGCGTCGACGTCTTGCCGTCGACGAGGCGGATCACCGCGTCGGCGAGCTCGCCGTAGCTGACGATGAGCCGCTCCTGCGCGGCCGTGCGCTCCGCGGGCTCCTCCTCGTCGGCGAGGCGGGCCCGCGCGAAGGCGCGGACGAGGTCGTGCAGGCGGTACCGGTCGCCGTTGATGTGGTCGATGAGCCCGGCCCGCGCGAGGGCGGTCAGCTGCCGCCCCGCCTCGGCCTCGCCCTCCCGCCGCCCGCCGCGGCCCTTGCTCGAAGGCCCTGCGGGCCCCGGCCGGAGGCCGAGCAGCGCGGCGGCCGCGGCGGCGCCGAGCGAGGCGCGCCCCGCGAGCGCGAGCCGCCGCAGCAGGCGCCGCGCCGTCTCCGACTGGTCGGTGTAGCGCAGCCACAGCGCGCGCTCCACGGGCGCCACGGCGTCCTCGGGCCCGTACGCGGACAGGTCGGCGACCAGTTGCAGCGGCGTACGGGGACCGAGCGAGGAACCCGCTGCGCGCAGCGCGAGCGGCAGCCCGCCGCACAGGTCCCTGACGGTCTCCAGGGACGCGGCGTCGTAGGGCCCCGCGAGGTCCTCCGCCGCCTCGCGGAGCAACTGCTCGGCGCCCGCCGCGTCCAGGGCCGCCACCGGCAGGTCGTACACCCGGGCGGGCAGGTCGTCCGGCAGGGCGAGGGGCTCGCGGGCGGTGATGAGGACGAGGCTGTCGGAGCGCTCGGGGACCAGGGCGCGCACCTGCTCCGGGTCGGCGGCGTCGTCGAGCACGATGACGGCCTCCAGGCCCGTCAGGTGCTGCTGGTACAGCTCGCTGAGCCGTTTGACCTGCTGTTCCTGCGTGGACCGCTCCCGGAAGAGGAGTTGTTCGCGCGGGGCGCCCAGACGGTTCAACAGGTGCAGCAGGGCGTCGCGCGTCGACAGGGGCGGGGCGCCGGGGGTGTCGCCGCGCAGGTCCACCAGGCAGGCGCCGCGGAACTGGTCCTTCAGGTCGTGCGCCGCCCGCACCGCGAGCGAGGACCGCCCCGCGCCCTGCGGGCCGTGCAGCACGACGACCGTCGGCATGGTCCGGGTGCTCGCGCGGCCCGCGTGCACCCACTGCGCGATGCGCCCGAGCTCGGCGCGCCTGCCCGCGAAAGGGCCCTGGGACTGCGGGAGTTGGGTGTAGGACTGTTCGAGTACGGTGCGCCGGCGTGCCGCCGCGCTCTTGTCGGTGCGCCGCAGCCGGGGCGCGGCCTTCTTCTGCCCGCCGCCCGACACGCCGCCGCCCGACGCGGCCGTGAGGACACGCTGCTGGTCCAGGAACGGCCGGATGCCCCGCACCTCCAGAGCCGTCAGCCACTGCAACCGCAGCTGCTCGGGCCCGCCCGGCTGGCTCACCACGCCCGCGTGCCGCTGCGCGGCAGGTACGTGGGACACCGTCACCTTCACCACCGTCGCCGCGGCCCCCGCCACCGCGACGGCGGCGCCCGCGCCCAGGGCCGTGCCGCCGCCCGTGCCGAGCGCGAGGTCGGCCGCCGCGGCCGCGACGGCGGCGACCGCGGCGACGAGCAGCGGGGTGCCCGCGCCCTCCTTGGCGTACCGCTGGCCGAACGTCAGCTGTCCGGCCGCCGCCTCGTCCAGGGCGCGCGTGTACGCCTCGTACTCCTCGGCCGCCGTCCGCGCCATGGCGTCGAGGGCGCCCCGGGCCCGGGACAGGAGCACACCGCCGTCCGTGCGGCCGCCGGTGCGCCGGACCTCCTCCTCGACCGCCCGTGCCAACAGCCCCTCGGCTTCGGCCCGATGGCTGTCCCGCATGTGGTCCCCCTCCGAGAGCGGCACGTGCCGTCCACAGGTGCCGGTACCTCTACATGTACGTGTCAGTGTCCTGCGTACGAGGCGTCGGCGCGAGCGACTCCGCGGATCAGGGCCCCCGGTGCGCGAGGATGGGACCATGCCGAACCGACTGGCCCATGAGACGTCCCCCTACTTGCTCCAGCACGCCGACAACCCGGTCGACTGGTGGCCGTGGTCGGCCGAGGCGTTCGCCGCCGCCCGTGAGCGCGGTGTGCCGGTGCTGCTCTCCGTCGGCTATTCGAGCTGCCACTGGTGTCATGTGATGGCACACGAGTCCTTCGAGGACGAGTCGACGGCCGCGCTCATGAACGAGCACTTCGTGAACGTCAAGGTCGACCGCGAGGAGCGCCCCGACGTCGACGCCGTCTACATGGAGGCCGTCCAGGCGGCGACCGGGCAGGGCGGGTGGCCGATGACGGTGTTCCTCACCGCCGACGCCGAACCCTTCTACTTCGGCACCTACTTCCCGCCCGAGCCGCGCCACGGCATGCCGTCCTTCCCGCAGGTGCTCGACGGGGTGCGGCGGGCCTGGACGGACCGCCGCGACGAGGTCGGCGAGGTCGCCGGGAAGATCGTCAAGGACCTGGCGGAGCGCCGGCTCGCGTTCGGCCACGGGCAGCTCCCCGGCGAGGACGAACTCGCCCAGGCGCTGCTCGGCCTGACCAGGGACTACGACGCGAACCACGGCGGCTTCGGCGGCGCGCCCAAGTTCCCGCCGTCCATGGTCGTGGAGTTCCTGCTCCGCCACCATGCCCGCACCGGCGCCGAGGGCGCCCTTGAGATGGCCGCCGACACCTGCGAGCGGATGGCGCGCGGCGGCATCTACGACCAGCTCGGCGGCGGCTTCGCCCGCTACTCCGTCGACCGGGAGTGGGTCGTACCGCACTTCGAGAAGATGCTGTACGACAACGCGCTGCTCTGTCGCGCGTACGCCCATCTGTGGCGCGCCACGGGCTCGGACCTGGCCCGCCGGGTCGCCCTGGAGACGGCGGAGTTCATGGTCCGCGAACTGCGCACCGACGAGGGCGGCTTCGCGTCCGCCCTGGACGCCGACAGCGCCGACGCGGCGGGCAGGCCCGTGGAGGGCGCCTACTACGTGTGGACGCCCGCGCAGCTGCGCGAGGTCCTCGGCGAGGCGGACGGCGACCTGGCGGCCGCGTACTTCGGCGTGACCGAGGAGGGTACCTTCGAGGAGGGTGCTTCCGTCCTCCAGCTGCCGCAGGGCGACGGGGGAGCGGTCGCCGACGCCCAGCGGATCGCCGGGATCCGCGAGCGGCTGCTCGCCGCCCGCGCCGAGCGGCCCGCGCCCGGGCGCGACGACAAGGTGGTCGCCGCCTGGAACGGCCTCGCGATCGCCGCGCTCGCCGAGACCGGCGCGCTCTTCGACCGCCCCGACCTGGTCGCCGCGGCCGTCGGCGCCGCGGACCTGCTGGTGCGCCTCCACCTCGACGACCGGGCCCGGCTCGCCCGCACCTCCAAGGACGGGCAGGCGGGCGCCAACGCCGGGGTCCTGGAGGACTACGCCGACGTGGCCGAGGGTTTCCTCGCGCTCGCCTCCGTGACCGGCGAGGGCGTGTGGCTCGACTTCGCCGGGTTCCTCCTCGACCATGTCCTCGCCCAGTTCGTGGACGCGGAGTCCGGGGCGCTGTACGACACGGCGGCCGACGGGGAGCGCCTGATCCGGCGCCCGCAGGACCCGACGGACAACGCGGCGCCCTCCGGGTGGACCGCGGCGGCGGGCGCGCTCCTCGCGTACGCCGCGCACACCGGGGCGCGCCCGCACCGCGACGCCGCGGAGCGCGCCCTCGGCGTCGTCAAGGCGCTCGGTCCGCGGGTGCCGCGCTTCATCGGGCACGGCCTCGCGGTGGCGGAGGCCGCGCTCGACGGCCCCCGGGAGGTGGCCGTCGTCGGCGAGGTCGGCGGTGCGATGCACCGCGTGGCGCTGCTCGGCACGGCCCCCGGCGCCGTCGTGGCCGCGGGGCCGTCCGGCGGGGAGCTTCCCCTCCTCGCGGACCGCGTCGCGGTGGACGGCAGGGAGACCGCCTACGTCTGCCGCGACTTCGTCTGCGACCTCCCGACCACGGACCCCCAGACCCTGGCGAGGACCCTGGGCACCCTGTCCTGACCTGTTCCTTCTCCCACCCGACCCGTTCCTTCTCCCACCCGGCCACCCGTTTCCAGCCGTCCGACAGGTGATCGTCGCCCACCGGGGTGCTCCACCGTCGGCGGCTGCGGAGCGGGCTCATGGGAGCCCGTCCGGCGATTGAGGACGAGGCCGCAGGCCGATGCGTGTTCAGCCAGGCGTACCTGAAGCGAGTCGGGGGGCGGGAGGCGCGGGCGCGGCAGCCGAGGCGGGCGGCGCAGGCGAGGCAGTCGAGGCGGGCGGGAACTCGGCGAGGGCGTCCCGCACGATCTGCTCGAGCCGATCGTGGTGGGCGCCCCGCCAGTACACGCGGGTACAGGACCCGCACTCCGCGAACACGTCGTACGACCCCCGCGTCCCCCCGTGCAACCGCTCCGCGACGTCCTCCTTGCGGGCGGCCCGCAGCGCGCCGTTGCACGCGGTGCAGCGCGTCCACGGCGACAGGGCGGGCGCGAACCGGCCGAGCACGTCCCGCAGCTGGTCGTCGGGCCGGTCGCTGTAGACGTACGCGCCCGCCCACAGCTCGCGCCGCCGCAACAGCCCTCGGTCCCGGCTGAGCAGCACCCGGCGTTCGGCGGCGGAGCGGGCGGCGAGCGCGGGATCGCCGATGTCCGTGCTCTCGTACGCGGCATCCACGCCGAGCAGCCGCAACCGCCGCGCGAGCGTGCCGAGATGGACGTCGAGGAGGAAGCGCAGCGGCTCCTGCGGGGTCTCCCCGGGCCGTACCCGCTGCGGCCGTGGCACGGCCCGCACCTCGACCCGCTGCCCGGCGGCGGGCACGTGCGCGGCCGGGACCTCGGCCCCGTCCACGACGAGCGCCCCGACCTCCGTGAGCGGCACGCCGAGGGACTCCACGACGTGCCCGAGCGTCGACGCGCCGTCGGTGACCGCCGTGGTGGGGCCGTCGCGCCGCTCGTGCGGGACGAAGAGCGCGAGGCCGGGGTCGAAGTCGACAAGGATTTCCGGACCGTTCATCCGGCCAGGATGGCACGCGCCCGCCGCTCCTGACCGGCGCTTCGCCCCGTCGGCACCCCGCTCGGGCCCGGAACCGGGCCGTCGGCATGTCCAGGACGCCGAGGGCGCACCGGCGACGGGGGCCGGGCGTACGCGCGGAAGTGACGGCCGCGGCCCCCTTCGGGCCCCGGGTGGTCCAGGCCTTCGCGAGGGCGTCAGGCGTGTTGGTAGGCGACCAGGGAGATGCCCACGTAGTGCACCGCGAACGCGGCGAGCGTGAAGGAGTGGAAGACCTCGTGGAAGCCGAACCAGCGGGGGGAGGGGTCCGGGCGCTTGAAGCCGTAGACCACGCCGCCCGCGCTGTACAGCAGGCCGCCCACGACGACCAGGACGAGGACCGCGATCCCGCCCGTGCGCAGGAAGTCGGGCAGGAAGAAGACGGCCGCCCAGCCCATCGCCAGATAGCAGGGTGTGTACAGCCAGCGCGGCGCGCCCACCCAGAAGACGCGGAAGACGATGCCCGCGGCGGCCGCCGCCCAGATGCCCCACATCAGCCACTGGCCCTTGGCGTCGGGCAGGAGCAGCAGGGTCAGCGGTGTGTACGTCCCCGCGATGATCAGGAAGATGTTGGCGTGGTCGAGTCTGCGCAGTACGCCGTCCGCGCGCGGACTCCACTCGCCTCGGTGGTAGAGCGCGCTGACGCCGAACAGCAGACAGGCCGTCAGGACATAGATCCCGCAGGCGATGCGGCCGCGGGTGGAGTCGGCGAGGGCCGTCAGGAACACGCCCGAGATCAGCACCGCCGGGAACATCCCGGCGTGCAGCCAGCCGCGCAGCTTCGGCTTCACCGGGAGCACGGGGGCGGGGGCGGCCGTACTCGGTTCTCTTACGGGGGAATTCACGATCGCGTCGGGGACGGGTGCGGTCATGGCCTCCATCGTACCTACGGGACCGTAAGTCAGGTATCAAGCCTGACCTGCCGAAAGCCCATAAGTGGCGAGCGTCACGGAGAGGGGTGCGGGTGTGCCAGACGGGGGGTGTGGGGACGGGTGCGGCGAGTGGCGATGCTCACGCCGCTCAGGTGTGAGGCACTCTGGACAGATGGGCGAACGCGTCGGATGATCAAATGAGTGCGGTCGGCACCGGATGAGCGCCCATGAGTTCGAAGCAGTGAAGCGTCCGGGCCGCAGCCCCCACGGGGCCCCAACCACAAATCCCTCGTACTAGGAGCAATCGTGGCGCGCGACATCGCGGCTCCCTCTTCAGCGGACATCCCGGACTCCCTGGGCGCCGCCCCCACCGACCACCAGGAGCTGCTCTCCTGGGTGAACGAGATCGCCGAACTGACGCAGCCGGACCGGGTGGTCTGGTGCGACGGCTCCGAGGCCGAGTACGAGCGCCTGTGCGAGGAGCTCGTCGTCAAGGGCACCTTCAAGAAGCTGGACCCGATCAAGCGGCCCAACTCCTACTACGCGGCCTCCGACCCGACCGACGTCGCCCGGGTGGAGGACCGCACCTTCATCTGCTCCGAGGAGGAGGCGGACGCCGGGCCCACCAACCACTGGAAGGCCCCCGCGGAGATGCGGGAGATCTTCACCGGCGAGGGCGGCCGGGGCGGGATCTTCCGTGGCTCCATGCGCGGCCGGACGATGTACGTCGTGCCGTTCTGCATGGGCCCGCTCGGCTCACCGCTGTCCGCGATCGGCGTCGAGATCACCGACTCCGCGTACGTCGCCGTGTCCATGCGCACCATGACCCGCATGGGCCGTCCCGTCCTCGACGAACTCGGCTCCGACGGCTTCTTCGTGAAGGCCGTGCACACCCTGGGCGCCCCGCTGGAGCCCGGCCGAGCGGACGTCCCCTGGCCGTGCAACTCCACGAAGTACATCTCCCACTTCCCCGAGACCCGCGAGATCTGGTCGTACGGCTCCGGCTACGGCGGCAACGCCCTGCTCGGCAAGAAGTGCTACGCCCTGCGCATCGCGTCCGTGATGGCCCGCGACGAGGGCTGGCTCGCCGAGCACATGCTGATCCTCAAGCTCACCCCGCCCACCGGCGAGTCCAAGTACGTCGCCGCCGCCTTCCCGTCCGCCTGCGGCAAGACGAACCTCGCCATGCTGGAGCCCACGATCTCCGGCTGGACCGTGGAGACCATCGGCGACGACATCGCCTGGATGCGGTTCGGCGAGGACGGCCGCCTCTACGCGATCAACCCCGAGGCGGGCTTCTTCGGCGTCGCGCCCGGCACCGGTGAGCACACCAACGCCAACGCGATGAAGACGCTGTGGGGCAACGCGGTCTTCACCAACGTCGCCCTCACCGACGACCACGACGTCTGGTGGGAGGGGATGACGGAGGAGGAGCCCAAGCACCTCACGGACTGGAAGGGCAACGACTGGTCCCCGGACGCCGGCACCCCGGCCGCGCACCCGAACGCCCGCTTCACCGTGCCCGCCTCGCAGTGCCCGATCATCGCGCCCGAGTGGGAGGACCCCAGGGGCGTGCCGATCTCCGCGATCCTCTTCGGTGGCCGCCGCGCCTCCGCCGTGCCGCTGGTCACCGAGTCCTTCGACTGGAACCACGGCGTCTTCCTCGGCGCGAACGTCGCCTCCGAGAAGACCGCCGCGGCCGAGGGCAAGGTCGGTGAGCTGCGCCGCGACCCGTTCGCCATGCTGCCCTTCTGCGGCTACAACATGGGCGACTACATGGCCCACTGGGTGGACGTCGCCAAGGGCAAGGACCAGGCGAAGCTGCCGAAGATCTACTACGTGAACTGGTTCCGCAAGGACGCGGACGGGAAGTTCGTGTGGCCCGGGTTCGGTGAGAACAGCCGGGTCCTGAAGTGGATCGTGGAGCGGCTCGACGGGCGTGCCGAGGGGGTCGAGACTCCCATCGGTGTGCTGCCGACGCCCGCGTCGATCGACACCGCCGGGCTTGCGCTGCCCGCCGCGGAGCTCGAGTTCCTGCTCACCGTCGACAAGGAGGTCTGGCGGGAGGAGGCTGCGCTTGTGCCCGCGCACCTCGAGACCTTCGGGGAGCACACCCCGAAGGAGCTGTGGGACGAGTACCGGGCCCTGGTCGCCCGCCTGGGCTGAGTCTTTTCCCCCACCCACCCGCCCTTCCGTCGCGCTGCGCGCTCGTCCTCAATCGCCGGACGGGCTGGTTCCAGCCCGTCCGGCGATTGAGGACGAGGCCCGGAGGGCCGACAGCGGGGGGAACGGGGGCGCAGCCCCCATAGGAAGGCGAGGGACTACGCGGCGGCCGCCCAAGGCGTGGCCGCCGCGTGGGCCTCCATGCGGCGGGCCGCAAGAATCGCCGCCCCCGTATCGGCACGCGACGCCGCAACGACGAGCGCCCGCCCGGCCAGGGCATGCGCACGCTGATGCAGCGCGGACAGATGCGGCTCGTGGATGGCGGTGGCGACCGAGGCCCGCACCGGCGGCAGCCCCCCACGCAGCCGCGCCACCTGGGCCGAGAGCTGCTCGGCGGCGGCGTCGAGCCCGGCGTCGGGGGCAAGGGCACGCAACTCGTCGGTCACGGCGAGCAACGCGGCGAGATGCCCGGCGAGCTGGATGTCCAGCTCCTCCTCGCGGGAGCGGTGCGGGAAGTCGCCCGGGTCGGCCATGGCATGGACCGACTTGGTACGGATCGGCTCGTACATGAGATGGCCTCCAAGCTGGTTGCTTGAAAGCCATCCTACATTAGATTGTGTCTAAAGTTGAGTCATGACTGAGCTGGGTGCGACCCGCGCTCAGGGCTGGCTGTAGCCGTCCAGGAAGGTGCCGATCCGGGTGACCGCCTCCGTGAGGTCCTGCGCGGTGGGCAGCGTCACGATCCGGAAGTGGTCGGGCTCGGGCCAGTTGAACCCGGTGCCGTGCACCACCATGATCTTCTCGGCGCGGAGCAGGTCGAGGACCATCTGACGGTCGTCCTTGACCTTGAAGACCTTCGGGTCCAGGCGCGGGAAGAGGTAGAGCGACCCCTTGGGCTTGACGCAGGTCACCCCGGGGATCTGCGTGAGCAGGTCGTACGCGGCGTCGCGCTGCGCGAGCAGCCGCCCGCCGGGCAGGACGAGGTCGTTGATGGTCTGCCGCCCGCTGAGCGCGGCCACGACACCGTGCTGCCCCGGCATGTTCGCGCACAGGCGCATGTTCGCCAGGATCGTCAGGCCCTCGATGTACGAGGCCGCGTGGGCCTTCGGTCCGGAGACCGCCATCCAGCCGACGCGGTACCCCGCCACGCGGTACGCCTTCGACATGCCGTTGAAGGTGAGGGTGAGCAGATCGGGGGCGACGGCGGCGGTCGGCGTGTGCGTGGCGCCGTCGTACAGGATCTTGTCGTAGATCTCGTCCGAGCAGACCAGGAGGTTGTGGCGGCGGGCGATGTCGGTCAGACCCCGGATCACCGCCTCGTCGTACACCGCGCCCGTGGGGTTGTTCGGGTTGATGATCACGATCGCCTTGGTGCGGTCGGTGACCTTGCGCTCGACGTCGGCGAGGTCGGGCATCCAGTCCGCCTGCTCGTCGCAGCGGTAGTGCACCGCGGTGCCGCCGGACAGGGAGACGGCGGCGGTCCACAGCGGGTAGTCCGGCGCCGGGACCAGGACCTCGTCGCCGTCGTCGAGCAGGCCCTGCATGGCCATCACGATCAGCTCGGAGACGCCGTTGCCGATGAAGACGTGCTCGACGTCGGTCTCGATGCCGAGGGTCTGGTTGTGCATCACGACGGCGCGGCGCGCCGCGAGCAGGCCCTTCGCGTCGCCGTACCCGTGCGCGTCGCCGACGTTGCGGAGGATGTCCTCCAGGATCTCCGGCGGGCACTCGAAGCCGAAGGCCGCGGGGTTGCCGGTGTTGAGCTTGAGGATGCGGTGACCTGCTGCTTCGAGCCGCATCGCCTCCTCGAGCACCGGGCCCCGGATCTCGTAACAGACGTTGGCGAGCTTGGTCGACTGGATCACCTGCATGCCGCGAGGGTATCTGGCGGGGGCGCCATCGGCGGGGAGAGCTGGGTCACGCCGTGCCCCGGCCGGGGGCGGCGGGGCCCGGCCGGGGCGCGGGGAACCGCGCGCGCAACCACTACAGAGCCGCGGACGCGTCTGCCGTGTCGGCGAGGAGGCGCGACTGCGGCCCGTCGCGCGCTGAGCGCGCAGTTCCCCGCGCCCCTTCGGGCGCAGTTCCCCGCGCCCCTTCGGGCGCCGCCCCGTGCAGGTGCTTGGCCGTACGCGGTCTTGTAGTGAAGCCCCGGGGCCCGAACAATGCGCATGACAAAACCGAAGAGACCCTTCGACCGAAGAGACCCTTCGGTCACAGAATCATCCTCAGAGGGGACCCCCACATGAACAAGCCTCTCGTCGGTGCCGTGTTCGGCGTGCTGATCCTCGGCGCGACCGTGGCACCCGCGGCGGCCGTCGGCGACGACGCACCGGCGGCCGTCAAGGCGCCGGCCGCCAAGGCCGTGAGCTTCGCCGGGACCGTGGCGCTCAGCAACTGCTCCGGCTCCGTCGTCCGCGTACCGTCCTCGCAGCCCACCGACCCCGCGCTCGTGATGTCCAACGGACACTGTCTGGAGACCGGCTTCCCGGCCCCGGGACAGGTCATCGTGGACCGCGCGTCCACCCGCAGCTTCACGCTCCTGAACGCGAGCGGCGGCAACGCGGGCACCGTACGCGCCAGCAAGATCGCGTACGGCACGATGACCGACAACGACGTCTCCCTCTACCAGCTCACCAGCACCTACAAGGACATAGAGAGCCGGTACGGCATCAAGGCGCTGGAGCTGGACTCCGCGCGTCCGGCGCAGGGCAAGGCCATCACGGTCGTGTCCGGCTACTGGAAGCGGATGTACAAGTGCAACGTCGACGGCTTCGCGTACCGGCTGAAGGAGGGGCGCTGGACCTGGAAGGACTCGGTCCGCTACACCTCCGCCTGCCAGACGATCGGCGGCACCTCGGGATCGCCGGTGGTCGACGACGCGACCGGCAAGGTCGTCGCCCTCAACAACACCGGCAACGAGAGCGGCGGGCGCTGCACCGACAACAACCCGTGCGAGGTCGACGAGAACGGCAAGGTGACGGTCCGCCAGGGCATCAACTACGGCCAGCAGACCTACACCATCGTCCCCTGCGTCGGCGCCGGCAGCAAGATCGACCTGAACCGCCCCGGCTGCACGCTCCCCAAGCCCTGACCCGGCCCGAGCCCCGCGACGCCTTGCGTGCCTAGGCGGTCCGGCGCACGGAACGTCCCGCGAGGACGTCCGTGCGCCGGCCGTCCTCGATCACCGGGTGGCCGTCGATGAAGACGTGCGGGATGCCCACGGGCAGCGTGCGCGGCGCGTCGAACGTCGACCCCGCCGCGACCGTGTCAGGGTCGAAGAGCACCAGGTCGGCGCGGTACCCCTCGCGGACGAGACCCCGGTCGGGCAGGCGGAGCCGGGCGGCGGGACGCGAGGTCAGGTGCGCGACGCACTCCTCCAGGGACAGCACCCCCAGTTCCCGTACGTACTTGCCGAGGTACTGCGGGAAGGTGCCGTACGCCCGCGGGTGCGGCTTGAAGCCCTGGAGGATGCCGTCGCTGCCGCCGGTGTGCACGCGGTGGCGCATGATCGCCCGCACGTTCTCCTCGTGCCCGACGTGCTGGAGGATGGTCGAGCCGAGCCCGTCGGCGATGAGCAGCCGCCGGGCCGTGACCCACGGCTCCTCGCCGCGCATGTCCGCCGACTGCTTGATCGTCTTGCCCACGCAGGAGGCGAGCCCCGGGTCGGAGACGCCGGAGATCTCGATGGTGTCCCACTCGATGGGCACGCCGTGGCAGCCGTCCGCGCCGATGACCTCCATGTGGTGGCGGATCCGCGCCGCCGTGTCGTCGTCCTTGAGGCGGGCGAGGATCGCGTCGGGGCCGCCCTCGCTCGCCCAGCTCGGCAGCATCGCCACGAGCGTCGTACAGCCGGGTGTGTACGGGTAGGTGTCGAGGGTGATGTCGGCACCGGCCGCGAGCGCGTCGTCGAGGAGCGCGAGAAGACTGGGTGCCTTGCCCTTGTTCACACCGAAGTTCATGGTGGCGTGGGCCAGGTGCAGCGGGCAGTCCGCGGAGCGGGTCAGCTCCACCATCTCCTCGTACGCCTCCAGGGCGCCCGCACCGTAACTGCGGTGGTGGGGGCAGTAGTAGCCGCCGTGCGCCGCCACCACCCGGCACAGCTCCGTCAGCTCGGCGTCCTTCGCGTACATGCCCGGCGTGTACGTCAGGCCCGACGACATGCCGACCGCGCCCTCCCGCATGCCCTGCGCGACCAGCTCCTTCATCCGCTCCAGCTCGGCGGCGGTGGCCTCGCGGTCGTCCCAGCCCATGGCGTACATCCGGACCGTGCCCTGCGGGATCAGGTACGCCGCGTTCACCGCGATGCCCCGGCCGCCGTGCGCCCG
Organism: Streptomyces sp. NPDC017940; assembly: GCF_044328435.1. Lineage (NCBI taxonomy): Bacteria > Bacillati > Actinomycetota > Actinomycetes > Kitasatosporales > Streptomycetaceae > Streptomyces > Streptomyces sp. NPDC017940. Next base: position 470,482 of record NZ_JBIRHJ010000003.1, on the reverse strand, counting down.
GTCCAGGCGGTCCAGGTACTCGCCGACCGTGCGCCAGTCGAAGTCGATGTCGCTGCCGTCGCCGTTCCAGCCCGTGATCGCCTGCCGGACCTGGGTGAGGGTGGCGTCGTCGACCGGCGCGTAGGACAGGCCGTCCTGGCCGATGACCTCCAGGGTGACGCCCTGGGCCGCCTTCGCGCTGTGGTCCGGGTCGCGCAGGAGGGCCAGGTCGCTGTGGGCGTGCATGTCGATGAAGCCGGGGGCCAGGGCGAGGCCGTCCGCCTCGACGGTGCGGGTGCCCGTGGGGCGGGGGCCCTCGCCCTCCCGGCGGATCTCGCCCACTCGGCCGTCCGTTATCGACACGTCGGCTCTGTACGAGGGTTCGCCGCTGCCGTCGATGACGCGGGCGCCGCGGATGACCATGTCCATGGGGTGCCTCTCTGGGGGTGCGGGTTGGTTCCCTGCCGGGGGCTCCCCAACCCCGCCCCTTCCCGAAACCGGGGCTCCGCCCCGGACCCCGTCATCGGCCTGCGGCCTCGTCCTCAAACGCCGGACGGGCTCAGATCGTCACCGGTGCGGCGAGGGTAATTCAGCCCGTCCGGCGTTTGAGGACGAGGCGCGGAGCGCCGATAAAGCGGGGGTCCAGGGGGCGCAGCCCCCTGGTTCGGGAAGGGGCGGGACTGGGGAAGATCGCTGCGGTCAGAAGTAGGTACGGACGTAGTCCGTGACCGTCCCGTCCGCCGCGACCAGCGGAATGAGCTGCCACTTGTCGAACGACGTACAGGGGTGGGAGAGCCCGAGCCCCACCCAGTCCCCGACCTGGAGGTCGACACCGGGCCCGGTCCTGAGCCACCCGTGCTGGTCGGAGAGGGCGTGCAGGGTGACCCCGGTGGCGGGCACCTCCGTCCCGTCGCCCCGCCGGATCACCTGCACCTCCGGCAGGTCCAGGTCGTACGCCGCGTCCCGCTTGCCCGCGTTGATGAAGGCCTGCTCCGGCGAGGGCCGCGAGACGACCTGGGCCCACAGCCGGAAGGCGGGGTGCAGGGCGCCCTCGTCGGGGACGCGGTTGAAGGGGGTGAGATGCCGGTAGTGGCCGTCGTCGTGGGAGACGTACGCACCGGAGCGCAGCAGCTTCAGGACCGGCAGGGAGAGGTCGGGGATCTCGGCGAAGACGTCGGCGACGGCGTCGAACCAGGCGGAGCCACCGGCACTGATCACGATCTCGGCGGGCGGGTCCACCGGGGTCGCCTGGCCCACCGGGGTCGCCGAGTCTGCCGGGGTCGCCTGGTCCACCGGGGTCGCCGAGTCTGCCGGGGTCGCCTGGCCCACCGGGGCCGCCGCACCCGCCCCGAAACGGCCCGCGGCGTCGAACTCCGCCGCCAGCGCCACGAGCCGCCGCAGCCAGGTGCGCACCCGCTCGGGAGTGGGCTCGGGCACCTCGCCCTCGTACCCGGCCACGCCCACCAGCCGCAGCGTGCCGCTCGCGGCGACCGCGTCGGCGACGGTCGCGCAGTCGGCCTCGGTGCGGGCACCGGTCCGCGCCCCCGCGCCCGCCGCCAGTTCCACGACGACGTCCACGCGGCGGCGCGCCCCCGCCGCGCGCAGGGCGGCGTCCATCAGCTGCACGCCCCGTACGGAGTCGACGTAGCAGACGAAGCGGAAGTCGGCGTCCGAGTCGAGCTCGGCGGCGAGCCAGCGCAGGGCCGCCGCGTCCACCAGCTCGTTGGCGAGGAAGATCCGCCGGATGCCGAACGCCCGGGCCACCCGCACCTGGTGGGGGACCGCGAGGGTGATGCCCCAGGCGCCGTGCTCCAGCTGGCGCCAGAACAGCTGGGGCGCCATCGAGGTCTTGCCGTGCGGCGCGAAGGTGAGGGCGTGCCGGGCCGCGTACTGCTCCATGAGCGCGAGGTTGTGCTCCAGGCGCTCGGCGGAGAGCGCGAGGACGGGGGTCGTGAAACCGCCGGTGAAGAGGTTGCGGCGCTGGGCGGCCAGCTCGCCCACGCTCAGGCCGTCGGTGTCCGGCGGCAGGGCCTTGAAGCGGGCGTCGATCCGCTCCTCGGCGAGCCGCGCGACGGCTTCCGGCGCCGCCTGCCCGGCCGGCCGGCCCTCGGACCGGCTGTCGGACGGGTCGGCGGCCGGGCCGTCGGGCTGCTCGGCGGACAGGGTGGCGGGCTGCTCGGCGGACTTTTCGGCGGCCATGGACGTCTCCTCGTGCCTCTTCCACGCATGCGTTGCAAGATATGCAACGTTCATTGCGTATGTCGCTTACTGCTGTCTAACATCCGAGCCAACGCCGGGTCAACGGACCCGGGAAGCGAATGAGGGGCTGACACCGACGTGACCCGAGCAGGCGGCGGAGACACGAACTCCCTGGACACCGACGTGGTGGCCCTGGGCGAGTCGATGGTGACCTTCCTGCCGTCGCGCCCCGGCAGGATCGCCGACGTGCCGTCCTTCGAGCGCGGCATCGGCGGCGCCGAGTCCAACGTCGTCTGCGCGCTCGCCGCCGCCGGCCACCGCACCCGCTGGGTCAGCCGCGTCGGAGCCGACGGCTTCGGCGACCACCTGGTCGAGGCGATCGGGCGGTACGGCGTGGACACCTCAGCCGTCGGCCGCGACCCGCACCGCCCCACCGGCATCTACTTCCGCACCGCCGACGACCGCGACACCGACGCCCACGAGGTCGTCTACTACCGCGCGGGCTCCGCCGCCTCCGCGATGTCCCCGGACACCGTGGACCACGAGGCCCTGTGGTCCGGGCGGGTGCTGCACCTCTCCGGCATCACGCCCGCGCTCTCCGCCGACTGCCTCGCCCTCGTACGCACCCTGTGCGACCGGGGTGCCGGGCGCCGCTCCCTGGTCTCCTTCGACGTCAACCACCGTCCCGGCCTCTGGCGGGAGCAGGGCGGCGCCGACGTGCTGCTCGACCTCGCCCGCGGCGCCGACATCGTGTTCGTCGGCGAGGACGAGGCCGCGGCCGCCTGGGGCGTCACCGGCGGCACCGCGGCGATCCGCGAGGCGCTGCCCGGGCCCGACGTGCTCGTCGTCAAGCAGGGCGCGCACGGCGCCACGGCCCTCGCCACCGACCCCGCGACCGGCCGCGACACCACTACCTTCGTCCCCGCCCTGCACGTCGACGTCGTCGCACCCGTCGGAGCGGGCGACGCCTTCGCCGCCGGGTTCCTCTCCGCGACCCTGCGCGGCCTGTCCGCCGAACACCGGTTGCGGCACGGCCACCTGATGGCCGCCGCCGCCCTCACCGTGCCCGGCGACCTCGCCGCACCCGCGTCCCGCGGCCACGCCGACGCGCTCGCCGCCCTTGACCCCGCCGGCTGGGAGACCCTGCGTCTCGGGCCCGGCTGGACGGCGGCGGATCCCACCCGGGCCACCACCGTGGCCGACGAGGAGGTACGAACGTCATGAGCCAGACAGTCGACCGCGCCCTGTCGATCCTGCCCCTGCTCGCCGAGGGCCCCGCCGACCTCGGCCAGGTCGCCGAGCGCCTGGGCGTCCACAAGTCCACGGCCCTGCGCCTCCTTCGCACCCTGCACGAACACGGCCTGGTCTTCCGCCAGTCCGATCAGCGCTACCGCCTCGGCGCCCGCCTCTTCGCGCTCGCCCAGGAAGCGGTGGAGAACCTCGACGTACGCGAGATCGCGCACCCCCACCTGCTCGCCCTCAACGAGAAGTGCGGGCACACGGTCCACCTCGCCGTGTACGAGGAGCAGGAAGTGCTCTACATCGACAAGGTGGAGAGCCGCTACCCGGTCCGCATGTACTCGCGCATCGGCAAGCCCGTCGCCATCACCGTCGCCGCCGTCGCCAAGCTGCTGCTCTCCGACTTCCCCGAGGCCGAGCGCCGCGCCTTCGCGGAGAAGCTCGACTATCCCGCGTACACGTCCCGCTCGACGCCCAACGCCGCGGCCTTCCTGCGGGAACTGGCGCAGGTGCGCGAGCAGGGCTGGGCCACCGACCTCGGCGGCCACGAGGAGTCCATCAACTGCGTCGGCGCCCCCATCCGCGGCGCGGACGGCCGGGTCGTCGCCGCCATGTCGGTGTCCGCGCCGAACGTCGTCGTCACGGCCGAGGAACTCCTCAAGCTCCTTCCGCTGGTACGGCGTACGGCGGAGGCCATCAGCAGGGAGTACTCGGGCGCCGTACCGGACGCCAGACACGCCCTGTGAACACCCCTACGAAGAAGGCAACATCATGAGCGAGAAGACCGCCATCACCCCGGCGACGCACACCGCCCCGCCCGCCAAGTTCTCCCACGGCGTCAGGAAGGGCAACATCCTCCAGGTCGCCGGCCAGGTCGGCTTCCTGCCCGCCGAGGAGGGCAAGGCCCCCACCCCCGCCGGGCCCACCCTGCGCGAGCAGACCCTCCAGACCTTCGCCAACGTCAAGGCGATCCTCGAAGAGGGCGGCGCCACCTGGGACGACGTGATGATGATGCGCGTCTACCTCACGGACGTGGACCACTTCGCGGAGATGAACGAGATCTACAACCAGTACTTCGAGGAGCAGGGCCTCAAGGCCCCCGCGTCCGCCCGCACCACGGTGTACGTCGGCCTGCCCAAGGGCCTGCTCATCGAGATCGACGCGCTGGCCGTACTCGGCTGACCGCCGCGGTCCGTCCCGCGGGGGCGGCAAGGCCGCCATCCGGCCTCCCCGCCCCCGCCCGGGGTAGCACACCACCGACCCCACCGACCCCCCGGGAACCCCCACTCACTCCCGCGCGCTCTCCCACCCCCACGCAAGCCGTACGTCATCGCGACGCGCCGCCCCGACGCCCCCCGGGGCGCCGTGCCGCGATCCCCCCTGCCCCAGAAAGCTCCATGCACTTACGAGGTCAACGATGTCCCCGTCCACCCTCTCCGCGACGCTCGCGGCCACCGCCCCAGCCGAAGCGCCACCGCACACCGGCGGCCTGATGGCTCTCATCGACGGCACGGCGGGTCTTTTGACCGTCGCCGCCCTCGGCATCCTGCTGCTGCTCTTCCTGATCATCAAAGTGCGGCTACAGCCGTTCGTCGCGCTCCTCGCGGTCTCCATAGCCGTCGGCCTCGCGGCCGGCCTCTCGGTCACCGAACTCTTCGGCACGGTCCAGAAGTCGGACGCCGTCTCGCTCATCGAGTCCGGCATGGGCGGCATCCTCGGCCATGTCGCGATCATCATCGGCCTCGGCACCATGCTCGGCGCGATCCTGGAGGTCTCCGGCGGCGCCGAAGTCCTCGCGTCGAGGCTCCTCGGTCTCTTCGGCGAGAAGCGCGCCCCGCTGGCCATGGGCCTGACCGGCCTGATCTTCGGCATCCCGGTCTTCTTCGACGTGGGCATCTTCGTCCTCGCGCCCATCGTGTACGCCGCCGCCAAGCGCAGCGGCAAGTCGATCCTGCTCTACTGCCTGCCGCTGCTCGCGGGCCTGTCGATGACCCACGCGTTCCTGCCCCCGCACCCGGGCCCGGTGGCCGCGGCGGGACTGCTCAAGGTCGACCTCGGCTGGGTCATCCTCATGGGCATCGTCTGCGGCATCCCCGCGGTCCTCGCGGCCTGGGTGTTCTCGGCCTGGATCGGCAAGCGCATCTTCGTCCCCGTACCGCAGGACATGCTGGAGGCCTCGGAGGAGGCCAGGGCGGCGGTCGTCGCCGAGCAGCGGGCCGCGGGCCGTGAGCCGCAGGAGCAGCCGGTCGCGCTCTCCACGGTCTTCCTGATCATCGGTACCCCCCTGGTCCTGATCCTCCTGGCGACGTTCTCGTCCATCGCCTTCGACCCGTCGACGGGCCGCAGCGTCATCGAGTTCTTCGGCAACCCCTTCGTCGCCCTGACGATCGCCCTGCTGATGGCGTACTACCTCCTCGGGATCCGCCGCGGCTGGTCCCGCAAGTCCCTGGAGACGGTGTCGACGGCGTCCCTGAAGCCGGTCGGCAACATCCTCCTCGTGGTCGGCGCGGGCGGCATCTTCGGCGCCGTCCTCAAGGGCAGCGGCGTCGCCCAGGCCCTCTCGGACACCTTCCACGACGTCGGCCTGCCGGTGATCGTCCTCGCCTACCTCATCTCCGTGGTCCTGCGCGTGGCCCAGGGCTCGGCGACGGTCGCCATCGTCACGACCGCGGGCATCGTGGCCCCCCTCCTCGCCGAGGGCGACTACTCCAACGCCTTCACGGCCCTGGTCATCATGGCCATCTCCGCGGGCTCCATCTTCGCCTCGCACGTCAACGACGGCGGCTTCTGGATGGTCGCCAAGTACTTCGGCATCTCCGAACGCGACACCCTCAAGACCTGGACGGTCCTGGAGACGGTGCTCTCCGTGGCCGGGTTCGCGGTGGCGGCGGTGGTGAGCCTGTTCGTGTGACTCGTCCGTACGACGTGGGGGCATCCGGCGACCTGCCGGGTGCCCCCCACGTCGTACGGCCTGGCGTGATTGCGTCACGACCCTGTGTGACGTACGTGGCTATAGTGGCCCGGCGGATCGGTCGTGAGCGGGGGAGGCCGCGATGTCGTGGGACGAGTGGGAGCAGTTGAAGGCCGAGGCCGCGCAGCGGCGGGCGGACGGCGTGCGACTCGACGGCGTGCCCGGGCCGAACGCGGCGGCGGACCTCGTCGTCCACGACGACGAGCTCGGCGCGCTCGGCGGCATCGCGTACCGGCTCCGTGAGCGCCTCCGCAAGGACTCCTACCACGCGCGGGAGAGCACCTTCGGTGCCGCCGTCGAGCTGTCCGGGGACGGGCTCGCCATGGGCGCCGCCCTCACCGCCCTGCACGACGCGTGGAACACCAAGTCGAGGACCCTGGTGGACGCGTGCGGGCACATCTCCAACCACCTCGACTTCACGCGCGCGCAGCACAAGAAGGACGACGACGACGTCGCCACGTCCGTCTCCGTGTCCGTCATCGACAAGTACATGAAGTGACGGAGCCGGGAGCGGTCACGGGGGCGAGGGCGAGGGCATGCTGACGGTTCAGGATCTCCTCGGGCTGCGGCTGGGCAAACTGGCGTCCGCCGTCGACGACTGGGAAGTGATGGTGCGGCGCCTCGGCCGGCTGGCCACCGGCGGTGGCGGCGGCGACAGCGCGGCCCTGCTCGAACGCAAGGCGGAGCTGGCCGACTGGAAGGGCGTCAACGCCACCGTGGGCAAGGCGTTCGTGGTCAGGACGGCAGCCGAGTTCGACGACGCCGTCACGTCGGCGCAGAGCGTCCTCGCTGTCCTCCAGGGAGCGCTCAAGGCGTTCACCCGGCACAAGGACGAGATGCAGCGGGTGGCGGACAGCGCCGCGCGGCGCAACATCCGGATCACCCCCGCGGGCGGGGCGGAGGCTCGTTCTCCGCAGGACGCCGCCAAGGACGGTGCCCCCACGCAGATGGACCTGGTCGCGACCACGCGGGACGCGACGCGAGTCCTCAGGGAAGCGGACGAGACGGACCGGGTCGCGGAACGGGCCCTGCGGGAACTGGCGCGCGGCAGGCACGACTTCTCCGACGTACGCGTGAACAGCCTCGACCACGCGAAGGACCTCCAGGGCCGGGCGGACGCGGACCGTTGGGCCAAGGAGGTGGCCAAGGGCGGCGTCGACGGATGGAGCGACAAGAAGCTCAAGAGCTTCAACGACACTCTCGGCCGCTACCAGGACACCCCCGCCTTCGGGGAGCGCCTCGCCACCCGGTTGGGCGCCGAGGGCACGCTCCGCTTCTGGCGCGACCTCGCCGCCCCCGCCGGGACGATGGGTGTCGTGGGGCCCGACCGCGCCGGCATCCTCGGTGCCGTCCAGGACAGTCTGAGCCTGACACTCGCCGGGGCCACCCGCGTCGACAGCCCGGAGATGGACGCGTGGAAGAAGGACATGATCGAGGCCGGCGGGAAACGGCTGCCCGTCGCCCCGGGGCCGGGCGGAGCCACGCCACCGTTCGGCTTCGAGGTCATGACGAGTCTCATGCAGAAGGGCAAGTTCGAGACCAAGTTCCTACAGGACTACGGCGGCAAACTCCTCGAGCACGAGAGGGGGCTCCCGCCGTTCACGTCCTGGGGTACCGAAAACCTCAACTACCCCCCGGACAGGCCCTCCAGCGACCCGGTCTCCGGATTCCTGGAGTCCCTCGGCCACAACCCGGAAGCCTCCCTGGAGTTCCTCCACACCGGCTCGGGCGCCGAGAGCAACTGGGACTACCTCGTCGGCCACGAGGACGGTTCCCGCAACCTCAGGTTCTCCGCGCTGGACGTCGTAGGCCTCACCGACACCGGCCGCGACCAGTACGAGACCAGCCTCGGCCACGCCCTGGAATCGGCGGCCACCCGCACTCCGTACGACACCGACGCACCACCGAGGCCCCACTCGGATGCCAGCGCGTCCTTCGTCAACCGCCTGGTGGACCACTACGGCAGCAACCCGGAAATCCTGGACGATTCGAAGCTGCGGGGCAGTCTGGGGAACATCACGGCGGAGTACATGCGGGACTTCCAGGACGGCATGAACGGGGAGCGGGAGATCAGGACGTACGGCAGCAACGCGAACCTCGGCAGCCTCCCCCCGTACCACGTGCGCGATTTCCTGGGAGCGGTGGGCACGGACCCCGGAGCCTACGGAGCCGTCCTCAACGCCCAGCAGTCCACCACGACCCAGCTCGTTCACGAGACGTTCCAGAACCCCGACGGTCTCTCCCGGGAAAAGGTCGACACGGATGTGAACAACAAGGTCGCCCCGGGCGCCGAGATCGCCGGAATCATGGCCGAAGCACGCACACGGGCCGTGTACGACGACCGCATCGCGGCTGACCAGGAATTCAACAGCGGCATCGATACGGCGGGCAAGTGGGCGGAACGCACCCTCAGATTAGGGGTGAGTGATGTGCCATACGTCAACGAAGCCGTCGGCTGGATCGCTGAGGATGCGCGGGAGAGCGTCGTCGACAAGTACAGCAGGGATTCCAGCGGGGATGCGGCGCAGGACAGGCGGGTATTCCTGGGTGGGCAGCGTGAAAGTTCTGCTGATGCTACATACGATGCCGTTTACAGCGCAGCGAGGCAGCATGGGCAGAGCCCGTCCGATGCGGCGGTCGTAGCGGATAGCGCGCGCCGAAGCACGGTATTGCAGTATGAGATTTCGGGCCGGAGAGAAGTCGGGAAGGTTGATGGCTGGGTCCCAGGCGCCTAGGCGCAAGACGAAGCTCTGGGGGGCTGCCGCCGTGGTCTTGGTGGCCTCCATTGGTGTGGCTGTATGGCTGTTTAGGCCCACCGACGCGCCTGCTGTCTCCATACCGGAACGAGTGTGCGCCGAAAAGCTACCGGGAAAGCCAGTGGCTGATCTCCTGCCGGAAAAGGGAGAGCGATACCAAGAGCACAGTAACCGCCTGGAAGAATTTGGCTTACCATACACCGGGCCGCCCCCCACGTGTACTTTTGCCGCTGGCGACCGACAAGTGACCGTGGATTACGACAAGTTCCTGGACACGGAGAGGTACAAGACTCGTCACGAGGCAGAGGAACAAGTCGAGCGCATCGCAGATATCCCAGGCAGTACTCCGCTGCGTCTCGGTAAAGCTCGGGGTTACACCTCGAAGCGTGCCGCCGTGCTGCTCCTGAACTGCACCATGCAGGGTTATCCAGGGACTATCTCGGCGAGGGTCCGCGACACGAGTAGTTCCCCGGCAACCAGTTCAGACCCCCAAGCCTTCGCCGAACTCACCGCAGAAACCCTCCGCCTGGCCGCCCGCAACGTATACAAATGCACCGGCAGCGGCACCTCGGCCCTCCCGGGCGGCCCCCCGAGCCTCGGCCGGCCGCGAGCCGAGTGACGTACGGGCACGGCGAGGCCCCGAGAGGGGACCCTCGCCGTGCCCGTGCGGCAGCCTGGCTACCGTCGACCGCCGGAGCAGTACTGCTGCTCCTTGCCGATGGACCGGTACATGCAGTCGGAGTTCTCCAGAAGCTGGAGCACAGCGTCCCGGTTCCGGGACGTCTCGCGTTCGATGACCTCGTCGGGCGGGTAGAACCCGCCGCCACCGGAGCGCGGGTACATCTCGAAGGTGTAGCCGAAGATCTTCTGGTTGCCCCAGAGCCAGTCGTCGATGGTGCCGTCCGTGATGTAGAGGTCGCTGGACTGCTCGGGCGTATAGCCGTTGCTCGCGGCCATCTTGCGGCCGACGGTGGCGAAGGCGTCGTGGTCGTCCTGGGTGAGACCGGGCGCCGTGTCGTTGTACGTGTAGCCGTACGGCCAGAGCACCAGCTCGCTGTACGTGTGGAAGTCGATGCCCGTCTTGATCTGCTGCTTGCCGCCGACGACCCGGCTGCGCACGAAGTCGGCGACGACCTTCACCTCGGGCGCGGACTCGGGGGCGCGGCCGCGGTAGGTCTCGGAGCCCGGCGTGCCCGAGGAGCCGCCGCAGCAGCCCCACTTGAAGTCCCAGTTGCGGTTCATGTCGGTGCCGGTGGCGCCGCCGGTGTTGGGCTGCCGGTTCAGGCGCCAGCTGCGGTAGGAGCCGGTCGCGATGTCGTACTCGCCGCCGTCGGGGTTGAGGTCCGGCACGATCCAGATCTCGCGCTCGTTGAGCATCTTGGTGATGCGCGCGTCGCCGCCGTAGCCCGCGCCGAACTCCCGCAGGAGGTACAGCGCCATCTCCACCGTCAGGTGCTCACGGGCGTGCTGGTGGTGGGTGAAGAGGACCTCGGGCTCGTTCTCGTCCGTGGCCACGTTGTCGCTGATCTTGATGGCGACGATGTCCCGGCCCTGGTAGGACTTGCCGATCACGCGCTTGCTCATGATGTTCGGGTACTGCTGGAGCCGCTGGTTGATCTCCGCGTTCATCTCCGCGTAGTTGTGGTAGCGGGAGTCGGCGGGCGGGAAGTCCCGGACCTCGACGCGCTTGCCGTCGGTGCGTGCGGGCGGCGCGGGCAGGACCTTGAGCTTGTAGCCGAGGGCGCGCAGCTTCCTGGCCTGGGCGGCGTCCGCGGTGACGACGACCGCGTGGTCGTGGGCCTCGTCGATGGACACGCCGGTGGCGGCGACGGCCGTGCGTTCGGCGGGCGTGGAGGGGCCGGGTATGGAGTACTGACGGACGTTCTCGTCGGCCGCGGTGGCCGCCGCGGCCTTCTTGGCCGACGGCGAGGACGAATCGGAGGCATTGGCGCTCAGGGGCGCCGCCACCGCGAGGGCGAGCACGGCGGCGATGGCCGCTGATCTCCTTCCGCGGATGCGAAGTCGCATGAATGCTCCTGTGGGGGTGGGGGGTGGTTCAGTGCGACGCGTATGAGCCGTATGACGCTCATGGCCCATATGAGATGCGGTGCGGTGCGGTGCGGTGCGGGGTGCGGCGTGCGGGGTGCGCTGTGCGGGTGGTGCGGGCACGGACGCGGCCCGGTCGCACGGGCCGCCGCCGGTCGGGCGGGGCCGTGCTGGCCCATGGTCGCGGCCTGGCATGCTCCGGTCAATGGCCCCTTTGAGCCGTCTGAGCCTCCCCCGCGGGCCAGTTCGCGTACGGCGGTACGACCTCTTGTGCGCCAGGAGGCTTTACGCTTTCTTGATCGCATGGCCGAAACCAAGGGTGGATCCACCGAATCCGGGGACGTCGCCTCAGCGCCCCGCAAGTCCAGTTGGAAGTACATCGGTCCCGGCATCGTCGTCGCCGCGACCGGTGTCGGCGCCGGTGACCTCGTCGCCACGCTGATCGCAGGCAGCAACTTCGGCTACACCCTGCTGTGGGCCGCGGTCCTCGGCTGCGTCGTCAAGATCTCCCTCGCGGAGGCCGCGGGCCGCTGGCACCTGTCGACGGGACGCACGCTCTTCGACGGCTGGGCGAGCCTGGGCCGCTGGACGACGTGGTTCTTCGTCGTCTACGTCGTGGTGTGGGGCTTCGTCTACGGCGCCGCGGCGATGTCGTCGTCGGGGCTGCCACTACAGGCGCTGTTCCCGGACGTCATGGACCTCAAGTGGTGGGCGATCCTCAGCGGGCTCGTCGGCCTGGTCTTCGTCTGGTTCAACAAGTACGACGTCTTCGAGAAGGTCATGACGGTCCTGGTCGGCGTCATGTTCGTGGTGACGGTGTACCTGGCGATCCGCGTCACCCCGAACCTCGGCGACGCCTTCGCGGGCCTGCTCCCCGTGGTCCCGGACGAGAAGGACTCGATCCTCAACACCCTCGGCCTGATCGGCGGCGTCGGCGGCACCATCACGCTGGCGGCGTACGGCTACTGGGTCAACGCCAAGGGCTGGACGAACACCGGCTGGATGAAGGTGATGCGGCTCGACAACCGCGTCGCGTACATCACCACGGGCATCTTCGTCATCGCGATGCTCTTCGTCGGCGCCGAGATGCTGCACTCCACGAACGTCGCCATCGCGAGCGGCGACAAGGGCCTGGTCCAGCTCTCCGACATCCTGGAGAAGGAGTACGGGAACGCCACCGCGAAGCTGTTCCTGGTGGGCTTCTTCGCCACGTCCTTCACCTCGCTGATCGGTGTGTGGCACGGCGTGAGCCTGATGTTCGCGGACTTCGTCGAGCGCTACCGCAAGACGCGGGTGGGCGCCGACAGCACGGCCCTGACCGGCCAGGAGGTGGCCTCCGGGGCCCGTGAGAAGTCGGTGCCGTTCCGCGCGTACCTGCTGTGGCTCACGTTCCCGCCGATGATCCTGCTGTTCGAGGGCCAGCCGTTCCGCCTGATCATCATCTACGGGGTCCTGGGCGCGGCCTTCATGCCGTTCCTCGCCCTGACCCTGATCTGGCTGCTCAACTCGGAGCGCACTCCGCGCGAGTGGCGCAACGGCTGGCTCAGCAACGGCATGCTGCTGATCGCGGGCCTGCTCTTCCTGATCCTGACCGTCAAGCAGATCACGGACCAGGACTGGGGCAGCTTCTTCTAGGCCCCACCGCCGCACTGCCCCACCGCGCCGCGGCGCCGCCGGGGGAGCGGCGGCGCCGCGGCGCTGCGGAGCGGGGGGGCCTACGGCAGCCCGTGGACGTGCGGGCCGACGGCGTTGGACCAGGCGTTGCCGCCTGCCGCGTCCCAGTTGGTGGACCAGGCCATGGCGCCGCGGATGCCCGGGTAGGTCCTCGACGGCTTGAAGGAGCCGCAGTTGGTGCCCTTGGCGAGGCAGTTCAGGGCGTTGTTGACGAGGGTGGGGGAGACATACCCCGAGCCGGCGCCGCGCGCGGACGCGGGCGTCCCGATGCCGACCTGGGAGGGCGCGAGCCCGCCCTCCAACTGGATGCAGGCGAGGGCGGTCAGGAAGTCCACGGACCCCTGGGAGTAGACCTTGCCGTCGCAGCCGAGCATCGACCCGCTGTTGTAGTACTGCGTGTTGACGACCGTGAGGATGTCCTTCACGTTCAGGGCGGTCTTGAAGTACTCGTTCCTCGTGGACTGCATGTCGATGGTCTGCGGCGCCATGGTCAGCACGAAGCCGGGCCCGGCCTTCTGCCCGAGAGACTTCAGGGCCTGCGTCATATAGGTGGAGTTGAGCCCGTTCTCCAGGTCGATGTCGACGCCGTCGAAGCCGTACTCCTGCATCAGCCTGTGGACGGAGTTGGCGAAGTTCGTGGCGGCGGCGGAGCTGTTGACGGCCACGGCGCCGCGCTCACCGCCCACCGAGATGATCACGGACTTGCCGGCGGCCTTCTTGGCCTTGATGTCGGCCTTGAACTGGGCGACGGTGTACCCGCCGAGCCCGGCGGAGTCGAGGTTGAAGGTCACCTGCCCCGGCGTACCGGTCGCGTCGGCGAAGGCCACCGCGATGATGTCGTACTGGTTCTGCACCTGGCTGAGCTTCTGCACGGTCGCGCCGTTGTTGAAGTTCTGCCAGTAGCCGGTGACGGCGTGCTTGGGGACGGCACGGGCCCCGACGGCCGAAGCCCCCGAGGTCCCGGCGGAGCCGACGGCATCCGCGGCGTCCGCGGCACCGGTACCCCCGGTCGCGAGCCCGGCGAACGCGAGCCCCAGCGCGGCGATCCCACCGACGAGAGCACTTCTCTTCGTGCGTGCGCGGTCCATCTTCTGCCTCCGTGTGGGGGGAAGTGAGGGAGGAGAGCCGAAAACGGTGGCCACCGCTGGTCGTACAAACTGGTCCAGACCATTGGGGTTGTCAAGGGTTTGGGCGGGGGGTGGGGGTGGGGCGGGGGTGTCGGGGGATCGCTCAGAGTGAGTGCGCGCTGTTGCCGCACGGGTGCCGACTGGCCAGGTCTTGCCGGACGGCAAGACCCCGGATCCCGACAAGCGCAAGGCAGCCAAGGCCGACGGCATCAAGGCGGCGGAGATCACCGACGCCGACCAGTACGCGGGCTTCGCCCGTGAGACGGTGACGTACAACGGCGACACCGAGGTCTCCGCGACGATCAACGACCCCTGGTCGAAGCGCACGGCCACACAGCACAAGTCGTACGCCGACACGGAGGCGTACTACGTCCGTACGGCCGCGTCCCACGCCCGCACCCGCGTCACCAGCGGCTCCGAGCCGAGCGACCGGGTGCGCACCACCAAGACCACCTACGACGAGTACGGCATGGCCGAAGCCGTCGAGGACCAGGGCGACAGTGCTGCAACGGGCGACGAGACGTGCACCCGCACCTGGTACGCCCGCAACGACGACAAGGGTCTCAACGCCCTGGCGTCCCGGGTACGTACGGTCGCCAAGCCCTGCTCGACCCCGGTCGCGGACCTGGACCTGCCCGCCGACTCCGACAAGCCCGGTGATGTCGTGAGCGACACGGCGACCGTGTACGACGACCCCGACGCCACCAAGTGGATGTCCTCCCTGAAGCCGACCAAGGGCCAGCCCACCTGGACCGGCAGGGCCAAGGGGTACGGCAGCGACAATGTGGCGTCCTGGCAGAGGACCACCACGACGACGTACGACACCCTCGGGCGCCCGGCCGAGGTGAAGGACACCAACGGCCTGACGACGGCGAGGACCAGCTACACGCCGGCCGCCTCCGGCCCGTTGACGTCGAGCAGCGTGACGAACACCTTGGGCCACAAGGTCACCACGGACGTCGAGTTCGCCACCGGGGCACCGGAGAAGGTCACCGACCCGAACAACAGGATCACCGAGACGACGTACGACAGTCTCGGCCGGACCACCCAGATCTGGCTGCCCAACCGGCTCCGGGTCCTCGACAAGACCCCCAACCATGTCTACGACTACAAGGTCACCAGCAAGGCCATGTCCTGGGTGTCCACCGGCACCCTCAAGGGTGACGGCTCCGGCTACAACACCTCGTACGAGTTCTACGACTCCCTGCTGCGCTCCCGCCAGACGCAGACTCCGACGCCGACAGGCGGTCGTCTGATCGGTATCACGCTCTACGACGACCGCGGTCTCGCCGTCAGCAGCCAGGGCGACACCTGGGACGAGACGTCGGCCCCGAGTGGCGAGCCCGTGCAGACCGAGGGAAGCCAGGCCCCCCTCCAGACCGACACGACGTACGACGCGGCGGGCCGCGCCACCAAGTCCGTCACCAAGAACTTCGGCGTGCCGCGCTGGACGACCACCACGGCGTACACCGGTGACTCGGTGGCCACCAGCGCCCCCGAGGACGGCCAGGCCACGGCCGAGGTCACCGATGCCCGCGGTCAGGTCGTGCTGCGCCGCGAGTACGGAAGCCCGAAGCCCGCCGGAACCGACTTCACGAGCACCCGCTTCACCTACACCCCCGGTGGGCAGCAGGAGACGATCACCGGCCCGGACAAGGCCAAGTGGTCCTACGCCTACGACCTGCTCGGCCGCCAGGTGAGGGCCGACGACCCGGACAAGGGCGTCACCACGACGACGTATGACGTCCTCGACCGTCCGCTGACCGCCAAGGACGACGAGAACCGGCAGCTGCTCTACGGCTACGACGACCTGGGCCGCAGGACCGGCATGTGGCACACGGACAAGACGGACAACCACAAGCTGGCCGCGTGGACGTACGACGACCTGGCCAAGGGCCGGCAGGACACGGCCACCCGCTACGACGGCGGTCTGACCGGAAAGGCGTACACCCAGAAGGTCACCTCCTACACCCCTCTCTACGAGGTGAAGGAGAGCGAGCTCAGCCTGCCCGACAGCGACCCCCTCGTGAAGGCGGGCGTCCCGCAGAAGCTGCCGTTCAGTACGGGGTACCGCTTCGACGGCACGATCAGCCAGGCCTCGCAGCCGGCGGCCGGCGGCCTCAAGGCCGAGACGATCGGCTACGAGTACAACGCCACCGGCCAGCAGACCGGCCTGGACGGGACGACCGGCTACCTCCACGAGGCCGCGTTCTCCCCGCAGGGCGACCTGCGCCAGCTCACGCTCGGCATGAGCGGTGCGAGCGCGGAGAAGAAGGCCTACCTCAACTACGACTACGAGGCGGGCACCCGTCGCCTCACTCGCTCCTACGTCACCGACGACGTGCACGGCTATATGCCGCAGGAGCTGAAATTCAAGAGGGACGACGCCGGAAACGTCACGTCGATCTTCGACGCCACGACGCAGGGCGGCACGAGCAAACCCGACTACCAGTGCTTCGCGTACGACGGCTACAGCCGCCTGACCGAGGCCTGGACTCCGAAGACGGCGGACTGCGCCACCGCGAAGCGCACGAAGTCCAACATCGAGGGCGCGGCCCCCTACTGGACGTCCTACACCTACAACGAAGCAGGTCAGCGGAAGACCGAGACCCAGCACAAGACGACGGGTGACGACGAGACCACGACGTACGACTACGGCACGCCGGAGGGTCAGCCGCACCCGCTCACCAAGACGACCGGCGCGCGCGCTGCCACGTACGAGTACGACAAGACCGGCAACACGACGAAGCGCCCCGGCCCGAAGGACCGGCAGACCCTGACGTGGAGTCCCGAGGGCAAGCTGGCCAAGGCCCTCGAAGGCACGTCGGAGACCAGCTACCTGTACGACGCCGACGGTGCACTCCTCATCCGCCGGGCCAAGGGCGACGGTGACACCGTGCTCTACCTCGGCGGCATGGAAGTCCGTCTGACGACGAAGGGCACGAAGAAGACCCTCGCCGGCACCCGCTACTACACGGCGAACGACCAGACCATCGCGGTCCGTACCGGCACGAGCGGTACGGCGGAAACGGAACTCAGCTTCCTGGCGGCCGACCACCACGGCACGTCGAGCATCGCTCTGGACGCGACGACGTACGCGGTGACGAAGCGGTACACGTCGCCGTTCGGGACCCCGCGCGGCGCGAAATCCCCGGCCTGGCCGGACGACAAGGGGTTCTTGGGCAAACCCGTTGACCGGGGGACGGACCTGACACACATCGGGGCACGCGAGTACGACCCGGCGATCGCCCAGTTCATCAGCGTGGACCCCCTCCTGAGCCCTGCGCAGAATCAGTCCCTCAACGGCTACGCCTATGCGAACAACAGTCCTGTCACATTTAGTGACCCCACTGGCCTGGAGTTCTGCGCCGATGACTACTGCCATGTGAAAGATGGTGGCGGTGGTGGCGGTGGTGGCGGTGGCGGCGGTGGAGGGGGCGGCGGTGGACACTGCCCCAGTAACCCCATCATCGGCTGGGATTGTGGCGGAAGTAGCCCTTGGCCTGGAGGTGTCATCAGCCCGGGTCCCGGCTCCTTCGGTGGCGGAGGGGGGGTGGCGGTGGCGGTGGTGGTACTGCCCGCACGAGCAGCGGCGGCCACACCTCCTCCGGCGGTGGCACCGGGCTGAAATGCATGGGATCGGGGCTTGCCACCTACTGCACCACGGGTGAACTGCCCAAGTAGGGCCCGAGCGACTCCTCGTCGTTCGGTGCTCTGGACTTCATCAAGGCGGTCGTCCTGCCTGACGTACAGGCGTGGAAGACCTGCTTCAACCAGCGTGGCCTCAGTAGTCAGTGCGGCAACGCGGCCATGGACCTTCCTTGGGCCAAGGCGCTGAAGGCGGTCAAGACGCTCAAGCGGCTGAAGAAGGCGGACTGCAATTGCTTCCTGGCCGGCACTGATGTGCTCATGGCCGACGGTGCGACGAAGAACATCGAAGACGTCGAACTCGGCGACAAGGTCCTGGCAACCGACCCGGAGACGGGGGAGACCGGCCCCAGGAAGGTCACCCATCTCATCGTCACGGACCGCGACAAGCGCTTCAACGAGTTGTTCATCGCTACCGACCAGGGCGTCGAGCGGCTGAAGGCGACCTACGAGCACCCGTTCTGGTCCCCGTCGGAACACCGCTGGCTCGGGGCAGCGGAACTGAAGCCGGGGATGACCCTGCGGACCAACGACGGCGACACGGTCACCGTCACCAAGAACCGCGCTTTCACGCAGCGTGCGCGTACGTACAACCTCACTGTCGAGGGCATTCACACGTACTATGTGCTGGCGGGGCAGACTCCGGTCCTCGTGCATAATTCGAATGGGGCCTGCGGCACAAACCTGACACGAGGTGAAAAGGTTGCGGCCACTACGGGTGTCGATGATCTGTCGCCAGCGTTGCGAAAGAGCCTCACCGGCTTCATGAAGAAGAGTCCAGGGGATGCCGAAATTCCACAGATCGTTCGCCTCCCTGGAGGTGGTGCGGAGTTCTACTACAAGGTCCCCGGAAGGGTTCCCAGGTCGTACGCGATGTATCGGAAGCGAGTAGATTCTGAAGGGGTCACGGAGTTGGCTTACAAGACGACCTTCCTTCCTGATGGCAGCATTGCTCACATCAAGTTCAAGTGAGGGTGAGGTCCATGGGGTCGGATACCTGCCAAGCTCTGACCAGCCTGCTTGGTTGGGAATCATCGCTGGATGGCCTGATCGACGCCGCTAACCGATGCGATCGACACGAGGGGCCGTCTGTCCGCTTGGATCGTGATGCGGTAAGAGAGGTTCTGGAGCGATGCACCTCCGGAGAGCTAGACGTTCTACAATTGCCACGATGGGCTGGGGCGATTCACATGCTGGAGCGTGTCGAGATCGACGAAGTGGACGTTGAGATTTTGACTCAATTCCTCTTCGAGGTGTCGAGTCCTGAACTATTCGAGCCGATCACCGTTGACGTATGCCAGCGATGGATCAGTCGAATGGAACATGCATAGCGCTCTGCTTACGCAAAAGCCTGGAGGCCCGGACGGAGAAGATTCCGACCGGGCCTCCAGGGCGTTTGACGGCAACGGTGACGGCAACGTCAGCGGACGGCGGCCGCAGTGGGCACTGGCAGGTGGTGCGGAGTCGGTCGAGAGAGGTGCGTACGTCCTTCGCGGTGAGGCGGGCGACCTTCTTGGTGCCGAGGTCGGGGATGAGGTGGAGGCGGACGCAGGCGGCGTAGCGGGTGTGGGTGTTCTCGCGGAGTCGGTGGATGGCGACGCTGCTGAGCCAGTAGGTCTGATACGTCAACTTCCGCTGTGCCTTGACGGCAACCGTGAAGGCAACGTCAGTGGACGGTCATCGTGGCGGACGGTTCGTCAGTGCATCTCTGTGGTGTGCTGAGCGTGTTGCCGAGGTTGTTGATGGCTTGGCGTCGGAGTCTGATATGGGCGTAGACACCGACTGTGACGCCGATGCGGGCGTGGTCGAAGGAGTTCTTGATGACGGCCAGATCGTCGCCCTGTTATAGGAGTAGAGCCGCGGGCATCACACGGGGACAGGGGCGACGGCAGTGGGGTTCCAGGGTGCGAGCGAGGGGATCTGGTGGTGGGGCGTGGGTCCCAGAAGCCGGGGCGTTCCGACAACCCGTAGGTGAACAGTGGGAAGTTGGGTGTTGGCCGGGGCCCTGCGTGGATATGGTGCACAGGCAGAGGCGCGCGTGATCCTGCGTGCGCGCAGGGTGCAGGTGACCGTCGGAGTGCGGGCGGGAGCCTGGGGACCGGGACCGGGGGTGTGGGGATGCCGACCGCGATAGCCGTCACCAGCCCCGATCTCGTGCTGCCCTCGCCCGACCGGCACACCCCGACCGCCGCCGTCCTCCAGGGCGTCGCCCGTCCCGGTAGCGGCGCGGGGGCCAAGGGTGCCGCAGGGGCCATCGAGGGCATCGGCACCCGGGGGGCCAAGGGTGCCAAGGGGGGCAAGGGAGGCAAGGGGAGCGCCGCGTACTCCCTGGAGCAGGCGCTCACCGAGGCGCACACCCTCATCGAGTACCACGGGTACGTCATCGTCCTCTGCCCCGCCTCCGCACCACCCGCGGTCCTGCACCGCCTCCACACCGTCCGCTCCGTGCTGGAGACCGACCGGATCGCCATCGTGCGCAGCGAGCTGCCACCGCTCGGCCTTGCCGTACTCGCGCTCCAGTTACGGCAGTTGTCGGTCTGCGACTTCAGCCCGGGCGTGCTCGCGTGCGCCGCCCGGCTCCTCAGTCACTACATCTACGCGGGCGCCCTCCTCGGCTCCGTCGCCAGGCTTGACCGCGTGCCCGTCACCCTCCAGTCGCACGCCAAGTCCTGGGTCCCCGGCACACAGTTCGCCGTCCTCGCGACGCCCCGGCCCGAGCTGGTCAAGGTAGGCAAGGCGAGCGGTGACGCGCCGCTCGCCGGGCCCGCGTTCAGTACGAAGATGCTGTACGCCGCCGGGCAGCTCGCTCCCGACTGGGTCGTCGACACGCTCGCGCCCGCGTGGAACGTGCAGGACTGCGCCGACGTGCGGCTCCCCGGCGAGTCGGCCCGCTGGTGGGCCACCGGCAGACTCGTCGAGTTCGCCGCCGCCATCCCGGACATCTCCGTGCTCTACCAACTGGTGTCGTCCGTGCGGAGGGAGGACTGCCGCTGGTGCGGTCTCGAACTCATCGGTGACCGCTGCGCCTTCTGCGCGGCACCACTGCTCCCGCCGCCGGAACGCACCCCGGCCGAGCGGGCCCCGGCCGAGCGGGCCCCGGCCGAGCGGACGCCCGCCGCCGACCCCGGCGGCGAAGGGCCCGCGGCCACCGGAGTGCGCGCCCTGCCCAGAGGCGCCACCTAGGGCCCCGTGCCCACCGGCCCACACGGCCGCGCGGGCACCACCGCCGACAACCCGCGCACCACACCGCTCACCGTCCGTAGCCACACGCACCCGCTGCACGAACGAGGTAGGTAGTCCGGCCCATGAACGCACGCCAGCGCCGCGGAGTCATCCTCCTTGTCCTTTCGGTCCTGTGCGCGCTCGGCGCCTTCGCCGGGGTGCTCTCGGTGATCCGCGACGTGAACTCCAAGGTCGGTCCTGAGGTCGAGGCGTACGAGCTGAAGACGGACATCGCGCCCTACAAGGCACTGGAGCCCGGACAGTTCACGAAGGTGGAGATGCCCGAACGCTGGCTGTCCGACAACGCCGTGACCGATCTGCGCGAGATCCGCGGGAAGATCGCCGTCACGCAGCTGCGGAAGGGCTCTCTGCTCCAGACCGACATGATCGTGAAGCGGCCCCGACTGGAGCCCGGGCAGCAGGAGATCGCCATCATGATCGACGCGGCGACAGGGGTCGCCGGAAAGATCACTCCCGGTTCGACGGTCAACATCTACGCCACCTTCAAGGCCGAGGACGAGAAGGGCTCCGACCAGTCGAAGGTCATCGTGGAGGGCGCGAAGGTCATCGACGTGGGCAGGCTGACGGCACTCGACGCCGACCCCGACGACCGCTCGCGGCGCCGCAACGCCGAAGCGGTGCCCATCACCTTCGCGCTGGACACCAAGGACACCCAACGCGTCGCGTACGCCGAGTCGTTCGCCTCACACGTACGGCTCGCCCTGGTCGGACAGGGGGGTGACGCGGATGTGCCGCGCGGGGACCGCACGTACACCCTGGACGAGGACAAGTAAGGGGAGCCGCCGCATGAGCCGCCCTAGGGACGTTCCCTCGTACCGCCGCAGCCGACGGGTGCGGACGCGGGGAGGCCGGACGTGAGCACCCGCATCCTGCCCGCCGTCGGCGACCCGGACGCGGCCCGGGCCCTGACCGGCCTCGCCGCCCAGCTCCCGGACGCCGAACCCGCCGCGCCCGTCCCGGACTCCACCGCCCTCCTCGACACCCTGGCCCGGCTCGCCGCGGAGTCCCTCGACGAGCTGCCCGAGGTCGTCCTCGTACACGAGCGCATCGCGCCCGTGCCCGCCCTCGACCTCATCCGCGACCTGGTCCTGCGCTTCCCCGCGGTGGGCGTCGTCCTCGTCACCGCCGACACCAGCCCGGCGCTCCTGACCGCCGCCATGGACAGCGGCGCCCGCGGCATCGTCACGTTCCCCCTCGGCTACGACGCCCTCGCCGAGCGGGTGCAGGCGGCCTCCGCCTGGTCGACGGGCATGCGCCGGCACCTGGGCTCCACCGCCGTCGAGCTGTACGGGGGCGGCCCCGGCGGGGCGGTGGGCGGCGGGGGGCAGGTCGTGGCCGTCACCGGCGCCAAGGGCGGCGTCGGCACCACGCTCGCCGCCGTCCAACTCGCGCTGGCCGCGCAGGCCTCGGGGCGCAGCACCGTCCTGCTCGACCTGGACCTCCAGTCCGGCGACGTCGCCTCGTACCTGGACGTACAGTTCCGCCGCTCCGTCGCCGACCTCGCCGCCATCAGCGACATCTCGCCGCGCGTCGTCCAGGACGCCGTGTACGCGCACGAGTCCGGCGTCGGACTGCTCCTCGCACCCGCCGACGGCGAGCGAGGCGAGGAGATCACCGACCGCGTCGCCCGGCAGACCGTCAACGCGCTGCGCGGACGGTACGACGTCGTGGTCGTCGACTGCGGTACGTACGTCACGACCGCGACCGCCACCGCCATCGAGACGGCCGACCAGGCCGTGCTCCTGCTGACCCCCGACGTCGTGGCCGTACGCGCCGCCAAGCGCATGGTGCGGCTGTGGGACCGGCTCCAGATCCGCAAGGCCGAGGAGACGGTGACGGTCCTCAACAGGGCGGCGCGGGGCGCGGAGATCCAGCCGGCCCTCGTCGCCCGCGTCACCGGCACCCGGGCCGCCCGCACCTCGGTCCCCGACGTGCCGAAGGAACTCCAGGCCGCCGTCGACGCGGGCCGCGTACAGGACCTCGACAGCAAGTCCACCGTCAAGCAGGCGCTGTGGGGGCTCGCCGGGGAGATCGGCCTCGTGGAGGGGGAGTCAGGGGCCGGCGGCCACGGGCGCAAGGGCGGGCGCGGCACGCGGCGGCTCGGCAAGTCCGACCGGGGCGCGGTCACCCTCGAGTTCGCCGGGATGTTCCCGCTGGTGCTCACCGTCATCGGGCTGCTCTGGCAGTGCGCGCTGTACGGGTACACGTACTCGCTGGCGGGGAACGCGGCGGACGAGGCGGCCCGGGCCGCGACGGCCGCGTACGCCGTGGCCGGCGGCGACCCGGGCGGTGCCTGCGACGCGGCCGGGCGGGAGCATCTGCCCGGTGCGTGGCAGGGTGCCGCGATCTCCTGCGTGCCGGTGGGCGACGTGGTGGAGGCCACCGTGACGGTGGATGTGCCGCTGTTCTTTCCGGGGGTCGAGACGGGGTGGTCCGTCGAGGCGAAGGCCGGGGCGGCGTACGAGGGGGCGCCGTGAGGCGCGGGGGTGCCTTGGCCCGGGGGCGGGGGGTGCCCCGGGGCGGTGGGGCCTTGCCCGGGGAGCGGGAGTTGCCCCGGGGCGGTGGGGCTTTGCCCGGGGAGCGGGAGTTGCCCCGGGGGGTCTTGCCCTTGCTTCGCGCCCAGGGACTGCGTGGGGTGCTCCCTGTCGGGGGGCGCCGGCTTTCGCCGCTTCGCGGCGGGTCTCCCACCCGCCCGCCCGTCACCCCGCATCGAGCGCTCGGCCGGGGGCCTACACCTCGGGTACCGGGAGGCGTCCTCCGTGAGGGCGCCCGTCGGCGGACGTTCCCGGGAGTGGGAGGCACCCTTGGCGCGAGTGCCCGTCGGTTGACGTCCCTGGGGGTGGGAGGTGTTTTCCGTGGGGGCGTTCGTCGGCAGACGTTCCCGGGAGTGGGAGGCACCCTCGGCGCGAGTGCCGGTCGGTTGACGTCCTTGGGAGTGGGAGGCGTCTTCCGTGGGGGCGTTCGTCGGCGGACGTTCCCGGGAGCGGAAGGCACCCTCCGCGCGAGTACCCGTCGGTTGACGTCCCTGGGAGTGGGAGGTGTTTTCCGTGGGGGCGCCCGACGGCAGACGCCCCCGGGACCGGGAGGCACCCTCCGCGCGAGCGCCCGCCGGCGAGGGGCCCCGGCACCGGCAGCCCCCCGCAGGGGCCCCCGCCGGCGCCGCTACGACGACACCGGCGTCTCCATGCTGGAGTTCGCCGGGTTCCTGCCCATCCTCCTCCTCATCGGCCTCGCCGCCATCCAGCTCGGACTCGTCGGCTACGCCGCGAACCAGGCCGGATCCGGTGCCCGTGCCGCGGCCCGCGTCGCCTCGCAGGGCGAGGGGGGCGGGGAGGCCGCCGGGCACGCCGCCATGGACTCCGGGCTCGAAGCGGACGTCAGCGTCGGTGACGGCAGCGGTGAGACGACGACCGCCACCGTCACCGTCCAGGTCCCCACCCTGCTCCCCTTCGTCGACACCGACTGGAGCGTCGAGAAGTCCGCGACGATGCCCAACGACGACACCGGCGCCCCGGGCGACCCCGGCACAGGTTCCGGCCCCGGCTCCGGCACGGGCCCCGGTTCCGGTACCGGTACCGGTCCCGGTCCCGGGACAGGAGGCTGACCCCATGAGTCTGCGAGCCCGCATCGCGTCGCCCGCCGAAACCACCGCCCCCAGCCGCGACGACGGCCTCGTGGCCACGTACCGCGCGAAACTGCTCGAAGAGATCGACCTCGCCGAGATGTCGTCGCTCGCGGCACCCGACCGCCGCCTGCGCCTGGAGCGCGTGCTCAACCACATCATCAGCCGCGAGGGCCCGGTCCTCTCCTCCGCCGAGCGCGCCCACCTGGTCCGCCGGGTCGTCGACGAGGCCCTCGGACTCGGCGTGCTCGAACCGCTGCTCGCCGACGCCTCCATCACGGAGATCATGGTCAACGGCCCCGAGTCGATCTTCGTGGAGCGGGCCGGAAGGGTGGAGCAGCTGCCCCTCCGCTTCGCCTCCGAGGATCAGCTGATGCAGACGATCGAACGCATCGTCTCCACCGTGAACCGCCGCGTCGACGAGTCCAACCCCATGGTCGACGCCCGCCTGCCCACCGGCGAACGCGTCAACGTCATCATCCCGCCGCTCGCCCTCACCGGCGCGACCCTCACGATCCGCCGCTTCCCGCGCGCGTACACGCTCCCCGAACTCATCGGCCTCGGCTCGCTCGACGAGCACATGCTGATGCTGCTCGCCGCCTTCGTACGCGCCCGCTTCAACATCATCGTCAGCGGCGGCACCGGCTCCGGCAAGACGACCCTCCTGAACGCGCTCTCCGGTCTGCTCCCCGCCCACGAACGCATCATCACCATCGAGGACTCCGCGGAACTCCAGCTCCAGCAGGACCACGTGATCCGGCTCGAGTCCCGGCCCCCGAACGTCGAGGGCAAGGGCCAGATAACGATCCGCGACCTGGTCAGGAACTCGCTGCGGATGCGCCCCGACCGCATCATCGTCGGCGAGGTCCGCGGCGGCGAGACCCTCGACATGCTCCAGGCCATGTCCACGGGCCACGACGGCTCCCTCGCGACGGTCCACGCGAACACCGCGGAGGACGCCCTGACGAGGCTCCAGACCCTCGGCTCCATGTCGGAGGTCCAGGTTCCCTTCGAGGCCCTGCGCGACCAGATCAACTCGGCGGTGGACGTGGTCGTCCAACTCGCCCGGCACGCGGACGGTTCCCGCAGGGTCGCCGAGATCGTGCTCCTGGTCAGCCACGGCCGCCAGCAGTTCCGCATCGCGCCCGTCACCCGCTTCGTACCGCGCCCCGCGGGCCCGGACCGCGTCGTCCACGGCTACTTCGAGCACCTGCCGCTGCCACGGCCCGTCGCCGACCGGCTGTACGTCGCGGGGGAGCCGGTGCCACCCGCGTACGGCGTCGCGGAGGCCGTCGACGTACTGAACACGAGGGAGGCGATCGGCTGATGTGCGCCGTACTGGACGGAGATGTGAACGCCGTGCCGGACAGAGGCATGAGGGATACGAGGGAAGCGACCGGCCGATGAACGCCGTATCGGACAGGGCCACGAGGGACACGACGGATACGAGGGCCACGAGGGACACGACGGATACGAGGGCCACGAGGGACGCGAGGGACACGAGGGAAGCGACCGGCCGATGAACAACCCCACGCTTCTCGCGCTCGGCGCCACGCTCCTCACCGGCACCCTGGGCGTCGCCGGACTCCAGACGTACGCGTCCGGGCGCGCCCAGCGCCAGGCGCTGGAGAACCGCCTCGCGGCCGACGGCGGTGCCCGCCCCGCCTTGGAGGGCGGCCGGGTGCGCCGCTTCACGGCGGTCGACCGCAGGCTGCGCCGCACCCGCCTGGGCCGCGAGCTGCAACTGCGCCTCTCCGCGACGGGCCTGGACCTGACGCCCGGCGAGTTCTTCACGTACGTCATGGCGGTCGTCGCGGCGCTGTGGCTGATAGCGGCCGCGTCCCTGGCCCCTTTCTTCGGCCCCATCGCCGGAGTCGTGGCCGTGTGGAGCGCCGTCATCTTCCTCAACTGGCAGCGGCAGAAGCGCATCGAGGCGTTCATCAACCAGCTCCCGGACGTCGCCCGCATCCTTGCCAACGCCACGGCGGCGGGCCTCGCCCTGCGCACCTCGCTCGCGATGGCGGCGGAGGAACTCGAGGCGCCCGCGGGCGAGGAACTCTCCCACGTCGCCCACCAGCTGACCGTCGGCCGCTCCATCGACGACACGCTGGAGGAACTGGCCCAGCGCCTGCCCTCCAGGGAGCTGATAGTGCTGGTGACCACCCTGGTCCTGTCCAACAAGGCGGGCGGTTCGGTGGTGAACTCGCTGCGCAACCTCACCCAGACCCTGGAGGACCGCAAGGAGACCCGGCGGGAGGTCCGCACGATGCTGTCGGAGGTCCACGCGACGGCCTTCACGGTCCCGCTCCTCGGCCTGGGCTCCCTGCTGCTGATCAACTCCTCGAACGAGGGCGCACTGGAGCGCGTGACGGGCTCTCCCCTCGGCCAGACCCTGATCCTGATCTCGCTGGGCCTGTACGCGGTGGGCTTCTTCGTGATCAGGCGCCTGGGAAAGATCGAGGTGTGAGCGCGCCATGACCGCACTCCTGCTCGCCGCCCTGATGGGCCTCGCCGTGGCCGGCGCCGCCCAGGGCATCCGCATGTACCGGGCGGAGGCGAAGCTCCCTGCCGACCTCGCGGTGGCCCTGGAGGTCGGCGCGTCCCGCGTCTCGGTGGCGGGCGGCGCGGTGGACCGCCTCGGCATGCGTTTCGCGCCACTCGTGCTGCGCCTGATGGGTCCCCGGCGGGTCACGGCCAAGCGCCGCCGCATCGACATGGCGGGCAATCCGGGCGGCCTCACCATCGACCGCTACGCGGCACGGCGGGCCGTGTACGGGGCCTTCGGCATCGTCCTGGGCCTGATCTTCCTCACCAACGGCCAGCCGCTGTTCGCGGTCATGACGTTCGTCTTCGGCGCGGTGGCCGCGGACGCCCTGATCTGGCAGGCGATCCGCGAACGCCGCGAGGTCATCGACCGTACGCTCCCCGACTTCCTCGACGTCCTGGCCGTCGTCGTCTCCGCGGGGCTCGGCTTCCGGCAGGCGCTGGACCGCGTCGCGGAGAAGTACGAGGGGCCCTGGGCGGACGAACTGCGCATCACGCTGCGTCAGATGGACATGGGCGTCAGCCGCCGCCAGGCCTTCGACGAGCTGCGCAGACGCAACTCCTCGGAGCAGGTCGCCCAGTTCGTCTCGGCCCTCCAACAGGGCGAGGAACTCGGCTCCCCCATCGCCGAGACCCTGATCCAACTCGCGACCGACATGCGCCGTACGGACGCCCAGAATTCCCGCCGCCGCGCCGCGAAGACGATCCCCAAGGCGACGATGGTGACGCTCGTCTTCATGCTCCCGGCCACGATGATCCTCATCGCGTCCGGCATGTTCCTCGGGTCTGGCTCCGACTTCGGTTCGATTCTGGGGAAATGAGATGGCGTACGACTTCGACCGGGCTCGGTACCGCCGGAAACTCGACGGTCGACCTGTGCGACCACTCGCCGGTGTCATATGTCGCCGATGACCTGGATGAGTTGGTGGTGTCGTACGAAGCCGGGTGACATCCGGCGAAACAAATGGTGGCCGGGCTCAAGGGGGTGCATGGTGGCCTTGCGGAAGGGGAAGGGAACTCGCCAACTTGCGCATCGGGCGCACCCGAAGCCGCATCGGTCGCGCGGAGTTGCTGCCGAGATACGTGTTGTCGCGTACGTTGCCCATGAGAACAGCGGCGTCGGTGAAGGTCGCGGTATCGGGTGGGAGAGAAAGGTCGTCCGTCGTGCTGAAGGAACGCTTGCTGGGGGCGTGGGTGAAGTGGACGGTGGAGCTTGGGGCACGCGTCCGGGGCGCGCAGAGGGATCGGGGCGCGGGGTTTGTGGAGTATGCGGGGTTGATGATCTTGATCGCCGGAATCTACACACTGATCGACGGACTGGCACTGGACAACAAGATCTCGCAGGCCATCGGAAGCGCGGTCGGCGACGTCATCGGTGGCTGACGCCCAGCAGTCAAGTAGATGACCGGGGGTCGACGCTCCCGATCTACATCTGGGTGACAGGCATCCTGCTCTTCGTCGCGTTGGCGTTCTTCGCCTTCGCCCAGGCAGCCTCCGCACGAAACGGCGCCCAGTCGGCCGCCGACGCGGCTGCCCTGGCCGCCGCCCAGGAGTCCAGGGACGAATTGATGGAGGGTTTGGGGCTCGCCATCGAGAACGGGGACGGCGACGAGTGGCTCGATTGGCTCAGCGGCGACCTGCTCGGCGATGGTGGAGCCCAAGCTGCGGCCGACTCACTCGCGGCCGAGAACGACGCCACGGTGACAGACCTCTTCGCAACCGAGAGGAACGGGTATCCGGGCTGGCGCGCCCAGGTCACGACGAACTACACCGTCGGCGATTCCATCATCCCGGGGACGGAGTCCAAGCACGCCAAGGCCGGTGCCACCGCGATCATCAAGCCGCGCTGCGAACCGGACTCGTCCGCCGATCCGGAGAAGGCCGTGGAGTTCACCTGCGAAGGCATCGATGATCCGATCGTGGTCGACCCGGACGACTTCGACCTGGCAGACCTCCCTGACCCGCCCGACATGTTCAGCGTCCACTTGGCCGACTGACAAGTGAGCATCGAGAAAAGGAAGCCGTAGCGATGAACGTTCGGCGCACCATGAAGGCCCACAGGGCAATGACCGCGGTGGCGATCACGACCGGCCTGGTCCTCGTGGTGGTCGGTTGCGGCGGCGGTGGCGACGATGACGAACCGAAGTCCGGAAAGGACAAGTCCTCGTCCTCCGCTGCAGCAACGGAAGGAGAACAGGGGGAGTCGGCGGCGCCCGAAGACGATCAGGCGCTCGCCGAGGCCAAGGGTGATGGAGTCACGCTCGTGGTCAACTCGGCGGTGCGGGACGGGGGAGGTTTTGTCACTGTCTCAGGCACGGTGACCAACACTTCGAGCGACCTGTGGACCGGCGGCGACTGGCGTGGCGAGGAGCAGGAGCTGCGCAAGAACGGTGGTTCGATCGCCGGTGCGAACCTCTTGGACGGTAAGGGCAAGAAGAGGTATCTCGTCCTGAGGGACACCAGCGGCCGTTGTCTCTGCACCAAGTTCGCGGGGGGCGTCGACGCAGGAAGCACGGTCGACTGGTTCGCCCAGTTCCCGGCACCGCCCGAAGGTGTCACCAAGGTCAGTTTCCAAGTCGGGTCGATGCCACCGGCACCCATCGAGATCTCTGAGGGCGAGTGACCCATGGCCCGTCCAGGCTCCCGCCCTCGAACGCGTGTCGTGACGACAACTCTTACGGCACTTCTCCTGCTAGCCCCCACCACCCCCGCCTGGGCAGACGACGAAGACCCCAGCGCCCCCCCGGGCAGCACCACCACCTCCCCACCCCCCGAGGTCGACTCCAACAGCCCCGGTCTCAAGCTGGCCGACGGTGCCACCCTCGCGCCCGCCAAGGTCCTGGACATCAAGTCCGTGGTGGAGGACATGGGAGGGGCGGAACGCCGTGAGGACACCAACACGGACGTGAAGTTCGCGTTGCAGGCGGAGGTCCTCTTCCCCAAGGACAGCCCCAAGCTGAACCCGGAGGCGAGCGCGCGCATCAAGGCGATCGCCGACGAGGCGAAGGCGCAGAAGGCGACGGACGTCCGCGTCTTCGGCTTCACGGACAACCTGGGCTCGTACAGCCACGGCAAGAAGCTCTCGAAGGACCGCGCCGAGGCCGTCCACGACGAGCTGGCCTCCCACCTGGGCCCGGAGGTCACGTACGCCGTGCGCGGCTACAGCGAGGACTATCCGATCGCGGACAACGGCTCGGAGGAGGGCCGCAAGAAGAACCGGCGGGTGGAGGTGTCGTTCCCGCGGGGCGGGGGGCCGGCTGCCGGGGCAGGGGATGGCGGGGTGGGAGTGGAGGGGGCGTCGTCCTGAAGCAGCCGACGGCGCCCGCTCGGGTCACCGCGGCGCTCAAGGCCTGGTCGGACGGCACCGACGCTTCCCCGGCTTCGGGTGTCTGAAGGTGGACACGTCCACGTACACGCGTTTCAAGGCGGGACATGTGTCCGGGACCCACGCGGTAGCGATCTTCGGAGGCGGCAAGGGTGAAGCGACGCTCGGAGGCGTCAATGGCTAGCCGGTGTCCGGTGGCGTCGCGGGCGAGGTGACGTGCGGAGGCGTCGAGGGCGAGGCGATGTGGCGATATGCGGAGGCGACGGAGCGGTTGGCTTCGTACGATCGGCGCATGCGCATCGCCTCCGGCCGCCCCCAGGACTTCGACGCCCTCGTCGCCGAAGCGGAAGCCGTGCCCACCGAGGGGTGGGACTTCTCGTGGTTCGAGGGGAGGGCCACCGAGGCGCGGCCCTCGTGGGGGTATGCGCGGGCCATGGGGGAGCGGCTCGGGCGGTCCTGTGCCTCGCTCGACATCCAGACCGGGGGCGGGGAGGTGCTCGGCTCCGCGCCCGTCCTGCCGCCCCTCGCCGCCGCGACCGAGGGCTGGCCCCCCAACGTCGCCAAGGCCACCGCTCTGCTGCGGCCCCGCGGGGTGGTCGTCGTGGCCTCGCCCGAGGACGCGCCGCTGCCCTTCGCCGACGCCGCCTTCGACCTCGTGACGAGCCGTCACCCCGTCACCCCGCACTTCGACGAGATCGCCCGCGTCCTGCGGCCCGGCGGCACCTACTTCGCCCAGCACGTCGGGCCCGCCAGCGTCTTCGAGCTCGTCGAGTTCTTCCTCGGTGAGCAGCCCGCGGACGTCAGGGGCGCGCGGGATCCCGAGGGGGAGCGCAGGGCCGCCGAGGCCGCCGGGCTCGACGTCGTCGAACTGCGCGCCGAGCGGCTCCGCATGGAGTTCCTCGACATCGGCGCCGTCGTCCACTTCCTCCGCAAGGTCGTGTGGATGGTGCCCGGCTTCACCGTCGACGCCCACCGCCCCCGGCTGCGTGAACTGCACCAAAGGATTCAGGACGAGGGGGCGTTCGTCGCCCACAGCACCCGGCATCTCTTCGACGCCCGCAAGCGGTAGGCATGCCGTGGGCCCACCGAGGAATTCCTCGCGGGGCTCGTCCGTTGGTTGTGGGAAGTGGGTGCCCCGGCAGGGCACCACGGGGACGAGGAGTGGGACATGGCCAAGGGCAAGGGGCCGTACGTCTGTGGCCTGGACGCGGCCGTCGACGTCGTCGGCGGGAAGTGGAAGCCCCTGATCCTCTGGGCGCTCTACGCGGGCCGGACGTTCCGCTTCGGTGAGCTGCGGCGGCACGTGTCCGGCGTCAGCGAGAAGGTGCTGATCCAGCAGCTGCGCGAGATGGAGGCCGACGGAATCGTCCACCGCGAGGTGTACCGAGAGGTCCCGCCGCGCGTCGAGTACTCCCTCACCGAACTCGGCCGGACCCTGAACGAGGCGCTCGGGCCCCTCGGCCGCTGGGGCGACAAGCACATGGAGCAGCTCGTCGCCCGACAGGCCGAGAAGGCGGCCGCGGAGCAGGCCGCCAAGGCCAAGAAGGCGGACGAGGCGGAGCAGGCGAAGAGGGCGGGGGAAGCGAAGCGAGCTGAGCAGGACCCGGCCCGGCGGGCTTCGCGGACCCCGGCTGAGCAGGCGGGCGGGGGCGGGCCCGCGCGGCGAGTCGTCGAAGCGGCACGGGTCGTTCCGCGTCCCGCGGCGGTACGTGGCGCCGCGGGCGTGGCTGCGGTCGGTGGTACGACGGCTCCCTGAGGGGACCTCCCCCCGCTCCCCAAGCCCCCCGCGCACCACGCCGCCACAAGGACAGCCCCGTACCCCAGAGGGCCCCGTACCCCAGAGGGCCCCGAACCGCACCGCCCCAGGAACCACTCTCCGCCCCCGCTTAGCGGGATCGTTACCTCCCATGGCTCGATTCCCCCGCCACGGTCCCCTAAGTTCAGACCAACGCTAATTCGCGCCAGCAAAGCTGCGCGGACGGGGCCGCGCAGTGGAGGGGGCTGCGCGGCCCAGCGTGCCCCCTGGCGCCGGGGCAGCGGCGCCCGGTAGCGGCGCCGGCGTCAAGTCCGCGCCCCCCCGCGCGTCACCCTTCAGGAGTATCGGCCGCCGCGGTCGAATCCCGCCGCCAGGGCCGAAACCCGGCGGGAGGACAGGGTCGGTCAGTCGCCGCGCGACTTCGGAGCGTAGTTGTGGCACGCCGATGCACCCCGAACCACTTACGAAGGGTTATGGTGGAAACCCCCCCTCGGGCCGGTCCGTCTCCCCCCCCACGGACCGGCCCGTTTTTTGTGCCCACGCGCACCCGCCCGCACCCACCACGCCCCGCCAGCCCGGCAGCCCCGGCACCGCGGCCCGCCCGCGCCCGCACCGCGGCCCGCCCGCACCCGCGCCGCGGCCCGCCCGCACCCGCACCGCTGCCCGGCAGCTCCCCGTACCCCACACCCCCGACCGGGCCCCCGTACCGCCCCATCAGGCGGAACGGACGAGGCCCCGGCCGGAAGGGCGGGGGGCCGCCGAGGGCGTCAGCCCCGGCCGGCCCAGATGTTCGTCCCCGGTGTCGACACCGCGAACGTGTCGATCTCCGCAAGCTCCGCGTCCGTCAGCTTCGGCCCCGCGAGCGCCGCCACGTTCTCCTCCAGCTGCCGCACGCTGGACGCGCCGATGAGCGCCGACGTCATGCGCTCGTCGCGGAGCACCCAGTTCAGAGCCAGTTGCGCCAGCGACTGACCCCGCCGGACGGCGATGTCGTTCAGGCCATTGAGGCGGCGGACGACCTCCTCGTTGAGCAGGTCCGGGTCCAGGGACTTGCCCTGCGTCGCGCGCGAACCCTCCGGGATGCCCTTCAGGTACTTGTTCGTCAGCAGTCCCTGGGCCAGCGGCACGAAGGAGATGCAGCCCATGCCCGCCTCCTCCAGCGTGTCGAGCAGGCCGTCGTCCTCGGTCCAGCGGTTGATCATCGAGTACGAGGGCTGGTGGATGAGCGGACGTACGCCCATCTCACGCAGCAGGCGCGCCGCCTCGGCGGTCTGCTCGGCGGTGTACGAGGAGACACCGACGTACAGCGCCTTGCCCTGCTGGACCGCGGACGCGAGCGCGCCCATGGTCTCCTCGAGCGGGGTGTCCGGGTCGAAGCGGTGCGAGTAGAAGATGTCTACGTAGTCCAGGCCCATGCGCTCCAGGGAGGCGTCCAGGGAGGACAGCAGGTACTTCCGTGAGCCCCACTCGCCGTACGGGCCGGGGTGCATGAGGTAGCCCGCCTTGGTGGAGACGATCAGCTCGTCGCGGTACGGCGCGAAGTCGTCGGCGAAGAGCTTGCCGAAGTTCAGCTCCGCGCTGCCGGGCGGCGGACCGTAGTTGTTCGCCAGGTCGAAGTGCGTGACGCCCAGGTCGAAGGCGCGACGCAGGATGGCGCGCTGGGAGTCGAGTGTGCGGTCGTCACCGAAGTTGTGCCACAGGCCGAGGGAGACGGCGGGCAGTCGCAGACCGCTGTGGCCACTGCGCCGGTACTCCATGGAGTCGTAACGATCCGTTGCTGCGCGGTACGCGGAGGTGTCGTTCATGACGACGAAGCTACTTCAGCGGATCAGCGAACGTGTTCGTAGGCGGGTCGGCGAACGTGTCCGTGAGTGGATCAGCGGACGTGTCGTGCGCGGATCAGTGAACGAGTCGTGCGCGGATCGGTGAACGAGTCGTCAGCGGATCAGTGAACGTGTCCGTGAACGTTTCCCGTCATGGAGCCGCGAGCGGTTCCTGAGCGTCTCCGAGTACGGCGACCGAGTACGGCGCTCGCGTACGGCAGCCGAGCGCGGGCGCCGCCCCCCACCCGCCCGGTACATGGGGAACGGGCCCCCTCCGGCAGCGGTACGCTTTCGCCTTCGGGGACTGCCGTCCGTGCGCGGGGACCGACACCTGTGGTGTGTCTCCCGGCGTCCCCGGGGGCAGGTCCGCACGCCCCCGGACCCCCGGCAGGCCGGCCCCCGCGGCAGCGGTCAACTTTCGTGAGAGGTGGAATTCCGTGAGCTTGCGCGACCTGGTGTACGGACTTTACGCACGCCGGGTGGAAGGCCGCCTCGACCACGACCAGGTGCCCAAGCACATCGGCGTCATCCTCGACGGCAACCGCCGCTGGGCGAAGGCCTCGGGGGGCACCACCGCCCAGGGCCACCAGGCGGGCGCGTACAAGATCGAGGAGTTCCTCGGCTGGTGCGCCGAGACCGACGTCGAGGTCGTCACGCTGTGGATGCTGTCCACGGACAACTTCGACCGCCCCGAGGAGGAGCTGGTCCCGCTCCTCGGCATCATCGAGGACACCGTCCGCAGCCTCGTCGACGACGGGCGCTGGCGCGTCCACCACGTCGGCGCCCTCGACCTGCTCCCCTCCCGCACCCAGGCCGTGCTCAAGGAGGCCGAGCAGGCCACGCACACCCGCACCGGGATACTGGTCAACGTCGCCGTGGGCTACGGCGGCCGCCAGGAGATCGCCGACGCCGTACGCTCCCTGCTGCTCGACCACGCCGAGCGCGGCACCTCCATCGAGGACATCGCCGAGAGCGTCGACGTCGAACAGATCTCCAAGCACCTCTACACGAGTGGGCAGCCCGACCCCGATCTGGTGATCCGTACGAGTGGAGAACAGCGCCTGTCCGGCTTCATGCTCTGGCAGTCCGCCCACTCCGAGTACTACTTCTGCGAAGTCTTCTGGCCCGCCTTCCGAAAAGTCGACTTCCTGCGTGCCCTGCGCGATTACGCGGCGCGCCACCGCCGTTACGGCGGATGACCCGAAAGCCCTGACGAGGTCACGGTAACCAGGAGTTAACCAACGCGCCGTCATATGCCATGGCATGGCTGCGCTTGTTCGAGGGAATACCCCTTGCAGGTCGGCGCCCGATTCACGGACGCCGTATCTCAGCGGACGGCACGGGGCCGTCCGCCCGGGAGGCCCTTTGCACCAGGACGACCGCGCGCCGAGCGCGGACGACAGGGAGGGCCGGCGCACGGCCCGCGCAGGGTGGCCAGGCACCGGCCCAGTTCCCTCCGTCGCTCCCCGACCTCATCCGAGGGGGTACGTCCTTCCGTGGTGACCAGCACAAAGCGCCAGCAAGGCCGGCGCACCTATGTTCTCGACACCAGCGTTCTGCTCGCCGACCCGAACGCCCTGTCCCGCTTCGACGAGCACGAAGTCGTGCTGCCGATCGTCGTGGTGACGGAGCTTGAGGCCAAGCGGCACCACCCCGAGCTCGGCTACTTCGCCCGGCAGGCCCTGCGCCTGCTCGACGACTGCCGGATCCGCTTCGGGCGCCTGGACGCGCCGATTCCGACCGGCGACCTGGGCGGCACGCTGCGCGTCGAGCTCAACCACTCCGACCCCGGCGTGCTCCCGGCCGGTTTCCGCCTGGGCGACAACGACTCGCGCATCCTCGCCGTGGCCCGCAACCTCCAGGCGGAGGGGTACGACGTCACGGTCGTCTCCAAGGACCTGCCACTGAGGATCAAGGCGTCGTCCGTCGGCCTCCTCGCCGAGGAGTACCGCGCGGAGCTCGCCATCACGGACGCCTCCGGCTGGACCGGCATGTCCGAGCTGACCCTCTCGGCGGAACAGGTCGACCTCCTCTTCGACACGGAGACGCTGTACGTCCCCGAGGTCGCGGACCTGCCCGTGCACACGGGCCTGACCATCCAGTCCGAGCGGGGCAAGGCGCTCGGCCGCATCAGCCCCGAGGGCAATGTGCGTCTCGTGCGCGGCGACCGTGAGGCGTTCGGCCTCAAGGGCCGCAGCGCCGAGCAGCGCATCGCCCTCGACCTGCTCCTCGACCCCGACGTCGGCATCATGTCGATGGGCGGCCGCGCGGGCACCGGCAAGTCGGCGCTCGCGCTGTGCGCGGGCCTCGAAGCGGTCCTGGAGCGGCGCCAGCACCAGAAGGTGATGGTCTTCCGGCCGCTGTACGCCGTCGGCGGGCAGGAGCTCGGCTATCTGCCGGGCACCGAGGCCGAGAAGATGGGGCCCTGGGCCCAGGCCGTCTTCGACACCCTCGGGTCCGTGGCAGGCAAGGAGGTCATCGAGGAGGTCTCGGCCCGCGGCATGCTGGAGGTCCTGCCGCTGACCCACATCCGCGGCCGCTCGCTGCACGACGCCTTCGTGATCGTGGACGAGGCCCAATCCCTGGAGCGGAACGTCCTGTTGACCGTTCTGTCCAGGATCGGGGCGAATTCGCGTGTCGTACTGACCCATGACGTCGCCCAGCGCGACAACCTCAGAGTGGGCCGGTACGACGGAGTGGTCGCCGTCATCGAGAAGCTGAAGGGGCATCCGCTCTTCGCGCACGTCACCCTCACGCGGTCCGAGAGGTCGCAGATCGCGGCGCTCGTGACCGAAATGCTGGAGGACGTGCAGATCTGACGGGTCTGGCGGGTCTGGCGGACGTGACGGGTCCGGCAGGTCTGGCGGGTCTGGTGACGCCCCTGGTCGAGCTCGACACCGTCACGCGGTAGTTGGCGCCGTCCGGCGAAGCGAGCGAGCCTAGCCGGGCGGCGTCTTGGTGTGCCGGTGTTTCCGAAAAACTCCTGGGGCAAACGAGGTGTGAGCTTTCCCACGCAACTGGGAATTGCCTCGCGGCGTCCCGCTACGGCAGAGTCTGGGTCCTGTCAGGCCCCGCATACGGCACTCCTGTACCCCCAGCGGTACGGAACAACAGAACTTCATAGTGGCTGCCGTATGCCGCCCGAGCACCAAGCGGCGCTCCTGTCCCAGGAGTTGTCCACCGGGCCCGCGCCTCCCGTGACCGATGTACCCAGCGGAGGCCAGCGCCAGGGGCACGATTGCGTCCGCGGGGTCACCTATGCGGGCGATGCTGGAAGGAAACCGTGTGAGCCGGATCTCGGTCCGGGGATTCGCAGTGGCGTCGGCCACCGCGGTCACCACCGTCGGCGCCGTCGTGGGCGTTGCCTCGGGCAACACCCAGTCCTCGAACTCGAACGACATCGAGGCCACGGCAAGCGACGCGACTCTCCTCGCAGACATACCCGCGGGTCAGCACGCCCAGGTGCAGACCACGTCCGTGGCGCAGCAGGCGGACGCCCAGGCGATGGCCGCCGACACGGCCGCGAAGAAGTCCGCGGCGGAGGCCGCCCGCAAGCAGGCGGCCAAGGACGCCGTCGCCAAGCAGCAGGCGGCCGAAAAGGCCGAGAAGGCGGAGAAGGAAGCCGCCGAGCAGAAGGCCAAGGAGAAGAAGGAGCGCGAGGAGGAGGCCAAGAAGACGGCCAGCCGCTCGTCCTCCCGCGACGCCTCCGACTTCGCGCCGCAGGGCTCGTACTCCGTCTCGCAGGTCCAGTCGATGGCACGGCAGATGGTGCCCGGCGGCCAGTTCCAGTGTTTCAGCAACATCGTGAACCACGAGTCGACCTGGAACTACAAGGCCACCAACCCCTCCTCCGGCGCCTACGGCCTGGTCCAGGCACTGCCCGCGTCGAAGATGTCGTCGGCGGGCGCCGACTGGCGGACGAACCCGGCCACGCAGATCAAGTGGGGCCTCAACTACATGAACGAGTCCTACGGCAGCCCCTGCGGCGCCTGGGAGTTCTGGCAGGCGAACCACTGGTACTGAGGTGCTCGCGCACAACCTTCAGGGACCCCTCACCGTCCTACGGTGAGGGGTCCCGCCCGTGTACGGTCGGTCCGAACAAGTTCCCCGAGCCAACCGGGGACGCTCGGTGGGGAATGACGGGGGTAGAGGACGGATCATGGCGCGAGTTCCAGGGTGGCGCGGTCGGGTGGGCTCCGCGCTGACCAGGATGGGAGAACGCCTCGGCGCGGGCGCGTCCACGGACGGTCCCGCGGACGCGGCGGCGAACGGGTCCCCGGACAACGGGTCCCCGGACAACGGGACGTCGGAGCTCGAGGGACTCGAGGGAGCGGAGACCGCGGGGGCGGCGGCCGGTGCCGCGTCCTCCCGCGGGGCCTCCTCCGAGAGGGCCGAGGGCGCCGGGGGAGCAGGACCTGAGGGGTCCGCCGCCGGCGGATCGGGTTCCGGCGGGCGCGCCGACGACGCGCAGCCCGGGTCCGCGCGCACCCCGGCCTCCGGAGCCGTGGCCGCCCCGCCGAAGCTGTCGCTGCGCAAGCGGTACGCGGACCGGGTGCGGGCCGCGCAGGCCGGCGCCGACGACCTGACGGACGACCTCGACGCGCCCGCCACCGATCAGGTGCCCGCCCCGCCCACCTACGCCCCCGACATAGGGGCCCGCCCCGACCCCGTGGACGCCGTGCCCTGGGGCATGCGGGTGGCCGCCGAGGCCGGATGGCGGCTGCTCGTCCTCGCGGGCACCGTCTGGGTCCTGATGAAGGTCATCAGCGCGGTCCAGCTGGTCGTGTTCGCGTTCGTCGCCTCCCTGCTCATCACCGCACTGCTCCAGCCCACGGTGGCCCGCCTCAAGCGGCTCGGGCTGCCGCAGGGGCTCGCCACGGTGGCCACCGCCGTACTCGGCTTCGTGATCATGGGGCTCGTGGGCTGGTTCGTGGTCTGGCAGGTCATGGAGAACGTGGACACGCTCTCCAGCCAAGTCCAGGACGGCATCGAGGACTTGCGGAAGTGGCTGCTCAACAGCCCCTTCCACGTCACCGAGGACCAGATCAACGACATCGCCAAGTCGCTGCGCGAGGCGGTGGGCGCCAACTCCGAGGAGATCACTTCCGCCGGGCTCGAGGGCGTCACCGTCATCATGGAGGCCCTCACGGGCATACTCCTCGCGATGTTCTCCACGCTCTTCCTGCTGTACGACGGGCCGCGCATCTGGAAGTGGTTCCTGAAGCTGGTGCCCAAGGCGGCCCGGCCGGGGGTCGCGGGGGCGGGGCCGCGGGCGTGGCGGACGCTCACCGCGTATGTGCGGGGCACGGTGATAGTGGCGCTCATCGACGCCGTCTTCATCGGCGTCGGCATCTACTTCCTCGGTGTGCCGATGGCCGTGCCGCTCGCCGTCTTCATCTTCCTGTTCGCGTTCATCCCGCTCGTGGGCGCGGTCGTCTCGGGGGCGCTCGCCGTCGTGGTCGCGCTCGTCACGCACGGGGTGTTCACGGCGCTGATGACGCTGCTCGTCGTGCTCGCCGTGCAGCAGATCGAGGGGCACATCCTGCAACCGTTCATCCTCGGCCGTGCGGTGTCCGTGCATCCGCTGGCCGTGGTGCTTTCCGTGGCCGCCGGAGGGATGGTCGCCGGGATCGGCGGGGCGGTGGTCGCGGTGCCGCTGGTCGCCGTGACCAATACGGTGGTCGGCTACCTCCGTGCGTACGCCCGCGAGGCGGCCCTCAAGACGGCGCCCCAGCCACGTGAGGCCACCGCCTCCGAGGTGGCCCCGGCCCCCGCCACCGACTCGCCCCAGCCCTGACCCCGGGCTGTATCGGCCTACGGCCTCGTCCTCAAGCGCCGGACGGGCTGTATCGGCCTGCGGTCTCGTCCTCAAGCGCCGGACGGGCTGTGTCGGCCTGCGGTCTCGTCCTCAAGCGCCGGACGGGCTGTGTCGGCCTGCGGCCTCGTCCTCAAGCGCCGGACGGGCTTCTCCCACCCGCCGCCTTTCCTTGCGGATCTTTTGAGCCCGTCCGGCGATTGAGGACGAGCCCGCAGGGCGATATGCGTACACACCCGTAGGGCCCCGCTCACCAAGGAGCGGGGCCCTACGGGCGTGAAGAGGAAGCGCGCCGCTAGGCGAGATGCGCTTCGGAGTCCAGCGTGACGCCCACCGCCTGGATCACGGCAGCGATCTTGAAGGCCTCCTGGATCGTCTCGCGGTCGACGCCCGCCTTGCGGAGCACCTGCTCGTGGGAGTCGAGGCACTGCCCGCAGCCGTTGATCGCGGAGACCGCGAGGGACCACAGCTCGAAGTCGACCTTCTCGACGCCCGGGTTGCCGATGACGTTCATCCGCAGACCGGCGCGCATCGTCCCGTACTCCGGGTCGGAGAGCAGGTGACGCGTGCGGTAGAAGACGTTGTTCATCGCCATGACGGCGGCGGCCGACTTGGCGGCGGTGTACGCCTCGGGGGAGAGGTTCGCCTTGGCCTCGGGCTCCAGCTCGCGCAGCACCTTCGGGGAGCGGGAGGCGATCGCGCAGGCGAGCACCGTGCCCCACAGCTGCTGCTTCGGCAGGTCGGAGTTGCCGATGACCGAGCCGAGGTTCAGCTTCAGGTCCTTGGCGTACTCCGGTACGGCGGACTTCAGTTCGTCGAGTGCCATGTCAGAAGGCTCCGTTCACTCGCCGGACAGCAGCGCGACCGGGTCCAGGGTCTCGTCGCCCTTGCTCCAGTTGCACGGGCAGAGCTCGTCCGTCTGGAGGGCGTCGAGGACCCGGAGGACCTCCTTGGGGTTACGGCCGACGGAACCGGCGGTCACCATCGTGAACTGGATCTCGTTGTTCTGGTCCACGATGAAGACGGCGCGCTGCGCGAAGCCGTCCTCGCCCTCGATGCCGAGCGCACGCATGAGCTCGTGCTTGGAGTCGGCCAGCATCGGGAAGGGCAGGTCCGTCAGGTCCGGGTGGTCCTTGCGCCAGGCGTGGTGCACGAACTCGGAGTCGCCGGAGAAGCCGAGGATCTGGGCGTCACGGTCGGCGAACTCGTCGTTCAGCTTGCCGAAGGCGGCGATCTCCGTCGGGCACACGAAGGTGAAGTCCTTGGGCCACGCGAAGACGATCTTCCACTTGCCTTCGTACGTCTTGTGGTTGATCTGCTCGAACTCCTTGCCCGTCTCCAGCGAGACACAGGCAGTCAGGTCGAACTCGGGGAACTTGTCACCGACAGTGAGCACACGTACTCCTTGCAGGGGAGGAGCCCGGTAAGGGGCTCCAGAGGGTTGGACTGCTGTCGATCGTGGCACAGAGTGCATTGATTAGGGAAATAGCTACACTTGGTCACGTTGATCGGAGGTGGCTATCAGTGCGAGCCATAAATAGGGGTAAGCAACCCAGTCTGGCGCAGCTGCGCGCCTTCGCGGCCGTGGCCGAGCAGCTGCACTTCAGGGACGCGGCGGCAGCGATCGGGATGAGTCAGCCCGCGCTGTCCGGCGCGGTCTCGGCCCTGGAGGAGGCACTGGGTGTCCAGCTCCTGGAGCGCACCACCCGCAAGGTGCTGCTCTCCCCGGCGGGGGAGCGGCTCGCGGTGCGCGCCAGGGCGGTCCTCGACGAGGTCGAGGCGCTCCTGGAGGAGGCCGACGCGGTGAAGGCGCCGTTCACCGGTGCGCTGCGGCTCGGCGTGATCCCGACGGTGGCGCCGTATCTGCTGCCGACGGTCCTCGGGCTCGTCCACGAGAGGTATCCGGACCTGGACCTCCAGGTGCACGAGGAGCAGACGTCCTCGCTGCTCGAAGGGCTCGCGGCGGGGCGCCTGGACCTGCTCCTGCTCGCCGTTCCGCTCGGCGTCCCCGGGGTCACGGAACTGCCGCTCTTCGACGAGGACTTCGTACTCGTGACGCCGCTCGACCACTGGCTCGGCGGACGCGAGGGCATCCCGCGCGAAGCGCTGCGCGAGCTGAACCTGCTGCTGCTCGACGAGGGGCACTGCCTGCGTGACCAGGCCCTGGACATCTGCCGGGAGGCGGGGCGCGAGAACCTGGGCGCGGGGCGTAGCTCGTCCGCCGGGGGTGGTGGTGCCGGACGGGCGGGCGCGCCGGTCAC
Source organism: Streptomyces sp. NPDC017940 (assembly GCF_044328435.1). Classification (NCBI taxonomy): domain Bacteria; kingdom Bacillati; phylum Actinomycetota; class Actinomycetes; order Kitasatosporales; family Streptomycetaceae; genus Streptomyces; species Streptomyces sp. NPDC017940. The sequence continues at coordinate 428,454 of NZ_JBIRHJ010000003.1, read as the reverse complement.
CACGACCGCCGCCGGTCTCTCCACGCTCGTCCAGCTCGTGGCGGGCGGCCTCGGGGTGACGCTCCTGCCGCGCACCGCGGTCCGCGTGGAGACGAGCCGCAGCAGCCAGCTCCTCACCGGGTACTTCGCCGATCCCGCGCCGACGCGGCGGGTCGCGCTCGCCATGCGGACGGGGGCCGCGCGGGCGGCGGAGTACGAGGAACTGGCGGCGGCCCTGCGGGAGGCACTGCGCCCGCTGCCGGTACGGGTGCTCGAGGCCTGACCGGGCCCGGCACCCGCACCGGCGGCGGGCTCACTCCGTACGCAGCCCGTCCGGGCGCATCATCCGCCACAGCGCCGGCAGGCTCAGGAGCGTCACCACCGCGACCAGGGCGGCGCCCGCGGCGCACAGCGGCAGGAACACCAGCCAGTCGGACACCGGCTTGTCCACCATCCGGCACATCACGGCCCCGAGTGCCAGGCCGCCGGTGATGGCGAGGCCGAGGCCGAGCACCACGGGGACCGCCGTCTGCCACAGCACCGACCACGCCATCGAGGAGCGGCGGGTGCCGAAGGCGGTCAGGGCGGCCAGGAGCCGCTTGCGCTCGCGCAGTTGCTCCAGGGTCGAAACCAGCATGGACGCCGCGATCAGCATCATGGTGGCGATGGCCCCGGCTTGCAGTCCCTTCTGCACGGAGGCGTACTGCTTGTCGCGCTCGACCATGCGGATGGAGTACACCCGGATCAGCGGGTCGATGTGCGTGGCCGCGTTGCGCACGTACTCCTCGGCGTCCGTGACCTTCGGGTCGATCTGCACCATGGCCTGGGTGCTCGCGTCCGCCAGCTTCGCCACGTCGATCGCGCCGGGCGTCACGAAGATGCCGTAGTAGCGGTCGCCCACCGGGTCGGGGCGCGAGGTGATCGTGCGGGCCGACTTCGGCAGCGTCCACGGCGTGTGCTTCCCGCGTGCCTCGCCCTCGTAGTCGCCCCAGCTCTCGCTGTTGAGGTCCACCTTCTCGCCGGGCCTGGCGGTGCGGTCCACCCACTGGTCCAGCTCGCGGTCCCCGGAGTGCACGACGAAGGTGTCGCCGTCCTCGCAGGAGCCGACCCGCGCCAGTTCGCGCAGGGTCGCGCAGGTGCCGACCGACAGCTCCGTGGTGGGCCGCATGTCGTCGGCGTTCTTCAGCTCGCCCGGCCTGACCACGTACGAGGAGACCCGGCCGATGACGCCCTCGACGCCCTTCGCGGCACGGAAGTCCTCGATCATCCGCTGGGCGAGCGGGCCGCTGGCCTCCGGCGAGGTGACGTTGAGCTGGGCGCGCCGGGGGTCCTGGTCTGTGGTGGTGTTGAACTCGTCGTGCATGGAGGCGAAGAGCATCTGGAGGGCGACCGCGCCCGCCACCGCGACCGTGATACCGCTGACCGCGCGCGCCGCCGTGCCGCTGCTCAACTGCAACCGCCGGGTGGCGAGCTGCCAGGGCACGGGGCCGCCGCGCAGCCGGGCCACGGCCGCCTCGACCAGCCAGGGCATCAGCGTCGCGAGACCCACCAGGGCGAGGGTGGCGCCCACGGCGACGGTGTACACCTGCACGTCCTCGCCGCCGGTGCGCGACACCTGGTCCTGGTTGAGCAGGATGAGCAGACCCACGACGGGCAGCAGCAGCCGCCACCACAGCCGTCGGCGACGGGCCGTCGTGCTGCGCACCACGCCGAGCGGTTCGATGGCGACGGCACGCAGCGAGACGAGCGTGACCAGGACGGAGGAGACCGGCACGGCCACCACGATCATCGCCGCGAGTCCGGGCATCGGCACCATGTCGGAGGGGAACGCGCTGACCTTCCAGATGTCGACGACGCCCACCAGCTCGCGTACGCCGAGGAAGAACACGGCGCCGAGCGCGAGGCCGAGGAGGGCGCCGAACAGCGCCTCGCCCGCGGCGATCCTGCGCACCGCCCGCCGGTCCGCGCCGACCAGGCGCAGCGCCGCGAGCCGCTGGTCGCGCCGGTCGCCGCCGAAGCGGACCGCGGTGCCGATGAAGATGAGCACGGGGGTGAGGAGCACGACGCAGATCAGGACGACGAGGACGACCAGGAGCGGGTCGAGCGGCTCGGCCGGCTCGTCGTACCCGAAGGCCTCGACGCGGTGGGCGCCCTGTGCCTTGGAGAGGGTGTCGGAACCGGTGTAGTAGTACAGCTCCTTGGGGCTCATCAGGCCCGCCTCGCCGATGGTGCCCGTGACGCGGTAGCCGTCGAAGCGCTGCTTGAGGAGCTTGCCCCCGGAGCTGTTCATCAGGTCGCGCAGGGCGGGCGACACCACCATCTCGCCGCCCCCGGGCAGCTCGCGCACGCCGGGCGGAAGCACCGGGTGGTCGCCGTCGGCGCGTACCGAGCGGCCGCCGATCTCCGAGTCGTGGAAGTCGGTGCCCGCGTCGACTATCAGGATCGTCCTGTCGGTGCGCGCGATCTTCTTGACGGACATCGTGTCGGCGGGGTTGCGGGCCGCCGCGCGGGCGTCCCGGTTGGCGAGCAGGTCGGGCACGGACGCGGCGCCGAGCAGCAGGGCGACGCCGAGGCCCACACCGACCGCGGTGAGCGTGGTGCGGACCCAGCCCTCACGGCCGCCGCCGACCGCGAACCGGATGCCCATGACGAGATCGCGCAGCCAGGCGCGGGCGCCGGTGGGCCCGGTGGGCCGGGAGGGTCCGGGGTGCGGGCCCGTACCGGCCGGGGCCGCGGGCTTCGTGCGGGTCGTGCTCATACCAGGCGCTCCATGTCCCGGGACTTGCCGTCGCGGACGACGATCTCGCGGTCGGAGTAGGCGGCGACCCGGGTCTCGTGCGTGACGAGGACGACCGCGGCGTTGGCTCCGCGGGCGGCGTCGGTGAGCAGCTCCATCACGCGCTCGCCGTTGAGGGAGTCCAGGGCGCCGGTGGGCTCGTCGGCGAAGAGCACCCGGGGGCTCGTGACGAGGGCGCGGGCCACCGCGACGCGCTGGCCCTGGCCGCCGGAGGCCTGGCCGGGGCGCTTGTCGCGTACGTCGTCGACCTCCAGGCGCTCCATCCAGGTCAGGGCGGTGCGCTCGGCGTCCTTGCGCTTGGCGCCGTTGAGCCGCAGGGGCAGGGCGACGTTCTCCACGCACGTCAGCTCGGGGACCAGCTGCCCGAACTGGAAGACGAACCCGAACTCACTGCGGCGCAGCGCGCTGAGCGCGGCGTCGTTCATGTCCGTGATGCGCTGCCCGTTGTAGGTGATCTCGCCCGCGTCGGGGCGGACGATGCCGGCGAGGCAGTGCAGGAGCGTGGACTTGCCGGAGCCGGAGGGGCCCATCACGGCGACTATCTCGCCGGGGTGGATGGAGAAGTCGGCGTTGTCGAGGGCGGTGGTCGGTCCGTAGACCTTGCGCAGACCGTCGGCGGTCAGCAGGGAGCCCGCGGGAGTCATCCGGGGAGCACCTCCTTGGCGAGCTTGCCCAGACGCGCGGAGGTGAGCTCCAGCCAGCGCAGGTCGGCTTCGAGATGGAACAGGGCGTGGTCGCAGATGAGCTGATCGGCGAGATCGCCCTTCCGCTTGCGGTCGGTGAGGATCCGCATCAGGCGCAGGTGTTCGGCGCGCTGGGTGTCGAGGATGTCGGCGGCGTCGCGGCGGGTGAGCAGCGCGAGGACGACCTTGGTGTACAGGGTCGACTGGAGGTACGGCTCGGGCTTCTCCGGCGTCGCGAGCCACCGCTGGACATCGGTGATGCCCGCCTCGGTGATGGCGTACCGCTTGCGCTCGGGGCCTTCGCCCGCCTCTATGCCGTCGACCTCGACGAGGCCGTTCTTCAGGAGGCGGGACATGGTGGAGTAGACCTGGCCGTAGTGCAGCGGCTTGTCGTGTCCGAACTTCTCGTCGAAGGCCCGCTTCAGGTCGTAACCATGGCGGGGCCCGGATTCGAGGAGCCCGAGGAGGGTGTGACCGATGGACATGCGGAGCACTATACACACCACGTATACCTGCGGTGTATACACCCAGTGTCCAGCTGGAGGGCCGCTCGCGCGGTCGAGGCGCGGGCAACCGTCCGTGGCCCTGGTGAGTCGATTTGGGTGGGACACCACCGGTTCCCCGGTGACGGGTGCTGATTGTCACGTCCGGAAAAGGGCGGATCGTGGGGAGTTTGTCCTGCGGCGCGGTGTTAGCTTCGTGAGCTGACCTGCGTTGCCAGGGGTACGAGGACGTACGCACCCGACGCGACGTACGCGAGCGACGGGACGTACGGAGCCGAAGCGTACGAGGACGACGAGACGAGCGGAGCAGCCACAGCCATGGGCCGAGCGGAAGACCGAAAAGCGCGGCAGCGCGGTGCGCGCCGGGCAGCGCCCGGTCGTTCGCCCGGCGACGCCCCGGCCACCGGCGGTCCTTCCGCCGCGGGCGGCCCGGCGGGTCCCTCGGCGGGCGGCCCGGCGGACGGCGGAACCGGCGGTGGCGGCACCGGCGATGGGGGCACCCCCGGCGCCGACGCGGCTTCCGGCGACGGCGGGCGCCGCGTCGGCCGCAGGGCGCGTACGGCGGGGCCCAGGCGCACCGGCATACGCCGCTTCCTCACCTGGAAGAAGCTCCTGGGCGCGTTCTTCGGCTTCATCCTGCTCGGCATGCTCGGCTTCGTCGTGCTGTACCTGGTCGTGGACATACCCAAGGGCAATGCCGCGGCGAAGATCCAGAGCAATGTCTTCAAGTACAGCGACGGCACGTTCCTCGCCCGCACCGGTGACCTGAACCGCGAGATCGTCGATCTCGACAAGGTGCCGAAGGAGGTCCAGCGCACCTTCGTGGCCGCGGAGAACAAGTCCTTCTACAAGGACTCGGGCGTGGACCTGAAGGGCACCGCCCGCGGCGTCATCAACACGCTGGCCGGCAAGGGCAAGCAGGGCGGCTCCACGATCACCCAGCAGTACGTGAAGAACTACTACCTCACGCAGGACCAGACCGTCTCGCGCAAGCTGAAGGAACTGGTCATCTCGCTGAAGGTGGACCGCGAGAAGAGCAAGGACAGCATCCTCGCGGGCTACATCAACACCAGCTACTACGGCCGCGGCGCCTACGGCGTCCAGGCCGCCGCCCAGGCCTACTACGGCGTCGACGCCGAGGAGCTGAACGTCTCCCAGGGCGCCTACCTCGCCGCCCTGCTCCAGTCCCCGAGCTCCTACGACTGGACGTCCGCCACCCCCACCGGCAGGAAGCTGGTCAAGCAGCGCTGGAACTACGTCCTCGACAACATGGTCGAGGAGGACTGGCTGCCCGCCGCCGAACGCGAGGCGCAGAAGTTCCCGGTGCCGAAGGAGCCGAAGCCCGACCCCACCCTGGAGGGCCAGACCGGCTACCTGGTGAAGGCGGCGGAGGCGGACGTCGAGAAGCAGCTCGTCGAGCAGGGGCTCACCAAGTCCGAGGCCGAGGCCCAGCTCAAGGCGGGCGGCTACACCATCACGCTCAACATCGACCGCAAGAAGCAGCAGCAGCTGAAGGAAGCCGTCGACAAGAAGCTCAACGCCGAGCTGGAGCCGGAGCGCAACAAGGCCGACGCGCGCGTGCAGGCCGGTGCGGTCTCCGTCGACCCCAGGACCGGCAAGGTCCTCGCGATGTACGGCGGCCGGGACTACGTGAAGCACTTCGTCAACAACGCCACCCGCAGGGACTACCAGCCCGCGTCCACCTTCAAGCCGCTGATCCTCGCCGCGGCCCTGGAGGAGGGCGCGACCACGCAGAGTGGCAGGCCGATCACGGCCGACACGATCTACAGCGGCCGCAGCAGGCGCCCGGTCGTGGGCAGCGACATCGGCTTCGCCCCGCCCAACGAGGACAACGTCTCCTACGGCCAGGTCGATGTGCAGACCGCCATGAACAAGTCCATCAACTCCGTGTTCGCGCAGATGGGCGTGGACGTGAAGATGGACAAGGTCCTTGAGGTCGCGGGCAGACTGGGCATGGACACCGAGGACCTGCCGGCCGTGCCCGCGCAGACCCTCGGCTCGATGGGGGCGAGCCCGCTGGAGATGGCGGGCGTGTACGCGACCCTCGACAACCACGGCAAGAAGGTCACGCCCGCGCTCGTGAAGTCCGTCGAGCACAAGGACCGTGCCGTGGACATGCCGGACCCGATCGGCGACAAGGTCATCAGCCGGGGCGCCGCGGACTCCGTCACCTCCGTGCTCACGGGCGTCGTCGACGACGGTACGGCCAAGGCCTCGGTGCGCGACGCCCCCAACCGCAGGGGCCAGCAGGTCGCCGGCAAGACCGGTACCTCCGACGACAACAAGTCGGCCTGGTTCGTCGGCTACACGCCGAAGCTCGTCACGTCCGTCGGCCTGTTCGGCGAGGCACCGAAGAACGAGGGCAAGGACAAGGGCAGGTACAAGGTCAGGCGGGGCGACCAGGCCTCGATGAAGGGGGCCCTCGGGCGTTCCCGTATCGACGGCGGCAGCTTCCCGGCCCAGATCTGGGCGGCGTACACCTTCAACGCGTCCGGCTCGCGCACCAGGTTCGACCTGGACACGGACATGGGCTCCGGTGTCGCCCCGCCGCCGCAGCCGACGACGCAGGCCCCGCCGACCCCGACGACCCGCCCCACGGAGACGAAGGACGAGGACGACAAGCCCTCGACCAAGCCCCCGACGCCGCCGTCCACGACTCCGACGACGAAGCCGCCGACGACTCCGACGACGACGCCGCCGACGTCCCCGACGACGAAGCCGCCGACCACGCCTCCCACGACGCCCCCGCCGTCGACGACGGAGGACCCGGACGACAGGGCCGACCGCTCCGACCGCTCCGACCGCGTGGACGGGCGGCGCGAGGAGTAGCGGCGGGCTCAGCCGTTCTGGTTCAGCTCGAACCAGACCACCTTGCCCGTGCTCAGCCGGGTGGCGCCCCACCGCCGGGCCAGCCTGTTGACCAGGTAGAGCCCGCGACCGCCCTCGTCCGTCGCGCGGGCCTGGCGCAGCCGCGGCAGCTGCGGCACGTCGTCGCCGACCTCGCAGCGCAGCACGTCCGTGCGCAGCAGCCGCAGGGTGATCGGCCGGGTGGCGTACCGCACGGCGTTGGTGACGACCTCGCTGACGAGGAGCTCCACCGCGTCGTTCAGCTCGGTCAGGCCCCAGCGTTCGAGGGCGCTGCGGGCCAGCCGCCGGGCGCGCGACGGAGTGGCGTCCTCCGGTTCCAGGAACCAGTACGCCACGTCGCTCGGGGCGATCCCGTCGAAGCGGGCCGCGAGCAGCGCGATGTCGTCGTCGCGGTCGCCGGGGCCGAGCATGTCGAGCACCTCGTCGCACAGCGCTTCCAGGGGCGGCGGATGGTCGGGCCCGGTGAGCTGGGCGGTCGCTGCGAGCCGCTCGCGCAGTTGCTCTATGCCGGTCCAGACGTCCCGGAGGCGGGACTCGACCAGGCCGTCCGTGTACAGGAGCAGCGTGGCGCCCGCCGGGGCGTCGAGCTCCACGGCCTCGAAGTCGACACCGCCGACGCCGATGGGCGCGCCCGGCGGCACCCGCAGGACCTCGGCGCGGCCGCCCAGATGCAGCAGGACGGGCGGGGGATGACCGGCGTTGGCGATGGTGATGCGGTGCGAGACCGGGTCGTAGACCGCGTACAGGCAGGTGGCCATGCGGTCGGAGCCGAGGCGCTGGGCCTGCTCGTCGAGGTGGTGCAGGACCTCCTGGGGCGGCAGGTCGAGTCCGGCGAGGGTCTGCGCGGTGGTGCGCAGCTGACCCATGATCGCGGCGGAGGTCATCGAGTGCCCCATGACGTCGCCCACGACCAGGGCGACACGGCTGCCGGGCAGCGGGATGGCGTCGTACCAGTCGCCGCCGACCCGGGCGGTCTCGGCCGCGGGGAGGTAGCGCGAGGCGAGGCGCACGCCGGTGGCGCGCGGCAGGGTCTCGGGCAGCATCGTGCGCTGCAACTCGTCCGCGATGTACGCCTCGCGGCCGTACAGGACGGCCTTGTCGATGCCGAGCGCGCTGTGCGTGGCGAGCTGGGCGGCGACGAGGAGGTCGTCCGCCTCGAAGGGGTGCCGGTCGGGGCGGCGCAGGAACACCGCGGCGCCGATCACCCGCCGCCGGCCGCGCAGCGGCGCCAGGATGGCCCGCTGCCCGCCGGGCACCGTACGCCCCTCGCCGAGCAGTTCGGGCAGCGCGCCGAGCGCCGCCGTGGCGTCGGCGAACACCGGGCGCACGCCGCGCAGGACCTCGGCGAGCGCGCTGCCCACGCGGACCTCGCACAGCTCGGCCGCCGCCGACAGGTCGGACTGCACTTGCAGGGCGGGCAGCGTGCCGCCGTCGGTGTCCTGGTCCTCCGGGATGCGGTCGGTGCGCCGGAGCCGCAGCAGCAGCGGCCCCGCGGGACGCTCGTCGCCGACCGGCAGCGGGTCGCGCAGATAGACGAGGATCGCGTCCGAGAACGTCGGCACCGTGGCCCGGCACAGGCCCATCACGATCTCGTCCAGGTCGATGCCGCGGGCGATGCGGCGGGTGGCGGCGCCCACGAAGCGCAGGCGGTCGCCGTCGCGGCGCATGGCCGCGGGTCCCGGCGGGCGTGGCCTTCCGGTGCGGCGCTCCGGGCCGTCGGGGGAGCCCGGCACGCCGGTGATGTCGGGTGCGGTCATGGCGCTTTCGCTGTCGGGGTGGGCCGACTCGCCGGAGCCGGGGCGGGCGGGTGCGGGTACGCCCCCGGCACCTTCGGGGAGCGGGCGGGGGCGGTGGCCGCCGGGGCCTTCGGGGCCCTCGGTGGCGGGCGTCGCGGACTGGGCGTGCTCGTTGCCCGTGCCCGCGTCCTGTTCACCCGTGCGGGCCTGCGCGGGCAGGGCGTTCATGGCTCCGGAGCCGTACGTGTCCGTCTCCGGGGCACGCAGCAGCGCCCCGCGGGGGTCCGCGGGGACTGGGGGCCGGGCACCTGGTGCCTCGCGGCCCTCGTAGGGGCTGAAGTGCTCCGTCACGCGTTTCGAATCCGTCCGTCCGGGGCTGCGCGCCGCGCGCGCCGTCCAAGCGTTGCTCAGCCGCGTCGGCAGTGCAGGAACAGCTGGTGCTCGGGTGGTGCGGTCGTGCTCGCGGGGGCGTACGTGTACGACTCCTCGTGGGCGATGTCGAAACCGGCGTCCCGCACGACCTGCCGCAGTTCGTCCCGCAGGTAACCGGATACCCGGATCGTGTGCCCCAGGAACGGAATCGCGGCGTCGTCCAGGTCGGCCTCGACCATGGAGAGCCCGAGCAGACCGCCGGGCCCGAGCAGCGACCGCAGCAGCCGAAGAGCAGACGGTATCTCCTTCCGGGGCAGCATCAACAGCGCGAAGAAGCAGACGATGCCGTCGAACCGGCCGACGGCGGCGCGTCCTTCGCCCGTCGGCCGCAGCTCGGCGAGGTCCAGGCGGCGGAACTCGGCCGCGGGCGGAGGAACGTTCGCGCGGGCGAGTTCCAGCATGCCGGCCGACAGGTCGACCCCCAGGACGGTGTGGCCCGCCTCGGTGAGCTGACGGGCCGTGGGCAGCCCCGTGCCGCAGCCGACGTCCAGGACGCGCGAGCCCGGGGGCAGCTCGTCGGCGAGCCGGCGTCCTGCCGCGAGCTGACCGTCCTTGTGCGGGAAAGCGACGTCGTAGGACGCGCCGATGGCGTCGAAGGCCTCGGCCTGGCCCGTGCGGTCGTGGCCGCCAGGCGCGCTGTGTTCCACGCTCACGTTCAGCCGCTCCTTGATGACATCCTGTCAAGCGCGCGGGCGGCACGAGGAGTTACTGCTGTGCGCCCTTGCGGAGGACGATCCTACGTTTGAAGTACGGGGGCGCATCAAGGGTCTCATGAGGACACGTGCGCGGGCGTGCGGTCCCAGTCCTGGGGCAGGGCGGGAATCCGCCATGTCGGGTCGGGCCGCCAGGCGGGCCACGCGTCACCGAAAGGAGGTCCCCAGGAACGGATGACGTCCACCGCCGCGTGCCCCGCCGCGCGCACCGCGCCGGCCTGCTCCCGGCTCATCAGGCCCGCCTCCTGGGCCTGCGCGAACTCGTCCTCGTCGTGCCAGCGCCAACTGCCGTCCGGGTCCACCGAGATGTCCAGGAAGTGGTCCTCGGAGTCCACGCCGCCGCTCCAGCGGACGCGCGGCTCCTCCAGGTTCACGTACCAGTTCTTGAACCGCCAGCCCGGTTCCCAGAACAGCCACACCGACCACGGGTCGTGCGGCCGGGCCAGCTTCAGGACGCCGGTGCCGAACCAGTGGCCGCGGCGGACCGCGCGCGGCTTGGTGTAGCGGGTGGCCAGGGGTTCCCGGTGCACGGGGGTGCCGTCCGCGAGGACCGGCTTCACGCACTCCGTGCCCGGGGCCAGCCACACCGCGAGCAGGTCGTCGGAGTCCTCGACGACCGTGACGGGCCGGCAGATGTGGAAGCGGGGGCCCGCGTTCTCCCGGTACCGCCACAGAATCTGCGTCCCCGGCGCCCAGCGCCGGGCCTTTCCTGGTGACGCCGTACCGTCGAGGTCTGTCATGAACAGATATTAGGTCCTGGCGGGGGCCTCCCCCACCCCGCCCCGGTGCGGCGGCGTCTCAGCCCGTCCGGCGTTCGAGGACGAGGCGCGGAGCGCCGACGACGGAGTCCGAGGGGGAGCCCCGGTTCCGGAGCAGGGGTGCCCGCGCGCGGAGCGCGCTGATGGACACAGCGGGGCGCCCCGCGAGGACCTACGGCCGCGTCATCCGCAGCACGTCCAGCGCCTCGTCCAACTGAGCCAGAGTCAGATCCCCCCGGTCCACATACCCGCCCTCGAGCACGACCTCCCGAATCGTCCGCCGCGCGGCGAGCGCCCGCTTGGCCACCTTCGCCGCCTCCTCGTACCCGATGTACTTGTTGAGCGGAGTGACGACGGAGGGCGACGACTCGGCGTACTCAAGGGCCCGCTCGCGGTGGGCGACGATCCCGTCGACCGTCCGGTCGGCCAGGAGCCGGGAGGCGTTGGCGAGCAGCCGCACCGACTCCAGGACGTTCTTCCCGATGACGGGAAGCATCACGTTCAGCTCGAAGTTGCCCGCGGCCCCCGCCACCGCGACGGTCGCGTCGTTCCCGGTGACCTGCGCGGCCACCATCAGGACGGCCTCGGGGATCACGGGGTTGACCTTGCCGGGCATGATCGAGGACCCGGGCTGGAGGTCGGGCAGGCTGATCTCGGCCAGTCCGGTGCGCGGCCCGGAGGCCATCCAGCGCAGATCGTTGGAGATCTTCGTCAGGCTCACGGCGACGGTGCGCAGCTGCCCGGAGGTCTCCACGATGCCGTCCCGCGCGCCCTGTGCCTCGAAGTGGTCGCGGGCCTCGGTGAGCGGCAGGCCGGTCGCGCGGGCCACCTCGGCGATGACGGCGGCGGAGAAGCCGGGCGGGGTGTTGATGCCCGTGCCGACGGCCGTGCCGCCGAGGGGGAGTTCGGCGAGCCGGGGCAGCGAGGACCGCAGCCGCTCGACGCCGTGCCGCACCTGCGCCGCGTACCCGCCGAACTCCTGCCCGAGGGTGACGGGCGTGGCGTCCATCAGGTGGGTGCGCCCGGACTTGACGACGTCGGCGAACTCCTCGGCCTTGCGTTCGAGGGCGGCGGCCAGGTGCTCGAGGGCGGGGATCAGGTCGCCCGTCACCGCGGCCGTCGCGGCGATGTGGATGGAGGAGGGGAAGACGTCGTTGGACGACTGCGAGGCGTTGACGTGGTCGTTGGGGTGGACGTCCCGGCCGAGCCGCTCGGTGGCGAGGGTGGCGATGACCTCGTTGGTGTTCATGTTGGACGAGGTGCCGGAACCCGTCTGGAAGACGTCCACGGGGAAGTGCTCGTCCCAGCGTCCCTCCGCCACATCGCGGGCGGCGTCGGCGACGGCCTCCGCGATGTCCTCGTCGAGCACGCCGAGCTCGGCGTTGACCTTCGCGGCGGCCGCCTTGATCTGCGCGAGCGCGGCGATGTGGGCGCGCTCGATGCGCTGCCCGGAGATGGGGAAGTTCTCGACGGCCCGCTGGGTCTGGGCCCGCCACTTGGCGTGGGCCGGGACCCGGACCTCACCCATGGAGTCGTGCTCGGTCCGGTACTCGTCGCTGCCTGCGCCGCCGCTCATGTTCCGACTGTCCTTCCGATCCGTGGTGCCCGCAACAGGCAGCCACGGAACGGTCGCCCGGCCCGTGACTGCCTCTACGGGGGTGAGCCCTCGTCCTGCCCGGAGTATTCCCGGGGCCCCGCGCGCCGACGGAGGACGGCGGGCGTCAGGCCTGGCCGGGCGCCCGTACCGGGATGCTCATGATGGTCGGCGGCTCGGCGGGGGCCTGGAAGAAGTCGTTGCCCTTGTCGTCGACGACGACGAACGCGGGGAAGTCCTCCACCTCGATCCGCCAGACGGCCTCCATGCCGAGCTCCTCGTACTCGACGACCTCGACCTTCTTGATGCAGTCCTGGGCCAGGCGCGCGGCAGGACCGCCGATCGAGCCGAGGTAGAAGCCTCCGTGCGCGGCGCAGGCGTCCGTGACCTGCTTGCTGCGGTTGCCCTTGGCCAGCATCACCCTGGAGCCGCCCGCGGCCTGGAACTGCTCCACGTAGGAGTCCATGCGCCCGGCCGTGGTCGGGCCGAAGGAACCGGAGGCGTAGCCCTCGGGGGTCTTGGCCGGGCCCGCGTAGTACACGGGGTGATCCTTCAGGTACTGCGGCATGTCCTCGCCCGCGTCGAGCCGCTCCTTGATCTTGGCGTGCGCGATGTCGCGGGCGACGACGAGCGGGCCCGTGAGCGAGAGACGGGTCTTGACCGGGTGCTTGGTGAGCTCGGCGAGGACGGCGTCCATGGGCTGGTTGAGGTCGATCTTCACCACGTCGCCGGAGTCCTCCAGGTGCGCGTCCTCGGTCTCGGGCAGGAAGCGCGCCGGGTCCGTCTCCAGCTGCTCAAGGAACACGCCCTCGGCGGTGATCTTCGCGGTGGCCTGGCGGTCGGCCGAGCAGGACACGGCGATGGCGACGGGCAGCGAGGCGCCGTGCCGGGGCAGGCGCACCACGCGCACGTCGTGGCAGAAGTACTTGCCGCCGAACTGCGCGCCGATGCCGATCTTCTGCGTCAGCTCGAAGACCTTCTCCTCCAGTTCCTTGTCCCGGAAGCCGTGGCCGGTCGCCGAACCCTCGGCGGGCAGCTCGTCCAGGTAGTGCGCGGAGGCGTACTTCGCGGTCTTCAGGGCGAACTCGGCGGAGGTGCCGCCGACCACGATCGCCAGGTGGTACGGCGGGCAGGCGGCCGTGCCGAGGGAGCGGATCTTCTCCTCCAGGAACTTCATCATGGAGGCCTCGTTCAGGACCGCCTTGGTCTCCTGGTAGAGGAACGACTTGTTGGCGCTGCCGCCGCCCTTGGCCATGAAGAGGAACTTGTAGGCGCCGCCGTCGGTCGCGTACAGCTCGATCTGGGCCGGGAGGTTGGAGCCGGTGTTCCTCTCCTCCCACATGGTCAGCGGGGCCATCTGCGAGTAGCGCAGGTTCAGCTCCGTGTACGCGTCGTAGATGCCGCGCGACAGGGCTTGTTCGTCGCCGCCCTCGGTGAGCACGTTCTGGCCGCGCTTGCCCATGACGATGGCCGTGCCGGTGTCCTGGCACATGGGGAGCACGCCCGCCGCCGCGATGTTCGCGTTCTTCAGCAGGTCGAGGGCGACGAACTTGTCGTTGCCCGAGGCCTCCGGGTCGTCCACGATGCGCCGCAGCTGCGCCAGGTGGGCCGGGCGCAGATAGTGCTGGATGTCGTGGATCGCCTCGGCGGCGAGCTTGCGCAGCGCCTCGGGCTCGACCTTGAGGAACGTGCGCCCTTCGGCCTCGAAGGTGGAGACACCCTCGGCGGTCACCAGCCGGTAGGGGGTGGTGTCCTCTCCCAGCGGGAGCAGATCGGAGTACGCAAACTCTGGCATGACGCCCAATTCCTCACTCGGCAGACAGCGGCGCGACCTCCATTGGTGGCGCCCGACCAGCGTAGAGCGCCCCTGCCGCGCGCTTCTTGTGAGGTAAGGCTCAGTTGCCCTGATGCCCCGATGCCCTGATGCCCCGATGCCCCGAGCGCGCCCCGGACGGGGGGTAGTCGCGATCTATCGCGTTTGGGTACGCTGCGTTGCGTGGACCCAGAGAAGCGTTCCCCGACCCCGCCCCGGCCGTCCGGGCGGCTGCGGGCCTCCGACGCCGACCGCGACCGGACCGCCGACATCCTGGCCGACGCGCTCGCCGTGGGCCGCCTCGACCCGCAGGAGCACAGCGAACGCCTCGACGGGGTCTACCGCGCCAAGACCCTCGCCGACCTCGAACCCTTCGTCGAGGACCTGCCTGACCCCGGCGAGAAGCCGGGCCCCAAGGGGGCGGCGTTCGAGAAGGTCCCCTCCCGCCCCTCGCCCGGCGCCGTCCCCGACACCGCCGACGAGACCCTGTACGGGGTCTTCGGGGACGCGGTGCGCACGGGCCGCTGGCGCGTCGGCCGGCGCACGCACGCGTACGCCGTCTTCGGTGACGTCCTGATCGACCTCAGCGAGGCGGTCTTCGAGCACCGGCAGGTCGTGATCAAGGGCTTCGCGCTGTTCGGCGACGTCCGCGTGCGGGTGCCGGAGAACATCTCGCTGCGCGGGCGCGGCTCCGGGATCTTCGGCACCTTCGAAGTGGACATGCTGGACGCCGAGGACAAGGAGGCGCCGGTCGTCTTCGTCGAGGGCCTCGCCCTCTGCGGGGACGTCAAGGCCCGCCCCAGATACGGGAAGATCATCCGTGACCTGCGCGGATATCTGCGCAAACGGCTGGAGGGCTGAGCGCCGCCCACGGTGTGCGCGGCCTTTTGCGACGACACGATCCGGCCACGAGCGCCGCACAGCAGGAACCTGAGCTTCCGTACGCCGGAACTCAGTGCATAGGCCCGCACACAGCGGGTAGAGCTTCGTGCATCGTCTCTCGCTCGCGAAGCCGTCGTCAGGAGTAGACCGTGCTGCAACCGACGCATCAGTCCCTGCAGGTCGCTGTTCCGGCTCAGCGGGGACCTGTGCCAGTGCGCGAGCGGGACCAGGACAACCCATGGCACTCCGACGCGGTGTGCCGCCGGGACGAGGCCGGTCTTTTCTTCGCCCCCTCCAAGGAGCCCACGGCGGCGCGGCTCTCCCGCGAGGAGGCCGCCAAGCGGGTGTGTGCCCGCTGTCCCGTCCTGGTGGAGTGCCGTGAGCACGCCCTCCTCCAGCCCGAGCCGTACGGCGTCTGGGGCGGCCTCACCGCCGCCGAGCGCCGGGTGGTCCTGGCCCGCCGCCGCCGGCGCGACCTGGAGCTGAAGACCTCCCACGCGACGGCGGGCACGATCGCGGCCGCGGGCTAGGACGGCCGCGGGCCCGCCGGCCGCTGCTCGACTGTTCTTCGTACGGCGACTGTTCCTCGTACGGCGACTGTTCCTCGCACGACGACGGGGGCGCTCCCCGCACGGAGCGCCCCCGTCGCCGTGAGCCCCGTCGCCGTGAACCGCCCGGCTACTTGGCGCGGTCGAAGTCGATGGCGCTGTAGGCGCGCAGCTTGGCGAGCCGGTGGTCGGAGTCGATCTTGCGGATGGTGCCCGACTTGGAGCGCATCACCAGGGACGACGTGGACGCGCTCTCCGCGCCGTAGCGCACGCCGCGCAGCAGCTCGCCGTCGGTGATGCCGGTCGCGACGAAGAAGACGTTGTCGCCGCTGACCAGGTCGTCGGTGGTCAGGGTGCGGTCCAGGTCGTGACCGGCGTCGAGGGCCCGCTGCCGCTCCTCCTCGTCCTTGGGCCACAGCTTGCCCTGGATGACACCGCCCAGGCACTTGATGGCGCAGGCGCTGATGATGCCCTCGGGGGTGCCGCCGATGCCCATCAGGAGGTCGACGCCGGTGCCCTCGCGCACGGCCATGATCGAACCGGCCACGTCGCCGTCCGAGATGAACCGGATGCGCGCGCCGGTCTCGCGGATCTCCTTGACGATGCCCTCGTGCCGCGGCCGGTCCAGGATGACGACGGTGACGTCCTCGGGGGCGGACCTCTTGGCCTTGGCGACGCGACGGATGTTGACCGAGACCGGGGCGTCGATGTCCACGTAGTCGGCGGCCTCGGGGCCGGTGACCAGCTTGTCCATGTAGAAGACGGCGGACGGGTCGAACATGGCGCCGCGGTCGGCGGCGGCGAGCACCGCGATCGCGTTCGGCATGCCCTTGGCGGTGAGCGTGGTGCCGTCGATCGGGTCGACGGCGATGTCGACCTCGGCGCCGGTGCCGTCGCCGATGCGCTCGCCGTTGAAGAGCATCGGCGCCTCGTCCTTCTCGCCCTCCCCGATGACGACGACGCCGTTCATCGACACGGTGTGGACGAGGGTCCGCATGGCCCTGACGGCGGCACCGTCCGCGCCGTTCTTGTCGCCGCGGCCGACCCAGCGGCCCGCGGCCATGGCGGCGGCTTCGGTGACCCGGACGAGTTCCAGGGCGAGGTTGCGGTCGGGGGCCTCCGGGGAGACCTCGAGCTCGGACGGCAGGGAGTGATGCTCGGTCATCGAGGCGCACCTTTCTGATACGAGATAAGGACTGCGCCCGTGGGGCGTCCGCGGAAGGGCGGCGGCGGGAGACGGGCGGGCGGCCGGATGAGGGTGATGGGTCGACTCTATCCGCAGGTCGAAAGAATGAGCAGGGCGCCCTACACCTGAGCGGGGGTGGGGCGGAGCCGGGGCCGCCACGGGGACCTGCGACGATGGGGGTGTGGCAGGCAGAAATGGCAAGCAGACCGTGCGGAACATGCTGCTCTCGATGGCCGTCATCGGCATCGTCGCAGCGGTCATCTACGTCTTCGTCCCGCACGACGACACCGAGGAACCCGTCAAGCGGGTCGACTACCGCGTCGAGCTCCTCACGGCACGGCGGGCCGCGGCCTACCCGGTGGCGGCGCCCAAGGGCCTGCCGAAGTCGTGGAAGCCGACGACGGTGCGCTACAACGGCGCGGACCACGACAGCTGGCACCTGGGCTTCCTCGACCCGGCGGGCGAGTACGTGGCGATCAAGCAGTCCACGGGCAAGCCCGCCCGGTTCATCGACTCGGCCACCCAGAGCGCCAAGAGGACCGACCGCACGGAGAAGATCGCGGGCAGGACCTGGCAGCGCTACGAGGGCGACCGCTACGACGCGCTCGTCCTGCGGGACGAGGGCGCGACCACGGTGGTGCTCGGCACGGCGCCGTTCACGCAGCTGACGGCGATGGCGGAGTCCCTCGAGATGAAGCGGACGCCGGTCCGCACGGACGCGTGACGCCTTCGGGCGCCAGGTGACGCGAAGAGGCCCCCGGCGGTTGCCGGGGGCCTCTTCGCGTACGCGTGCCGGTGTGGTTCAGACGGTCGTGATGACGTCGTCGAAGGCCAGGCGCGGGGAGCGCGGGAACCAGGCGTCATCGCCCGGCTTGCCGATGTTGACGACCATCAGCGGGGTGTGGTCGTCGTCGAGGAACTCCTTCTGCACACCGGCGAAGTCGAACCCGGTCATCGGGCCGGCGGCCAGGCCCGCGGCGCGGACGCCCACGATGAAGTAGGCGGCCTGGAGGGAGGCGTTCAGCGCGGCGGCCTGCTCACGGGCGGTGCGCTCGGAGAAGAACGCGTCCTTGGCCTGCGGGAAGTGCGGGAAGAGCTGCGGCAGCTCCTCGTGGAACTCGTTGTCGGCGGCCAGGATCGCGACGAGCGGCGCCGTGGCGGTCTTCGGCCGGTTGCCCTCGGCCATGTGCCGCACCAGGCGCTCGCGGGCCTCGGGGGAGCGGACCAGGGTCACGCGGAGCGGGGACTGGTTGAACGCCGTCGGGCCGTACTTGACCAGGTCGTAGATCGCCTGGACCTGCTCGTCGGTGACGGGCTCGTCGGTGAAGGTGTTGGCGGTGCGGGCCTCGCGGAAGAGCAGGTCCTGGGCGGCGGGGTCAAGAACGAGGGACATCTTTCAACCTTCTCGATACGTAGCTGAGGGCTCCGGCCGGGGGTGCGGGGAGCACGTGGGGGTGCGGGTCACGGGCGCCGGCCGGTGAGATCGACAGTACGCCATTGAGGTTCAATCTTCAACTAAAACTGGGGCGTGGTGATCTGCTTCACAGGAGAGCGGCGGGTTCAGCCCGCGTCGTCCCCGGTCCCGGCGCCCGCACCGGTGCGGGGCTCGTCCTCGCCGTCGGCCAGGGCCGCGTCGAGGCGGGCGCGGGCACCGTCGAGCCAGCGGCGGCACACGGCGGCCAGCTCCTCGCCGCGCTCCCAGAGCGCCAGGGACTCCTCGAGCGTGGTGCCCCCGGCCTCCAGGCGGCGCACCACGTCGATGAGCTCGTCCCTGGCCTGCTCGTACCCGAGCGCCGAGGCTTCCGTGTCCGTACCGCTGGTCATGCGCCCACCCTAATTGTCGACTCGTACCGTGAACTCGCCGTCGGCGACCCGGGCCCGCAGCTCCTCGCCGGAGGTCACCTCGTCCGCCGCCCGGACCACCGCGCCGCCGTCCGCCTTCTTCTGGAGCACCGCGTACCCGCGCTGGAGCGTGGCGGCGGGGGAGAGGGCGACCACGCGCGCGTGCGTGTGCGTCAGCTCCGACTGCGCGCGGTCCAGGAGGTGGCCGAGCATACGCCGCGCGCGGTCCACGTACGCCGTGACCTGGTCCTCGCGCTCCTCGACCATGCGGTGCGGGTGCTCCATGCAGGGGCGGGCCAGGGCGTGCGCGAGGCCGCGCTCCTCGCGGTCCAGGAACGCCGTCACGCTGCGGCGCGCGCGGTCCCGCAGGAACGCCACGCGCTCGTACTCCTCACCGACGTCCGGCACGACCCGCTTCGCGGCGTCCGTCGGCGTCGACGCCCGCACGTCCGCGACATGGTCGAGCAGGGGGTTGTCCGGCTCGTGCCCGATCGCGGACACCACGGGCGTACGGCACGAGGCCACCGTGCGCACCAGCTGCTCGTCCGAGAACGGCAGCAGGTCCTCCACGCTGCCGCCGCCGCGCGCCACGACGATCACGTCGACCTCGGCGAGCGCGTCGAGCTCCCGCACCGCCTGCACCACCTGCGGGACGGCGTGCACGCCCTGCACCGCGACGTTGCGCACCTCGAAGCGGACGGCCGGCCAGCGGTGCCTGGCGTTCTCCAGGACGTCGCGCTCCGCGGCCGATGCCCGCCCGCAGACCAGGCCGACGAGCTGCGGCAGGAACGGCAGCGGCTTCTTGCGCTCCGGCGCGAACAGGCCCTCGGCGGCCAGGGACTTCTTCAGCTGCTCCAGGCGTGCGAGCAGCTCGCCGACGCCCACCGGCTTTATCTGCGCGGCCCGCAGGGAGAGCTGGCCCCGCGGCGCGTACCACTCGGGCTTCGCGTGGACGACGACGCGGGCGCCCTCGGACACGACGTCCGCGACGGCGTCGAACACCTGGCGGTAGCACGTGACGCTCACGGAGATGTCGTGCGACGGGTCGCGCAGCGTCAGGAAGACGACCCCGGCGCCGGGGCGGCGGGACAGCTGCGTGATCTGTCCCTCGACCCAGACCGCACCGAGCCGGTCGATCCAGCCTCCGATGAGCCGGGACACCTCCCCGACGGGCAGGGGTGCGTCCGGGGACGTGTTGAGAGCCATCCCGCGAGCGTATCGGCCCCCACCGACAGCCCCCGGCCCGCCGGGGTCCCGGCCCGGCGCGGAACCACCCGCCCGTCCCGCACCCGGACCCCGTACACCGGTGTGCCGCGGCTACGCCTCCCCCCGCCGGACCCCCTGCACCCCCAGGATCACCAACCCCACCCCCAGCCAGACGGCCCCCACCACCTGCGCGGACCCGGAGGCCTCGACGATCACGGCCACCACGATCGCCGCCCCGAGCACCGGCACCAGGACGTGCCGCCACCAGCTCACGGGGCCGCCCCGGCGCCGGACCGCGAACCACCCCACCACGCTCGCGTGCAGCAGGAAGAAGGCGGTCAGCGCCCCGATGTCGACGACCGACACCAGATGGTCCATCCCGTCGTCGCGCCGCGCCGCCCACACGGCCGCCACCAGCGTGACGACGGCCGCGAACAGCAGCGCGACCCGCGGCGTACCCGACTCGGTCTTCGACAGGGCCCGCGGCAGCCGCCGGTCCCTGCCCATCGCGAACAGCAGCCGCCCCGCGGCCGCCTGCCCCGCCAGCGCCGCGAAGGCCGCGCCGATCGCCTTGCTGACCGCCACCAGGTCGTGCAGCCAGTCCCCGACGGAGGCGTCCACCGCCGAGTAGAAGGCGGACCCCTGGTCACCGGGCTCGGCGGCGAGGTCCGCGGACGACACCGGCGTAAGGAGGGCCACCAGATACGTCTGCGCCACGAACAGCACACCCGTCAGGACCAGGCAGAACAGCACCGCCCGCGCCACCTTCGCCGAGCCCCCCGTCACCTCCTCGGCGAACGAGGCGATCGCGTCGAAGCCGAGGTACGAAAGGACCGCCACCGACACGGCGCCGACCACCGCCGACAGGGCGAACGCACCCTGCGTGCCGTCACCCGTGAGGGGCGAGAGCCAGCCCCGCTCGGCCCCGTCCCGCGCGAGCACCACGACCGCCGCCACCACGAACACCAGCAGCACCACGATCTCCAGGGCGAGCACCGCGAACCCCACCCGGGCGGCGGGCCGCACCCCCCACAGGTTCAGGGCCGTCGTCAGGGCCACCGCGATCGCCGTCCACACCCATCGGGACACCGACGGCACCAGCTCGTGCATGGCGATCCCGGAGAACAGATAGGCGACGGCGGGGATCAGCAGATAGTCCAGCATCGCCATCCAGCCCGCGACGAAGCCGGGCCCGTTGCCGAGGCCCACGCGCGCGTAGGCGAACACCGAGCCCGCCTGGGGGACCACCTTGACCATCTGCGCGTAGCTGAAGGCGGTGAACGCCATCGCGATCGTCGCGATGACGTAGACCAGCGCCACCGCGCCGTGCGACTTGGCGTCGAGCGTCCCGAAGACTCCTACGGGGGCCATCGGGGCGATGAAGAGGAGACCGTAGACGACGAGGTCCCGGAACCCGAGACTCCGTCTGAGACCGTCCTTGCCTCCGGCGGCGCCGGGCGTACCGGTCGCGCCGGGCGTACCGGTCGCATCAGCCGTACCGTCCGTACCGGTCCCGTCAGGGGGTACCTCCCCGTCCGGTGGGAGGGGCGCATTCGTCGAGTGGGGGGACATCGGGCCTCCGGGGTGCCTCCGCTGGTCGCGAACTGGCTCCCAGTCTCCCCACTCGGGCGATCTTTGACCTGTCGTACGCGGCCTTACGATGGTCGGTATGACTGCAACGCCTGGCACCCGCCGTGTCCTGCTCGCCGCTCCCCGTGGCTACTGCGCGGGCGTGGACCGTGCCGTGATCGCCGTCGAGAAGGCCCTGGAGCAGTACGGGTCCCCGATCTACGTCCGCCACGAGATCGTCCACAACAAGTACGTCGTGCAGACTCTGGAGAAGAAGGGCGCCGTCTTCGTCGACCAGGTCGAGGAGGTGCCCGAGGGCTCCATCGTGATGTTCTCGGCGCACGGCGTCGCCCCGACCGTCCACGCGGAGGCCGCCGAGCGCAAGCTCGCCACGATCGACGCGACCTGCCCGCTGGTGACCAAGGTCCACAAAGAAGCGGTGCGGTTCGCCAAGGAGGACTTCGACATCCTCCTGATCGGCCACGAGGGGCACGAGGAGGTCATCGGCACCTCCGGCGAGGCCCCCGACCACATCACGCTGGTCGACGGCCCCGACGACGTGGCGAACGTCGAGGTCCGCGACCCCGACAAGGTCGTCTGGCTCTCCCAGACCACGCTCTCCGTCGACGAGACCATGGAGACGGTGGGGGCACTCCAGAACAAGTTCCCGAATCTGCTCTCGCCGCCGAGCGACGACATCTGCTACGCCACGCAGAACCGCCAGATCGCGGTCAAGAAGCTCGCGGAGGACGCCGAGCTCGTCATCGTCGTCGGCTCCAAGAACTCCTCGAACTCGATCCGCATGGTCGAGGTCGCCCTGGAGGCGGGCACCCCCGCGTCGCACCTGGTGGACAACGCCGGCGAGATCGACGAGGCCTGGCTCGAAGGTGTCACCACCGTCGGCCTGACCTCGGGCGCCTCCGTCCCCGACGTCCTGGTGGACGGCGTCATCGAGTGGCTGGCCGAGCGCGGGTACGCGGACGTGGAGACGGTGAAGACGGCCGACGAGTCGATCACGTTCTCGCTGCCCAAGGAGCTGCGCAGGGACCTGCGCGCGGAGGCCGCGGAGCTGTCCGCGGGGCAGTGAGCGGGCGCTTCGTACCGCAGGGTGCTCCGCACCCCGGGGCGCCCGGCACCGTAACGTGGGACCCATGCAGATCTTCGGTGTGGACATCGGCGGATCAGGGATCAAGGGCGCGCCCGTGGACCTGGAGCGCGGCGACCTGGCGCAGGAGCGGCACAAGGTGCTGACACCGCATCCGGCCACGCCCCACGGCGTGGTCGACTGCGTGCGCGAGGTCGTCGAGCACTTCGAGTGGACGGGCCCGGTCGGCGTGACCTTCCCCGGCGTGATCACGCACGGCACGGCACGCTCGGCGGCGAACGTCGACAAGAGCTGGATCGGTACGGACATCAGCCGCCTGGTCTCCGAGCGCATCGGGGGCGCGCCGGTGACCGTCCTGAACGACGCGGACGCGGCGGGCGTCGCCGAGATGCACTTCGGCGCGGGCCGCGGCCGCACCGGCACGGTCATCGTCCTGACCCTGGGCACGGGCATCGGCAGCGCCCTGTTCACCGACGGCCGCCTGGTGGCGAACACCGAGCTCGGCCATCTGGAGCTGCACGGCCACGACGCCGAGAAGCGCGCCTCCTCCAAGGCCCGCGAGGACGAGGACCTGAGCTGGGAGCACTGGGCGGGACGCCTGCGGAAGTACCTGGCGCACGTGGAGATGCTGTTCTCGCCCGAGCTGTTCGTCATCGGCGGCGGCGTCAGCCGCAAGGCCCACAAGTTCCTGCCCCTGATCGAGGGCATCGAGGCCGAGATCGTCCCGGCGGAGTTGCAGAACAACGCGGGGATCGTGGGTGCGGCTATGGCGGCGCGGGCTCAGGCGCAGGGCGCCTGAGAGCGGCGCGGTCACTGGCCCATCCACCGGAGGGGCACCCTGGCTCTTCCACCGGCGCGGCCTCTGGCCCATCCACCGGAGGGGCACCCTGGCCCCTCCTCCAGCGTGGTCTCTGACCCATCCACCGGAGGGGGCACCCTCGCCCCTCCACTGGCGCGGCACCCTACCCCTCCATCGGCGCGGGTCCCTGGCCCGTCCGGCCCATCCACCGGGGGGGCCAGGACGGCCCGCCGCTGCTGCCGCCGCCGCTGCCTCAGGAAGCGGGCACGCGCCGCTGTGGGGGCCGCATCTGTCCCGGGCCCTGTCCCGGGCCCTGGCCGTGCCGCTGCTGCCACAGGCGCTGCTGGCGGCGGCGCGTCATCAGCTTGATCTTGCGGGTGGTCGCGATGACACCGGCGACCAGCGTGCCGCCGTACAGCCAGCCCGCGTGCATCGCGAGCGCGGTGAGCAGCCCTATGACCTGCCCGCCGAAGCCGTCGGAGCCGCCGCAGATCGGCAGGATCCCGGCGGCGAACGCGATCGGCACCGCGACGGGCGCGCTCACCAGGTCGGCGGGCCGCACCCACAGGGCGGTGAGGGCGCTCACGGGCAGGAACAGCACGCCGTACGCGACGAGCGAGCCGCCGAAGAGCAGCCGCAGCAGGCACGCGAGCAGGAACATCACGGCGGCGGCGAAGAGGCCGCTGCCGAGCCCGGTGAGGCGCGGGTTCGGCATCCTGCGCAGTGCCCGGTACAGCGGTACGCGGCTGATCCTGCGGTACAGCGGGCTTCTGCGCAGGGCGCGGGCGAGCGGTGACGCGGGCCCGCGGGGGCGCGGCGGGGTCGAGGGGACGGGGGGCTCCATGGGGCTGCCTTGTTCGGGCAGCGGCGCGTTCCGGCGCGGCCTGGCGCCCGGCGGACGAGTCCTGTGTTGCTCCACCGGACCAACCTAGGTCCGGCCGTACCGATAATCCGGATTGGGACACGCGTTTCGGCCGAGCTTGGCCGAGCGTTCGACAGAGCGGCGGTACGGTACGGGCCCGGCGGCCCCGTACCGCGGGGCCGCCGGGCGCCCGACGGCGGGGCGGGGCGGCACACGACACGCCGTAGACTGGTGGATCGCCTGGAGCGCTCGGACGAACAGGGCGGTGCGCAGCACCCTCCGCCATCCGGCCGCCCACCCGGCAGTCACCAGCCCCTCACGTACGGGAAGTCGCAACGTGTCGCTCACGATCGGAATCGTCGGTCTGCCCAACGTCGGCAAGTCGACCCTGTTCAACGCCCTGACCAAGAACGACGTCCTTGCGGCCAACTACCCGTTCGCGACGATCGAGCCGAACGTGGGCGTGGTCGGCGTCCCCGACCCGCGCCTGACGAAGCTGGCCGAGATCTTCGGTTCGGCGCGGGTGCTGCCCGCGACGGTCGACTTCGTCGACATCGCGGGCATCGTGCGCGGCGCCAGCGAGGGTGAGGGCCTCGGCAACAAGTTCCTCGCGAACATCCGCGAGTCCGACGCGATCTGCCAGGTCATCCGGGCCTTCAAGGACGAGAACGTCGTCCACGTCGACGGCAAGGTCTCGCCCAAGGACGACATCGAGACGATCAACACCGAGCTGATCCTCGCCGACCTCCAGACCATCGAGAAGGTCCTGCCGCGCCTCCAGAAGGAGTCGCGCATCAAGAAGGACATCGCCCCGAAGGTCAAGGCGGTCGAGGAGGCCAAGGAGATCCTGGAGAAGGGCGACACGCTCTTCTCGCAGGGCATCGTCCAGGGCTCGGACCGCTCCGAACTCCTGCACGACCTGCACCTGCTCACCACCAAGCCGTTCCTCTACGTCTTCAACGTCGACGAGGACGAGCTGACGGACGACGACTTCAAGGCGGAGCAGCGCGCCCTGGTCGCCCCCGCCGAGGCGATCTTCCTCAACGCGAAGCTGGAGGCCGACCTCGCGGAGCTGGACGACGACGAGGCCCTCGAACTCCTCCAGTCCGTCGGCCAGGAGGAGCCAGGCCTCGCCACCCTCGCCCACGTCGGTTTCCGCACCCTGGGCCTCCAGACCTACCTGACGGCAGGCCCGAAGGAATCCCGCGCCTGGACCATCAAGAAGGCCGCCACGGCCCCCGAGGCAGCCGGTGTCATCCACACCGACTTCCAGAAGGGCTTCATCAAGGCCGAGGTCATCTCCTTCGACGACCTCGTCGCCACGGGTTCGGTCGCCGAGGCCCGCGCGGCGGGGAAGGCTCGTATGGAGGGCAAGGAGTATGTGATGCAGGACGGGGATGTGGTGGAGTTTCGGTTCAACGTGTGACCCACGCGGCACCGCGGACCAGACGGCTGGGTCGGACGGGGTCGGCCCGGGACCGGGTCGGCCCCGTTCGCGTATCCGTGGCCAGGATCGGGGCGAGGCGGGCCGGGGCGCCCCCGCGGCGAGCGCTTCCCGAGGGACCGCCGCGCAGGGAACCGCCCCGTGGAAGGGTGCCTACCGTCCGGTGAAGGGGCGTGGCGCGGTCTGGGCCGGGCTTCGGTCCGGTGTGGCGTGGCACGTGACGTCGCGGGGCGGCAGCGTACCGGTGGCCAGGTAGCCCATGGCCACGTTCGCGGCGCAGGAGTTGGTGACCTCGCCGAACACCACCCCGTGTCCCTCGCCCTCGTCGACGGTGACCATCCGGGATCCCTTGAGGGCCCGGTGCATTCCGCGCCCGACGGTGAGCGGAGTGGCCGCGTCCCATTCGTTCTGCACGATCAGGGCCTTGTTCCGGTTGTCGACCTCGGTGACGGGCTCCGTACCGCGCGGCAGGAAGGCGCAGGGGATGATGGTGGAGGCGAAGTCGCCGTACAGCGGGTAGCGGGCGCCGTCGCGGAAGGCGTCGCGGTGGTAGGTCTTGGGGTCGCGGGGCCAGGCGGCGTCGGCGCAGAACACGGCGTGCTGGCTGGCGGTCGCGTTGTCGTCGGGCTGTGCGGTGGCGGGCAGGTGCAGCGTCCCGTGTCCCTTGGCGGCGCGTTTCAGTTGCACGACGGCTTCGGCGCCCTGGCGGACGCTGAAGAAGGCGGGACGCAGGGCCTCGCGCACGCCGGCGCCGTCCAGCTTCCCGTCGGCGGTGGCGATCGGGGTGGCGTCGGCGCGGGCGACGAGTTTCCAGACGGTCCGCGTGACGGCGGCCGGGGAGGTGCCGAGGTGGTAGGTGCCGTCCCGTTCGGCGGTCCACTTCGCCCAGCGTTCGAAGGCGGGCTCGGACTCGCTCGCCCAGCTCTGGAAGGTGCCGCGCCACATCCGCTTGGGGTCGACGGCGCTGTCGAGCACGAAGCGGTCGGCGCGGTGCGGGAAGAGCTGCATGTAGACGGCGCCGAGGGCGGTGCCGTACGAGACGCCGAAGTAGTTGAGCTTCTTCTCGCCGAGGACGGCGCGCAGGAGGTTCATGTCGCGGGCGGTGTTGCGGGTGGTCATGTGCGGCAGCCGGTCACCGGCGGCCGCCCGGCACTTGGCGGCGAAGGTCCTGGCCCAGGCCTCGTTCGCGGCGGCGTCACCGGTGGTGCGGGTGGCACGCGGGTAGTGCTGTTCGGCGGCGGTGAGCCCGCACCGGACGGGGGTGCTCCTGCCGACGCCGCGCGTGTCGAAGCCGACCATGTCGTACTGGTCACGGACGGCCCTCGGCAGCTTCTGGCCGACATCCAGGGGCAGGTCCAGCCCCGGATCGCCCGGCCCTCCCGGATTGAACGTCAGCACGCCGCGGCGCTTGCCGGGCACACTCGTCTCCATCCGCGATATCGCCACGTCGATCCGCTTGCCCTCGGGCGCCCGGTAGTCGAGGGGCACCTTCAACGTCGCGCATCGGAAAGCGGCGGGCTTGTCCGGCGCGCACCGCTTCCAGGTGAGTTTCTGCTGGACATAGGGCGCAAGGCCGTCGGGTCGCGCCGTGGGCGCACTCGCGGGACGGGCCGTCCCGTCGGCGGCGGAAGCCGACCCGGCGGTGAGACCGGGGGCGAGCCCGGCGACGAAGCCCAGCGCGAGCACCGGCATCAGACGTCGCTTATCTGTGGATAGCTGCATGTGACGTGCCTTCTGATCGGATATGCATGTGATCAGTTGGATGCAGCTCCTCCACCTTTGCCTGCCTCAGTTGCCACATTGGTTACTTCACGTCGGTCGCAGCTCAGGCCCGGTGGCGCGGCACGGCGGCGAGATGTTCGCCAAGGGTGTGTGCCTCCGGTGCGGGGTTGGCGGTCTTCACCGTACGGAAACGGCGGCGGGGGAGCGGGCTCGAATGGCCCGCCCCCCGCCGTTGCCCAACGTCCGGCCAGTCGGCCTCAGCCAAGGACCAGCAAGGTCGCGATGCCCGGGCCGAAGGCGCCGCCCAGTTGGTAGCTGAGGGCGAAGAGGCCGATGGCTGTGGGGCGCTGGGTGTCGGTCGTGGCAGTGGCGGCGTGTATGGAGAGGGTGGCGTTGGCGCCGGTCGCCGTGAACGCCGTCGCGCCGGCCGCGAGCAGCAGCAGGGGGCCGGACGTCGCGAAGACGGCGGTGAGGATCGCTGCCGCGGCCACCGTGACCAGCACCCCGCGCACCGCCGCCCTGCCCATCCGCGCCGCGTTCGCCGCCAGCAGCCACGACAGTGCGGACGCCGTCAGGAGGGTCACCAGCTGGCCCGTGCCGATCGCCCCCTTCGACCAGTCCGCGCGGTCCCGCAGCAGGCTCGGCACGGTGAAGAGCAGGGTGAAGTACGTGGTCGACAGCGCACCGCCAAGCACCGCGGAGATGAGGAACAGCGGCGAGCGCAGGAGCTGGACCGAGACGAAGCCCTCCGGGCGGCGGCGGATGTGCAGGGCCAGGAGGGCGCCGGTCAGGAGCGCGCCCACCAGCGCCGCAAGCGGTGCCGTCGGCAGCAGGATCAGCGACGTCGCCAGCGCGATGAGCAGTGCCGCCCCGCGCGCGTCGAAGCCGCCTCCGCCCGGCTTCGTCCCCCGCGTGTACCGCGCCACCACCGGTACGGCGAGGACCGCCACCGCCGACACCCCGAACGCCGGCCGCCACGACACCGCGTCCGTCAGCGTCGCCCCCAGCAGCGGCCCCGCCGCCCCGAGGACACCGAAACCGGAGCTGATCACGCCCATCCTGCGTGCGTTCCCCGCCAGGTTCATCGCCGCCGCCACCAGGCCCGCGCCGCCCAGCGACTGCGCCACCCGGCCCGCCAGCGCCACCGGCAGCCACGGCGCGACCGCCACCAGCGCCGTGCCGCCGAGCACCAGCGCCGTGCTCAGGCGCAGCAGCGGCTGGAAACCGTACCGCCGCAGCAGCGCCGCAAGCAGCGGCGTACCCGCCGCCATCCCCCAGGCGAAAGCGGTCACCATCCATGTCGCCGTGGCCGTCCCGACCCCCAGGGAGCGCGCCATGTCCGGCAGGATCAGCACGGGGGCGTTGGCCCCCGCCGCCACCGGAGCCGCCAGCAACGCCAGCCATATGACGGGGACTTGCCCGGGTGCGCGTTCCCTTCCGGGGGCGCTCGTGCCCTTTGGCGCGGGTGCCGATGGTGAGGAGGGTGCGGTGACTGCTGCGGGTGCGGCGGGTGTGGCGGTTGTCGCTGCTACGCGTGTGGCGGCTGCTGCGGGAGCGGTGGGTGCGGTGGTGCTGGACATGGTGACCCCCTGGAGCGGGACGGGCTGAGCACGGTGGAGGTGAGGGAGGGGCGCGGCTGCGCGGTCAGGTGCGGTGGCGGGTTCCGCCGGGTGCGCGGGGCGGGGCGCGGTGCGCGACGGCGAGCGTCGCCCGGGCCGCCCCCGCCCTCAGAGCGCCGTCACGACATCCCCGTACCCGAGCCGCGGCAGCCGCGGGAACCACGCGTCGTCGCCCGGCCTGCCGATGTTGACCACCATCAGGGGCTCGTGGTCGGCGTCCAGGAACTCCGCGCGCAGGCCCTCGGCGTCGTATCCGGTCATCGGGCCCGCGGCCAGGCCCGCCGCCCGGACGCCGATGAGGAAGTACGCGGCCTGGAGCGCGCCGTTGAGCAGGGCGGACTGTTCGCGGACCGCGCGGTCGGAGAAGTACAGCTCACCCGCCCGCGGGGCGTGCGGCACGAGGCGGGGCAGCTCCTCGTGGAACTCGTGGTCCGTGGCGAGGACCGCGACCAGCGGAGCCGAGGCGGTCTTGGCGCGGTTGCCCTCGTCCATGTGCCCGACCAGGCGCTCGCGGGCCTCGGGGGAGCGGATGAGCAGCACGCGCAGGGGGGACTAGTTGAAGGCGGTCGGGCCGTACTTGACGAGGTCGTAGATCGCCTGGACCTGTGCGTCCGTGACCGGTTCCGCGGTGAAGGCGTTCGCCGTGCGGGCCTCGCGGAAGAGCAGGTCCTGGGCGGCGGGGGCGAGGGCCAGGAGGGGCGTCGCGGGTGCCGTAGTGCTCGGCGCAGTGGGGCTCGACGCATCGGTGCTGGAAGCAGTGGTGCTCGGCGCAGTGGTGCTGGAAGCAGTGGTGCTCGACACGGTGGTGCTCCTCGATCTCGGTACGGCGAAATCGCCGACGCCTACAACTTCGTCTTCGCCTTCGTTTTCTGAAGGCTGAAAATCTGAACGTTGAGATAAAAGCACCGAGTTTTGTTCAGCGTCAAGTGTCTTAACATTGAGATAGTGCGGCGCGCGGTGGGAGTGTGGAGCGCGCCGCGGCCGCGGAACGAGGAGGAGGCAGCCATGAGCGACGCCGTGGACGCGATCATCGGGCAGTGGGAGAAGGAGCGGCCCGAGCTGGCGGGCGACCTCTGGCCCGTCCAGCTGATCGCCCGGGTGCAGCGGGCGAACCGCATCGTCGAGCGGGAGCTGAAGGCCTTCTGCGCCGAGCACGGCGTGGAGGTGGGCGAGTTCGACGTCCTGACCACGCTGTACCGCTCGGGGCCGCCGTACGCCCTGACCGCGGGCGCCTTCCTCAAGGCCGCCATGGTGACCTCCGGCGCGATCACCAACCGCATCGACCGGATGGAGGTCAAGGGCCTGGTCGAGCGCGTGCGGGACGGCGCCGACCGGCGAACCGTCAAGATCAGGCTCACCGAGCGGGGGAAGCGGCTCACGGAGGTCCTGATGACCGGTCATCTGCGCAACCACGCCCGGATCCTCAGCGGCATCGACCCCGCGGAGAGGGAGCGGGCCGTCGTCGTCCTGCGTACGTTCCTGGAGCTGCACGGCGACACGTCGATCACCTGACGGGTGGCGGCGCGGGCCCCGGGGGAGGCGGGTGGAGACCCGGGTCCCGGGGGAGGCGAGGGGCGGCGCGAGCCCCGGGAGGGGCCGGTGGCGGGAGTGGCTCTCGTGGCCGGTGGGGCGCGGACATCCGCGCGAGAAGCCCGCGGCGCAGAAGCGTGGAGTGGCCACGGTGGCTGAAATCCCGCCACCACAGCCCTCCGCAACGCTCCGCGCCACGGCGGCCAGGGCCCGGTGTCGCCGCCCGGACCAGGCGTTATCTCCCGCGTCCCGGACGAAATGCACGGATTGCTGCCGCCATGTCATGGCGGGGGCATGGCAGTCGTGTTACGTCCGAACACTGCCCTTGTGGGTTTCCTATGGATCGGTCAATCTTTCGACGGCGACAGAGAGTTGAACACTGATCAACTTGGCGTGACCCGTCTCCCAAACATTGTCATGCCCTTGTCGCATCCCCCACCAACGCACCACCGATTGAGGAGGACCCCTCAGATGGCAGTGATGCGTCACCCCCGCCGAAGACTGGCCGGCATAGGCACCCTCTCCCTGACCGCCGCCACGGCCGTCGCCCTCGGTGTCGTGTCCGCGCTCCCCGCGAGCGCGCAGCCGCAGGCCGCCGAAGGCCGGATCCAGTACGCCGGTGCCCCCGGCGCGATCGCGAACAGCTACATCGTCACGCTCGACGCGGACGCCGCGAAGGCCGACTCCCCGGCCGGCAGGGCACTGGCCGAGAAGCACGGGGCCGAGATCGAGCGTACGTTCAAGAAGGTCCTGAACGGCTACGAGGTGCAGGCCTCCGAGTCCGAGGCGAAGAGGTTCGCCGCCGACCCGGCCGTCACCTCCGTCGTGCAGAACCGGACGTACACGGTCGCCGCCACCCAGAACAACCCGCCGTCATGGGGTCTGGACCGCATCGACCAGCGCAACCTCCCGCTGGACCAGAAGTACACCTACCCGGACAGGGCCGGTGAGGGCGCCACCGTCTACGTCATCGACACCGGTGTCCGCAAGACGCACCAGGACTTCGGCGGCCGTGCCGTCGACGGCTACGACGCCATCGACAACGACAACGTCGCCCAGGACGGCCACGGCCACGGGACGCACGTCGCCGGCACCGTCGGCGGAACCGCGTACGGCGTCGCCAAGAAGGCCAGGATCGTCGGCGTCCGCGTGCTCAACAACTCGGGGTCGGGCACCACGGCGCAGGTCGTCGCGGGCATCGACTGGGTGACGCGCAACGCCACCAAGCCCGCCGTCGCCAACATGAGCCTCGGCGGCCCGGCCGACAGCGCGATCGACACCGCCGTACGCAACTCCATCGCCGCCGGCATCACCTACGCCGTCGCCGCGGGGAACGAGTCCACCAACGCCTCGACGCGCTCACCCGCGCGCGTCACCGAGGCCATCACCGTCGGTGCCACCACCAACACCGACGCCAAGGCGAGCTACTCGAACTTCGGTACGGTCCTCGACCTGTTCGCCCCGGGCTCCAACATCACCTCGGCGTGGAACACCAACGACACGGCGACCAGCACCATCTCGGGTACGTCGATGGCGTCGCCGCACGTCGCGGGCGCCGCGGCCCTGTACGTCGCCGAGAACCCGACGGCCACCCCGGCCCAGGTGTCCACCGCCCTGACCACGGCCGCGACGCCGAACGTCGTCGGCAGCCCCGGCACGGGCTCGCCCAACCGCCTCCTGTACGTGGGCGGCGGCGGCACCAACCCGCCCGGATCGAAGTTCGAGAACGGCGCGGACTTCGCCATCGCGGACAACGCCACCGTCGAGTCGCCGGTGACGGTCACCGGCGTCACCGGCAACGCCCCCGCGGCGCTCGCCGTCCCGGTCGCCATCAAGCACACCTACGTCGGTGACCTCAAGGTCGAGCTGGTCGCCCCCGACGGCACTGCCTACGTCCTGAAGAACTTCGGCACGGGCGGCAGCGCGGACGACATCAACACCTCGTACACCGTCGACGCCTCGTCGGAGACGGCCAACGGCACCTGGAAGCTGCGCGTGACGGACAACGCGGCCCAGGACGTCGGCACCCTCGACTCGTGGGGGCTGCAATTCTGACGCCGCCTCCCGGCGGCACCGAGCGGTACCAGTAGGCGACTTCGCCCCCGTGGAACGGCCCCGGGTCCCCGGACCCGGCCGACCGCGGGGGCGGGGTCATGTTTGCGTACGGGAGTGCCAACCGCGCTTGCGGGAAGGTTAGTTGATGTCTATAACGCTTCAAAGGCCCTGCGTAAAGCCCTGCACAGCAGGAAATCATCACTTCGAGTGATTCCTTGGCCTAGGGTTGCGACCAACAACCCACGGTTGCCAGGCTGTTGCTGTCTGTCAACCTGATGGGAGTGGCCAGTGACCTTCGGTGAGCAGCCGGCGTATCTGCGCGTCGCGGGTGATCTCCGCAAGAAGATCGTCGACGGTTCGCTGCCTCCGCGCACCCGGCTCCCCTCGCAGGCCAGAATCCGCGAGGAGTACGGGGTCTCGGACACGGTCGCTCTCGAGGCCCGCAAGGTGCTCATGGCCGAGGGCCTGGTCGAGGGCCGCTCCGGTTCCGGCACGTATGTGCGCGAGCGCCCCGACCCCCGCCGCATCGCGCGTACGGGCTTCCGCGGTCCCGGCGTCTCCACCCCCTTCCGGCAGGAGCAGGCGGCCGAGAGCGCCCGCGGCACCTGGGAGTCCCGCAGCGAGCAGGTGGAGGCGAGCACGGCGGTCGCCGAGCGCCTCGACATCCGTGCCGGCGACCGGGTCATGTGCACGAGGTACGTCTTCCGGGACGCGGGCGAGGTCATGATGCTCTCCACGTCCTGGGAGCCCCTCGCCGTCACCGGCCGGACGCCGGTGATGCTCCCGGAGGAGGGGCCCCTCGGCGGCTGCGGGGTGGTGGACCGCATGGCCGCCATCGACGTGATCGTGGACAACGTCGCGGAGGACGTCAGCGCCCGTCCCGGCCTCGCCGAGGAGTTGCTCGCCCTCGGCGGTGTGCCCGGCCACGTCGTCCTCGTCATCCGCCGGACCTACTACGCCTCGGGACGCCCCGTGGAGACCGCCGACATCGTGGTGCCCGCGGACCGCTATCGGGTCGCCTACCACCTGCCGGTGCGCTGACCGCCGACGCGCGGCGGGACCGGCCGGGGCGCCGGGCGCGGGAGCGAGTGCGGTGGCGGTGGTATCCGGCCTTTCTCGTGCCCGGCCGTCGCCGGGGATCCCGGTCCTCGCGGGGGCGCCGGGCGGCCCGGGGCGGCCCGGACCGACGGTGGACCTCCGTGCGGTCGGCGTGGGCGGGGCGCACGTCGTCCGAGGGCAAGTCAACAAACCGTAAAGCAGGAAGAGTTACGGCTCGTGGGGGCCGTGCGGGATCGTTGAGGGGGGCGCGTCCAGGAAAATGCGCCCCCTGGACGCTGGCCGATTGCGTATCTCTTTGTGCAAACTCGTATTCGCTGCGTAAAGGTCGGGCGTAAGCTCGGGCATATGCGGAGTGCGGTTTCCTTACAGATCGAGACGTGGGGCGCGCCGGGGGCGGGGAGCGGAGGGACGGCATGAACGACGGAACGGTCATACTTCCCTGGCTCGTGATACGGCAGGACGACAACGGCAACCGCTACCGCGTCGGCAGGTACGCGACCAAGGCCGAGGCCCAGAAGATGGCGGACAGCCTCGGTGTTCGCGGCAAGGAGAAGCTCTACTGGGTGGAGCGGCTGAGTCCGAACGGCGGACGGTGAAGCCGTAGGCTCCGCCGCATGACTGAGCTGATCGCGGTGGTGGGTGCCGCGCTGTACGACGAGGGGCGACTGCTCGCCGCCCGCCGGAGCGCGCCCGCGGAACTGGCCGGGCGCTGGGAGCTGCCGGGCGGCAAGGTCGAGCCCGGGGAGCGGGACGAGGACGCGCTGGTGCGCGAGCTGCGGGAAGAGCTCGGGGTCGAGGCGGAGCCGCTCGCGCGGGTGCCGGGGGAGTTCGACCTCGGGCGCGGTCATGTGATGCGGGTGTGGCGGGCCCGGCTGCTCGCGGGCGAGCCCCGGCCCCTTGAGGACCACGACGAACTGCGCTGGCTGCGCCCCGGGGAACTGTGGACGGTGGACTGGCTGCCCGGCGACGTCCCGGCGATCCGGGCGCTGATCGACTCCCCTCCGGATACGGAACCCCTGCGGTCCGCGGTGCCATATAACATTCCGTGACACCCGGGCAAGGGGGCGCGCGAGGTGATGGGGGGACAGCTCAAGCGCCCCCTACGCCGTTCGTGTCACTGCGACCCCGTGAACACGGTAGTCCGGCCGGGATATCGGGTATGTGCCCATTAACCCCATGAAACCGGACAAAGGTCCGCCGCTGGCCCGGGAAGTGATCGGCGTGCTCGACACCGAAGGCGACTGCGCCGAGTGGGCTTTCCCCGCGGACCCCGGCGCCGTGCGCACGGCCCGCGCCGTGGTCCGCGGGCAACTCGGCGACTGGGGTCTCGGCGCTCTCGGCGATGTCGCCGTGCTGCTCGTCAGCGAATTGGTGACCAATTCCCTGCTGTATGCCTCGGGCCCCATCGGCGTGCGTCTGGTGCGCCCGCCGGGAGCGGGGGGCGTCCTGCTCGTGGAAGTCTCCGATCCGCTTCCGGACCCGCCGAGGGAACGCGCCGCCGCCCCCGACGACGAGGGCGGACGAGGCATCCAGCTGGTGGCACGATCGTCCCGGCGCTGGGGTACCCGACCGGGGCGTACGGGCAGTGCGGGGAAGACGGTGTGGTTCGAGCTGGTGCTGCCCGGATAGAAGACAGGTGGCGCCGGTACGTACAAGTGCGGGGGACGAGCACAAGGCGGACACGGGCCAAAAAGCGTTGAGTCCGTGCTGTGATCGTGAACGGCGTGTGGCCCGGCACCGTAGTGCTGGATACTGCGGGCAGCCACATCCGGTGACCGGTGCCGGACGCGGTGAGCTGGAGGGGACGGTTCGCGTGAGCGAGATACCAGCGAAGGCGACGGGTGCGGAGCGGCCTGTGGCGCGGGCGGGCGGTGCCCTGCCCACCCGGCCGGTGCCGGGTCTGCCCGGAGCCGGGGGGACACCTCGCTCGGCGGAGCCCGCGGGTGCCGCGGGCCCCGGGCCGGGAGACACCCCCGAGGACTCCACGGCCGAGGACGCGCCCGGCTCCGCCGAGGGTGCGCGCGCCTCCGGCTTCGGCACGCCAGGCCCTGCGCAGGGCACGCCCGGTTCCGCCCACGGCACACCCGGTCCCGCCGGGGGCACGTCCGGCTCTGCTTACGGCACGCCCGGTGTCGGTGGCGGTGCCTACGGCTCTGGCAGCGGTGCCTACGGCTCTGGCAGCGGTGCCTACGGCTCTGCGGTAGGCCCGCCCGGTGTCGGCAGCGGTGCCTCCGGCTCTGCCCGTGGCACGCCCGGCTCCGGCGGCGACGTGACCGGCTCCGCCGAAGGCACACCCGGCTCCGACTACGGCACGCCCGGTCCCGCCGAACGCCCGCCCGGCTCCGGCCCCGGTACGCCCGGCCCCGCCGACCGCGGTGACGCGGGTCGCGTAGCCCCGGGCACGTCCGCGTCGGCACACCCGGGTCGGCCGGGGGGCGTACCGCGGCGGGACGGCGGTGTCGACGCGCGTCGCCCCGGTGCGGCCACCGCGTACTCCCCGGTCGACACCGGACCCCTCCCCTTGGACGACATCGCCTGGCAGACCAGCCCCCCGGGGTCCATCTACGACTACATCAAGGTGGCGTCCTTCTCGATCGGTCCCGACGGCCTGGTCGACCAGTGGAGCGTGCGCGCCGAGCGGCTGTTCGGCGTGGCCGCTCAGGACGCCGTCGGCAAGGACCCGATCGAGGCGTTCGTCACCCCCGATCTGCGCCGCAGCGGCCACCGCAAGATGGCCGAGATCCTCGACGGCCGGGAGTGGACCGGGTCGGTCCCCTTCCGGGTGCCGCCGACCGCCCCCGGCACGGAGACCGCCCCCGGCACGGAGACCGCCTCCCACACGGAAACCGCCCCCGGCACGGAAACCGCCACCCCCGGCCTGGAAGGCATCGCCGAGGTCTATGTCATGCCGGCCAGGACGGCCGACGGCGAGCGCTCCGCGGTGTGCATCGTCGTCGACGTCCGCGCGCTCCGGCAGATAGAGAGCGATCTCGCCGCGTCGCAGGCGATCTTCGGGCAGTCCCCCTTCGGTTTCCTGCTGTTCGGTACCGACCTCACGGTGCAGCGCGCCAACCGCCGCTTCGCCGACGTCTTCGGCGGCACCGTCGACGACCACCGCGGCCGGACCGTCCACGACTATCTGCCCCGCCACGAGGCCGACCGCATACAGGCCGCGCTGCACCGCGTCCTCGCGACCGGCGAGGCCGTCACGGACATGCAGATCGTCGGCCCGGCCCCGGGCGGCAACGAACGCCGGCACTGGTCCGTCAACCTCTACCGCGTGCACAGCGGCTCCGGCCGGCCCATCGGCATAGCCTTCCTGGGCAGCGACGTCACCGGCCGGCACGCCGCCGCCCGCGAGGCCGCGCACGCCCGCCGCAACCTCGCCCTCCTGAACGAGGCGGGCGCCCGCATAGGCAACTCCCTGGACCTGGAGACCACCGCCCGCGAACTGCTCGACGTCGCCGTCCCCGGCTTCTGCGACCTCGCATCCGTCGACCTCTACCAAGGCCTCCTCGACGGCGACGAGGCCGTGAACGTCCGGCAGAGCCTCGCCGACGGCAGTGCCGAGCTGCGCCGGGTCGCCTTCGCCAGCGCCGTCGCCGACGCGCCCTTCCCCGAGGGCACCGGACCCGTCGAGGTCGGCTCCGTACACCGCTTCGGCTTCAGCTCGCCCTGCGCCGACGCGCTTCGCACCGCCCGTCCGCGGCTCGTCGCCGCAAGCGACGACAGCGGGCCCGCACGCCGGCTGACCAGCGGGCTCATCCAGTCCACGCTCGCCGTGCCGATGGTCGCGCACGACACCGTCGTGGGCCTCGCGCAGTTCTCCCGTACGAAGGGCAGCGAGCCGTTCGGCGAACGTGACCGCGCGCTCGCCGTGGAACTCGCCGCCCGCGCCGCCGTCTGCATCGACAACGCCCGCCTCTACCGCCGCGAGCACGAACGCGCCCTGATCCTCCAGCGGTCCCTGCTCCCGCCCGGCGACCCCGAGGCCGCGGGGCTCGACATCGCCTGCCGCTATCTGCCGGGGAACGCCGCCACCGAGGTCGGCGGCGACTGGTTCGACGTCATCGAACTGCCGGGACACCGCACGGCCCTGGTCGTCGGCGACGTCATGGGGCGCGGCCTGCGCGCCGCCGTCGCCATGGGCGAACTGCGCTCCGCCGTCCGCACGCTCGCGCTGCTCGACCTGGAGCCCGCCGAGGTGCTCTCCGCGCTCGACGAGATCGCCCGCGGCCTCGGCAGCCCGCAGGGCCCCAAGGACGCCCGGCGCCCGGCGTCCGCCCGCGGCGGCGACGGCGACGACCTCGCCGAGGTCTACCTCGCGACCTGCGTGTACGCGGTGTACGACGCCGTCACCCGCCGCGTCACCTTCGCCAACGCCGGGCACCTGCCGCCCGTGCTCGTCGAGCCGGGCGAGAGCGCGCTCATGCTCGACGTGCCCCCGGGCATGCCGCTCGGCGTCGGCGGCGAACCCTTCGAGGAGGTCGAGGTCGACCTGCCGGACGACGCGCTGCTCGCGCTCTACACGGACGGCCTCGTCGAGTCCCGCGACCACCCCCTCGACGAGGGCCTGAACGCCTTCGTCGGCGCGCTCACCGACCCCGCGCAAGCGCTCGAGGACATCTGCGACCACGTCCTGAACACCCTCGACACGCACCACGGCGAGGACGACATCGCCCTCCTCATGGCCCGCGTGCGGGGGCTGCCCGCCGAGCACGTTGGCGACTGGACGCTGCCGCGCGAGCCGCAGTCCGTGGGCCGCGCCCGCGAGCTGGCCTGCGAGCGGCTGCGGGAGTGGGACCTGGACGGGCTCGTCGACACCGCCGAGCTCCTGGTCAGCGAACTCGTCACCAACGCCCTGCGCTACGGCGAGGGCGAGATCCGGCTGCGGCTGCTGCTGGACCGGACCCTGGTCTGCGAGGTGTGGGACGCGGGCCTCGTCCAGCCGCGCCGCCGCCGTGCCCGCGACACCGACGAGGGCGGCCGCGGCCTCCAGCTCGTCGGCCTGCTGAGCGCCGCCTGGGGCTCACGCCGCACGCCGCGCGGGAAGACGGTCTGGTTCGAACTGGCCCTGCCCGACGGGGACGCGCAGCCGATGGACGCCGCGGAGGCGCTGATGAGCCTGTTCTGAGCCCGCTCCGAGCCCGCTCCGGCCCCTGCCCCCCGGGGGGCCCTCACGTGGTCGCCTTCATCGCGGCGAGCCGCGCCTCCACCTCCGCGGTGTCGCTCAGGCTGTCGAGGCGCTCGAACTGCGCGTCCAGCGAGGACGCGGCGAGTTCCTCGCGGCCGAGCGCCCGCGCCTCCTCCCGCTGCACCTTCTCCTCGAACCGGTGCAGCTCGCTCGTCGGGTCGAGCACGTCGACGCTCTGTGCCGCGTCCAGCATCCGGTTCCGCGCCTGCGCGGACTTGGCCCGCGCGACCAGTTGGTTCCGCTTCGACTGCAACTCCGTCAGCTGGATCCTCATGGTGTCCAGGCCGTCCTTGAGCCTGCCGACCACGCCGGTCTGCGCGGCGATGGACGGCTCGGCGTCCCGCGCCTCCTTCTCGGACCGCAGCTGCCGCCCGAGCGCCACCTTGGCAAGGCCGTCGAACCGGTCCGCCTCCGCGGCGTTCCCG
This sequence comes from Streptomyces sp. NPDC017940, assembly GCF_044328435.1. Classification (NCBI taxonomy): domain Bacteria; kingdom Bacillati; phylum Actinomycetota; class Actinomycetes; order Kitasatosporales; family Streptomycetaceae; genus Streptomyces; species Streptomyces sp. NPDC017940. The sequence goes on along the minus strand of NZ_JBIRHJ010000003.1, from coordinate 389,510 downwards.
TCCGCCCGCAGCAGGTCCGCCTTCCTGCTGGCGGCGAGCGCCTTCGCGCCCCACTCGGCCGCGGCCTCCAGGTCCTCCTTGTGGTCCTGCTCCTGCAACCGCAGATCGCCGATCGTGGTCGCGACGGCCTGCTCGGCCTCCCGGATGTTCTCCGTGTAGTCGCGGATCAGCTGGTCCAGCATCTTCTGCGGGTCCTCGGCCTGGTCGATGAGCGCGTGCACATTGGCCCGCGCCAACTGCGCGACGCGCCCGACGACCGTCTGCTTGACCATGGCTGTCTCCCTCTTCCTGGGCCGCTTCCTGGGCCGCGTCGCTTCCTGGGCCGCGTACGAGGCGTACGAGGCGTACGAGGCGTACGAGGCGTACGGGTACGGGCGTGCTGCGGGCGTACGAGGGTCAGAACCGGCCCCCTCCGCCCCGGCGCCCCCGCGTCCCGCCCCCGCCGAAGCTCCCGGGACCGCCCCCGCCGAAACCGCCGGACCCGCCCCCGCCGCCGAAACCGCCACCGGACCCGCCGCGGCGCGCGCCGCCCAGGATCTGCCCGAGGACGATCCCGCCGAGCACGGCCCCGCCCGTGCCGCCGCCCCGGCCGCCGTACGGATGGCCGTACGCCCGCACGTCCCGCTCGGCGAGCGCGTGTGCCTCGCGGGCCAGGGAGTCCGCGCGCTGGGCGTCGGCCAGGGCGGCCGCGGGCCCGCCGGTGCCCCCGGGCTGCTCCGCCCGTGCCAGGTGCCGCTGCCCCTCCGCGAGCCGGGTGCGGGCCTCGCTGCCGACGGCGCCGCGGTGCGTCGTCACATAGTCCGCGGCGGCCGCGACGGCGCTGCGGGCGGTGAGGAGCGCCCGGCCGAGCAGGGAGCGGGCGCGCTCGTCGGCGCTCTCGCGGGCGCGCGCGCCACGGAGCGCGGCGTCCAGGGCCGTGTCCGCCTCCTCCACGCGGCGCAGGGCGTCGACGGGGTCGGGGCGGCCCGCCGTCAGGGACCGCCGTACCTCGGCGACCACGGCCTCCACCCGGGCCGTCCGGCCCCGCAGCTCACCGGTCGGCACGCCGTCACCGGTGCCCGCCAGGAGTCCGTGTGCCTCCGCGAGGTCGGCCTCCGCATCGGCGAGCGCGCCCGGCAACCTGCGCGAGGCCTCGGCGAGTTCGGCGGCGAGCCGCTCCACGGCCGTCACGAAGGTGCCCGCCTGGTCGACGGCGCCCTCGGCCGCGCGCAGATGGACCGCGGCCCGGGCGTGGTCGCCCCCGCCCACCGCCTCGCGGGCCCGGTGCAGCTGGGCCGACGCGAACACCAGCCGGTCGTCGGCCTGGGCGACATGGCCGAGAACCGCCTCGGTGGCGCCGGGCGCGTACGCGGCGCGCGCCTGCGCGAGAGTGCTCCCTGCGGTACCGGCACGCGCCTCCACCTGCCGGAACGCCGTCTCGGCGTGCTCCAGTGCCGCGGGCGCCCCGCGCTCCAGGGCGCGCAGTCGGTCGAAGGCGGCGGCCTCGGCGTCCAGGCGCCGCCCCGCCTCCGTGCAGCGGGCGACGATCTCGTCCAGCATGCGGCGTCGCGTCGCGTCGTCCTCGGGGTGGGCGTCGTCCAGGCGCTGGCGGAGCCGGAACGCGGCCGTCAGCTCGTCGCGCGCGGCGGCGACGGCGGCGGTGAACGGCTCTGCGGCCTCCTCGCCGAACTGGGCGGTGGCGAACCCCAGTTCCTCGGTGCTGGTGCGTACGGCGTCGTCGGTCTCCACCAGGAGGGCCCCGGCCCTCGCGTCGAGTTCGGGCAGCGGCACGGGCCGGGGCCCGGCCGCGGGGCCCGGTGTCGTACGGGTGGTGGAGCGCCGCCTCCTGCGCCGGTACGCGGTGAAGGCGACGGCGCCCGCGACCCCGGCGGCGGCCACCGGCAGCGCGAGGTCGCCCGCGACGCCGTCGTCGGCGGCCCGCACGCCCCCGCCGGGGTCGGCCTCGCCCGGGGTGACCGTCGGCGTCGGCACGGGCCGCCCGTCGAGCACCGCCGCGTACCCGTCGGCCGCGCCGACCGCCGCCCCGGCCCAGTCGCCGCGCCGCAGCGCGGGTTCGACGGCGGTGCCCGCGACCTCCCGCAGCTGCGCGTCGGTGAGCCGGGACCCGTCGGCGACCGTGTAGGCGTACTGGCGGTCGTGGGTGGCCACCGCGAGCAGCACGTCGTCGTCACCGAGGCCGTTCCTGTCGGCGGTGGCGTCGGCCCAGGCCTGCGCGGAGCGGCCGGAGAAGTCGCGTACGTACACGACGAACAACTGCACGCGCTGCTCGTCGTACAGCCGGTCGAGGGCCGCGGCGACGGCCCGGCCGCGGTCGCCGAGCGCGTCCGTCCTGTCGGTGACCTGGCCGTCACGGTCGAGGCGCACCGGGTCGTCGAAGGGTGCCGCGGGCGCGGCGGTGGGCGCTGCGGGCTGCGCGGACGCCGTGGTCGCCATCGGCGGGAAGCAGCACGCGCCGAGCAGCACGGCGGCCGCCGCCCGCGCGGATATGTGCGACGGGGCGCGGGGGGACGGCGTCACACCGGTCAGCGTATGACCTGCTTTGTCCGCCCGCGACCGGGGGCGCTCCGGGGTGCGGGCGCCGCGCTACGGCCGTACGAAGCGGACCTCGGGGAAGCGCGGCGACGGGCCGTCCAGGAGGTGGCCGTCGCGGCCGCGGAGCCAGCGGTCGAAGAACGCGGTGACGTAGGCACGCTGGGCGGTGGTGGCCCTGGCCGGGTCGACGGTGCCGATGTTCTGCTCGACGACGTCGCGGCCCACCCCGGCCTGCGGCAGGACCGCCGCCAGGTCGGTGTACGTCTGGTGCCGCGCGCCGCGCAGCGTCAGGTCCCGCTTCCAGCCCGTGCTGTGCTTCCAGAAGGGGCCCCAGGACGGCTCGGTGGTGTGGTCGCTGCCGTCGCGGCCCATCAGGAGGAACGGCCGGTCGAGGCCGTGCCGGGCGACGGGCATGAGGTTCGTGCCGTTGGGTTCGCCGTTGTACTCCAGGGTGCCGTCCATGTTGACGCCCGCCCGCACGCGCTTGTCCTCGTACATGGTCCCGGCGGCGGCGATCCCGCCCGCTGACTGCCCGAACATGCCGACGCGCCGGGTGTCGACCGCATCGCCGACGCCGTGGGGCAGCGAGGTGAGCCGGTCGAGGACGAACTTGTCGTCGGCGACACGGACGCCCAGCACCTTCTCCAGAAGCTGCGGCATCCCCTCGGGCCCGGCCTGCGCGAGCGCGTCCCGCAGGGGCTCGTCGTCCGTCACGGAGCCGTCGGGGAACTGCACGCCCGGCGACTCGTAGGTGTGGTCGACGGTCACCACGACGTAGCCGCGGCTCGCCATCTCCTCGGTGAGGGACGTGCCCCAGGTGCGCGGGTCGCCCGCGCCCGCGCTGTACACGAGCACCGGCAGGCGCCCGCCGTGCCCGGGCCCCGCGGCCGCCTCCTCGAGCGGTGCGCCCTCCCGCGCGTGCGTCCGCATGCCCGCCCAGTCGACCGCGCCCAAGGGAATGCCGTGCCGCTCCGCCGCGCCCCAGCGGGCCGCCGCCCCCGCGGCCATGTACGGCGCGAGGGAGTGCCCGCCCGCGGCCCGCGCCGGGTACCAGACGCTCACCATCAGCTCCCGGTGCGGCCGCGAGGGAACCCACGGGTCGGGCCTCGAACGGTCCACGAGGCGGGTGGAGAACGTGCCGACGGCGTGCGGTCCCGTCGGCGCGGGCAGCACGGCCCGCACCCCCGGCCGGTCCGGCGCGGGCGCCCCCGCCGCCCCGTGCGCGGACGCGGGCGCCGCGGTCCCGGCGGCCGGCACGGCCGCCACTGCGAGGGCCAGGGCGAGGGCGGCCCTGCGGGAACGGGTGCTGCGAAGATCGCTGAGGTCCATGCCTCCATGCTGGCGCCGCCGTACGCCCGCCACCATGGAGGCGATCCACAGGATCCGGGGTGGGGGATCACCCCCACCCCGGCTCCCGGCTGTCTACGCAGGCCGACGCCGGATCTTGTTGCCGAGCCAGACCAGCGGATCGTACTTGCGGTCGACCGCCCGCTCCTTGAGCGGGATGAGCGCGTTGTCGGTGATGTGGATGCCCTCGGGGCACACCTCCGTGCAGCACTTGGTGATGTTGCAGTAGCCCAGGCCGTGCTCCTCCTGGGCGGTGGCCTTGCGGTCGAGGCCGTCGGCAGCCGCCGCGTCCAGCGGGTGCATGTCGAGTTCGGCCACGCGCATCAGGAAGCGGGGCCCCGCGAAGGCCGTCTTGTTCTCCTCGTGGTCACGCACCACATGGCAGGTGTCCTGGCACAGGAAGCACTCGATGCACTTGCGGAACTCCTGGGAGCGGTCCACGTCCTCCTGCATCATGCGGTACTCGCCCGGGCCGAGGTCCTTCGGCGGTACGAACGACGGCACCTGTCTGGCCTTGTCGTAGTTGAAGCCCACGTCCGTCACCAGGTCCCGCACCACGGGGAACGCCCGCAGCGGCGTCACCGTCACCACCTCGTCGCGGCCGAAGACCGACATGCGGGTCATGCACAGCAGCCGGGGGCGGCCGTTGATCTCGGCGGAGCACGAACCGCACTTGCCGGCCTTGCAGTTCCAGCGCACCGCGAGGTCGGGGGCCTGGGTGGCCTGGATCCTGTGGACGATGTCGAGGACCACCTCGCCGTCGTTGACCCGGACGGTGAAGTCCTTCAGGCCACCGCCGTCGACGTCGCCGCGCCAGACCCGGAAGCGCGCGTCGTAGGCGCCCCCATCGGAGCCCTTGTCCTCGCCTTCGCCCGCGTCGGGGCCGGGGCCGGAAGCCGTCTCGGAAGGCGTACGCGTACTCACTCGTAGAGCTCCTCTTCGGCGAGGTACTTGACCAGCTCCTCCTTGTCGAAGAGGGCGAGCAGGTCGGGACGGATGGGGTCGGTGGTGACCCGGGAGAGGGCGATCCGGCCGCGGCCCGGATCCGCCGCCACCGGCTCGCCGGGCGGGTCGGCGAGCCGGCACAGCAGGTTCACGCGGCGCCAGTCGCGGTTCATCCCCGGGTGGTCCTCGCGCGTGTGCCCGCCGCGGCTCTCCGTCCGCTCCAGGGCCGCCCGGGCCACGCACTCGCTGACGAGCAGCATGTTGCGCAGGTCCAGGGCCAGGTGCCAGCCCGGGTTGAACTGGCGGTGGCCCTCGACCCCGGCCCGCCGGGCGCGCCGCCGCAGATCCGCGAGCCGCTCCAGGGCCTCCGCCATCTCGCCCTCGCGGCGGATGATGCCCACCAGGTCGTTCATGGTCTGCTGGAGTTCCTGGTGCAGGGTGTACGGGTTCTCCGGGACCGTGCCGTCCCGCGGGCCCTCGGCGCTGAACGGCCGCAGGGCCTCCGCCGCCGCCAGGTCCACCTGGGCGTCGTCCACCACCCGGGCGGCGCCGGGCGCGGCGGCGTGGCGGGCCGCGTGGAGACCGGCGCGCCGCCCGAACACCAGCAGGTCCGAGAGGGAGTTCCCGCCGAGCCGGTTCGAGCCGTGCATGCCGCCCGCGACCTCACCGGCGGCGAAGAGCCCCGGCACGCCGCGCGCCGCCGCCGTGTCGGACTCGACGGCGATGCCGCCCATCACGTAGTGGCAGGTCGGGCCGACCTCCATCGCCTCGGCGGTGATGTCGACGTCGGCGAGTTCCTTGAACTGGTGGTACATCGACGGCAGCCGGCGCCGGACGACGTCGGCGGGCATCCGGGTCGACACGTCGAGGAACACCCCGCCGTGCGGGGAGCCGCGGCCCGCCTTCACCTCGGCGTTGATGGCGCGCGCCACCTCGTCGCGGGGCAGCAGCTCGGGCGGGCGGCGGTTGTGGTCCGGGTCCTCGTACCAGCGGTCGCCCTCCGCCTCCGACTCGGCGTACTTCTCCTTGAAGACGTCCGGGACGTAGTCGAACATGAAGCGCTTGCCCTCGGAGTTGCGCAGCACCCCGCCGTCGCCGCGGACGGACTCGGTGACCAGGATTCCCTTCACCGAGGGCGGCCAGACCATGCCCGTCGGATGGAACTGTACGAATTCCATGTTCAGGAGCGGCGCTCCGGCGAGCAGCGCGAGCGCGTGCCCGTCGCCCGTGTACTCCCACGAATTCGACGTCACCTTGAAGGACTTCCCGATGCCGCCGGTGGCGAGTACGACGCTGGGCGCTTCTACGACGAAGAACCGCCCGCTCTCACGTTCGTAGCAGAAGGCACCGGCGACGCGTCCGCCGTCGTCGTCCTCGTCCTTCAGTACGCGGGTGACGGTGCACTCCTGGAACACCTTCAACCGGGCCTCGTAGTCCCCGAACTCCCGCTCGTCCTCCTGCTGCAACGCCACGATCTTCTGTTGCAGCGTACGGATGAGTTCCAGGCCGGTACGGTCGCCGACGTGCGCGAGCCGCGGATATTCGTGCCCGCCGAAGTTCCGCTGCGAGATCCGGCCGTCCTCGGTGCGGTCGAAGAGGGCGCCCCACGTCTCCAGTTCCCACACCCGGTCGGGGGCCTCGCGCGCGTGCAGTTCCGCCATGCGCCACTGGTTGAGGAACTTCCCGCCGCGCAGGGTGTCGCGGAAGTGCACCTGCCAGTTGTCACCGGAATTCACATTGCCCATGGACGCGGCGATGCCGCCCTCGGCCATCACCGTGTGCGCCTTGCCGAACAGCGACTTGCAGATCACCGCGGTACGCGCGCCCTGCTCACGCGCCTCGATGGCGGCCCGCAGTCCGGCACCCCCGGCGCCCACCACGACGACGTCCCACTGCTGTCGCTCCACTTGAGACATCAGAAGCACCCTTTGTTCCGCTAGAAGAGGGTCGGGTCGTCGAAGGCGCCGGACGCGATGAGATACACATAGAAGTCCGCGAGCGCGACGCTGATCAGCGAGGCCCACGCGAGCAGCATGTGCCGGCCGTTCAGCCGGCCGACCCACCGCCACATCCGATAGCGCACCGGATGCTTCGAGAAGTGCTTGAGCTTTCCGCCGACGATGTGCCGACAGGAATGGCAGGAGAAGGTGTACGCCCAGATCAGGGTGATGTTCACGAGGAACACCAGGGTGCCGAGCCCGGCGTGCCCCCATTCGTAGTGCTCGTTCCGGAAGGAGAGCACGGTGTCGTACGTCAGAATCCCCGCGACCGGTACGGCCGCGTAGAAGAAGTACCGGTGGATGTTCTGGAGGATCAGCGGGAAACGCGTCTCGCCCGTGTACTTCGCGTGCGGCTCGGCGACCGCGCACGCGGGCGGTGACGCCCAGAAGCCGCGGTAGTAGGCCTTGCGGTAGTAGTAGCAGGTGAGGCGGAATCCGAGCGGGAAGATGAGAATGAGCAGGGCGGGGCTGAGTCCCCACCAGCTACCGAGAATCTCCCAGTTGGGGCCGTTCCGCATGGGCTCGCAATTGTCCGCGAGACAGGGCGAGTAGAACGGCGAGACGTAGGGCGCCTCGTAGTAGTCGGCGTTCGCGAACGCCCGCCACGTCGAGTACACGACGAAGGCGAGCAGTCCGGCGGCGGTCGCGGCGGGCTGGAGCCACCAGCGGTCCGTCCGCAAATGGGCAGCGGCGATCGCGGCGCGCGTGCCGTGCCGTACGCCGCCGGGGGCCGTGCCCTTCTTCAGATGGGGTTCCGTGCCAGTGGCCAACGAGGCTCCACTCCTTCGTCGACGTGCGGGGTGCGGGGCGTGCGGTGCGCGGTGGGCTAGGGCGCGTGCCGGTCGCGGGCGCCGAGGCCCTCGTCGTCCGAGTCCGTCCACAGCGAACGGTCGTACGGCGTGTCGGGGATGGTGACCAGGTCGGGGCGGGCCTTCGGGGGCGCGGTCGGTACTGGCGGCGTGGTGGCGGTGCCGGCGGCGGCGCGCAGCAGGGCGACGCTCTCGCGCAGATGCTCGGTGTCCATGCGGACCCGGCGGAAGTCGACACCGGCCAACTCGACGCCGGCCCGCTGTTCGACCCTGCCCACCGTGCGGACCAGCTCGTCCACACAGTCCTGAATAGCCGTCAGATCGTCGTGCAGAGCCATGACTTGCCCTCGCTTCGGATGCGGGTGCGGTGGCTGCGCTCACGCAAAACGCTCATGCGCCTGCGAGTGTCGCGCGTCACATCCCGCTTGGGAAGCCATGCGCACCGATTCGCCCCCTTCGGGTGGGGGGCCGCCGGGGGGCGGGTGCTTGAGAGGTCCTCCGTGCGGGAGGGCGAGCGTGCCGGTGATTTGGAGCCGGTCCGGCGATTGAGGACGAGCGCGTAGCGCGATGTGCGGTGCGGGGCGTTCCGGTGACGGAGGGCGAGCGTGCCGGTGATTTGGAGCCGGTCCGGCGATTGAGGACGAGCGCGCAGCGCGATCTACGGCACGGGACGCTCCGGCCACCTCACGGGCGTACGCCACCCCGGGGCGCCCACCGGGAAGACCCCCGCCCCGAGACCCCGCCCGAAGGGCACCCCACCCCCGGGGGAAGCCCAGCCAGGAGAGCCACCCCGCCCCGGGGAGTTGCGCCGCACGGGTGGCTTCCAAGCCCCCGCCGCCGTGTCGCCCCCACCTCCGCCACCCCGTCCCCTTCAGTGGAGGCATTAGATGTGATCAACTCCATATTTGCTTGCAATACCGCCAAACACGCACAAGGCGCACCAATGCAGGGCGCCCCGCACAGGGCGCACCCGAACGAGGCGCACCCGTACGAGGCGCACCAGCGCAACGTCAGTAGATCCGGCCGCCACACCCCCGCCCCTCATCCGTCCCGGCAGGGCGATGCGCGCCCGGGCAACCCCGGAGGTACCCGTCATGCCCCACGACCGCGCCAGGCCGCGACCGGTCCGCCCGGCGGCCACGGCCCGCTCCGCCGTGTTCCTCGCCGCCGGAGTCCTCGCGCTGCCCGCCCTCACCGGGTGCGGCGCGGACGACGAGCCGAGCACCCCGACGGCCGGGCAGGACATCGCCCCCGCGACCCGGGACCTGATCGCCGACGGCGCCACCATGAAGTGGGCCGTGGACGCGCTCCCCGAGACCTTCAACGCCTTCCAGTCGGACGCCGACGCCACCACCACCCGCGTCGCGGGCGCCGTACTCCCGGCGATGTACCGCATCGACGCCCAGGGCAGGGCCCAGCGCAACCCCGACTTCCTGGAGTCCGCGGAGGTCGTCGAGCGCGAGCCCCGCCAGGTCGTGCTCTACAAGCTGAACCAGCAGGCGGTCTGGGGCAACGGCCGCGAGATCGGCGCCGACGACTTCGCCGCCCAGTGGCGCGCCCTGTCCGGCAGGGACAGCGCGTACTGGACGGCCCGCAACGCGGGCTACGACCGCATCGGCAAGATCGAGCGCGGCGCCAACAACCTGGAGGTGCGCGTCACCTTCGACAAGCCCTACGCGGACTGGCGGTCCCTGTTCTCGCCGCTCTACCCGAAGGAGGTCATGGGCACCCCCGACTCCTTCAACGACGGCGCGCGCACCAAGCTCAAGGTCACCGCGGGCCCCTTCGCCCTGAAGGGCGTCAACCGCTCCGCGGGCCGGATCACCCTCCAGCGCAACCCGCGCTGGTGGGGCCGCCCCGCCAAGCTCGACAAGCTGATCCTGCGCTCCGTACCGCGCAGCCAGCGCGCCGCGGCCCTCGCCGAGGGCCGCGTCGACCTCGCCGACATCGACGCGGGCGAGGCGAACCGCATCGCCCTCGCCGCCCGTGACAACAAGGACACCCGGGGCGCGCTCGCGCACGGACCCGGCGCGCAGCTCACGCCCGCGGGGGCCCTGCGCTCCTGGGCGGTCGCGCACGGCTCCGACGAGGAGGCCGCGGACACCGAGCAGCGCGCCCGCAAGAAGACCCGCAAGGCCGTCGCCCGCTACGCCGAGCAGCAGAAGGGCCTGCGCGGCTTCGTGGTCCGCAAGTCGCTCGAACCCGCCTACACCCAGCTCGCCCTCAACGGCTCCGAAGGCCCCCTCGCCGACGACCGCGTACGCCGCGCCGTCGCCCGGGCCCTGGACCGCGACGAACTCGCGGAAACGGTGCTGAAGCCCCTCGGCCTGCCCGCCGAGCCCGTCGGCAGCCACCTCGCGCTCGCCGGGCAGGACGCGTACGCCGACAACAGCGGTGCCCTCGGCGACCAGGACGCCGCCGAGGCCCGCGCCCTCCTCGCCGACGCCGGGTGGACCCCCGGCGCCGTACCGGAGCAGAAGGAGAAGGGCACCGCGAAGGAGCAGGCGGGCCAGGGCGAGAAGAAGAAGACAGCGGGAGGCGAGTCCGACTCCGACTCCGACTCCGAGTCCGGCTCTGGCTCCGAGTCCGGCTCCAGCTCCGACTCCGGCTCCGAGTCGCGGGGCGAGGGGCGTTCGGGCTCCGGCTCCGACGACGGCACGTACATCGTCGGCGAAGATGATGACAAGCCGGGCGGCACCGCCACCTCCGTGCTGTCTCCCGCCCGTGCCGCCGCCTACCAGGAGTCCGTCCTGCTCCGTCAGGCCGAGGCCCTCGGCGCACGGCGCGAAGCCGACAAGGAGCAGAAGAAGGAACCGGGCGAGAAGTCCAAGGCCAAGGCTGAGGCGAAGGGCGAGAAGCACGCCAAGGGCGGGGCCCCGGGTGCCTACGCCCCCAAGGGCACCGCCGCCCCCGGGCCCGCTGTCGCCCAGGGCCCCCTGGCGAAGGACGGCAAGCCGCTGACCCTCCGCTTCGTGCTCCCGTCCGGCCCGGGCTCGGAGCCGCTGCGCGGTGTCGCGGACCGCATCTCACGGATGTTGCAGCGCATCGGGGTCCGTACGGAGATCGCCAAGGTCGCCGACGAGAGCTACTTCAAGGACCACATCGCGTCCGGCCAGTACGACCTGGCGCTCTACTCCTGGCCCGCCTCCGCCTTCCCCGCCACCGACGCCCGCCCGATCTTCGCCAAGCCCGTCCCCGCGGCGGACGGCTCCTTGAACGTCGAGCAGAACTACACCCGCGTCGGCACCGACCATATCGATCAACTGTTCGATCAGGCTCTCGGTGAGCTGGACGAGAACGAGAGCCGTTCCCTGGTGAAGAAGGCCGACGCCCGGATCTGGGCGGCGGCGGGCTCCATCCCTCTTTACCAGCGCCCCCAGCTGGTGGCCGCCCGCCCCCAGTTGGCCAACGCGGGCGCCTTCGGCTTCGAGACCCCCGTCTACCAGGACATCGGCTTCCTGAGGGCAGGAGCGAAGGCACCGGCGAGCCCGTCCGACGGCTGAGAAGGGAAGCCCGCCAAAAGCCTGCCCGGCGACTGGGAACGAGCACCCCGACAAAAGCCTGCCCGGCGACTGAGAACGAGCAGCCGCTAAAAGCCCGTCCGGCGTTTGAGGACGAGCAGGCCGCAGGCCGCGAAGAACGCCCCCCGGGCCACCCCGGACCCCCTCGCCGGAGACACCGCAGAACACCCCGCAGTGCGCCCCCGGCGAGGACCCGTAGGATGGGGTAAGGCCGTGGCACGTCTGCCCGGCAGTGCACGCGTACGAAATGGACGTACGCGTCGCCTCCAAGCCTCCCGGGAGAAGCGCACCTCGCATGCCCACGCGCCACGACATTCGTAACGTAGCCATCGTCGCCCACGTCGACCACGGCAAGACGACCATCGTCGACGCCATGCTCAAGCAGGCGGGCGCCTTCGCCGCGCACGCCGCCGAGTCCCTCGACGACCGCATGATGGACAGCAACGACCTGGAGCGTGAGAAGGGCATCACGATCCTGGCCAAGAACACGGCCGTCAAGTACCACCCGAAGGATGGCGGCGACGTCATCACCATCAACATCATCGACACCCCCGGCCACGCCGACTTCGGCGGTGAGGTCGAGCGCGGACTCTCGATGGTGGACGCGGTCGTCCTCCTCGTGGACGCCTCCGAGGGGCCGCTGCCGCAGACCCGCTTCGTGCTGCGCAAGGCCCTTCAGCAGCGGCTGCCCGTCATCCTGTGCATCAACAAGACGGACCGCCCCGACTCGCGCATCGACGAGGTCGTCAACGAGACCTACGACCTGTTCCTCGACCTGGACGCCGACGAGGACCAGATCGAGTTCCCGATCGTCTACGCCTGCGGCCGTGACGGCGTGGCCTCGCTGACCAAGCCGGAGGACGGCACCGTCCCGGCCGACAGCACCAACCTGGAGCCGTTCTTCACCACGCTCCTCGAGCACGTCCCCGCGCCCGAGTACGACGAGAGCGCGCCCCTCCAGGCCCACGTCACCAACCTGGACGCCGACAACTTCCTCGGCCGCATCGCGCTGCTCCGCGTCGAGCAGGGCGAGCTGCGCAAGGGCCAGACCGTCGCCTGGATCAAGCGGGACGGCTCGATCTCCAACGTCCGCATCACCGAGCTGATGATGACCGAGGCGCTCACCCGCAAGCCCGCCGAGAAGGCGGGCCCGGGCGACATCTGCGCGGTCGCCGGCATCCCCGACATCATGATCGGCGAGACGCTCGCGGACCCGGAGAACCCGATCGCGCTGCCGCTGATCACGGTCGACGAGCCCGCGATCTCCATGACCATCGGTACGAACACCTCGCCGCTGGTCGGCCGCGGCGGCACCGGCAAGGGCGCGGACGCCAAGGCCGCCGTCAAGGACCGCAAGGTCACCGCCCGCCAGGTCAAGGACCGCCTGGACCGCGAGCTGATCGGTAACGTCAGCCTCCGTGTCCTGGACACCGGACGCCCGGACGCCTGGGAGGTGCAGGGCCGCGGTGAGCTGGCGCTCGCCATCCTGGTCGAGCAGATGCGCCGCGAGGGCTTCGAGCTGACCATCGGCAAGCCCCAGGTGGTCACCCAGGAGATCGACGGCAAGACGCACGAGCCGGTCGAGCGCATGACCATCGACGTGCCCGAGGAGCACATGGGCGCCGTCACGCAGCTCATGGGCGTCCGCAAGGGCCGCATGGACAACATGTCCAACCACGGCTCCGGCTGGGTGCGCATGGAGTTCGTCGTCCCGTCCCGCGGCCTCATCGGCTTCCGTACGGAGTTCCTGACGAACACCCGCGGCACGGGCATCGCGCACTCCATCCACGAGGGTCACGAGCCGTGGTTCGGCACCCTCCAGACGCGGAACAACGGCTCCCTGGTCGCCGACCGCTCGGGTTCGGTCACGCCGTTCGCGATGATCAACCTCCAGGAGCGCGGTGTGCTGTTCACCGAGCCCGGCACCGAGGTGTACGAGGGCATGATCGTCGGTGAGAACTCGCGCGCCGACGACATGGACGTGAACATCACCAAGGAGAAGAAGCTCACCAACATGCGTGCGGCTTCCGCGGACAACACCGAGAACGTGGTGCCCCCGCGCAAGCTCTCCCTGGAGCAGTCCCTGGAGTTCTGCCGCGACGACGAGTGCGTCGAGGTGACCCCGGAGGCCGTCCGCATCCGCAAGGTCGTCCTGGACCAGAAGGAGCGCGGCCGCGCCGCGTCGCGCGCCAAGCACAACTAGCCCGCGGCGGCCCCGAGGGCCCTCAGCGACGCCCCTGCGGCTCCTGAGGGCCCTCGCGGGCCTCCTGAGGTCCCTGAGGCCGGATTCCCGCACTCTCCGGAGTGCGGGAATCCGGCCTCTCGCGTGTGCGCCGCCCGCTACCGTGAGTGTCGGCCCACAGGCACCGGGAGACGTCAACGCCCTCGCGGCAACCGGTTTTCCCTGCCGATCTGTCCGGTATACGGACTCAACTGACCGTTAGATGTGTAACACGTCCGTTTCGCAACCATCTATCTAGGATCGGTTTGTCCGGATTTTGGAAGTTGTACGTGCCAGGTGTGATTGAACCGAGACCAAAAGGGTGTGGTCGGGCCGTACCGCATGGCTAATAGTTGACCGCGTATAGCTCGGGTCAATGGGTCACGCGCTGTGGGGAGCGCCGACTCACGAGCACACTGGGGTACTCGATCTCTGCCGTCAGGGGTGTCGGCACGATCTCTCGTACCCCCTCTTGTAGTGAACAAGTGGACTCATGAGGAGGAACCCCATGCGTGGTGCCAAGAGCGCCAAGTGGGTCGCCATAGCCGGCGTTGTGGCGCTGACCGCTACTGCCTGTGGCGGCGGCGACGACGATAAGGGCAGCGGCAAGGTCGACCCGAAGGGGATCGTCAGCTACGCCAACGGTGAGCCGCAGAACCTGTTGCAGCCGTCCAACACCATGGAGGCGTACGGCAGCGTCGTCATCGACGCCCTCTTCACGGGGCTTGTCCACTACGACAAGCAGGGCAACATCACCTATGAGAACGCCGAGTCGGTCACGCCCGACAAGGCGAACAAGGTGTGGACCGTCAAGCTGAAGCCGGGCTGGAAGTTCCACGACGACACGCCCGTCAACGCCAAGTCCTACGTGGACGCCTGGAACTGGGCGGCGGACCCGGCGAACGGCCAGCAGAACAGTGCCTGGTACCGCGACATCGTCGGCTACGACGACGTCCACCCGGCCAAGGGCAAGGCCAAGAAGAAGGCCATGTCCGGTCTGAAGGTCGTCGATGAGAACACCTTCACCATCACGCTGAAGAACGGCATCCCGTACTACCAGTACAAGCTGGTCTACAAGCCCTTCTTCCCGCTGCCCGCGGCCGCCCTGAAGGACCCGAAGAAGTACGGCGAGGCCCCGGTCGGCAACGGTCCCTACAAGTTCGCCAAGTGGGACCGCAAGAAGCTGATCTCGGTGCGCACCTGGCCCGCCTACAAGGGCGAGGACAAGCCGAAGAACGGCGGCATCGACTTCAAGGCGTACACCAAGGACACCGCGGCCTACGCCGACCTGAAGTCGGACAACGTCGACACGATGCCGATCGTGCCGAACAGCGAGCTCGCCAACTTCAAGAACGACTTCGGTGACCGCGCGATCGTCTCCGACTACTCGGCGCTGAACACGGTCAACTTCGCCTTCTACACGCCGCAGTGGAAGAAGACCGACATCAAGGTCCTCCAGGGCCTGTCGATGGCGATCGACCGCGACACCATCGCCAAGACGGTGTTCTACGGCACCCGTGAGTCCGCGACCGGCTGGGTCGCCAAGGGCGTCAAGGGCTACCAGGACGACGCCTGCGGCAAGTTCTGCAAGTTCGACCCGAAGGGCGCCAAGGACCTGATCAAGGCCGGCGGCGGTGTCCCGGGCAACAAGATCCAGATCCAGTACAACGCCGACCAGCCGCACAAGGACTGGGTCGTCGCGGTCTGCAACTCCATCACCAAGGCGACCGGTGTCAAGTGCACCGGCGACGCGGTGACGGACTTCGCGGCCGACACGGAGATCCGGGACCAGAAGAAGGTCAAGTCGATGTACCGCTCCGGCTGGGTGCTCGACTACCCGTTCAACGGCAACTTCCTCGCCGACCTCTACGGCACGGGCGTCGACGGCAACAAGGGCGGCTTCTCGGACAAGAAGTTCGACAAGCTGACCGCTGAGGCCGACAAGGCGAAGACGATCGACGAGTCCGCCGAGCTGTACCAGAAGGCCGAAAAGGAGCTGGTCAACAGCTTCCCGGGCATCCCGCTCTGGTACAACAAGACGCTCTCCGCCTACTCGAACAACGTGAAGAAGATCGAGTTCGACCAGGCGGGCGACCCGATCCTGTCCGACGTCGAGGTCTTCGAGAAGTAGCAGTCGCCGGAGTTCCGTACCGCGAAGCGACGCCCGGCGATCCCGGGCGTCGCTTCCGGACGGCTCCGCAATGGACGGAGGCACCACTATGGGGCGTTACGTCGCGAGGCGACTGCTCCAGATGATCCCGGTCTTCATCGGGACAACCCTGCTGATCTTCCTGATGGTGAACGCCCTCCCCGGTGACCCGGTCAAGGCGCTGTGGGGAGACAAGCCGCCGGACCCGGCACAGGTCGCGCAGATCAAGCACGACCGGGGTCTGGACCTGCCCCTGTGGGAGCAGTACCTGCACTACATGAAGGGGCTGTTCCAGGGCGACTTCGGCAAGACCATCGCCGGTAACCGGCCCATCCTGGACGAGATCACACAGGCGTTCCCCGTCTCGATGCGACTCGCCGCGATGGCCTGGGGATTCGAGCTGGTCGTCGGCATCACCCTCGGTGTGATCGCCGGTGTGCGGCGCGGCCGGATCATCGACACCACCGTGACGTTCTTCACGCTCCTCGTGATCTCCGTCCCGATCTTCGTGTTCGGCCTCGGCTTCCAGCTGATCTTCGGCAACGAACTCGGCTGGGTGAAACCGACCGTGCAGGACTCGGAGAACTTCCAGCAGCTGATGCTGCCGGCCCTCGTGCTCGGCCTCGTCGGCCTCGCCTATGTGGCCCGGCTGACCCGTACCTCCATCAAGGAGAACCGGTCCGCGGACTACATCCGCACGGCCGTCGCCAAGGGCCTGCCGAGACGCCGCATCATCTCCCGGCACCTGCTGCGCAACTCCCTGATCCCTGTGGTCACCTACCTCGGTACGGACATCGGCGCCCTGATGGGCGGCGCGGTCATCACCGAGGGCATCTTCAACGTGACGGGCGTGGGCAACCTGCTGTACACGGGAATCGCTCGGCGCGAAGGCGCGATCATCGTGGGCATCGTGACCGTCCTCGTCATCGTGTACCTCCTCGCCAGCCTGCTCGTCGACCTGCTCTACGCGGTCCTGGACCCGAGGATCCGTTATGCCTGACCTGATGAAGACCCCGGCCACGGAAGAGCCGGAGGCGGTGGTCGCCGCGCCGAGCGGCAAGGCGGCCGAAGCCGGCGAGGTGGGCGGTGCCCGCAGCCTCTGGGGCGACGCCTGGCGGGACCTGCGCCGCAGGCCGCTGTTCGTCGTCTCCGGCCTGCTGATCCTCCTGGTGCTCCTGGTGTCGGCCTTCCCCGGCGTGTTCACGAGCACGGACCCGGGCAGCGGCGACCTGACGAAGAACTTCCTCGGTTCGCCGAACCTGACCCACTTCTTCCAGGACGACTGGTTCGGGTACGACCGGCAGGGCCGCAGCATCTACGCCCGCGTGGTCTTCGGCGCCCGGAACTCCGTGATGGTCGGCCTCGGTGTGACGCTGCTCGTCACCGTCTTCGGCGGTCTGGTCGGCATGCTGGCGGGCTACTTCGGTGGCTTCTGGGACAGCCTGCTCTCCCGGATCACCGACGTGTTCTTCGGCATCCCGTTCCTGCTCGGCGCGATGGTCGTCCTGAACGCCTTCACCGACCGCGACGTGTGGGTGATCACCGGTGCGCTCGCGTTCCTCGGCTGGACGCAGATCGCACGCGTCATGCGTGGCGCGGTGATCACGACCAAGCACGCGGACTACGTGATGGCGGCCAAGGCCCTCGGCGCCGGCACCAAGCGGATCCTCTTCCGCCACGTGCTGCCGAACGCCATCGCCCCGGTCATCGTCGTCGCGACCATCGCCCTCGGCACGTACATCGTCGCGGAGTCGACGCTGTCGTACCTGGGCCTCGGCTTCGGCAGTGACGCCGTGTCCTGGGGTGCCGACATCTCCGACGCGACGCAGGACATCCGGAACAACCCGCACACGCTGATCTTTCCCGCCGGAATGCTCAGCATCACCGTGCTGGCGTTCATCATGCTCGGCGACGCGGTACGCGAAGCCCTCGACCCGAAGCTGCGCTGAGGGAGGCGTACGTGACGATCACAGAGAAGACCGCGGACGCCCCCGCCCCCCGCTCGGGCGAGGAGAAGAGCGGCCGGCTGCTCGACGTGAAGGACCTGCACGTCGAGTTCCACACCCGCGACGGTGTGGTCAAGGCCGTCAACGGCGTCAACTACAGCGTGGACGCGGGCGAGACGCTCGCCGTGCTCGGCGAGTCCGGCTCGGGCAAGTCCGTGACCGCGCAGGCCATCATGGGCATCCTCGACATGCCGCCCGGAAGGATCCCGCAGGGCGAGATCGTCTTCCGGGGCCAGGACATGCTGAAGATGTCCAACGAGGAGCGCAGGAAGATCCGCGGCCGCAAGATCGCGATGATCTTCCAGGACGCGCTCTCGTCCCTGAACCCGGTGCTCTCCGTCGGCTACCAGCTCGGCGAGATGTTCCGGGTGCACGAGGGCCTGTCCCGCAAGGAGGCCAAGGCCAAGGCCGTCGAGCTGATGGACCGGGTGAAGATCCCGGCCGCCAAGGAGCGGGTGAACGACTACCCGCACCAGTTCTCCGGCGGTATGCGCCAGCGCATCATGATCGCGATGGCGCTCGCCCTGGAGCCTGACCTGATCATCGCCGACGAGCCGACCACGGCCCTCGACGTGACGGTCCAGGCCCAGGTCATGGACCTGCTCGCGGAGCTCCAGCGCGAGTACAACATGGGCCTGATCCTCATCACCCACGACCTCGGTGTGGTCGCGGACGTGGCCGACAAGATCGCGGTCATGTACGCGGGCCGGATCGTGGAGACGGCCCCGGTGCACGAGCTGTACAAGCGGCCCGCGCACCCGTACACGCGCGGTCTGCTCGACTCGATCCCGCGCCTGGACCAGAAGGGCTCCGAGCTCTACGCGATCAAGGGCCTGCCGCCCAACCTGCTCAAGATCCCCGGTGGCTGCGCGTTCAACCCGCGCTGCCCGAAGGCGCAGGACATCTGCCGCACCGAGGTGCCGCCGCTGGTCCCGGTCACGGAGCGGGACGGCACGGACCTCGCGGGCCGCGGCAGCGCGTGCCACTTCTGGAAGGAGACGATCCATGGCTGAGGTCCCGAGGAACGACGAGCCGACGGACGTCACGCCGAACGTCTCCGAGGTGGAAACGGTCGACGCGGAGACGCCCGAGGAGGCGGTGGCCGCCATCGAGGCCCCCGCCGAGCGCGGTGAGCCGATCCTCCAGGTGCGCAACCTGGTGAAGCACTTCCCGCTCACGCAGGGCGTCATCGTCAAGCGCCAGATCGGTGCGGTGAAGGCGGTCGACGGGATCTCCTTCGACCTCTACCAGGGCGAGACGCTCGGCATCGTGGGCGAGTCGGGCTGCGGCAAGTCGACGGTGGCCAAGCTGCTCATGACCCTGGAGCAGGCGACGGCCGGCGAGGTCTTCTACAAGGGCCAGGACATCACCAAGCTGTCCGGGCGCGCGCTGAAGGCGGTCCGCCGGAACATCCAGATGGTGTTCCAGGACCCCTACACCTCGCTGAACCCGCGCATGACGGTCGGCGACATCATCGGGGAGCCGTTCGAGATCCACCCCGAGGTGGCCCCGAAGGGCGACCGGCGGCGCAAGGTCCAGGAACTCCTGGACGTCGTCGGCCTCAACCCCGAGTACATCAACCGCTACCCGCACCAGTTCTCGGGCGGCCAGCGCCAGCGCATCGGCATCGCGCGCGGCCTCGCGCTCAACCCCGAGATCATCATCTGCGACGAGCCGGTCTCGGCCCTGGACGTGTCCGTCCAGGCCCAGGTCATCAACCTGATGGAGAAGCTCCAGGACGAGTTCAACCTGTCCTACCTCTTCATCGCGCACGACCTGTCGATCGTCCGGCACATCTCGGACCGCGTGGGCGTGATGTACCTCGGCAAGATGGCGGAGATCGGCTCCGACGAGCAGATCTACGACCACCCGACGCACCCGTACACACAGGCGCTGCTCTCCGCGGTGCCGGTGCCGGACCCGGAGGCGCGCGAGGGCCGCGAGCGCATCATCCTCACCGGTGACGTGCCCTCGCCCGCCAACCCGCCGTCGGGCTGCCGCTTCCGCACCCGCTGCTGGAAGGCGCAGGACAAGTGCGCGGAGGAGGTCCCGCTGCTCGCGATACCGGAGCGCTTCGTGGGCCGGGACACCCCCGCCGCCCACGAGTCGGCGTGCCACTTCGCGGAGGAGAAGGACGTCGTGCACGCGGCCTGACGCGCGCACGGACTCGACGCAGGACGGAGTGGCCCTCCGGAAATCCCAGGATTTCCGGAGGGCCACTCTTTTGCGTTGCTCATACGGGTCTGCGTTGCCCATACGGGTGGGGCAAATGTGCGGTTGGAGCGTTCTGACGCGATATTTGGCGATACGTGTCAGGGATCACTCCAAGGAGGCAGCCATGCGTGGAGCCACGCAGGCCAGGTGGGCCGCATGTGCGGTGGCCGTCGTGCTCACGGCGACGGCCTGTGGGGGCGGGGGCAGCGGCGGCGACGGCTCCGGGATCGTGGGGTCCTCCTGGGGTGATCCGCAGAACCCCCTGGAACCCGCGAACACGAACGAGGTGCAGGGCGGCAAGGTCCTCGACATGATCGTGCGCGGCCTCAAGCGGTACGACCCGAAGACGGGCGAGGCCAAGGACATGATCGCCGAGTCCATCAAGACCGAGGACGCGCGGAACTTCACCGTCAGGATCAAGGACGGATGGAAGTTCAGCAACGGTGAGAAGGTCACCGCCAAGTCGTTCGTCGACGCCTGGAACTACGGCGCGCACCTGAGGAACAACCAGAAGAACTCCTACTTCTTCGGGTACATCGAGGGGTACGACAAGGTCCACCCGGAGAAGGGCGACGCCACCGCCGACACCCTGTCCGGGCTGAGGGCCGTGGACGAGCGGACCTTCACGGTCAAGCTCACGCAGAAGTTCTCCACCTGGCCCGACACCCTCGGCTATCCGGCCTTCGCCCCGCTGCCCAGGGCCTTCTTCGACAACCACGACGCCTGGCTCGCCAAGCCGGTCGGCAACGGCCCGTACACCGTGAAGTCGTACCAGAAGGGCTCCAAGATGGAGCTCAGGAAGTGGGACGGCTACAGCGGGGACGACAAGGCGGAGAACGGCGGCGTGGACCTCAAGGTCTACACCGACAACAACACCGCCTACAACGACCTCATGGCGGGCAATCTCGACCTCGTCGACGACGTGCCCGCCTCCCAGCTCAAGAACGTCAAGAGCGATCTGGGGGAGCGCTACATCAACACCCCCGCCGGCATCATCCAGACGCTGGCCTTCCCCTTCTACGACAGCAAGTGGAACAAGGCGGGCATGGACAAGGTCCGCCGCGGCCTGTCCATGGCGATCAACCGCGAGCAGATCACCGACACGATCTTCCAGAAGACCCGCACCCCCGCCAAGGACTGGACCTCGCCCGTGCTCGGCGACGACGGCGGCTACAGCGACAGCGTGTGCGGCGACGCCTGCACCTACGACGCCGCACGGGCCAAGAAGCTGGTCGAGGACGGCGGCGGCATCCCGGGCGGCACCCTGAGGGTCTCGTACAACTCCGACACCGGCTCGCACAAGGAGTGGGTGGACGCCGTCTGCAACTCCATCAACAGGGCCCTCGGCAACGACAAGGCCTGCGTCGGCAACCCCATCGGCACGTTCGCCGACTACCGCAGCAAGGCGTCCCAGCAGAAGCTCGACGGCGCCTGGCGGGCGGGCTGGCAGATGGACTACCCGCTGATCCAGAACTTCCTCGCACCCGTGTACTACACCGACGCGCCCTCCAACGACGGCAAGTACTCCAGCGAGGAGTTCGACAAGCTCGTCGACCGGGCCAACGCCGAGAGCGACGCCGCCAAGGCCGTCACCACCTTCCGGGACGCCGAGAAGGTGCTCGCCAAGGACATGGCCGCGATCCCGCTCTGGTACCAGAACGGCAGCGCGGGCTACTCCGACCGCGTCTCCGACGTCGCGCTGAACCAGTTCAGCGTGCCCGTCTACGGAAAGATCAAGGTCAACTGACCCCGGCCACCGGCCACCCAGCTACTCACCGGAGCGAGCCATGGGTCGTTATGTGATCCGGCGTCTGTTGCAGATGATCCCGGTGTTCATCGGCGCCACGCTGCTGATCTTCCTGATGGTCAATGTGATGGGCGACCCCGTCGCGGGCCTGTGCGGGGACCGCAGGTGCGACCCCGCGACGGCCGCCCGGCTGAAGAAGGAGTTCGGCCTCGACAAGCCCGTGTGGCAGCAGTACGCGACCTACATGGGCAACGTGTTCACCGGCGACTTCGGCACCGCGTTCAACGGGCAGAAGGTCACCGAGCTGATGTCCACGGCGTTCCCCGTGACCGTCCGCCTCACCCTCGTCGCCATCGTCTTCGAGATCGTCATCGGCATCACCCTCGGCGTGCTCACCGGGCTGCGGCGCGGCAGGCCGGTCGACACGGTGGTGCTGGTCCTGACCCTCGTGGTCATCTCCGTGCCGACCTTCGTGACCGGACTGCTCCTCCAGCTGCTCCTCGGCGTGGAGTGGGGGGTCATCAAGCCGTCGGTGTCCCCGGAGGCCACCGTCGACGAACTGATCGTGCCGGGGCTTGTGCTCGCCTCGGTCTCGCTCGCCTACGTCACCCGGCTCACGCGGACCTCCATCGCGGAGAACCGGCGCGCCGACTACGTACGCACCGCCGTGGCCAAGGGACTGCCGAGACGGCGTGTCATCACCCGGCACCTGCTGCGGAACTCACTCATCCCGGTGGTCACGTTCATCGGTACGGACGTCGGCGCGCTGATGGGCGGCGCCATCGTCACCGAGCGGATCTTCAACATCCACGGCGTCGGCTTCCAGCTCTACCAGGGGATCCTGCGGCAGAGCACCCAGACCGTGGTCGGGTTCGTGACGGTGCTCGTCCTGGTCTTCCTGGTGGCGAACCTGATCGTCGATCTGCTGTACGCCGTACTCGACCCGAGGATCCGCTATGCCTGAACCCCACGAGCCCGCCGAGGGGGCCGTCGCAGGCACCGGCATGGGCGGCGCGATGGAACTCGCGGCGAGCGAGGCGACGACGCTGGCGTCGGGCGAGGCCGGGGCCGGACCCGGCGGCGGGCCCGGTGGCGGGAGCGGCGGCGGGCCCGCCGCCCCCGCCCGCAGCCTGTGGTCCGACGCCTGGCGCGACCTGCGCCGCAACCCGGTGTTCCTCGTCTCCGGCCTGATCATCCTGTTTCTGGTCCTCATCTCGCTGTGGCCCTCGGCGATCGCCTCCGGCGACCCCCTCGACTGCGACCTCGCCAACGCCCAGAAGGGCTCGTCACCCGGCCACCCCTTCGGCTACAACGGCCAGGGCTGCGACGTCTACACCAGGACGGTGTACGGCGCCCGCACCTCCGTCACCGTCGGCGTCTGCGCCACCCTCGGCGTCGCGGTCCTCGGCAGCGTCCTCGGCGGGCTCGCCGGGTTCTTCGGCGGGGTGTGGGACGCGATCCTCTCCCGCATCACCGACATCTTCTTCGCCATCCCCGTCGTCCTCGGCGGCCTCGTGCTGCTCTCCGTGGTCACCAGCGACACCGTCTGGCCGGTGATCGGCTTCATGGTGCTCCTCGGCTGGCCGCAGATCTCCCGCATCGCCCGCGGCTCCGTCATCACCGCCAAACAACACGACTACGTCCAGGCGGCCCGCGCCCTCGGCGCCTCCAACTCGCGGATGCTCCTGCGCCACATCGCGCCCAACGCCGTCGCCCCGGTCATCGTCGTCGCCACCATCGCGCTCGGTACGTACATCGCCCTGGAAGCGACCCTGTCGTACCTGGGTGTCGGCCTGAAGCCGCCCACGGTGAGCTGGGGCATCGACATCTCCGCCGCGTCCCAGTACATCCGCAACGCGCCGCACATGCTGCTCTGGCCCGCGGGCGCCCTCGCGGTCACCGTGCTCGCGTTCATCATGCTCGGCGACGCGGTCCGCGACGCCCTCGACCCCAAGCTGAGGTAGGCGCCATGGCCACACCCGCGTCCAGGGCATCCGCGGCGACCGCGCCGCCCCCCGCGTCCACGCTGCTCGACGTGCGCGGCCTGCGCGTGGAGTTCCGGACCCGCGACGGGGTCGCCGACGCCGTCAACGGCGTCGACTACGCGGTGGCGGCGGGGGAGACCCTCGCCGTGCTCGGCGAGTCCGGCTCCGGCAAGTCCGTCACCGCCCAGGCCGTCATGGGCATCCTCGACGTCCCACCGGGACGTATCACCGCCGGCGAGATCCTCTTCCGGGGCCAGGACCTCCTGAAGCTCAGGGAGGAGGAGCGGCGCAGGATCCGCGGCGCGGACATGGCCATGATCTTCCAGGACGCGCTCAGCTCCCTGAACCCCGTGCTCAGCGTCGGCGACCAGCTCGGCGAGATGTTCGTCGTGCACCGCGGCATGTCCCGCAAGGACGCCCGCGCCAAGGCCGTCGAACTGATGGACCGCGTCCGCATCCCCGCCGCCAAGGAGCGCGTCACCCAGTACCCGCACCAGTTCAGCGGCGGCATGCGCCAGCGCATCATGATCGCCATGGCGATGGCGCTCGAACCGTCCCTGATCATCGCCGACGAGCCGACCACGGCCCTGGACGTCACGGTCCAGGCCCAGGTCATGGACCTGCTCGCGGAACTCCAGCGCGAGCTGAACATGGGCCTCGTCCTGATCACCCACGACCTGGGGGTGGTCGCCGACGTCGCCGACCGGATCGCCGTGATGTACGCGGGCCGGATCGTGGAGAGCGCACCGGTGCACGAGATCTACCGGGCCCCCGCCCACCCGTACACCAAGGGCCTCCTGGAATCCATCCCGCGCCTGGACCAGAAGGGCCAGGACCTCTTCGCCATCAAGGGCCTGCCGCCCAACCTCATGGACATCCCGCCCGGCTGCGCCTTCCACCCGCGCTGCCCGCTGGCCAAGGACGTGTGCCGGGTCGAGGACCCGCCCCTGTTCCACGTCACGTACGAGGGACTCACGGCGGAGCGCCGCAGCGCCTGCCACTTCTGGAAGGAGACCCTCCGTGGCTGAGCCCGTCCTGGAGGTGCGGGGGCTCGTGAAGCACTATCCGCTCACGCAGGGAATCGTGATCAAACGGCAGATCGGCGCGGTCAAGGCCGTCGACGGCGTGGACTTCGCGCTCGGGCGCGGCGAGACGCTCGGCATCGTCGGCGAGTCCGGCTGCGGGAAGTCCACGGTCGCCAAGATGCTCGTCAACCTGGAACGGCCGACCGCCGGGCAGATCCACTACCGGGGCGAGGACATCACCAAGCTGTCCGGGCGCGCGCTGCGGGCGGTGCGCCGCAACATCCAGATGGTGTTCCAGGACCCCTACACCTCGCTGAACCCGCGCATGACGGTCGGCGACATCATCGGGGAGCCGTACGAGATCCACCCCGAGGTGGCGCCGAAGGGTTCGCGGCGGGCGCGGGTGCGGGAGCTCCTCGACGTGGTGGGCCTGAACCCCGAGTACATCAACCGCTACCCCCACCAGTTCTCCGGCGGGCAGCGGCAGCGCATCGGCATCGCGCGGGGGCTCGCGCTGCGGCCCGAGGTCATCGTCGCCGACGAGCCCGTCTCCGCGCTCGACGTGTCCGTGCAGGCGCAGGTCGTGAACCTCCTGGAGAAGCTCCAGAGCGAGTTCGACCTCTCGTACGTGTTCATCGCCCACGACCTGTCGATCGTGCGGCACATCTCCGACCGGGTCGGCGTCATGTACCTCGGGCGGATCGTCGAGACCGGCACCGACGCGGAGATCTACGAGCATCCGACGCACCCCTACACGCAGGCGCTGCTGTCGGCCGTGCCCGTGCCGGATCCGCTGGCGCGGGAGCACCGGGAACGGATCATCCTGAGCGGGGATGTGCCCTCGCCCGCCAATCCGCCCTCCGGGTGCCGGTTTCGCACCCGGTGCTGGAAGGCTCGGGAGCGGTGTGCCCTCGAGGTGCCGCTGCTTGCCGTTCCGGCGGAGTTCCGGGGGGTGGAGGGGCCTGCGGCGCATGATTCCGCGTGCCATTTCGCGGAGGAGAGGCACGTGGTGCCGTAGGCCCGCGCGGGGCGCCCCAGTCCCGCCCCTTCTCCGAAACTGGGGCTCCGCCCCAGACCCCGTTGTCGGCGCTCCGCGCCTCGTCCTCAATCGCCGGACGGGCTCAAAAACTCTCGCCGCTGAGGCAACGTCGTTTGGTGCGGCGAAGTATTCAGCCCGCCCCGGCGAAGTATCCAGCCCGTCCGGCGTTTGAGGACGAGGCGCGGAGCGCCGATAAAGCGGGGGTCCAGGGGGCGCAGCGCCCCTGGTTACGGTGAAGGGGCGGGGTTGGGGAGCCCCCGCTAGGGCAAGCCCAACGACCGCTTCAGGAAGTCGACCTGGAGGAGGAGCAGGTTCTCGGCGACCTGTTCCTGGGGGGTCATGTGGGTGACCCCGGAGAGGGGGAGGACCTCGTGCGGGCGGCCGGCGGCGAGGAGGGCGGAGGACAGTCGCAGGGCGTGCGCGACGACCACGTTGTCGTCGGCGAGGCCGTGGACGATCATCATGGGCCGATGCGGCTCCCCGGGATCGACGAGCCCGTCGTCGCAGACGAGCGAACTGTTCCGGTAGGCGTCGGGGGAGGTGCGCGGATCGCCCAGGTAGCGCTCCTGGTAGTGGGTGTCGTAGAGACGGAGATCGGTGACGGGAGCGCCGACCACCGCGGCGTGGAAGACGTCGGGCCGCCGCAGCACGGCCATGGCGGAGAGATACCCGCCGAAGGACCAGCCGCGCATCGCCACCCGGCCGAGGTCGAGCGGGAACCGCTCGGCGAGCGCGTGCAGCGCCTCCACCTGGTCGTCGAGCGTGCGCGTGAGGTCACCCGCGACCGCCTTCTCCCAGGCGGGCGAGCGCCCCGGCGTACCGCGCCCGTCGGCCACGACGACGGCGAAGCCCTGGTCGGCGAACCACTGCGACGTGAGATGGACGTTGTGGGCACGCAGCACGCGCTGGCCGTGCGGACCGCCGTACGGATCCATGAGTACGGGAAGCGGTCCCGACACCTGCGGGTCGTACCCCGTGGGGAGCAGCACGGCGCACGGAATCCGCCGTGCGCCCCCTTCGGTGAGTGTCACGCGCGGGGTGAGCCCCGGCCGCTGGGCGTGTGAGGCGACGGTCGCCACCTGCTTGCCGTCGCGCAGCACGGACACACGGGCGCCCGGCTCGTCGAGAGTGGCCGAAACCAGCACGGTGACGTCACCCGAGCGCACCGCCGAGTGCACCCCGGGCTCCTGGGAGACGCGTTCCACGCCCAGCTCGTTGACCCGGTAGACGTGCACCTCGCCGAGTTCGGGATCGGCGGCGCCCGCACCCGCGGACGCCGAGATCAGCGCGGAGTCCTCGGTCACGTCGAGGACCGCGCGCAGGTGCAGCTGCGGTCCCGTCAGGGGCCGGTCGCCCCAGGCGAGGACCCGCGCGCCGCCCTCGTCCGCGATCCGGACGAGGCGTCCGCTCGGCGACCAGCAGGGCACACCGGGATGGAGTTCCAGCCAGTCGTCGTCCTCGTCGGCGTGCACCATCCGCGTCGAGCCGTTCTCCGGGTCCACCGCCAGGTACAGCGCGCTGCGCTGGTCCCTCGCCTGCACCAGGAGCAGGGGAGCGCCGCTCGAGGACCAGTGCACCCGCGCCAGATACGGATATCTGGCCCGGTCCCACACGACCTCCGTGCGCACCCCGTCCAGGCCCACCACGAACAGCCGCACGTCCGCGTTGGCGGTGCCCGCGGCCGGGTAGGCGACCGGTGTCGGCTCCCGGTCCGGATGCGCCGGATCCGCGATCCACCAGCGCTGTACGGGGGCGTCGTCGACCCGCGCGACCAGGAGGCGGTCGGACTCGGGCGACCACCAGAAACCCCGGGTGCGGTGCATCTCCTCGGCCGCGATGAACTCCGCGAGGCCGTAGGTCACCGTGTCCGCCTCCACCGCGTCCGGTGCCGCGAGCGCCCGGTCGTCGCCGCCGTCGGCGGCCACGACGCGCAGGGCGCCCCGGGACACGTACGCGATGTGGCGGCCGTCCGGAGAGGGGCGCGGATCTATCACGGGGGCGGGCGCGGGCAGTTCGCGCGCCGTGCCCGCACGCAGCTCCGCGGCGAACAGCTTGCCGGAAAGAGCGAAGGCCGCCAGCTCGACGGCCGCGTCGGTGGCGTAGCCGACGATGCCCGAGCCGCCCTCGCGGGTGCGCTCGCGCCGCGCCCGCTCCGCCGCCGAGAGCCGCTCGACGGCACCGCCGAGAAGCGTCCGCGGGTCGGCGGCCACACGTTCGACCGCGCCCCCGTCCGTGAGGTCGAGGACCCACAGCACCCCGGTCCTGTCGGCGCCGGACGCGGAGCGTACGAAAACGACTCGGGAGCCGTCGGGGGCCGCGGTGAAGGCGCGGGGCGCGCCCAGGGAGAAGCGCTGTGTCCTCGCGTGCTGACGCGGGAAGGAAAGCCGCTGCGCGGGGCCTTCGGGGTGCCCGTCGGTTCCGGGGGTCTCGGTGGTCATTCCCCGAGCCTATGGCTCATGCGCCCCTTGTGCTGCGGTGCTCCGACTCATGTGGCCCGACACATAGTTATGATCCGTAGCACTTGGTGGGTATGACCTTGCAGGCACGGCGAGTTGGGTCCCGTCGGCCGGACGCAGGGGGCGGCCCCGGGGCGACTCGGGGGCAGTTGGTCGGAACGTTGTCGGGTCATGGGAATGGGAGGTGAACCGCGTGGCAGTCTCGGTATCGGTGGTGCTGCTGCTGGCGATCATCGTGGTCATGATGGTGCGGAAACAGGGGCTCAAGACGATCCACGCGATCGTGTGCGCGCTGCTCGGTTTCTATCTCGCCAGTTCGTCGCTCGCGCCGACCATCGACGAACTGTCGACGAACCTCGCGGGGGTCATCGAGGACATCAACTTCTGACGGCACCGAGGAGCCGCCGGGGAGCGGCAGGGGAGAAGACGGGGGCGCGGGTGGTACGGGGGCGTCGGCCCGGCGGGAGACGCGCGCCGGGCTCGTAGGCTGTTCCCATGACGGAACAGCCCGCCCGGCGCCTGCTGCTCGTGCACGCGCACCCCGACGACGAGTCGATCAACAATGGCGCGACCATGGCCAGGTACGCGGCCGAGGGCGCCCGAGTCACGGTGGTGACCTGCACGCTCGGCGAGGAGGGCGAGGTCGTCCCGCCCGCCCTCGCGCACCTGGCCGCCGACCGCGAGGACGCGCTCGGCCCGCACCGCGTCGGTGAGCTCGGC
This sequence comes from Streptomyces sp. NPDC017940, assembly GCF_044328435.1. Lineage (NCBI taxonomy): Bacteria > Bacillati > Actinomycetota > Actinomycetes > Kitasatosporales > Streptomycetaceae > Streptomyces > Streptomyces sp. NPDC017940. The sequence continues at coordinate 360,794 of NZ_JBIRHJ010000003.1, read as the reverse complement.
GCCGCCATGCGGGAGCTCGGCGTCGCCGACCACCGCTTCCTCGGCGGTCCCGGCCGCTACCGCGACTCCGGGATGATGGGCACCGAGCAGAACCGCAGGAGCGGGGCCTTCTGGTCCGCCGACATCGACGAGGCGGCCGCGCACCTCGTCGCGGTGCTCCGCGAGGTGCGCCCGCAGGTCCTGGTCACCTATGACCCGGACGGCGGCTACGGCCACCCCGACCACATCCAGGCCCACCGGGTCGCCATGCGCGCCGTGGACCTCGCGGCCGATCCGGGGTTCGGCGCCGATCTCGGCGAGGCGCACGCCGTCGCCAAGGTCTACTGGAACCGCGCGCCGCGCTCGGCGGTCGAGGCGGCCTTCCTGCGTCTCGCGGACGCGCTGGCGGACTCGCCGTTCACGGCCGCCGCCGCGGTGGGCGACGTACCGGGTCTGACCGACGACGCGCGCGTCACGACGGAGATCGACGGGCGGGCGTACGGCGCGGCCAAGGCGGCGGCGATGCGGGCCCACGCGACCCAGATCGAGGTCCACGAGCCGCTGTTCGCGCTGTCCAACGGCCTGGCACAGCCGATCTTCGACGTGGAGTACTACGAACTGGTGAGAGGCGAGGCGGGCACGGTGGACGGTGGGCGCGAGAGGGATCTGTTCGCGGGTCTGGACGTAGGGCCGGGCGCCGGGCTCGACATGGCGGGCGTCGAGACGGAGGGCGCGAAGTGAGCGCGCGGTCCAGGGCGTCGGCGCAGTCGAAGGGATCTTCTCGGCCAAACCGAGCCACGTCCGGGGGAACGCCCGCCGCAGCATCCGGTAAGACCGGAAAGATTGAAAAGTCCGGTAAGCACCAGAAGGCTGAGAGGTCCGAAAAGGTGGTGAAGTCCGGCAGAGCGGTGGGTGGTACGGCTGCGCCCGCCGGTGGTACCCGTACGCCCGCGGGCGCGGGAAGCTTCCTCGCGCAGCCCCTCAACGCCGCCCGCCTCGCGGCCTACGCGGGCCTGTTCGTGCTCGGCGCGGTCGTCGGGGTGGCGGGGGCGCTCATCCAACAGGCCTGGACGCCCGGCGGGTTGCTGCTCGCGCTCGCCGGTTCCGCCGGGGCCTTCTACGGCGGCTCGCGGGCCACCGGCACCCGCGGGGGAGCCGTGGCGCCCGCCGCGGGCTGGCTCGTCGCCGTGATGTTCCTGACCGCGACGCGCCCGGAGGGCGACTTCGTGTTCGGTGCCGGGGTCGGCTCGTACGTCTTCCTGCTGGGCGGTATGGGCGTCGCTGTGATGTGTGCCACCCTCGGGCAGTCACCGCAACCGGGCGCGTCCGACGCCCGACTTGGCAAGTGACGTACCACTTGAACCCGTGTCCCGCACGGGTTTGACGCCGGTCACGGCAAGTCCGTGGGCGGCGGCCAGTATGGTGGTGCGCGCCGCCGAGCCGCCCGAGTGGTCGAGACGGGCGGTGGAGCCAACCAGGAGAACCTGCCTTGAGTCGTGAAACTGACAGTTCGTCCTCCGGTCCCCAGGGGCGCGCGGGAGCCGCGTACCCCTCGGGGACGCCGCCCTACGGCTCGCCCGCACAGGGCGGCACGCCCGAGGGCGGCCCGGACGGCGCCGGCCCCGGTGCCGGCGGCGAGCGGTCCGGCGAACCGAAGACCGAGACCACGCTGACGACCCGTATCCGGATCAACATCCCCGGGTCGCGGCCCATCCCGCCGGTCGTCATGCGCACGCCGGTGGGCGACTCCGACGGCGGGAGAGGCGACAGAGACGCCGACGACCGGCGTGCGGACGGTGCCGGGAACGCGGGTCCGAGCAGCAGCATCGGCGGCGCGGGCACCTCTTACTCCGGTCCTTCGGCCGCGGGCGGCTCCGCCGCGCCGAGGCCCTCGGCACCCGCCGCACCGGACGCCGGTTCCGCCGCGCCGCCGCAGGGTTCGGCCGGGGGCGACGAGGGCGACGAGGCGACCAGCGACTGGTTCGCGCCGCGCAAGGGCGCCGCGCCCAAGGGCGGGGGCGCCCCGTCGTCGGGCAGCGGAAGCGGTGGCACGGGCGCGTACGACGTGTCGGGTGCCGTCGCCGCCGGGCCCCTCGGTACCGGTGGGCCGCACGGCGGGGAACCGCAGCGCGGTGACCTGCCGTACTTCTCCGGCGGCGAGGGCGAGTACGGCTCCTCCGGGCCCGCGGGGCCCACCGGGGGGCCGGTGACCGGTGACGGCCCGATGCCGCCGCCCGGGGCTCAGGGCGGGCCCGGTCCTCAAGGCGGGCCCGGGAACCCGGGAGGACCCGGGGCACCTGGGGGACAGAGCGGCTACCCCGAGGGCTCCGAGGGCTTCGGCGACGGCTCGGGCACCTATCCCGGCGAGGTGGACCCGCTGGGTGGTCCCGGCGGTCCCGGCGGTCCGGGCGGTCCTGGTGGTCCCGGCGTCCCCGGTGGTCCGGGCGGTCCCCACGGTCCGGGCGGCCCGGGCGGCCCCGGTGGCCCCGGCCGCCTGAGCGATGACACCGCCATCCTCACCCCGCAGAGCCCGATGCCCGGCCCCGGCGGCGTGCGCCCGCCCGCGTCCGGCGGTCCCGGGGCGGGTGGCTCCGGCGGCCCCGGCACAAACGTCTCCGGTGACACGCTCACCAGCGGCATCCCGGTCGTACCGCCCGCGCAGAACTCCCCGTTCGCGCCGGGCACGCACCTGGACGAGCCGGGCCCGCACACACCGCCCAAGCTGCCCGAGCCCGTACAGCCGAAGGTGGCTGCCGCCCCCGCGCCCAAGAAGAAGAAAGGCCGCAACAAACTGGTCCTGCTGGCCGGTGTGGCCGTCGTCATCGGCTGCGGGGCCTACGGCGCGGGCCTGTTGATGAACCACGCCGACGTGCCGAAGGGCACCACCGTCCTCGGTGTCGACATCGGCGGCGGCACCCGCGACGAGGCCGTGAAGAAGCTCGACGCGGCCCTCGGCGAGCGCGTGAACAAGCCGCTGAAGCTGACGGTGGGCGGCGACCAGGTCACCCTGAAGCCCGACCAGGCGGGCCTCACCCTGGACAGTCAGGCCACCGTGCGCGCCGCCGCGGGCAGCGACTACAACCCGGTCTCGGTGATCGGTAGCCTCTTCGGCGGCGAGCGCGTCGTCGAGCCCGAGATGCCGGTGGACGAGGAGAAGCTGGCGGCGGCCCTCGAGCGCTCCGCGGGCGGCTCCGGCACGGCCAAGGAGGGCACGGTCAAGTTCGTGCCCGGCAAGGCCGTCCCCGTCTACGGCAAGGCGGGCAAGGGCATCGACGCCGACAAGGCGGCGACGGCGATCGCCGATGCGTACGAGAAGCAGGTCGAGACGGGCAGCGCGGGCACCGTCGCGGTGCCCGTCACGGACCGGAGGCCGACCGTCTCCGACGCCGAGGTCGACGACTTCATGAAGCGCTTCGCCAAGCCCGCGATGTCCGCCAACGTCACCATCAAGGCGGGCGGCGCGGAGATCCCGTTCGGCCCCTCGAGGTCGCTGCCGAAGGTGCTCGGCGTGAAGGTCGTGGGCGGCGGCAAGCTGTCACAGACGTACGACCTCGTCGAGCTCAAGAAGCTGTACGGCAACATCTTCGACGGCGTGCTCGTGCAGCGCGCCAACGGCAAGAAGACCCCCGTGCAGCCGACGGACGTCGCCCAGGCGATGGGCAAGGCGTTGCAGGGCAGGACGCCCGCGGAGCGCGTGGGCGTGATCGAGACGAACCCGGGCTAGGCCCCGGAGCCGAACGCGGAACGGGCGGGGCCCCGCGGGGGGTACCCCCCGGTGCCCGGTCGGCGCCCGGCCCGCGCCGGCCGACCGCGGGGCGGCGGGCGGGAGGGTCCGGTCTCCCCCGCCCGGG
>NZ_JBIRHJ010000003.1:0-356954 GCF_044328435.1 Streptomyces sp. NPDC017940 | reverse complement strand
CCGCGCGGGGCGGGGGGGGGGTTGAGCGCCCCCACCCCGGGGGGCCCCCCGCTCCCCACGGGGACGGGGGGGCGCCCGGGGGGGGTGCCCCCCCGGTCCCGCGTTCGGCTCCGGCCGCTCGCCGTCGTCCGGAAGGCCGTCGTCCGGAAGGATCGACTCTCCGCCGCCGGGTGGCCCTGTCGGTGCCGAGCACGAGACCGGCGCGGCGCCGGAGAGTCATCGCCGTGGCGGGAGTCATCTGCCGCGCATGACATCTGTCATCCGGGTCCGCGTACGGACGACACTGCCGCGTAGGGCTCTGACCAGCAAGGATGGAGCACATGACGACGACAGTGCAGGCGGCGGGCGCAGCCGCGGGGCCCGTGACGGGGAGTGCCGGGAGCACCCGCGGCACCGGGAGCACCGCGAGTGCCGGAAGGTCCCCGAGTGCCGTGAGCGCGGTGAGCTTTCAGCAGGTGTCCAAGGCGTACGGAGAGGTGCGGGCCGTCGACGGTCTGACCCTGGACCTGTACCCCGGCGAGACGGTCGCGCTGCTCGGGCCCAACGGCGCGGGCAAGTCCTCCACCCTCGATCTGCTGCTCGGACTGCGCCGTCCCGACAGCGGCACGGTGCGCGTGTTCGGCACGAGCCCGCGCGACGCCATCGCCGCCGGGCGGGTCGGGGCGATGTTGCAGAGCGGCGGGCTCATGGACGGGGTCACCGTGCGCGAACTGGTGGGCCTCGCCTGCGAGCTGCACCCGCGGCCCCACCGGGTGCACGACGTCCTGGCCGCGGCGGGGCTCGCGCAGATCGCCGACCGCAAGGTCGACAAGCTCTCCGGCGGCCAGGAGCAGCGCGTGCGGTTCGCCGTCGCCACGGCGGGGGCGAGCGATCTGATCGTCCTTGACGAGCCGACGACCGGCATGGACGTCACGGCGCGCCAGGCGTTCTGGGCGACCGTGCGGGAGCAGGCGGACCAGGGCCGGGCGGTCCTGTTCGCCACGCACTACCTGGAGGAGGCCGACGCTGTCGCGGACCGTGTCCTCGTGCTGCACCGGGGCCGCCTCCTCGCGGACGGCACGGCGGCCGGGATCAAGGCGAGGGCGGGCATCCGCAAGGTCAGCTTCGACCTGCTCGACGCCGACGCGCGGGGAACGGCGGGACCGGTGCTCGAACAACGGCTGCGGAAGCTGCCGTTCCTGTCGGCGCTGACCGTGTCCCACGCCGGGTCCGCGGCGGGCCCGGGGCTCACGGTGCGGCTCCAGTCGACGGACGCGGACGCCACTGTGCACGCGCTGTACGGTCTCGGGCTCCACCCCCGCAACCTGGAGGTCGCGGGCCTCGGCCTGGAGCAGGCGTTCGTCGCGATCACCGCGGCGGAGGAGGCGAGGACGGCATGAGCGGCGCACTCGGCACCTCGGGGGGCGCGCCCGGCCGCGGCCCACGGTCCCGTACGAGCACCGGCGAGGGGAAGCGCGTGACCACGCACAAGGGGGTGGGAGCCCTCGTACGTCTGGAGGTGCGGCGGGCCCTGCGCAACAAGAAGTTCCTGTTCTTCTCGGTGATCTACCCGGCGCTGCTCTTCCTGATCGTCGCCGGGGGCGCGGACACCACGAGCGAGGTCGGCGACAGCGGTCTTGGCCTGCCCGCGTTCATGATGGTGTCGATGGCGTCGTTCGGCGCGCTCACCGCCGTCCTGATGGGCAACAGCGAGCGCATCGCCAAGGAGCGCGAGAGCGGCTGGGTGCGCCGGCTGAGGCTGACGAGCCTGCCGGGCCGCGGCTACGTCCTCGCGAAGACGGCGAGCGCCGCCGTGGTGAGCCTGCCGTCGATCGTGGTGGTCCTCGTGACCGGTGCCCTGGTCAAGGACGTCCGCCTCGACGCCTGGCAGTGGCCGGCCCTGGCGGGCGCCATCTGGGCGGGCAGCCTGTGCTTCGCCGCCCTCGGCGTCGCCGTCGGCTACTGCGCCACGGGGGACGCGGTGCGGCCGGTCACGATGATCCTCTACTTCGCGCTCTCGCTGCTCGGTGGCCTGTGGATGCCGACGACGACGTTCCCGCACTGGCTCCAGGACCTGGCCGAGTGGCTGCCCACGCACGCCTACGCGGCACTCGGCAGGGCCATCGAACTCGGTGACGCCCCGCACGCCAGGGACATCGTCCTGCTCGCGGCGTACTTCCTGGCGTTCGCGGCCGGCGCCGCGTGGCTGTACCGGAAGGACACACTGAAGGCGTGAACGCACCACGCACCACCGAGCGCCACCCCCTGCACACCTTCGGGCAGCCCGTCCTCGACCGGCGGCAGACCCGGGTCAAGGCGGCCTGGATCGGCATCTGGCTGATCTTCCTGGCAAGTCCCGTACGGGATCTGGTCGAGGGCGGCCACGGCACGGCCGCCACCGTCCTCGGCGCGCTCGGCCTGACGGCGTTCGTCGGGTGCTACCTCGCCCTGGTCTTCCGCTACACGACACGGGTCCATGAGTGGCGCGTGGTGTACGTGACGTTCACGGTGCTCCTGGTTCTCGCCGTGGCCCTCGCCCTCGGCATGGGGAGTGCCTGGCTCGGTCTGTTCGTGTACGCGGCGGTGTCGGCGGGCGCGGTGCTGCCGATGCGGCGGGCGGTGTGGGCCATCCCCGCGGTCACCGTGACGATGATGGCGATCGGGATGCGCGACACCGGTGCCGCCGACCTCTTCCCCGGGCTCGGGGTGACGACGCTCCTGGTCGGGTTCGCGATGACGGGCGTGCGCCAGCTGATCCGTACGACGGTGGAGCTGAGGCAGGCGCGCGCGACGGTCGCCCAGCTCGCCGCCAACGAGGAGCGGCTGCGCCTCGCCCGCGACCTGCACGACCTGCTCGGCCACTCCCTGTCCCTGATCACCCTGAAGAGCGAGCTGGCGGGGCGGATGCTCCCCGCCCACCCGGACAGGGCCGCCCGGCAGGTGGCCGACATCGAACAGGTCAGCCGCCAGGCCCTGGTGGACGTGCGCGAGGCCGTCACCGGCTATCGCAGGCCCACCCTCGCGGGGCAACTGGCCGGTGCGCGCACGGCCCTGGCCGCCGCGGGCGTCGCCGCCGACGTCCCCCTGGAGGCCCCGGAGGCCGGCGCCGCGCCCGACGAGGAGCGGGAGGCCGCGCTCGCCTGGGCGCTGCGCGAGGCGGTCACCAACGTCGTACGCCACAGCGGCGCCCGCCACTGCGCGGTCACCCTCACCCGCCGCCAGACCCTCGCGGGCCCCGTCCTCGAACTCGCGGTCGAGGACGACGGCGTGGGCCCCGCACCCGGCGCCGGGCACGGCAACGGACACGGCAACGGTCTGACGGGGCTCACCGAACGCCTGGAGGCAGTCGGCGGCACCCTCGACGCCGGCCCCGGCGGCGGTGGCCGCAAGGGGTTCAGGGTCGCGGCCCGCGTGCCGCTGGGACCGGACGGCGGCGGGCAGCCGGAGCCCGCCGCGGCCGCGTCACCGGGCGTCCTAGGATCGTCCGCATGACCGGCACGCACAGCCCCGCTGAAGCCTCCGCACCCGAAGGCCCGCAGGGCTCGGGCGACCACCCCGTCCGGGTGCTGCTCGCCGAGGACCAGTCGATGGTCCGCGAGGCCCTCGCGGCGCTGCTCGGCCTCGAACCGGACATCGAGGTCGTCGCGCAGGCGGCCCGCGGCGACGAGGTCCTGGCCGCCGCCCGTGCCCACGCCGTCGACGTGGCGCTCCTGGACATCGAGATGCCCGGGTGCACCGGCATCGAGGCGGCGGCCCAGCTGCGGGACGCGCTGCCGGATCTCAAGGTCGTCGTGCTCACCACGTTCGGAAGGCCCGGCCATCTGCGCTCCGCCATGGAGGCGGGGGCCGCCGCCTTCCTGGTCAAGGACGCGCCCGCGGCCCAGCTCGCCGACGCGGTACGCAGGGTCCTCGCCGGGGAGCGCGTCATCGACCCCACGCTGGCGGCCGCCGCGCTCGCCGAGGGGGCGAACCCGCTGACCGACCGCGAGCGCGAGGTCCTGCGGGCCGCGGCCGACGGCGCCTCCAACGCCCGGCTTGCCGCCGCCCTGCACCTCTCCCAGGGCACGGTCCGCAACTATCTGTCGACGGCCATCCAGAAGCTGGCCGCCCGCAACCGCGCCGAGGCGGTGTGCGTCGCCCGCGAGAAGGGCTGGCTCTGAGCGCGGGCCCGGTGCCCGCCCCCGCTCCGGGGGGTCAGTTGAGCTTCGCCCGTGCCGCCCGTGCCTGTAGGCGTACGCGCTCCGCCGTCGTCGGCTCGATGGGCTCCACCACCTCGGCGTACTCGTCGAGCCCACGCGCCCCCGCGAGGAAGTCACCGCGCTCGACCAGGAGCTGGGCACGCTCGTAGCGAAGGCGGGCCGGGTGGGCGGGGAGCAGGAGGGACAGTTCGAGGGCCCACAGGGCGACGTGGGAGCGCTCGGAGCGGGCGGCGGCCCAGGCGCGGATGTTGTTGAGGATGCGCAGCATGATGTTCAGCGGGTCGGCCGCCGTCAGGAGTGCGGGGTTCAGCCTGCCCCCGGACGCCTGCGCCACCAGCTGCTCCGCGTCCGCGGCGGACAGCAGCCGCCCGCCGTTGAACGGGTCGGCGAGGACCTGCTCCGCCTTGCCGTACGCGTCGGGGGAGCCGAAGCCGACGACGAAGTGTCCTGGCAGGGCGACGCCGTGGACCGGCGCGCCGGCGCGCCGCGCGACCTCGATCCAGACGACCGAGAGCAGGATCGGGAGCCCGCGCCCGCGCCGCAGCACCTGGTGGAGCAGGGAGGACTCGAGACGCTGGTAGTCGGCCGCGGTGCCGTGGAAGCCGTGCCGCCCCCCGAGGAGCTCGGCGACCGCGACGGCCCACTCCCGCGGCCCGCCGGGACGGAAGGGCAGCTGCCCCGCGAGGGTGTCGAGGTCGATCTGCGCGGCGTCGATGCCCGCCTCGTCGAGTTCCGGGTCCGCCTCCCCGGCGAGCAGCAGGCACAGCAAGGACAGGTCGGGCCGCTCGGACCTGGCCTCGTCGGCGAATCTGCGCCGCCATTCACTGGACTTCGCGGGCTGTGCGCGCATCCGTGCCTCTGTCGTTTCTCTCTGGCACCGGGGGAGTTCGGCGTGGGGGCCACCCGTGGTGCGATTGCCGGTGATGCGGTGTCGAAGGGCGGACGGGGGTGGGGGTGGGGTGGGGTGCGGGATTCGTGGGGGGTGTGGAGTCGGAGGGGGCGGTGGTGCGGGTGTTGGTGGTGCGGGTTGGCGGTGCCTGGGGCATTGGCGGGGTGGATCGGCGGTGCTGGGGGGCACTGGTGGTGCGGGTGTCGGCGGGGCGGTGGTGCGGTGTCGGTGGTGGCGGTTGCGGCGCCGGATGGGGCGATCGGCTCCCGGCGGCGTTGCCGGTGAGGCAAATTCCCGGGGGACCCTGGTCGTAAGCTTCTGTACCAACGGCGAGTGGCCGAATCTCATCGCTCCTGCCCGCGTCCGCGGCCCGCACTCACCGAGGCCGGGACCGTCCGCGTCCTGGTCGTTTCCGTCACGCGGTGCATCCGTGCCGGTCACGGGGCGCATCCGTGCCGCTTACGGGGCGCATCCGTGCCGATTACGCGGTGCATCGGTGCCGCTTACGCGGTGCATCCGTGCCCGTCACGCCGCGCACCCGTGCCGGTCAAAGCGGCACACCCGTACTCGTCACACCGCACGCCTGCGGGCCCGCACCGCACGCCTGCGGCCCACGCACCGCGCAACCGCGGCCCCCACACCGCCCGCCCCGCAGAGTCACCCCCCACCGTTCTCGTCGGGCGGCTCCCGGTAGTGGTGATAGCTGTGGTGCACCGCGAAGCCCATCCCGTCGTACAGTTCCCGCGCGCCGCCGTTGTCCTCCTCCACCTGGAGCCACGCCGCCGAGGCGCCCTCCTCCAGCGCCCGCCGCGCGAGGGCGGTCATCACGGCAGTGGCCAGGCCTTCGCGCCGCCGCGCCGGGTCCACCTCCACCGCCATGAAACCGGCCCACCGCCCGTCGACCACGCACCGCCCGATCGCCGCGGGCGGACCGTCCGCCGCAGGCACGGCAGCGAACCACACGGACGGCCCCGCGGCCAGCACCTGACGCACCCGGGGTCCCGGCACCCCGGTCCGCTGGTACCGCCCGAGCCACGCGTCGTCCACGTCCCGCGACAGGAGCACACGCCCGGTGTCGGCGTCGAGGTCCCCCACGGGGGCGAGCCCGCCGATCCGCATCTCGGCGCTGACCTCCCGCCGCCAGCCGCGCTCCACGAGCTCGGCGCACAGCAGTTCCTGCGTGCCCTCGGCACCGGTCGCCGTCTGCACGTACGCGGGCAGCCCCCGCTCGGCGTACCAGCGCCGGACCTGCGCGAGCGCCGCGTCGAGCGGGCGGCCCGGATCCCCCAGCGGGAGCACGGAGTTGGCGCGCCGCGTGAACCCCACCCGTCGGGGGCGCCCGGCGCCCGGTGCGCCCTCGGCTGCCGCGCCCGGCACCTGCGCGGACGCCTCGCCGGGCGCCGCCTCGAAGGCGGCCCGCAGCTCCCAGTCGCCGAGGCGCTCGCTCTCCACCGGCTGCCAGGCACGCGCCGCGACCCGCGCGAGCTCCGCGTAGTGCGCCGCCGGGCCGCGCCTGCGCGCGGGCGCGGCAGGGACGACCTTGCCGGCTACGAGTACATTCTCCGCAATCCGGACTATTTCCCCGTCCCGGCGTGTGATGACGAGCACACCACCGTTCCAAGATGTGAGAACGCCCACCGTGTCGGTGAATCCGGCGCCTGGGTCTCCACCGTCGTCCAAGCGTCGGACAGAGACGCGTTTGCCCACGTCAGACGGGTTGATTCTGACTTCGAGCCGTCCGCCCGCAGTGAATTCCACAGCTCTGTACGCCCCTCCTGTTCGGATCATGCCCAGGAACGGAGATACTAGGTGCGGGCATCGACGACGCCGCGCTCCCGCGCGCCAGGCGAGCGGAGCCTGAGGACGGCCCGCCAGCGCCCGTATCGAGGAGGAACGACAGCGTGACCTACGTCATCGCGCAGCCTTGTGTCGACGTCAAGGACAAGGCGTGCATCGAGGAGTGCCCGGTCGACTGCATTTACGAGGGCAGCAGGTCCTTGTACATCCACCCGGACGAATGCGTCGACTGCGGAGCCTGCGAACCGGTCTGCCCGGTCGAGGCGATCTTCTACGAGGACGACACTCCGGAGGAGTGGAAGGACTACTACAAGGCGAACGTCGAGTTCTTCGACGAGCTCGGTTCGCCCGGCGGCGCCAGCAAGCTCGGTCTGATCGAGCGCGACCACGCGTTCATCGCCGCGCTGCCCCCGCAGAACCAGTAGCGCCCACCTGAGCGTCACCCCGGTCCCGTACGGCACGTCCCGCTGTACGGGACCGGGGCGTTCGTGCAGCCCTCACGCATCCCTGGAGCCAGCCCGTGTCAGCATTCTCCGACCGCCTCCCCGCCTTCCCCTGGGACAAGCTCGAGCCCTACAAGGCGACGGCGGCCGCGCACCCCGACGGCATCGTCGACCTGTCCGTGGGGACGCCGGTCGACCCGGTGCCCGAGCTCGTCCAGAAGGCGCTCACGGCGGCGGCCGACTCCCCGGGCTATCCCACGGTGTGGGGCACCCCGGAGCTGCGTGACGCGATCACCGGCTGGTGCGCGCGGCGGCTCGGCGCCCGCGGTCTCACCCACCGCAACGTCCTGCCCATCGTCGGCTCCAAGGAGCTGGTGGCCTGGCTGCCCACCCAGCTCGGTCTCGGGCCCGGCGACAAAGTGGCCTACCCGCGGCTCGCGTACCCCACGTACGAGGTCGGCGCGCGGCTCGCCCGCGCGGAGCACGTCGCGTACGACGACCCCACGGACGTGGACCCCGCGAACCTCAGGCTCCTGTGGCTCAACTCGCCCTCCAACCCGACCGGGCGTGTCCTGTCAAAGGACGAACTGATCCGGGTGGTGACCTGGGCGCGAGAGCACGGCGTGCTCCTCGTCAGCGACGAGTGCTACCTGGAGCTCGGCTGGGAGGCGGAGCCGACGTCGGTCCTGCACACGGACGTCTGCGGCGGCTCGCACGAGGGCATCGTCGCGGTGCACTCCCTCTCCAAGCGCTCGAACCTCGCCGGCTACCGGGCGGCGTTCCTCGCCGGTGACGCCGAGGTCCTCGGTGATCTGCTGCTCATCCGCAAGCACGGCGGGATGATGACGTCCGCGCCGACGCAGGCGGCGGCGGTGGCCGCGCTGGGCGACGACACACACGTACAGGAGCAGCGGGCCCGCTACGCCGCCCGCCGTACGGCGCTGCGCGACGCGCTCGTCGGTCACGGCTTCCGCATCGAGCACAGCGAGGCGAGCCTGTACCTGTGGGCCACGCGCGACGAGTCGTGCTGGGACACGGTGGGCCGTCTCGCCTCCCTCGGCATCCTGGTGGCCCCGGGCGACTTCTACGGCGAGGCGGGCCGCGACTTCGTCCGCGTCGCCATGACGGCGACGGACGAGCGGGTGGCGGCGGCGGTCTCGCGGCTGCGGTGAGCCGGGCCCGCGCCCCTCGACCGCGCCGAGCCATGGCGCGGGGAGGACGAAGAGGGGACGCGAGAGGCGGGAAGACGGAAGGGGTGCGGGAAGCAGTCGGCTTCCCGCACCCCTTCGGTGTCCGCGCGCGTACCGCGGCGGACTAGCCGAGCGGCAGGCTCTGCAACGGCAGCTGGCCGGTCGGCGCGGCCTTGCCGAGGGCGTCGGTGGGCAGCCCGCCCTTGGTGGCGTGCCCCGCGGTGTCGCCGACGATGTCACCGGCGGTTCCCGCGACCTCACCGCCGATCTTCTGCGCGGCCGGGACCGAGGTCTTCGCGCTCTTGCCGAGGGCGTGGCCCGCGGCCGGGACGGCCTTCTTCACGGCCTTGCTCCCGGCATTGCCCGCCAGTTCGGTGACGTTCTGAGCCGCGTCGTCGATGCCGTCGCCCACGTTGGCACGGTCCAGGGCGGTGATGCCGCCCTGGTCGGTGGTGGCGGGCAGCTCGGCGGCGCTGGCGGAGCCGGCCGCACCGACCACGGGTGCCGCTCCCGCCGCGACAAGCAGCGCGACACGGGCGATCCGGCGGGTCAGGGGGAGGGACATGATGCTCCTTCAGACGGAGAGAACTGTGAGGTGCCCGGCCGTTCCGTGCGGTGGACTCCGTGCGGTGGAAGCGGCGGTCGGACGCAGTGACTACCGCTTGAAGAGCCCGAAGGTTGCGGTGCGCCAACGTAAAGAGTTGGCAATGCGTCGCATTATCGGCTACGGATAAAATCGGGCAAACAGCTCTGATGTCGGGGGCGTCGCACGCCGTCGATGTCCTGCGTACGCAAGGGTTGCGTGCCTTCGGGGAGACGGCGCGCGAAGATCCTCCGAGGCGTCAGCATCCGGCGATCACTGTGCCACCTGCGGGTGATCGGCCGCACTACTGCCCGGTGACGATGCGGACTTCGCGAAGCGATCCGGAAGCGGAACCACCGTGTCCGGAACGGGCTCCGCTCTCTGCGGACGTTCCCCCGAGCGTTCCCCCGGACGTGCCTCCGGAAGCGCCGGAACCTCCGGGTCCGCCGCTGTCCCAGGAGCCCCCGGCTGTCCACTCGTGCTCCTGAAGAGCGGTCGCGAGGGCGATGGTTACGGCGCGCTCCGGCATGCCGCGCCGGGTGCCGACGGCCGCGACCGTCGCCGCGTTCTCCGCCTGCTCCGCGCCCAGTTCGTACGACGCCCCGTCGCCGTCGCCTTACACCACCGTGCACCGGGGCTCGGGGCCGTCGGAGACGTACTGCGTCACCACGTATCCCACCACCGCGCAGAGCACGGCGCAGGCCGTGGCGAGGCGCAGCCGACGGCCGTGCCGGAAGGGGGCGACGGCGGTCTCGGACACGCGAACCACCGTACGGGAGCCCACTGACAGCGCGGGGACGGCCGCGCGGGGCGAGGCGTGGCGACGCGGCCCCGGCCCCGCGGGGCGGAGCGTGGCGACGTGGCCCCGAGCCCCGCGGGGCGGCGCGTTAGGGTCGGAGCCATGGACCGGACGCCAGCTCACTCCACCGCTCGGACCGCCCCGGAAGGCGCGGCCCCGCTCGACCTCACGCTCGACGCCGCCGCCCTGACCGCGGCCCTGGTCGACATCCCCTCGCCGAGCGGCGCGGAGGAAGCGCTCGCGGACGCGGTCGAGGCGGCGCTGCGCCCGCTGGGGCACCTCACGGTCGACCGGCACGGCAACAATGTGGTGGCACGCACGAACCTGGGCCGCGCCGAACGCGTGATCCTCGCCGGGCACATCGACACCGTGCCGATCGCCGACGACCCGCCGAACGTCCCCTCGCGCCTGGACGCGGACGGCGTGCTGTGGGGCTGCGGCACCTGCGACATGAAGTCGGGCGTCGCGGTCCAACTGCGCCTCGCGCAGACGGTCACCGAGCCCAACCGCGACCTGACCTTCGTCTTCTACGACAACGAAGAGGTCGCCGCGCACCTGAACGGACTCGGTCACATCGCCGACGCGCACCCCGACTGGCTCCAGGGCGACTTCGCGGTCCTCCTGGAACCCACCGACGGCCAGGTGGAGGGCGGCTGCCAGGGCACCCTGCGCGTCCTGTTGCGGACCAGGGGCGAGAGGGCGCACTCCGCGCGCGCGTGGATGGGGTCCAACGCGATCCACACGGCCGCCCCGATCCTGGCGAGGCTGGCCGCGTACGAGGCGCGCACGCCGCTCGTCGACGGGCTGCGCTACCACGAGGGCCTCAACGCCGTCCGCATCGAGGGCGGCGTCGCCACCAACGTCATCCCCGACGCGTGCACCGTCACCGTCAACTTCCGCTACGCGCCGGACCGCACCCCCGAGGAGGCCGAGGCCTTCGTACGCGACTACTTCGCGGACTGCGGGGTCGAGGAGTTCGTCGTCGACGACCACACCGGCGGCGCCCGCCCCGGCCTCACCCACCCCGCGGCGGCGGCCTTCATGGCGGCGGTCGGCGGTGAGGCCAGGCCCAAGTACGGCTGGACGGACGTCTCCCGTTTCAGCGCGCTCGGCGTGCCCGCGGTGAACTACGGGCCCGGCAACCCGCTCCTGGCCCACAAGGTGGACGAGCGCGTCGACGTGACCCTGATCCCGGAGGCGGAGTCCCGGCTGCGCTCCTGGCTGACCTCCTGAGCCCCCGACCGGCCTCCCGACGTCCGGCCGGGCGCCCGACTTCCGGAGTTGCGCCCCGTGTAACGCCCTTGGACCTACGCTGAAGTGGCAGGACGTACGTCGGTAAGGAAGGGGATGTCCATGGGCAATCCGGAAACGCAGGGTCCGCCGGAGGAGCAGCGCCTGGGTCCCGTGGTGCGCAGACGGGATCAGATCACACCCGGCACCACCGATCAGCGGCTGCTCGACACCGAGGGGGACGCGGAGTGGGTGCACACCGACCCCTGGCGGGTCATGCGCATCCAGTCCGAGTTCGTCGAGGGCTTCGGAGCGCTCGCCGAGCTCCCCAGCGCCATCAGCGTCTTCGGCTCGGCCCGCACGCTGCCCGGCTCCGCCGAGTACGAGGCCGGGGTGCGGATCGGCGAGGCCCTGGTGGAGGCGGGCTTCGCCGTGATCACCGGAGGTGGTCCCGGTGCGATGGAGGCCGCCAACAAGGGGGCCCGCGAAGCCAAGGGCATCTCCGTCGGCCTCGGCATCGAGCTCCCCTTCGAGCAGGGCCTCAACCCGCACGTCGACATCGGGGTGAACTTCCGCTACTTCTTCGTCCGCAAGACCATGTTCGTGAAGTACGCCCAGGGCTTCGTGGTCCTCCCCGGCGGCCTCGGCACCCTCGACGAACTCTTCGAGGCCCTCACCCTCGTCCAGACCCGCAAGGTCACCCGCTTCCCGATCGTCCTCTTCGGCACCGCCTACTGGGGCGGCCTCGTCGACTGGCTCCGCGACACCGTGGTCGCCCAGGGCAAGGCCTCCGAGAAGGACCTGCTGCTGTTCCACGTGACGGACGAGGTGGAGGAGGCGGTGCGGTTGGTGACCAAGGAGGTAGGCCGGTAGGCGCCCGCCCTCGCGGCGCGCCCGAACCTGGGCTCGGCCCCAGGCCCCGTATCGGCGCTTCGCGCCTCGTTCCCGACCGCCGGAGGGACTAGAACTGTTGCCGGTGCGGCAGGATTTCAGCCCGTCCGGCGTTTGAGGACGAGCGCGGAGCGCGACTACAGCCCGTCCGGCGCTCGAGAACGAGGCGCGCGGCGCCGACAAGGCGGGGCCCCAGGGGGCGCCAAGCCCCCTGGTCCGGGAAGGGGCGGGCCCGGGGCGCCCCGCGGGGGCTCAGGCCAACCCCCGCCGCGCCACCGCAGGCGGCCGGTGACCGGCGATGGTGGCGACCATGTCCACGACCTGCCGGGTCTCGGCGACCTCGTGGACGCGGTACACCTGCGCCCCCAGCCACGCGGACACCGCGGTCGTGGCCAGGGTCCCCACGACCCGCTCCTTCAGGGGCGTGTCCAGCGTCTCCCCGACGAAGTCCTTGTTGGAGAGGGAGACGAGCACGGGCCACCCCGTGGCCACCAGCTCGGGAAGGCGCCGCGTGGCCTCCAGGGAGTGCCGCGTGTTCTTCCCGAAGTCGTGCCCGGGGTCGATGAGGACGGACTCCCGCGGCACCCCGAGCGCCACGGCCCGCTCCGCGAGCCCCACGGTCACCCGCAGGATGTCGGCGACGACGTCGTCGTACTCGACCCGATGCGGCCGGGTACGCGGCTCCGCGCCCCCGGCGTGGGTGCACACCAGCCCCACCCCGTACCGCGCGGCGACCTCCGCGAGCCGCGGATCGACACCGCCCCACGCGTCGTTGAGGAGGTCGGCCCCGACGTCGCACACGGCCTCGCCGACCTCGTGCCGCCAGGTGTCGACGCTGATGACGACGTCGGGGAAGCGCCGCCGCACCTCGGCGACGAAGCCGACGGTGCGCCGCACCTCCTCCTCGGCGGTCACCTCGGCACCGGGCCCGGCCTTGACCCCGCCGATGTCGATGATCGCGGCACCTTCGGCCACCGCCTGCTCCACGCGCGCGAGCGCGGGCTCGTCGCGGAAGGTGGCGCCCTGGTCGTAGAAGGAGTCCGGGGTCCGGTTGACGATCGCCATGATCACCGGTTCGTGCGCCTCGAACACGCGCCTGCCAAGGCTGAGCATCCCCTGTGAGCCTCCCTGTCGTTCCGTCGGCCGGCCTCGCGGTCCGGCCGCCTGCGACCTTAACTGTCACAGGCACATGGCACGATCGGTGCCAGACAGTTTCCGTGCCGGTCCGCGCAGCGGCCCGGCATCCGAGCGTGGGGACCGCAGATGGTCATGTTCCTCTTCCTGGTCATCGCCCTCGTCGTCGTGGTCGGAGCGGTGACGCTCGCGGTCCTCGGCGGCGGGGACAGCGGCGGCCTGCCCGAGGTGGCGCCGGAGCGGCTGACCGACCCGCTGCCGCAGGACCGCCCGCTGCGCCGCGCCGACGTGGACGCGGTGCGCTTCCCGATGACGGTCCGCGGCTATCGGATGCTGGACGTGGACGAGGCGCTCGACCGTCTCAGCGCGGAGCTGGCCGAGCGGGACGCGCGGATCGCCGAGCTGGAGGCCGCCCTCGCCGGCGCCCAGGCCACGGCGGTCGCGGGCCCCGGCCTCCTGAAGGGGTACGGCGGCGAGCACCGCGCACCACAGGACCAGCGGCGCGCCCCCGCCGACGCCCGCCCCGGACCGACGCAGCATCCAGGGCGCCCCGAGCACACCGAGGGACCGGAGGGCGAGAAGTGAGCAGCGGTGCGATCGCGGGCCCCGACGGCGGCCCGCGCTGCCCGTGGGGCCTGTCCACCGAGGACTATGTGGCGTACCACGACACGGAGTGGGGCCGCCCCGTCCACGGCGACGACGCCCTGTTCGAGCGGCTCTCCCTGGAGGCCTTCCAGTCGGGTCTGTCCTGGATCACGATCCTGCGGCGCCGCGAGGGCTTCCGTGCCGCGTTCTGCGGCTTCGAGATCGCGGCGGTGGCGGAGTTCGGGGACGCCGACCGCGAGCGCCTCCTCGCCGACGCGGGCATCATCCGCAACCGCGCGAAGGTGGACGCGACGCTCGCCAACGCGCGCGTGCTCGCCGACTGGCCCGCGGGTGAACTGGACGGGCTGATCTGGTCGTTCGCCCCGGACCCCGACGGCCGCCCGGCGCCGCGGACCCTCGCCGACGTGCCCGCGGTCACCGACGAGTCGACGGCCCTGTCCAAGGCCCTCAAGAAGCGCGGCCTGCGCTTCGTCGGCCCCACCACCGCCTACGCCCTGATGCAGGCCTGCGGCCTGGTGAACGACCACCTCGTGGACTGCGTGGCCCGTGGGGCGAGCGGCGCCCCGGTCTCCGGCTAGGGCCTGTGCCCGGTGCGGCGAGAGGGCGTGCATCCGGGTCGCGTGGCAGGAGGAAGTCCGGCGAGAGGCCTAGCGGCCCAGGTACTTCGGCGCGGCCTTGTCGAGGAAGGCCTGGACCGCGATCGCGTGGTCCTCGGAGGCGCCTGCCCCGGTCTGTAGCTCGTCCTCCTTGTCCAGGGTCTCGTCCAGGGTGTGACCGGCGGCGAAGGCGAGCGATTCCTTGATCGACGCGTAGGCGAGCGTCGGGCCCTGCGCCAGCGCCCTCGCCGTCTTCAGGGCCTCCTCCGCGAGGTCGGCCGCGGGCACGACCCGGTTGGCGATGCCCAGGTCGTGGGCCTCCGCCGCCTTGATGCTGCGCGGGAAGAGCAGCAGGTCGGCGGCGCGGCTCGGGCCGATCACACGGGAGAGGGTCCAGGAGACCCCGGAGTCCGCGGTCAGCGCGACCCCCGCGAAGGACGTGTTGAACGACGCCGTGTCCGCGACGATCCGGTGGTCGGCGGCGAGCGCGAAACCGAGGCCCGCGCCGGCCGCCACGCCGTTGACGCCCGCCACGACAGGCTTGGGCATGCCCGTCAGGGCCCGCACGATCGGGTTGTAGTGCTCGCGCACGGTGCTCATCGTCTGCCCGGAGCCGCTCTCCCGGTCCGCCGCGAGCAGGCCCACGTGCTCCTTGAGGTCCTGGCCCACGCAGAAGGCGCGCCCGGTCGCGGTCAGCAGCACCGCGCGCACCGCGGGGTCGGCCGCCGCCGAGCGCGCGGCCTCCCGCAGGGCGACCTTCGCCTCGATGTTCATGGCGTTCATCGCGTCGGGGCGGTTCAGTGTGATCGTCGCGAGCCCGTCGCTCACCTCGTAGAGCACGGCGTCGGCCATGGTGGTCCCCTCCGCTGGTCCGGGATGGCTGTTCCTGGCTGTCCTGGCTGCCAGCATGAACTAGATCATCCGCTGTCGGAACGCGGTCGCCGATGTGACCTGCGTCAAAGTGTGTGGGGCTGCGGAAGCCTGTGGGGCGGCGAAGTATTGCAGTCACATCGGCGAATTGAGTGGTTTTGCGGGCGCGCGTTGCGCAAGCGATGCAGACCGATGTTGGTCATCGGGTCCCGCGATGCGGGATAATGACCTGGAAGCAATGTGTTCGATGCCGGTGACACCTGGGTTGTCGGCTGCGACAAGCTGGTTTCAGGAAGGGGAACGAGCATGGCGGCCATGAAGCCGCGGACGGGCGACGGCCCGCTCGAGGTGACCAAGGAGGGGCGGGGCATCGTCATGCGCGTTCCGCTCGAAGGCGGCGGTCGACTTGTCGTCGAACTGACCCCCGACGAGGCCGACGCCCTCGGCGACGCCCTGAAGAAGGTTGTCGGCTGACGCGTAGGCGTCCCACGGTGCACCACACTTTTGAGCTGCCCCGGCATCGTACGACGAGCCGGGGCAGTGCTGTGCCCGGGGGCGGGCGGCCGGAACGGCGCCTCGCGTTCCCCGGCGCGGGCGGGGGAGCGAACGGTTTCCGCCGGGACGAAAGGCCTGAATGTTCGGGTCGAAAGTCCCGCTTCGCGATCCGCTTCCGGGGCTCTCCCGTTGACCCCCGCGGGAGCGGGTCACCCGTACGGCTCTATGTACGGCGGCCGCCGTGCCCGGTGGCCGCTACCTTTTGACGGCGCAGAGCAGGCCGTCGCCCACCGGGAGCAGGGAGGGCACGAGGTCCTGGCTCTCGCGCACGGCCCGCAGCAGCTCCCGCAGCCGCAGCACCTCCGCGGGCTGCGGCCCGGAGTCCACGGTCCTGCCGTCGGCGAAGACGCCCTCGAAGCAGACGAGTCCGCCCGGGCGGAGCAGGCGCAACGATTCAGCGAGATAGTCGAGGCACTCCGTGCGGTCACCGTCGCAGAACACCAGGTCGTAGCCGCCGTCCGCGAGGCGCGGCAGCACGTCGAGGGCGCGGCCGGGGATGAAGCGGGCGCGGTTGCCGGCGAAGCCCGCGGCGCGGAAGGCCGTACGGGCGAACTGCTGGCGCTCCGGGTCCGGATCGACCGTCGTCAGGACGCCGTCGGGCCGCATCCCGTGCAGCAGGTGGATGCCCGACACTCCCGTGCCCGTACCGATCTCGGCGACCGCCTTGGCTTCCACGGTGGCGGCCAGCATCCCCAGCGCGGCACCGGTTCCGGGCGACACGGAGCGCAGCCCCGCGTCCCGCGCCCGGCCCCGGGCCCAGCGCAGCGCCTCGTCCTCGGCGACAAAGGCGTCGGCGAACGCCCAGCTCGTCTGCCGGTTGCCGGTAATGGCCCTCTCCTGTCCCCGTGGTTGCCTGGCCGTGACTGTATCCGTTGGGGCCGGGAACCCGCAGATGGGACTGTGCGTTGTGAAGGGGTGAGAGGACAGCGGGGACACAGACATGGATCTGGAACTCAAGCCGGCCCGCACCAGCGGCGTCACGCAGACGGAGTGGACCCGGCCGACCAGGCGGCAAGTACCAAATTCACGTAAAAACGCTTATCCGGAGCTAACGGGCGGGGTGGTTATGGTAGGGGCTCCACTGGACACCACCAGAGCCGACAGGGGAGGTGCGGCCGAGTCCGCGGATCGGGGAGGGGCGCTGCGGCGTCTTCTCGGATTGGCGGGTAAGCCGAAATCCGTGACCGACACCGCTGACCGTTCCCGCGCCACCGACTCCGCTCAGACCGCGACCTTTGCCGCTGACGCGGAATCGCAGGCGTGGACTCCTCCCACCTGGGAGGAGATCGTCAGCACGCACAGCGGCCGCGTCTACCGCCTCGCCTACCGCCTGACGGGCAACCAGCACGACGCCGAGGACCTCACGCAAGAGGTCTTCGTCCGTGTCTTCCGCTCGCTCTCGACGTACACCCCCGGCACCTTCGAGGGCTGGCTGCACCGCATCACCACCAATCTCTTCCTGGACATGGTGCGGCGCAAGCAGCGCATCCGCTTCGACGCCCTCGGCGACGACGCGGCGGAGCGGCTGCCCAGCCGCGAGCCCTCGCCGCAGCAGGTGTTCAACGACACCCACTTCGACGCGGACGTCCAGCAGGCGCTCGACACCCTCGCACCCGAGTTCCGCGCCGCGGTCGTCCTGTGCGACATCGAGGGCCTTTCGTACGAGGAGATCGCCGCCACCCTCGGCGTCAAGCTCGGCACGGTGCGCAGCCGTATCCACCGCGGCCGCTCCCAGCTGCGCAAGACCCTTCAGCACCGCTCTCCCGAGGCCCGTGCCGAGCGTCGCTCGCTCGCCGTCAGCGGAGCCGTGGCACCGGGAGGAGGGGGCGCGACCGCGTGAGTGGATCACGGTCCAATCCTGCCGAGCGGCATCTCGCCGAGCAGCACCTGGGGGACCGGCTCGCCGCGCTGGTCGACGGTGAGCTCGGTCATGACGCCCGCGAGCGTGTGCTCGCACATCTCGCGACCTGTCCGAAGTGCAAGGCGGAGGCCGACGCGCAGCGCCGGCTCAAGAACGTCTTCGCCCAGAGCGCGCCGCCGCCCCCCAGTGCGAGCTTCCTCGCCCGTCTGCAAAGCCTGCCCGCCACCGGCATCGGCAGTGACGACGACGAACAGCCCGGCGGCCCGAGGACGCCCGTCGACGACGGGTTCGCCACCGGGTCGTCCGAGGTCACCGGCATGCCCGGCGGCGGGGTCTTCAGCACCCTGTCGGGAAGACCCGACCCCTTCCTCGGATACGTCCCCGCGGGCGCCCACGCCGCCGTCCTCGCCAGTGAGCGGCGCGGCTTCCGCATCCACGACGTCCATGACGCCGCCAAGCCCGAGGGTGAGCGGTCCGTCTGGCTGGGGCGGAGGTTCGCCTTCGCCGCGGCCGGAGCGGTCTCGCTGGCCGCGATAGCACTGGGCGGGGTCACCATGGGCACGCCCCTCACCGCCGGTGAGCAGCGTGCGGGCGGCGCCGGCGCCGCCAACAGCAACGCTTCGCCCCTGCGCTCGTCCGGCACGCCCAGCGCCGCCGTGACCGACTCCGGTCGGCGCCGGGGCAGCAACCCGCTCTCCGTGCAGGGCCCCCGGCCCCAGGCCCTCGTGCCGACCACGGCCGCGGTGCCGCTCCTGTCCGGTGCGCCCGCCCGGCCAGGACCGCACGAGAGGAAGCAGCTCACGGCCTCGCTGCTCGCCGGGGCGGGCGTCATGTCCCCCCTGGTGCGCGCCGTGGCCGACGACCTGCGGGGCGACCATCCCCGGGGCCTGATGCTCAACGCCGCCGCGGACTTCGCCCCCACCGCCTCCCCGAAGCCCGACACCGGCCTGCGCCACAGCAGCTCGCAGATCCGCTGACGCGCACTGCGCGTCGGCGCGCAGACCTGGTTGAATCCAGGGAGGGCCGTGCGCGCCGGGGACGCGGCGGGCACGGCGGGAGCACGCAATCGGCGTCCTCCGCGGGTCAGTTGTGGGGAGAACATGGACGACGAGGGCAAGCCCACCCAGGCGAAGCCGAACTGGTGGAGTCGTCCACGGGACGTTGGCACTGGGCTTGAGCCGGGTGCGGGTGCTGGGGGGAGCTTTGACGCGGGGGCGGCCCCGGGTGCGGTCCCTCATGCGGGTGCGGGTGCGGGTGCGGCTTCCGGCGCCGGGGCGACTCCTGGGGCCGGGGCGGCTCCTGGGGCTGGGGTGACTTCCGGCGCGGGGGTGGCTCCTGGCGCGAGTGCGGCTTCCGGTGCGAGTGCGGCTTCCGTTGCCGGGGTGACCCCGGAGGCCGGGGCGGCTTCTGGTGCGGGGGTGGCTCCGGGTGCCGGGGTGCCTTCCGGCGTAGGAGTGGCTCCTGGAGCAGGGGTGACTTCTGGTGCGTATGCGGGCGCGGCTTCCGGCGCCGAGTCGACTTCCGGCGCCGAGTCGGCTCCTGGTGCCGAGGTGGCTCCTGGCGCTGGGGTGGTCCCCGGTGCTGCGGGGGTAACTCCTGAACCGGGGGCGGCCCGCGGTTCCGCCGTAGCCCCCGGTGCTCGGGAAGCCTTCGACGCAGCGGTGCACCCCGGCGGCGGAGCGCTCTCGGGCAGCGGGGTGGCCCCCGGTCCCGGCCGGGCCTCGGCTCCGGGGCCCGGGCAGCCGCCTCCTGTCGCCGCGTCTCCCGCCGCGGGGAGCACCCCCGGCCCCGCGGCCGACTCAGCCACCCCGCAGGCCCCAGAAGGCCGCCCCCGCCCCCTGCACGACCCCGACCCCTACGGCACCCCGCCCTACGGCGAGCCCGGCCCCTGGGCCCTCGCCCCGCCCGTGCAGCACCCCATGGCGACTCCGGCCCAGGGCACACCCACGTACGGAACGCCGGGCCACGGCACCCCCGCCCACGGAGCCCACGCCCCGGCACCGGGCACACAACCCTCGCCCCACGGAACGCCGCCCCCGCCCCACGGAACGCCGCCCCCAGCCCACGGCACCCCCATGCGAGACGACACCCCCACCGACCCCCCGCCGGGCGGCGCCCCCAGCCACAGCGACCCTCTCAGCCACAGCGACGCCCCCACCCCGGCGGGCACCACCCCCTCGTACGACACCCCCCACGACACCCCACCCCCCGCACCCGCCCCGCAGGGCACCCCCGTACACGGAACACCCCCGCAGCAAGCCGCAGCCCCGCATGGCGGCCCCCCGCAAGGGGGGTACCCCGACCCCTGGCGGCGCTACGACCCCTGGGGCGCGCCTCTCCAGCAGAACGGTGCCGCCGTGCAGGCGCAGCGGCAGCGGCGTGGGCGGAAGGTGCTGGTCCTGGGGGCGGCCGTGATCGCGTTGGTGGCGGGTGGGATCGGTGGCGTCGTGGGGGCCCACCTGGAGCGGGAGGGCGGGCTCGGGAGCCGGGTCGAGTTGCCGCAGGCCGGGTCGGAGACCGAGAAGCGGCCCAAGGACAGCGTGGCCGGGATCGCGGCGAGCGCGCTGCCCGGCGTGGTGACGCTGCACGTCCGCGGCGACGACGGCGCGGGCACCGGCACCGGCTTCGTCCTCGATGGCAAGGGCCACATCCTCACCAACAACCACGTGGTCGAGCCCGGCGGCAAGGGCGGCGACATATCGGTGACGTTCAGCGGCGGAGAGACCGCGAGCGCCAAGGTCATCGGCCGGGACGCGGGCTACGACCTGGCCGTCGTCAAGGTCTCCGGCGTCCGCGGCCTCAAGCCGCTGCCGCTCGGCAACTCCGAGAACGTCCAGGTCGGCGATCCCGTCGTGGCCATCGGCGCCCCCTTCGACCTCGCCAACACCGTCACCTCCGGAATCATCAGCGCCAAGGAGCGGCCCATCACGGCGGGCGGTGAGAAGGGCGACGGGAGCGACGTGTCGTACGTGAACGCCCTCCAGACCGACGCGCCGATAAACCCGGGCAACTCCGGTGGCCCCCTCGTCGACTCCCGGGCCCGTGTCATCGGCATCAACAGCGCCATCCGCTCCGCGGACAGCGGATCGGGCTCCGCCCCCGAGAGCGGCCGCTCGGGCTCCATCGGGCTCGGCTTTGCCATACCCATCAACCAGGGCAAACGCGTCGCCGAGGAGCTGATCAACACCGGCCGCGCCACCCATCCCGTGATCGGCGTCACCATCGACAAGCAGTTCACCGGGGACGGCGCCCGCATCGCGCGGACGAGCCGGAGCGGCGGCCCCGCCGTCAACCGCGGCGGACCCGGCGACAAGGCGGGCCTGAAGGCGGGCGACGTGATCAAGGCGGTCGACGCTCAACCCGTGCACTCGGGCGACGAACTCATCGTCAAGGTCCGGGCCCACCGCCCCGGGGACCGCCTGGAACTCACCGTGGAGCGGGGCGGCGACGAGCGGAAGGTGAGCCTGGTCCTCGGCACCGCCGGCGGCGAGTGAGCCCCGGGCGGACGAGCGCGCCCGAACAGCGGCGGTCGCCCTGTTGTCCGTGTGGTAGCCCTGCGGCTACCGGACGGACAGCCGCGGCGGGTACCGTGGAACCGGTCCGGACGGCAAGGAGTCTTCAAGGTGTTCAACGACATTGGCGCACTCGAGATAGTGACGCTGATCATCCTCGCCGTGCTGATCTTCGGTCCGGACAAGCTGCCGAAGCTGATCCAGGACGTGTCCCGCACGGTCCGCAAGATCCGGCAGTTCTCCGACAGCGCGAAGCAGGACATACGGAATGAACTGGGACCCGAGTTCAAGGACTTCGAGTTCGAGGACCTGAACCCGAAGAAGTTCATCCGCAAGCAGATGGAGAACGACGACCTCGGTCTCAAGGAGATCCGCAACGGCTTCGACCTGAAGAAGGAAATGGCCGAAGTCGCGGACGCCGTGCACGGCCGCGACAGCGACTCCGCCGACGACTCCGGCAGCCGCGCCGGCGGTTCCGCCGCCGCGTCGGTCAACGGCTCCGGCGGCGCCCGCGGCGACCGCATCGACATGGAGAAGCGCTCCGAGCCCGGCAAACCCCCGGCCGGGGACCCGCCGCCGTTCGACTCCGACGCCACCTGACACCCGGCCCGGGCCCGCCCGGGACCACTGCACGGGCCTCGCGCCACCCCTCCGGAAGCGCGCTCCCCCTGCCGTCCGGCGTACGCGCTCCGTGGCGGGCAACGGCGCGATCGATGGCGTCGCGGACACCCCTGGCGCCCACCGGTGTACCGGCATCCGGAATCGGTGTGGCTATCCTGCCTTGTTGTCCGGCGTGAGGACGCCCGAGGGGGGCGGGCCGCTCCGGACCGACGAGAGCGAGGAGGCGGCCGGGTACATGGAGACGACAAGTCGGGTGGGCGCGCAGGCGCCGGACGCGGAGGGTGCCGCGCAGGCCGTGCCCTCCGCCCGGCGCACGGTCGACGGCTACCTGCTGGCGCCCTTCCCCTGGTACGGCCTCGACGAGGCCTTCACGGGGCCGCGCTGGCTGATGCAGGTGGGCACCGGCGCGGACGGGGCCGTGGAGCACGGCTCCATCGGACACGGCGACGAGCCGTCGGTGCGTGCCGAGGAGACCTTCGGGACCGGTGACAAGGAGCGGTTCGCGGTCGTGGTGACCGTCGCCGCCAACCCGGTGCGGAGCAGCGGCGACGGCACCGGCGTCCTGGAGGCGACCTCGGTGTCCTCCGCGGCGTGGCTGGCCGGGGTGGGCCTGCTGTCCCTGACCTGGCCCGGCCAGATGGACCACAGCCTGCGGGACGACTGGCTCGACCAGCAGACCGAGACCGCCTGGGTGCTCGCCGACGACCTGGACGGGTCCGACTGGTCGACCCTCTCCCTGCCCGTGGACGGGAGGCCGACCTCGTTCCACTACCGGGAGTCCGAGTACGGCTGGGTCCTCGCGGGTTCCACCGAAGGGGGAGTGCACCTGGGAGCCTACGGACGCGGGATGAGCGCGTACGGCCTGGGCTTCTCGGTGGTGCAGGACATCACGGCGTACGAGGCGAAGTAACCGGCGGAGCTCCCGCACGGAGCTCGGGAGCCGGACGGGCTGGGATCAGCCGGTCCGGCGCCCGAGGACGAGCGCGATGCACGAGCCCGCAGCGCGACGAACGGGCGGGCGGTCGGAGGGGAACGCGGAGGGGAGCTCGGAAGGGAACCGCTCAGAACTTGTTCCGGGGAGTGATCCCCAGCGACATCCCGGAGAGCCCCCGCTGGCGCCCGCCGAGCTTCCCGGCGATGGCCCGCAGCGCGGCCCCCGCGGGCGACTCGGGGTCGGACAGGACGACGGGCCGCCCCTCGTCCCCGCCCTCGCGCAGCCGTACGTCGATCGGGATGGAGCCGAGCACCGGCACCGTCGCGCCCGTGGTCCTCGTCAGGCCCTCCGCGACCTTCTGGCCGCCGCCGGTGCCGAACACGTCGACCATCTCGTCGCAGTGGGGGCAGGGCAGGCCCGACATGTTCTCGACCACGCCGACGATCTTCTGGTGGGTCTGGACGGCGATGGAGCCCGCGCGCTCGGCGACCTCGGCGGCGGCCTGCTGCGGGGTGGTGACGACCAGGATCTCGGCGTTCGGGACGAGCTGGGCGACGGAGATCGCGATGTCGCCCGTGCCCGGCGGCAGGTCGAGGAGCAGGACGTCGAGGTCGCCCCAGAAGACGTCGGCGAGGAACTGCTGGAGCGCGCGGTGCAGCATCGGTCCGCGCCACACCACCGGCGCGTTGCCGGGGGTGAACATGCCGATGGAGATGACCTTCACGCCGTGCGCCGACGGCGGCATGATCATGTTCTCGACCTGGGTGGGGCGGCCGTCCGCGCCCAGCATGCGCGGCACCGAGTGGCCGTAGATGTCGGCGTCGACCACGCCGACCTTGAGACCGTCCGCCGCCATCGCCGCCGCGAGGTTCACCGTCACCGACGACTTGCCGACGCCGCCCTTTCCGGAGGCGACCGCGTACACCCGGGTCAGGGAGCCCGGTTTGGCGAACGGCACCTCCCGGTCGGCCTGCCCGCCGCGCAGCGCCGTGGCCAGCTCCTTGCGCTGCTCGTCGCTCATCACGTCCAGGGTGACGTCGACGCGCGTGACGCCCTCGACGGCCGAGACCGCGTCCGTCACGTTCTTCGTGATCGTGTCGCGCATCGGGCAGCCGGAGACCGTCAGGTAGACGGCGACGGCGACCGCGCCGTCGGCGCCGATCTCCACCGATTTGACCATCCCCAACTCGGTGATGGGTCGCTGGATCTCGGGGTCGTTCACCGTCGCCAGTGCTGCGCGCACCGCGTCTTCCGTAGCCATAAGGGAATGGTACGGCCCAGTAGCAGGGGGCCGGGAAGGTCTCTCAGCGGTCGCCTACATCACGCGGCCCACCGCTCTCGGCCGGGAATACGGGCCGTTGCTCCTCCAGCTCCCTGACCAGGTCCTGGAGTTCCGAGCGGATCCAGTCCCGGGTGGCGACCTCGCCAAGGCCGAGGCGCAGGGCGGCGATCTCCCGGGTCAGGTACTCGGTGTCCGCGATGGACCGCTCGTTGCGCTTGCGGTCCTGCTCGTGGGTGACGCGGTCGCGGTCGTCCTGGCGGTTCTGCGCGAGCAGGATCAGCGGGGCCGCGTACGAGGCCTGGAGGGAGAGCATCAGGGTCAGGAAGATGAACGGGTAGCTGTCGAAGCGCAGGTGGTCGGGGGCGGAGACGTTCCAGACGACCCACATGATGATGACGACCGTCATCCAGACGATGAAGCGTCCGGTGCCGAGGAACCGCGCGATCCGCTCCGAGAGCCGCCCGAACGCCTCCCGGTCGTAGTCGGGGAGCAGCTTGCGGCGCGGCGGCCGCGGCTGGTCGAGCCGGAACCGCCCGAGCCCGTCCCGCTCCCGGCCCCGGCCCTCCCGCTCCCGGCCGCGGCCGTCCCGCTCCCGCCCACGGTCCCGCTCCCGGCCGCGCGGCTCCCGCTCCCGGTCCCGTTCAGCCGCCGCCATGACCCGTACCCTCCTGGAGGTGCAGCTCCGTCTCGCGCCAGTCCTCCGGCAGCATGTGGTCGAGCACGTCGTCGACGGTGACCGCGCCGAGCAGCGAGCCGCCCTCGTCGACCACCGGCGCCGAGACCATGTCGTACGCGGCGAAGAAGCCCGCCACCACCGGCAGCTCCGCGTCCGGGCGCAGCGGCCGCAGGTCGTCGTCGATGATCGAGGCCACCAGCGTGTACGGGGGGTCCCGAAGCAGCCGCTGGAAGTGCACCGTGCCCAGGTACTTGCCGGTCGGGGTCTCGTCCGGCGGTCGGCACACGTACACCTGGGCGGCGAGCGCGGGGGAGAGGTCCCGGTTGCGCACCCGGGCGAGGGCGTCCGCGACGGTGGCGTCCGGGCGCAGCACGATGGGCTCGGTCGTCATCAGACCGCCCGCCGTGCGCTCCTCGTACGCCATCAGACGGCGCACGTCGGCGGCGTCGTCGGGCTGCATCAGGGTGAGCAGGCGCTCCTTGTCGTCCTCGGGCAGCTCGGCGAGCAGGTCGGCGGCGTCGTCGGGGTCCATGGCCTCCAGGACGTCGGCGGCACGTTCCTCCTGGAGCTTGCCGAGGATCTCGATCTGGTCGTCCTCGGGAAGCTCTTCGAGCACGTCGGCGAGCCGGTCGTCGGCGAGTGCCGCCGCGACCTCGGCGCGCCGCTTCGGCGACAGGTGGTGCAGCACGTTGGCGAGGTCGGCGGGGCGCAGCTGCTCGAAGGTGGCGAGCAGCCGCTCGGCGCCCTGGCCGTGCTCCTCCAGGGAGAAGCCCGCGACGGCGGACCAGTCGACGGTGAGCGCCTCACCCCTGCGCCGGAACGCCCCGCCCTTGCCCTTGCGGACGAAGAGCCGGTCCACCTCCCAGTCCCTGCGGGCGGGCAGCTGCCGCACGGAGACGTCGAGGACCGTCACCTCCTCGCCGCTCTCCACCAGGCTGACCCGGCGGTCGAGCATCTCGCCGATGACCAGCCGCTCGGTGGGCCGCTGCTCGAAGCGCTGCACGTTCAGGACGCCCGTCGTGATGACCTGGCCGGACTCGATGCCGGTCACCCGGGTGATGGGCAGGAAGATGCGGCGGCGCGTGGCCAGTTCGACGACGAAGCCGAGCAGCCGCGGCGGTCTGCGGTCCGCCCTGAGCATGGCGACCAGATCGCGCACCCGGCCCATCTGGTCGCCGTTCGGGTCGAAGACGGCCGTACCGGCGAGGTGCGAGACGAAGATCCGGGGCGCGCTCCCTGCCATGTGCGGCGCCTCCCTGCTGCTCGCTACCGTTCGTCCGCCGGGCCATTTCGTTCTTTGGCATCATTTGTACGGTCTGCCGTACGGGCCTCAGGCTAGCCGGTACCCGGCGCATCCGCGCTGGTGGGGCGTCCGGACGGACTGGCTCCGAGCCACCCGGACGGCACCGGTACGCTGCGGTACGCCAGGCCGTGGTCCGCTGCGGCCGCAGCCGTAGAGGACGTACGCACGAGAGGCAGCGCCACCTGTGACTGCGATGCGACAGGCCCGCCGTACGCGAAGGGCCGCCTGGGTGGGCACGGTGTGCGCCGGGCTCGTGGTGGGCGGCGCGGGCCTGACGGGCTGCGGCGGCGGCAGCGAGGACCCGGACGCGGGCACGAACGGCGTGGGCAAGCTGTCCGCGACGAAGATCCAGGGCGAGACGCAGCAGGCCGCCAAGGGCGCCACCGCCGTACGGCTCTCCGGCACGCTCGTCAGCAAGGGCCGGACGTACAAGCTCGACATGCGCCTGAAGGACTCCGGCGGCACCGGATCCGTGACCTCCAAGGGCGGAACCTTCCAGCTCCTGAGGGTCGACAAGCACCTGTACCTGAAGGCCGACGCGGACTTCTGGACGCACCAGGGCGAGTCCGGCGGCCAGGGTGGCGGCTCCCCCGCGGACCGGGCGGCGGCGGAGAAGCTCGGCGGCAAGTATGTGAAGGTGCCGCCGGGCGACCCCGCGTACCAGCAGCTGAGCGGTTTCACCGACAAGGGCCTGATGCTCGACGGCACGCTCACGCTGCACGGGGCGCTGTCCAAGGGCGACCGCGTCGGGTCCGGCGCCCGGCGGGTCATCAGGATCGCGGGCGACGAGGGCGCGGGCGGCACCCTGGACGTGTCCCTGGCGGGCAAGCCCTATCCGCAGCGACTCCAGCGGGCGGGCGACGCGGGGACGCTGCGGCTCACGGAGTGGGGCAAGGACTTCCCCCTGGAGGAGCCGGGCCTGAACGAGACGGTGGACTACGGGAAGCAGCTGCCGACGTCGTGAGCGGTCGGCGCCCCGAGCAGTTCACCTCGTACGGGTGCGTACAGGTGCTTACGGGTGCCTACGGCCGCTTACGACTGCTTACGGGGCTCAGCGCCGCTTGCGTGTGAAGAGCAGCCGCGGCAGACCCGGGGGCACCGGCTCGCGGGTCGTCGCCCGGGTGGGCAGCGGGGCCGCCGCCAGGGAGCCGTCGGGCAGGTCCGTGCTCGCGTCCTCGGGGGCGAGCCGCAGCACCCGGCACTGCTCGGCCCAGCGCTCCACCATCCGCTCGCCGTCGGGGGCGTTCAGACGCTTGCCCTTGAGCTCGGCGACGGCCGCCTCCCAGGCCTCGGAGCGCGGCGCGAGCTCGGTCACCGTCGCCGTCCAGGAGACCACCCGCCCGCCCTTGTCCTTGCTGCGTACGGTGATGTCGGCGCGGGCCCCGTCCACGAGGTCCGGCAGCGGCTGCTCGCCGGGGCCGTCGCCGACCACGTGGGCGGCGCCGTCGGTCCAGACGTGCCACAGCGCGCGCACGGGGCCCGGGCCGCCGACCCAGATGAGCCCCGACTTCTTCGTGGCCTCCTCGACCAGGGCGCGGCCGAACAGCGCGTCAGCGGTGGCAGTCATGCGGCCACTTTAGTCCGGCCGGGCCCCTCCGGCCGAGGGAGGCGCTACAGCCAGCCGTTGCGCTTCAGGGTGCGGTGGATCGAGTAGCAGGCCACGCCGATGAGGCCGAGCACCATCGGGTAGCCGAACCGCCAGTGCAGCTCCGGCATGTGGTCGAAGTTCATGCCGTAGACACCGCAGACGGCCGTGGGCACGGCGATGATGGCCGCCCAGGACGTGATCTTGCGCATGTCCTCGTTCTGCGCGACGGCGGCCTGGGCGAGGTTGGCCTGGAGGATGGAGTTGAGCAGTTCGTCGAAGCCGAGCACCTGCTCCTGGACGCGCGCGAGGTGGTCGGCGACGTCGCGGAAGTACTTCTGGATGTCGGGGTCGACGAGCCGCATCGGCCGCTCGCTCAGCAGCTGCATGGGGCGGAGCAGCGGCTGCACGGCCCGCTTGAACTCCAGGACCTCGCGCTTGAGCTGGTAGATCCGCCCGGCGTCGACACCGCGCGAGACGCCTTTTCCGGTGGCCGCGAAGACCTCGTTCTCGACGTCGTCGATGTCGACCTGCATGGCGTCGGCGACGGCCAGATAGCCGTCCACGACGTGGTCGGCGATGGTGTGCAGGACCGACGAGGGGCCCTTGGCGAGCAGCTCGGGCTCGTCCTGGAGGCGGCGCCGCAGCGCGCGCAGCGAGCCGTGCCCGCCGTGCCGCACCGTGATGAAGAAGTCCCGGCCCGTGAAGCACATGACCTCACCGGTCTCGACGATCTCGCTGGTGGCGGTCAGCTCGGCGTGCTCGACGTAGTGGATGGTCTTGAAGACCGTGAACAGCGTGTCGTCGTAGCGCTCCAGCTTGGGGCGCTGGTGGGCGTGGACCGCGTCCTCCACGGCCAGCGGGTGCAGCCCGAACTCGGCGGCGATACCGGCGAACTCGGCCTCCGTGGGCTCGTGCAGACCGATCCACGCGAAGCCGCCGTCCCGGCGGACCTGGAGCATGGCCTCGTGCGGGGTGAGAGTGTCGTCACAGGCGACGCGGCGGCCGTCGCGGTAGACGGCGCAGTCCACGACCGCGGAGACGGAGCTGGGGTCGCGGGTGGTGTCGTACGAGCTGTAGGACGCGCTGTCCTTGCGCAGGGCGGGACGGACGGCGTCACGCAGGTCGCGGATCATCGACATGGGCAGGCTCCTTCGACGAAAGGGCCGCCTGCGGCGGGTGGAACTGCCCGGAATGGGGACGTCCTGCTGGTGTCTGTGGCACGTCCACAAAGCGGGGAGCACCGCACCGTCGCGGTGGCAGCAACGCTACTGATGCAGATCAGGTGAAACGCGGTGCTCTTCCGTCATGTGCGCTCACGCCGGGTGCGGAGAGGTGATCCACGAAAGGCCGAGCGCACGGCCGCAGCGACGCTGCTGCGGGAGATTCAGCGGGCGGAAGAGCGAGTGGTACTGCACGGTCGACTTCGATCCACTGCAGCCCCACCTCCTCCGGCCGGTCCCCCGTGGGGGAAGTCCCAGGCGCGTAGCGCCGTCTCCTGCGTCCGGGCTTGAAGGCGACGCTTCTGCGTGCTGCCCGGGTGCCAGCGGCCAACAGTATCAGCCGACCGGTACGTCAAGTCTCCACCTCTACCCATCCCTGACGAGTTCTATGCTCGCGTCATGGCTGATGTTCTTGCTCTGGTCGAGGCCCGGCTGCGCGGTGGCCTCGGGGAACCGGACGCGCGCGCGGCGGTGACGTTCCTCGGTACGGACCGCGTCGAGGTGCTGCGCTTCCCGGACGGGGACGTGGTGCGGTACGCCACGCTCGGTATGTCCGTCCACCCGATGACCGATCCCACGGCGGTGCTCACCGACCCGGTGCGGGGCCCTCGCGCGGAACTCGTCCTCTCCGTACGGGGCGGCCTCGCCGAGACCGACAAGGTGCTGCGCCCGCTGGCCGTTCTCGCGGCCTCACCGCAGGTGGAGGGGCTCGTGGTCGCGCCGGGCGCCTCCCTCGACGTGGGTGAACCGCTGTGGCCCGGCGCCTCGTTCACCTCGGTCCTCGTCGCGGAGCCGGGCGGCCTGGTCGAGGACCTGGAACTGGACGCGCCCATGGACCCCGTCCAGTTCCTGCCCCTGCTCCCCATGACGCCCAACGAGGCGGCGTGGAAGCGGGTGCACGGCGCGCAGGCGCTCCAGGAACGCTGGCTGAACAGCGGTACGGACCTGCGCGACCCCCTGCGCCGGTCCGTACCGCTCGACTGAACGGCACGCCCCGCCGGGTCAGTTGGCGAAGACGGTCACGCCGTCCTCCGTGGCGTGCCGCGGTTCGAGGTCCTCGGCCTTCGTGGTGAGCGCGTCCCTGCGCGCCCACACCACGCCCGCGCCGAGCAGCGCGGTGACGGCCGCGACGACGAACGGGATGTGGATGTCCGTCCACTCCTCGATCTTCGGCGCGAAGTACGGGGCCGCGGCGGCCGCGAACCAGCGCACGAAGTTGTACCCGGCGCTCGCCACGGGCCGCGGCGCGTCCGAGACGCCGAGCGCCAGCTCGGTGTAGACGGTGTTGTTCACGCCGATGAAGGCGCCGGACAGGACGGTGCAGACGACGGCGGCGCCGTGGCCGCCGTACCCGAGCACCAGGACGTCCGCGGCGAGGAGCACCAGCGACCCGCCGAGCACCCGCAGGGACCCGAACCGGTGTTGCAGCCGCGGCGCGACGAGCACCGAGAACACCGCGAGCAGCAGACCCCAGGCGAAGAACACCGCGCCCGACCGGTAGGGGCTCATGTCCAGGACGAACGGCGTGAAGGCCAGGACCGTGAAGAACGTGTAGTTGTAGAAGAACGCGGACGCCGCGGCCGAGGCGAGGCCGCCGTGCCCGAGCGCCTTGAGCGGGTCCAGCAGCGAGGTCTTGCGCGCGGGCCTCGGCTGCTCCTTCAGGAACACCGTGACGCACAGGAAGCCGACGGCCATCAGGACCGCGGTGCCGAAGAACGGGTACCGCCAGCTGGCGTCGCCCAGCACTGCGCCGAGGAGCGGTCCGCAGGCCATGCCGAGGCCGAGCGCGGACTCGTACAGCAGGATCGCGGCCGCGCTGCCCCCGGCGGCGGCGCCGACGATGACGGCGAGCGCGGTCGACACGAACAGCGCGTTGCCGAGCCCCCAGCCCGCGCGGAACCCGACGAGTTCGCCGACCGATCCCGACGTGCCCGCGAGCCCGGCGAACACCACCACGAGCGCGAGCCCGGCGAGCAGGGTCTTCTTGCCGCCGATGCGGCTGGAGACGAAGCCGGTCACCAGCATCGCGACGGCGGTGATCAGGAAGTACGAGGTGAAGAGGAGGGAGACCTGGCTCGGCGTGGCCTCAAGGCCCTCGGCGATGGACGGCAGGATCGGGTCGACGAGGCCGATGCCCATGAACGCCACGACCGACGCACCCGCCGTGGCCCACACCGCCTTCGGCTGCCGCAGCAGGTTGCCGGCCCCGGCCTCGAAGGGATCTCGGTGTGCTCCGTCCGCGGGAGGCGCTCCGTCGGTGGGGTGTGCTCCGTCCGCGGGGA
Source organism: Streptomyces sp. NPDC017940 (assembly GCF_044328435.1). Lineage (NCBI taxonomy): Bacteria > Bacillati > Actinomycetota > Actinomycetes > Kitasatosporales > Streptomycetaceae > Streptomyces > Streptomyces sp. NPDC017940. The sequence goes on along the minus strand of NZ_JBIRHJ010000003.1, from coordinate 325,914 downwards.
CGGGGGCGGCCGTGGGGGTGGTCATCCGCAGCTCCTTCGCATGCTTCCGGCAAGGATCGTTGATGTATACACATATTAAATTAGCTGCCCTAACTAATGCAAGCTACATCTACTTTTCCCCGGTGACGGGCACGGGAAAGTGGACGGAAGTGTGGTGGAGGCGGCCTCCGGACGGGTGATCGTCCTTGACGGGGCGCCCCCCGGGGAGGACCGTTGAGCGCTATGAGGGGCGAACCCAGTTGCCCGAAGTGTGGTGGCCGGGTCCGGGCTCCCGGCCTCTTTGCCGACTCCTGGCAGTGCGATGTGCACGGCACCGTGCACCCGCTGCAACCCGTGCTCCCGCCCAGCGTCGAGGCTCTCCAGGTCGTGGTGCACCGCAGCCAGGTGCCCGTGTGGATGCCGTGGCCGCTGCCCGTCGGCTGGCTCTTCACCGGAGTCGTCTGCGCCGGTGACGACCGCAGTGGCGGGCGGGCCACCGCGGTGGCCTGCTCGGGCCCCGCGCCGCTCGGTGGTGTCGGTGAACTGGTCCTGGTCGCGGAGGAGCTGGGGGTCGGGCTCGGGGCCAGGTACGCGGGCATCGACGGGCCCGATCCCGGCCCCTCCATGAGCGCCGGCAAGCCCGCCCAGACCAAGGTCCTCGCGGCCGGGCGGCCCACGGCCATGTGGCACGTGCCCGGAGTGCCCGACGACCGGGCCGTGTTCGCGGGCGAGGCGCGCGGGCTCTGGCTGTGGGCCATCGCCTGGCCCGAGCAGTCGGGGCTGCTCATGTACGACGAGATGGTCCTCACGGATCTGCGGGACGCCGGCGCCGAGGTGGATCTCCTGCCGTGCGGAGCTCTGTCCCCCCGGCTGCTCACACCGTAGGGCCACCGCCACCCGCCCCCTCCCTCGCGGGACGCCCCAGACCCGCCCCTTCCCGAACCAGGTGGCTCGGCGCCCCCTGGGACCCCGCCTCTTCCGGCGCTGCGCGCCTCGTCCTCAAGCGCCGGACGGGCTTGGGGGGTGGGTGCCTCGTGGGGGTGGGTGGGGTGTCACCGCCGGGTGGGGGTTTGTCGCGCTGACGCGCTCGTCCTCAATCGCCGGACGGGCTGGGGGGTGGGTGTTGTGTGGCTGGGTGGAGAGTTGCCGCCTGGTGGGGGTTTGTCGGCGCTGCGCGCCTTGTCCTCAAGCGCCGGACGGGCTTGGGGGGTGGGTGCCGCGCGGGGGTGGGTGGGGTGTCACCGCCCGGTGGGGGTTTGTCGCGCTGACGCGCTCGTCCTCAAGCGCCGGGCGGGCTAGGGGGTGGGTGTCGCGCTGCGCGCTAGCCGTCACGCGCCGGGCGGGCTAGGGGGTGGGTGTCGCGCTGCGCGCTAGCCATCACGCGCCGGGCGGGCTGAAGGCTGGGGGTGCCGTGCTGACGCGCTCGTCGTCACGCGCTGGACGGGACGGGGGTTGGGGGTGCCGGGCTGACGCGCTAGCCGTCATGCGCCGGACGGGCTGGGGGGCGGGGGGTGCCGCGCTGCGCGCTCGCCATCGCGCATCGGACGGGCTATAGGGCGGGGGCGCCGGGGTGATGCGCTAGCCGTTACGCGCGTCGGACGGGTTGGGGGCCGGGGGTGTCGCGCTGCACGCTCGCCGTCAAGCGCCAGACGGGCTGGGGGCTGGGGTGTCGCGCTGACGCGTTCGTCGTCGCGCCGCGCGGGCTGGGGGCTGCGGGTGTCGCGCTGACGCGCTCGTTCTTGCGCCGGACGCGCTAGGGGGCTGGCAGGGCCGCGCTGACGCGGTCGTCGACAAGCGTTGGGCGGGCCGGAGCTCGACGCCGGGGGATCATCCAGCCTGTCCGGCGTTTGAGGACAAGCGCGTCAGCGCGGGAAAGGGGGGGCGGGTGGGGAAGAGCCCGTCCGGCGATTGAGGACGAGCGCGGAGCGCGTGGGAAGGGCGGGTGGGTGGGGAAGAAGGCCCGTCCGGTGACCGACGACGAGCGCGTCAGCGCGGGGGGTGGGCGGGCGGGTGGGGGAGACAACCCGTCCGGCGCTCAAGGGCGAGGTGCGGAACGTGCCGGTGCGGGGGGCGAGAGGCGTGGAGCCCCAGGCGGGGGCGGGGGCAGGGGGTGCGGGCCGGTAGGCTGGGGGCGTCAACCGCCAAGTCCCGAGAAGCGTGGAGCCGCAGCGTGCGCATAGACCTGCACACCCACTCCACCGCATCCGACGGCACGGACACCCCCGCCCAACTGGTCCGCAACGCGACCACCGCGGGCCTGGACGTCATCGCGCTGACCGACCACGACACCACGCGCGGCCACGCGCAGGCGATCGCCGCCCTCCCCCCGGGCCTCACCCTCGTCACCGGCGCCGAGCTGTCCTGCCGCCTCGACGGCGTGGGGATGCACATGCTGGCGTACCTCTTCGACCCCGACGAGCCGGAACTGGCCCGGGAGCGCGAACTCGTACGCGACGACCGGATCCCGCGCGCGCAGACCATGGTCCGCAAGCTCCAGGAGCTCGGCGTCCCCGTGACCTGGGAGCAGGTCGCGCGCATCGCGGGCGACGGCTCGGTGGGCCGCCCGCACGTCGCGGAGGCCCTGGTCGAGCTCGGCGTGGTGGCGAGCGTCTCCGACGCCTTCACACCGCAGTGGCTCGCGGACGGCGGCCGCGCCTGCGCCGAGAAGCACGAGCTCGACCCGTTCGAGGCGATCCGCCTGGTCAAGGCCGCGGGCGGCGTCACCGTCCTCGCGCACCCGGCCGCCGCCCAGCGCGGCAGGACCGTACCCGAGTCGGCGATAGCGGAGCTGGCCGCGGCCGGTCTCGACGGCATCGAGGTCGACCACCCCGAGCAGTTGGCGTACGCGCCGGAGTCGGGACCCCGGCTGCGCGCCCTCGCCGCCGACCTGGGCCTGCTCGTCACCGGCTCCAGCGACTACCACGGCAGCCGCAAGAACGTCGCCCTCGGCGAGTTCACCACCGACCCCGAGATCTACGGCGAGATCACCCGCCGGGCCACGGGCGCGTTCCCGGTGCCGGGCGCGGGCGGACACCCGGCCGCGTAACGAACCGCCGGGAGCCGCGGAGCCGCCGGAAGACGCGGAGCCGTCGACCGCGCACCGCACGGCTCCCCGCGCACCCGCACCACCACGACCTACCGCGCACGCACGACGCACGCGCGCCCCGCGAGCACCCGCACGCCCGCGCCCCCCGGCGCGACGCACCGGCGCCCCCTGTTCCGTACGACTCTCATCTGCAAGGCCATCACTGTGTTCGACGTCGCCGTCTTCGGATCCCTCTTTCTCACCCTTTTTGTCATCATGGACCCCCCTGGGGTCACGCCGATCTTCCTCGCGCTGACCGCGGGCCGCCCCGCCAAGGTGCAGAAGAAGATGGCCTTCCAGGCGGTGTGCGTGGCCCTCGGGGTCATCACCGTCTTCGGCATCGTCGGCCAGCAGATCCTCGACTATCTGCACGTCTCCACGCAGGCGCTGATGATCGCCGGTGGTCTGCTCCTGCTCCTGGTCGCGCTCGACCTGCTCACCGGCAAGACCGACGAGCCGCAGCAGACCAAGGACGTGAACGTCGCCCTCGTACCGCTCGGCATGCCGCTGCTCGCGGGGCCCGGAGCCATCGTGCAGGTGATCCTCGCCGTGCAGCACGCCGACGGCATGGAGCAGGTGTCGGTGTGGGCGGCGATCCTCGCCATCCACGTGGTGCTGTTCCTGGCGATGCGCTTCTCGCTGCTGATCATCCGCGTCATCAAGGACGGCGGGGTGGTGCTCGTGACCCGGCTCGCGGGCATGATGCTGTCCGCGATCGCGGTGCAGCAGATCATCAACGGTGTGACGCAGGTGATCCGCGGCGGTTGAGCCGGCCGGGTGACCGCACGACCGCGGTCCGTCGCCTCGGTGAACCCACGCACCACGCACAGAGCCCTGTACGGCACCGGTCGATCTCCGGTGGCGTCCAGGGCTCTGAAGTGTGGGATGAGGCCGTTCGGCGCCGTTATGAGGCCGAGGCGTCGGCCGGACGGATGTAGAGGCGCTGCCCTATGGCGGCGGCTTGCTGCACGATCCGGTTGACGGAGGCGGCGTCCACGACGGTCGTGTCCACGGCGGTGCCGTCGACGTCGTCGAGTCGCATGATTTCGAAGCGCACGGGCTTCTCCCTTCGTCTGGTGATCCTCCTGAAGGAGAACTGCTTGCTACATGAGGGTGCAACGGCTTGACCCGTTCAAACATTCCCTACGCTAAAGAAAATTTTCGCGTGGCTAATGAACATGGCTTTTCGTGACGGTAACGCGGCTGGTTGTGTTCGCTCCGTCATGGTCACCAGTTGTGCCCGCCGTGTGACGGACGGAACAATGCGTTCTGTATGGACATGGACGAGACCATTGACGAGAGCGACGGCACCGAGAGCGGCATCACCGCTTGCCTTGAGCGCACCAACGGACTCCTGGAGCGCATGCTCGCCGAGGTGGCCAAGACCCCGTCCACGCACGCGATCTTCGTGGACGCCGGATATCTGTACGCCGCCACCGGACGGCTCGTGACGGGCACCGAGGACCGGCGGGCCTTCGAACTGGACGCCGAGGCGCTGATCGACGCGCTGATCGACAAGGCGCGCACCATCTTCGCGGACAGCAGGCTGCTGCGCGTGTACTGGTACGACGGCGCGCGGCGCCGCATCCACACGGCGGAGCAGCAGTCGATCGCGGAACTCCCCGACGTCAAGGTCCGCCTCGGCAACCTCAACGCCAACAACCAGCAGAAGGGCGTCGACTCCCTGATCCGCTCCGACCTGGAGTCCCTGGCCCGGCACCGGGCCATCAGCGACGCGGCCCTGATCGGCGGCGACGAGGACCTGGTCTCGGCGGTCGAGGCCGCGCAGGGGTACGGCGCCCGCGTCCACCTCTGGGGCATCGAGGCACCGGACGGCCGCAACCAGGCGGATCCGCTCCTGTGGGAGGTCGACAGTCAGCGCACGTTCGACGCGGACTTCTTCAAGCCGTTCGTCACGCGCCGCCCCGCCGTACCGTACGAGCCCCCGGCCACGGCGCTGCGGCCCTCGCGGGACGACGTGCGCTTCGTCGGCGCCCAGATCTCCGCGAAGTGGCTCTCGGCACGCGGACGGGAGGCGCTGGTGGGCCTGCTGCCCGGCCACCCCTACCTGCCGGGATCGGTCGACCAGGAACTCCTGGTCGAGGCCGAGCGGCTGCTCGACTACTCCCTGCGGGGCCAGTCGGACCTGCGGCGGGTGCTGCGGGACGGCTTCTGGGACCACCTTCAGAAGTGCTACTGAGCGCAGTCGTCCCAGAAGGCCGCGAGCGCGGCGGCGGTGGCCTCGGGGCGGTCGGTGTTGGGGGAGTGCTCCGCGCCCGCGACCACCGTGCGATGGGCGCGCAGGCGGCGCGCCATGTCGTCGAGGAGCGGCACCGGCCAGGTGTCGTCGCGCTCACCGGACACCACGTGCTTGGGCAGCGGTACGGCGGCCAGCTCGTCGACGCGGTCGGGTTCGGTGCGCAGCTGCTCGCCGGTGGCGATGAGCTGGGCCGGGTTGTTGCGCAGCCAGCGGGTGCGCAGCGCGTCGTCGTCGGCGGCGTACGGGGCGGCGGCGGTATCGGTCCCGGATCCGGTCGCCGTGTCCTCCGGAGGCTGTGTGGCCTGCATGGCTTGCCACACCACGGCCATGGGGTGGGCGGCGACGGCGTCCGTGAGGAGCGCGGCGCGGGCCCGCTGCGAGGGCGAGACGCGGGCGGGGCCCGACGCCATGAGGGTGAGCGAGGCGAAGGTGTCCGGGGGCGCGAGGAGAACGGCGGCGCGGGCCACCAGACCACCGAGTGAGTGGCCGAGCAGGTGCGGGGGCCCCTGGCCGGGGGTGTGGACGGCCGCCGCCTGGGACAGGACGTCCGCGGCCAGCTCCTTCTGTGCGTACGCGGAGACGTCGTCAGGGCCCGTGGACTCGTACTGGCCGCGGCCGTCCACGGCGACGGTGCGGTAGCCGGCCTCGGCGAGGGGGCGGAGCAGGGCGACGAAGTCCTCCTTGCTCCCCGTGTAGCCCGGCAGCAGCAGGGCGGTGCCCTTGACCTCGCCGGTCGGGTGGGTGTCGAGCACGGCGAAGTCGCCGCGGGCCGTAGGCAGCGGGTACGCGAGGGTGCCCGCGGGCGGGGTGAAGGTCGGGGGCCTGCTCATCCCCCGAGGCTACTGGCCGCAGGCCTCAACCCGGCTGCTACCCCCGCCCCCACTGCCGGTCACCGCCCCCACGGGCTGCGCCCACCGCGGTGCCCTTGCCCTTCGCCCCCGGGTTGCCGCGGTCGCGGGCTGTGCCCACCGGGGTGCTCCTTGCCCCGGCCCTCGGTTGCCGCGGTTGCGGGCTGTGCTCACGGGGGTGCCCCTTCCCCCCGCTCCCAGTTGCCGCAGTTGAGGGCTGTGCCCACCCGTTCCGCCCCTGGCGGACCAGATGCCCACAGCGGGGGGGTGCTGCGGGCTGTGCCCACGTGCTCCGTCACTGGCGGGCCAGGTGCCCGCAGCGGGCGGCGGTGTCGCCTTGGCCCGGGGGGAGTGTCGAAGCTGCGGGGTGACGGGTGGGTGGGTGGGAAGCGTCCCGTCGCGGAGCGGCGGGGACGAAAAAACACCCGCACCCGGGGACCAAAGGGGCCCCCAGGCACGGGTGGAAGGAGCGCAGACTAGCTGTCGGCGGAGTCCGCGGACTTACGGGTCCGCCGCCGCCGCGGCTTCGCAACCGGAGCGGCAGAGGCAGCAGAAGCAGCCGAAGCAGCCGAATCCTCCTCGGCGGCAGCCGAGGTCACGGCGGCAGCCGGAGCCGCAGCATCACCGGACCGCGTCCGCCGCCGCCGCCGAGGCGTACGCGGCGCGGCGGCCTCCTCGGCAGCACCGGCAGCATCGACGACAGGAGAGGCGGACCCGGCGGCAACGCCGACGGAAACCGCGGCGGCAGCGGACGGCACCGCCGAGGCGTCCGCCCCGGCCCCGGCCTCGCCGGCCACCGCCTCGCCGGACAGAGGCGCACCGGCACGCGTACGCCGACGCTGCCGCGGCGCACGAGCGGCCCGCTCACCCTCCTCGGCCTGCGGCCGCCCACCGGCGCCGGCACCGGCACGCTCACCGGCACCCCGCTCACCACGACGCGCGCCATCCCGGGCACCGGAGCCCCCGCGACCACCACCGCCGCGGGAACCGGTCTCGCCCAGGTCCTCGATCTCCTCGGCGTCGAGCCCGGCACGGGTGCGCTCCGTACGCGGCAGGACACCCTTCGTACCGGCGGGGATGTTCAGCTCCTCGTACAGGTGCGGAGAGCTGGAGTACGTCTCGACCGGGTCGTTGAACTTCAGATCCAGCGCCTTGTTGATCAGCTGCCAGCGCGGGATGTCGTCCCAGTCGACCAGCGTGATCGCGATGCCCTTGGCGCCCGCGCGGCCGGTGCGGCCGATGCGGTGGAGGTAGGTCTTCTCGTCCTCCGGCGACTGGTAGTTGATGACGTGCGTGACGCCCTCGACGTCGATGCCGCGCGCGGCGACGTCGGTGCACACGAGCACGTCGACCTTGCCGTTGCGGAACGCGCGCAGCGCCTGCTCGCGCGCGCCCTGGCCCAGGTCGCCGTGGACCGCGCCGGAGGCGAAGCCGCGGCGTTCGAGCTGCTCGGCGATGTCGGCGGCCGTGCGCTTCGTACGGCAGAAGATCATCGCGAGGCCGCGGCCCTCGGCCTGCAAGATGCGGGAGACCATCTCGGGCTTGTCCATGGAGTGCGCGCGGTACACGAACTGCGCGGTGTTCGCCACGGTCTGGCCCTCGTCGTCCGGCGCGGTGGCGCGGATGTGCGTGGGCTGGGACATGTACCGGCGGGCGAGGCCGATGACGGCGCCCGGCATGGTCGCGGAGAAGAGCATCGTCTGGCGCTTCACCGGAAGCATGTTGATGATCTTCTCGACGTCGGGCAGGAAGCCCAGGTCGAGCATCTCGTCGGCCTCGTCGAGGACGAGGCACTTGACGTGCTTGAGGTTCAGCTTGCGCTGTCCCGCCAGGTCCAGCAGGCGGCCCGGGGTGCCGACGACCACGTCGACGCCCTTCTTGAGGGCCTCGACCTGGGGTTCGTAGGCACGGCCGCCGTATATGGCGAGGACGCGGACGTTGCGCGCCTTGCCGGCGGTCAGCAGGTCGTTGGTCACCTGCTGGCACAGCTCACGGGTGGGAACCACGATGAGGGCCTGCGGCGCCTCGGTCAGCCGGTCGGACTCGGCGCGGCCCGCCTCGACGTCCGCGGGAACGACGACGCGCTCGAGGAGCGGAAGGCCGAAGCCGAGCGTCTTGCCGGTGCCGGTCTTGGCCTGGCCGATGACGTCGGTGCCCGAGAGGGCGACGGGGAGCGTCATCTCCTGGATGGGGAAGGGGTTGATGATGCCGACGGCCTCCAGGGCCTCGGCCGTCTCGGGAAGGATTCCGAGCTCTCGAAAAGTCGTAGTCAGGGCAATGCCTCTTCTGTGAGACGCGGCGCGAGGCGAACGCTGGGGGTCGTGACCGTACCGGGGACTGCCGGCCGCCTGGGGAACGAACCCGGCGAGCCGGTGGTACGGGACCACTGCCGACGCTCGAGCGCTCACACCGCTGAGGGGGTCCCTCCGCATGCAGTACGCACAGTGCGTACCGCCCTGGAGGGCTGTCTGGTCGGAGCCGATCGGGCCACCGACCGGGCATCCTCATTCATGCGGCCCGACGAATATTCGGCGGGCGCATTACCACTGTACCCCGGAATCCCGCATGCGTGTCCGGCGAATTGCTCACGTTGCCGTCGTCACAGTGGTTGACCAGGCCCTTACGCCGTGCGGCGAGCGGGCTATTGTGCGCTTCATGGAGACGCCTGACACCGCCGCGAAGCCCCCCGAAGGCCCCGAAACCCCCGCAGGCTCCGGAGCCGCCGGAGAAACCGCCGCCGCCCCCACCGGGGTCGCCGCGCAGGACTGGAAGACGGCGTCCGCCGAGCCGCAGTACCGCGCCGCCGTCGTGGACCTGCTCGGCGCGCTCGCGTACGGCGAGCTGGCGGCGTTCGAGCGCCTCGCGGAGGACGCGAAGCTGGCGCCGACGCTCGCCGACAAGGCGGAGCTGGCCAAGATGGCGTCCGCCGAGTTCCACCACTTCGAGCAGTTGCGCGACCGGCTCGCGGCGGTCGGCGCGGAGCCCACCGACGCCATGGAGCCCTTCGTCGAGGCGCTCGACGGTTTCCACAAGCAGACGGCGCCGTCCGACTGGCTGGAGGGCCTGGTCAAGGCGTACGTCGGCGACTCCATCGCCAGTGACTTCTACCGCGAGGTCGCGGCGCGGCTCGACGTCGACACCCGCCGTCTGGTGCTCGGGGTGCTCGACGACACCGGACACGCGAGCTTCGCGGTGGAGAAGGTGCGGGCCGCGATCGACGCGGAGCCGCGGGTCGGCGGGCGGCTCGCGCTGTGGGCGCGGCGGTTGATGGGCGAGGCCCTGTCCCAGTCGCAGCGGGTTGTCGCCGAGCGGGACGCGTTGTCGACCATGCTGGTCGGGGGGGTCGCCGATGGGTTCGACCTCGCGGAGGTCGGGCGGATGTTCTCTCGGATCACTGAGGCGCACACCAAGCGGATGGCCGCGCTTGGCCTGGCGGCCTAGCCTTGCCGTGACGGTCACCGTCGGGTGTGGGGGAGGCCCCTGCCGGGGTGGCCGTCTGTCGCCCTGCGGGCTCGTCCTCAAGCGCCGGACGGGCTGATTCGCACCCGCCGGTGGGCTGGCCGGGCTTGTGGGAGTGACCGTTTATCGCCCTGCGGGCTCGTCCTCAAACGCCGGACGGGCTGGATTGGCCCCGGCGGGTGAGTTGGCTCGGGTCGGACGGGCTCATGGCGGCCGCCAGGCCTACGCAGGGGCCTGGCGGTGGCGGTGCAGGCGGTGGGTCGGGCGCAGGAGCAGGGAGAGCAGGGCGGCCGAGACGGCCAGGGCGCCCAGGAGGATCGCGGGCGGGTGGCCGGGGCCGAGTGCCATGTGTGTGATGAACGCGCCGACCAGTGCTCCGCCCACGCCGGTGGACAGCACGAGCGTCCGCGCGGGAAGCCGGTGCGGCAGTCGGCGGGCCGTCGCCCAGGCCAGGGCGAAGCCGATGAGTGCGGAGCCGAGTGCTTCGAGGATCACGGTGTGTTCCCTCCCTCGTGGCCAGGTGCAAATCGGTCGTAGCCGGTCTTACCCCCGGCTGTCGGAATACAACCCTCCAGCACCTGGTGCCCGGTCGACACGCTCGTACGCGGCCACATGCCGTGCTACGCGGCAACGTGTCGTCGTACGCGGCCACGTGTCGTCGTACGCGGACGGAACCGCATCCGCGCCGACGCACGGGCGCACAGCACGACGACGGCCCGGAAGCAGCTGCTTCCGGGCCGTCGTCGTGCTGTGCTCGCGCGTGGTCCTACAGGGCGCCGAAGCCCACCTTGCGCTGCGTCGGCTCGCCGATCTCCACATAGGCGAGGCGGTCGGCGGGCACCAGGACCTTGCGGCCGTGGTCGTCCTCCAGGCTCAGCAGCGGGGACTTGCCCGAAAGAGCCTCGGACACCGCGCTCTCGACCTCCTCGGCGCTCTGACCGCTCTCCAGAACGATCTCGCGCGGCGCGTGCTGCACGCCGATCTTGACCTCCACGCTTTGTCCCTCCGACGGTCAGTGATGTGCGCGGGCGCCCGCGCCGTACCCAGCACAGATTAGCCCGGTGAGGGGACAGGATCGGCGCCGGGCGTGCACGCCAGGAGCGAACAACGCCGGAGTGCGCGGTGGGAACAAACGCGCGGTCAGTGACCTTCCGTGCCGTGCAGCGGGAAGCCGGCGATGCCGCGCCACGCCAGCGAGGTGAGGAGCTGCACCGCCTTCTCGCGCGGTACACCGCCGTCGCTGTGCAGCCAGTAGCGCGCGACGACCTGGGCGAGGCCGCCGAGCCCGGAGGCCAGGAGCATCGACTCGGACCGGGAGAGGCCGGTGTCCTCCGCGATCACCTCGCAGATCGCCTCCGCACACTCCAGGGTGACCTTGTCCACGCGCTCGCGGACCGCGGGCTCGTTCGTCAGGTCCGACTCGAAGACGAGCCGGAACGCTCCGCCGTCGTCCTCCACGTACCCGAAGTAGGCATCCATCGTGGCCGCGACGCGCAGCTTGTTGTCGGTCGTCGACGCGAGCGCCGCGCGCACCGCTTGCAGCAGGTTCTCGCAGTGCTGGTCGAGCAGCGCGAGATAGAGGTCGAGCTTGCCGGGGAAGTGCTGGTAGAGCACCGGCTTGCTGACGCCCGCGCGTTCCGCGATGTCGTCCATGGCCGCCGAGTGGTACCCCTGGGCGACGAACACCTCCTGGGCCGCGCCCAGAAGTTGGTTGCGCCGGGCACGGCGCGGCAGGCGTGTGCCCCGCGGGCGCGCCGCCTCTGTCTGCTCGATGGCTGTCACGCCGCCTCCCGAAGTCGTCCTAGTGCTGCGGTGTGCGCCGCGTCGCCATCGTACTTTTCGGTAACTGCGATGTGTGCGGTGCGAGCGCAGAATTTCACGGACTGGATGCCACTGGCACGTCCCGCCGCCCTGCGTAGCCGGGCGAACACGGCCGGGCGCGAGCGTGTCGTGGTCCTGCCGTCAGCGGTAGTCGTCCTCGTCCAGGGACACCACGCGTGCCTGTTCGGCGAGGTCGGCCTCGTCGGCGGCGTTCTGGTCCGCGTCGTTGAGCGACTGGAGGGAGTCGTCCCGCTGGGGGGTGAGCTCGGTGTGCTGCTCGGCGGAGTCCGCCTCCGGAGTCTCAGGACCGGGCTCCCGCGCCGAAAGCTCGTCGGCCGTGAAGGTGTCGGGGTCGGTCGGATCGACGCTCATGTGGGCTCCTCGGCTCTCTTCCCTGGGTCTGCTTGCTGTGTCCCGCTCTCCTGGGGTTTCCCGGGGACTGGCTCTCATGCCTGGCGCCGCGCCCGGGGTGCGACCGGATTCCCGGTGGTGCGGTGGTTGCCTCGATCACCTCCGAGCCTAGGGAAGACCCGTGTGGGCCGCCACGCGATCCATAGGGGACCTGTGATGCCGAACACGTGATCCCGCGCGTGATCGTCTCGTAACATTGCCCGCATGTCTTCGTCCGAGTTGCCCGGCGCACTGGCCGCCGTGGTCCCCAAGCCGGGGGCCGTCGCCGTCGCGAAGGGCGAGCGACTCGACTCGGTCGCCCTGCCCGGACTCACCCTGACCGTGCGCTCGCGCCCCTCGGTGCGCCCCGGTCTGCCCCCCGCGCTGTTCGTGCACGGGCTCGGCGGGTCCTCGCAGAACTGGACGGCGCTGATGCCGCTGCTCGAGGACGTCGTGGACTGCGCGGCCGTGGACCTGCCGGGCTTCGGCGACTCACCGCCGCCGGACGACGGCGACTACTCGGTGACCGGGCACGCGCGCGCGGTCATCCGGCTCCTCGACTCCCGGGGCCGCGGGCCCGTGCACCTGGTGGCCAATTCGCTGGGCGGTGCCGTGTCGACGCGCGTCGCCGCGGTCCGGCCCGACCTGGTGCGTACGCTGACGCTGATCTCGCCCGCCCTGCCCGAGCTGCGGGTGCAGCGCTCGGCGGTGCCGACCGGGCTGCTCGCGCTGCCCGGGGTCGCCGCCCTGTTCACCCGGCTCACCAAGCAGTGGACGGCCGAGCAGCGGGTGCGCGGTGTGCTCGGGCTCTGTTACGGCGACCCCGGGCGGGTCACGCCGGAAGGTTTCGGCGCCGCGGTCCACGAGATGGAGCGGCGGCTCGCGCTGCCCTACTTCTGGGACGCGATGGCCCGCTCCGCGCGCGGCATCGTGAACGCCTACACCCTCGGCGGCCAGCACGGACTGTGGCGGCAGGCGGAGCGGGTCCTCGCGCCCACGCTGCTCGTGTACGGCGGACGCGACCTGCTGGTGTCGTACCGCAAGGCGCGCCGGGCCTCGGCGGCCTTCCGCGACTCGCGGCTCCTCACGCTGCCCGACGCCGGGCACGTGGCGATGATGGAGTATCCGGAGACGGTCGCTTCCGCCATTCGTGAACTACTGGCCGATTCGGGTGAGTTGACCGGTGCTGTTGAGTTGAGTGAGACACATGGTGTGCGCGATCGTGGCGATGTGATGAAGGACCACCACGATTCGGGTTCGAGGAGCTGAGGCGCGGCGTGGGACGTCATAGCCGCCGGGATCCGGCCGAGACCTCGGACACCACCAGCACCTCCGGCATACAGAGTGGCGCACCGAAGGCCCAGGTCGAGGGCCCCACACCCGGTTCCGGCCGCCGCAGGCGCGGCGGGGACGACGGCACGCCCCCGCACGGGGTGCCCCAGGCGGCCCCGCCGACCACGACGACGCCCCCGCACGGGGTGCCCCGGGTGGCTCCGCCGACCACGACGACGCCCCCGCACGGCGTGCCCCGGCACAAGCCTGCGCACACGCCGCCCCACGGCGTCCCCCAGCCCAAGCCTGCGCACACGCCCCCGCACGGCACCCCCCAGCACACCCCGCCCGGCGGCACCCCCCAGGTGCGCGGCGGGCATCCGGAGCAGCGTGAGCCGGGGGGCGGCTGGGGCGAGGTCGGGGGAGCGGCCCGCGGGGCCGGTGCCGGGACCGGCTACGGGGTGCCACCCCAGGGACGCGGGACTCGGGCGCGGGGCCCCCGGCAGGACTACGTCGACGCCTTCGGGGCCGACGAGATGATCGACGTCCATGACGACGACCTCGAGGACGGCTTCGACGAGGGCTTCGACAGCGACGTCGACGACGTGTTCGCCGCCGGTACGAAGACCGCGCCGCGCACGCCGCGCCACCGCGACCCGTACGCGTCCGTGACCACCTGGGACTCGGGCGGCTCCGACGGCGGCGGCCGCGACGGCACCGGCGACGGTGACGGCGGTGACGGCGACCAGGAACCCGCCGGAGACGGCGACCCCGGCGCCGCGCCGGGCCGCGGGAGGAGCCGCGGCCGCACCGTCACGGGCATCGCCGCCGCGGCTGTCACCACCCTCCTCGCCGTCGTCGTGGCCGGTCAGGTCGCCGACGGCGCCAAGGGCGACGGATCGCCCACCCGGGCGGCCGAGCAGGGCGGCAACCGCGACGGCCAGGACTCCGAGGCGTCCCGCTCGGACAACCGTCCCGCGCCCTCCGACCCCACGCCCCCGCCGGCCGCCCCGGCCACGTACGACGAGAAAATGGGCAAGAAGTATCCGCTGGACGCGAAACTCACCGCGTCCGGCGACTTCGACGCGGTCCGCGGATTCGCCAAGGCGCCGGGCAAGGGGCAGAAGTTCAGATACCGCGTCGACGTGGAGAAAGGCATGGCCCTCGACGGCGGACTCTTCGCGGATGCCGTGCAGAAGACCCTGAACGACGACCGGAGCTGGGCACACGGCGGTGCCAGGACCTTCGAGCGGATCTCGTCGGGTCACCCCGATTTCGTCATCACGCTGGCCAGCCCGGGAACGACGGCGGCATGGTGCGCCAAATCCGGCCTCGACACCTGGGAACAGAATGTGTCGTGCGACTCCGCCGCCACCGACCGGGTGATGATCAACGCTTACCGGTGGGCCCAGGGCGCTCGGACCTATGGCGACCGCATCCACCCGTACCGGCAGATGCTGATCAACCACGAGGTCGGCCACCGGCTCGGCTACGGCCACGTGGACTGCCGTCGTGACGGCGAGCTCGCGCCCGTCATGCAGCAGCAGACGAAGTTCCTGAACCACGACGGCATTCGCTGCAAGGCCAACCCCTGGTCCTTCCCGAAGAGTTGAGCCAGAGTTGAGCCGAGGGAACGGAAGCTGAACGCGGGGGACGAACCGGATCCCGCGTTGACATTCCGCGCGTCATCGACCATATTTCTCCGCATGTCGAGCCGTCACGCCTCCGTGAGCGCCGCCCTTGAGCTGGCGCTGTTCGGCGTGACCGCGCTCTGCGTGGCCGACATTCACTGTCGCTGACGCCCGCCCCGGCGAGTGCGTCGCGTCTTTTCCGTACGCTGCTGTCTCTCTTACCTGTGCTTTTCCGTGCCGTACGCCCTGACCGCTTGTGCGGTGCAGTCGGCGCGGCCGTCGGCAGGTCCGCGACCGCGGCAGGTGTGCGTGCCCCGGGGCGGGCGTTTCCGGTTCGGTTGAACCATTTCGCTGAACTGTCCGGCTGAACTGTCCGGCCGAATTGTTTCGCTGAGCCACTCAGCCGATCCATTCGGCAGATCCGTACAGCAAGTCTGTTCAGCGAATCCGTTCAGCACATCCGTTCAGTCGAGCTGAGCTGTCGAACTGTTCCGTCGAGCCGTTCAGTCGAGTCATTCCATTGATTCCGGCGAGTCCCGTCCCGATTCGCCTTCTTTCGCTTTCCGAGAGGCACTCCGATGCGCCGTCTGCGTCGTCCCACGTCCGTCATATCCCGCCGCACGGCTGCGGCGTCCGCCGCCCTGGTCGTCCTGGCCGCGGGCGCCGCCGCCTGCGCGGGTCCCGAGGACAAGAGCGAGGCGGGCGGCGACGGCAAGCCCCGCAAGGGCGGCACCCTCACGGTCCTCAACAGGGAACCCCAGAGCGACTTCGACCCGGCGCGCCTGTACACCTCCGGCGGCGGCAACGTGCCGAGCCTCGTCTTCCGCACCCTGACCACCCGCAACCGCGAGGACGGCGCCGCTGGCGCCAAGGTCGTCCCGGACCTCGCCGAGAGCCTCGGCAAGCCCAGCGAGAACGCCACGGTGTGGACGTACACCCTGAAGAAGGGCCTCAAGTTCGAGGACGGCACACCGGTCACGACCAAGGACATCAAGTACGGCATCGAGCGTTCCTTCGCCGCCGAACTGTCCGGCGGCGCGCCCTTCCTGCGGGACTGGCTCATCGGCGGCGACAAGTACCAGGGCCCCTACAAGGACAAGAAGGGCCTGGACTCCGTGGAGACCCCGGACGACCGCACGATCGTCTTCCGGCTGAACAAGCCCGTCGGCGACTTCGACTACGTGGCCACGCAGACGTCGTTCGCCCCCGTGCCGAAGGCCAAGGACAAGGGCACCAAGTACGAGGAGCACCCGGCCTCGACCGGCCCGTACAAGGTCGTCAAGAACACGAACGACGGCGAGCGGCTGCAACTGGAGCGCAACCCGCACTGGTCCGCGGCGACGGACGCCGAGCGCAAGGCGTACCCGGACAGGATCGACGTACGGTCGGGCCTCAACTCGTCCGTCGTCAACCAGCGGCTCTCCGCGAGCCAGGGCGCCGACGCCGCCGCCGTCACCACCGACACCAATCTCGGGCCCGCCGAACTCGCCAAGGTCAGCGGCGACAAGAAGCTCGCCGCGCAGGTCGGCACCGGCCACTTCGGCTACACCAACTACCTCGCCTTCAACCCGAAGGTGAAGCCGTTCAACGACCCCCAGGTCCGCAAGGCCATCGCTTACGCCGTCGACCGCACCTCGGTCGTCAACGCCGCGGGCGGGTCCTCGCTCGCCGAGCCCGCCACCACGTTCCTGCCGAACCAGAAGCCCTTCGGGTACACGAAGTTCGACCACTTCCCCGCGGGCGCGTCCGGCAACCCGGACAAGGCCAGGGAGCTCCTGAAGGCCGCCGGCCACAAGGACGGCCCGACCATCACGCTCACCCACTCCAACGCCAAGAACTTCGAGACGGGACCCGAGATCGCCACGGCCCTCCAGGACGCCCTGAAGAAGGCCGGTTTCACCGTCAAGCTCCAGGGCCTCGAGGACAACGACTACGAGGACAAGGTCCACGACGCCAAGGACGAGCCCGGTCTGTTCCTCGCCCACTGGGGCGCCGACTGGCCCTCCGGCGGACCGTTCCTCTCACCGATCTTCGACGGCCGACAGATCGTCAATGATGGATACAACTTCAACTCCAGCTTCCACAATGACAAGACGATCAATGCGGAGATTGACTCGATCAACAAGTTGACCGATCACGACGAGGCCGCCAAGAGGTGGGGGGCTCTTGACAAGAAGATCGGCGCCAAGGCCCTCAACGTGCCGCTGTTCCACCCCGTCTACAAGCGCCTGTACGGCAAGGACGTCAAGAACGTCGTGATCAGTGACTGGACGGGCGTCCTCGACGTCTCCCAGGTCGCGGTCAAGTAGGGCCGGTCGGGTCAACCTGTCATGACTGAGGCCCTGTTGGCCTCGGAGACCCAGGGGGTGGGCGCCGCCACGGCGCCCGCCCCCGTCTCCGGAGCCCGTCAGTTCTGGCGGCGGCTGCGCACGCAGCGCGCCGCCCTCGTCGCGGCGGCAGTCGTCGCCCTGCTCGTCCTGGTGGCGCTCGCCGCGCCCCTGTTCACAGCCATCGAAGGCCAGGACCCCACCTCGTACCACCCCGGGCTCGTGGACTCCGCACGTGGCGGGGTGCCCGTCGGGCCGCTCGGCGGGATCAGCTCCGAGCACTGGCTCGGCGTCGAACCGCAGACCGGCCGGGACCTGTTCGCACGGCTCGTGTACGGCGCCCGCGTGTCCCTCGGTGTCGCCCTCGCGGCGACCCTCCTCCAGGTCGCGATCGGCGTCACCGTGGGGCTCGTCGGCGGTCTCGGCGGCCGCTGGCTCGACCAGGCGCTCAGCCGCGCCACCGACGTGATGGTGGCGCTGCCCCTGATGGTCCTCGCGCTCGCGCTGCTCGCCGTGGTGCCGGGCGGCTTCCCGCGGCCGGTGCTCGTCGCCCTCGTCATCGGGTTCGTGGGCTGGGGCGGCGTGGCAAAGGTGGTGCGCGCACGGACCATCTCGCTGAAGTCGCTCGACCATGTGGCCGCGGCCCGGCTCAGCGGCTGGGGCGGCGTCCGCATCGCCCGCCGCGAGCTGCTGCCCGCGCTCGCCGCGCCCGTCATCACGTACGCCGCGCTGCTCGTCCCCACCAACATCACCGTCGAGGCGGCCCTGTCCTTCCTCGGCGTCGGCGTCAAACCGCCCACCGCGTCCTGGGGCCAGATGCTCACGTCGGCCGACGTCTGGTACCAGGCAGCACCGCAGTACCTGCTGCTGCCCGCCGCCGCGCTGTTCGTGACCGTGCTCGCGCTCACCGTCCTCGGTGACGGCGTGCGCACCGCGCTCGACCCGCGGGCGGCCTCCCGGCTGCGCATCGGCACCCGCCGCAAGCGGGAGGACGGCTCATGACCACGACCACCCCTGCCGCCGTGCAGCCCCGCGCCATCGACCGCGCGCTCACCCGCGGGCTCGGCGGCCTGCTCGGCGGCGGCTTCACCGGCTTCGTCCTGCGCCGGATCCTCGGCGCCGTCGTCACCCTCCTCGTGCTCTCCGTCGTCATCTACGCCGTCTTCTACATCGCGCCCGGCGACGTCGCGCAGATCACCTGCGGCCCGCGCTGCTCGCCCGCGCAGGTGCAGCAGGTCTCCGAGCAGCTCAAGCTGGACGACCCGATCCACGTGCGCTACCTGGACTTCCTGCGCGGCCTTCTCGTCGGCCAGGACTACTCGACCGGTACCGGCGTGCTGCACTGCGACGCGCCCTGCCTCGGCCTGTCGTACCAGACCGACCAGCAGGTCACCGACCTGATCCTGAACAAGCTGCCCGTCACCGGCTCGCTCGCGATCGGCGCCATGGTGCTGTGGCTGATCCTCGGCGTCGGCACCGGTGTGCTGTCCGCCTGGCGCCGCGGCCGCGCCACCGAGCGCGTCCTGACCGCGGTGACCCTCGCCGGTACGGCCACGCCCGTGTTCGTCATCGGCCTGCTCCTGATGATCCTCATCTGCGGCAAGCTGCAATGGCTGCCGTTCCCGCAGTACGTGCCGTTCACCGACGACCCGCAGCAGTGGGCGTGGAACCTGCTCCTGCCCTGGGTGTCGCTCGCTCTCATCGAGGCCGCCAAGTACGCCCGCCTCACGCGCTCGTCGATGCTGGAGACGCTCGCCGACGACCATGTGCGGACCTTCCGCGCGTACGGTGTCCGCGAGCGCTCCATCGTCGGCAGACACGCCCTGCGCGGCGCGCTCGCCCCCGTCATCGCGCTCAGCGCCAACGACTTCGGGTCGATGTTCGGCGGCGCCATGCTCACCGAGACGCTGTTCGGCCTGCCCGGCCTCGGGCGCGAACTCGTACAGGCCGTACGGGTCGTCGACCTGCCGGTGGTCGTCGGCATGGTCCTCGTCACCGGCTTCTTCGTGGTACTCGCCAACACCGTCGCGGACGTCCTGTACGCGGTGGCCGACCGACGGGTGGTGCTGTCATGAGCCTCGTACAAGTCGAGGACCTGAGTGTCGGGTTCGGTGCCGTACGCGCGGTGGACTCGGTCTCCTTCACGCTGGCGCCGGGCGCCGCGCTCGGCCTCGTCGGCGAGTCGGGCTCCGGCAAGTCGACCGTCGCCGCCGCCCTGCTCGGTCTGCACCGGGACACCGGCGCCCGGGTGACGGGGTCCGTGCGGGTCGGCGGCGTGGACGTGGCGACGGCCGGGGACGACGCACTGCGGCGGCTGCGCGGCGGGGTCGCCGCCATGGTCTTCCAGGACCCGCTGTCCGCGCTCGACCCCTACTTCGCCGTGGGCGACCAGATCGCCGAGGTCTACCGCGCGCACTCCGGCGCCTCGCGGCGGGCGGCCCGCGCCCGCGCCGTCGACGTGCTCGGCCGGGTCGGGATCCCGGACGCCGCCCGCCGCGCCCGCTCGCGGCCGCACGAGTTCAGCGGCGGCATGCGCCAGCGCGCCCTGATCGCCATGGCGCTGGCCTGCGAGCCGGACCTCCTCGTCGCCGACGAACCCACGACCGCCCTCGACGTCACCGTGCAGGCCCAGATCCTCGACCTGCTGCACGCGCTGCGCGAGGAGACCGGCATGGGCCTGCTCCTGGTCACCCACGACGTCGGCGTCGCCGCGGAGAGCGTGGACGACGTGCTCGTCATGCGGGACGGGCGCGTGGTGGAGCGCGGAGGCGTCGTCCAGGTGCTCGGGGCCCCGCGGGAGGCGTACACCAGGGAGCTGCTGAGCGCGGTGCCGCGGGTGGACGGGGCGCGCGGGGGGCGCTCGGAGCCCGGTGACGCGGGGGGAGCGGCGGGTGCCGTCGTCGTCGAGGCCGAGGGGCTGCGGCGTGTGTTCGGCCGCGGCAGGCGGGCCTTCGCCGCCGTCGACGGGGTCTCGCTCACGGTGCGCGCGGGCGAGACGCTCGGTGTCGTCGGTGAGAGCGGCAGCGGCAAGACGACCCTCGGCCGGATGCTCGTGGGCCTCCTGGAGCCGACGTCCGGGCAGCTCCGCCACGGGGGTGCGGAGAAGTCCGGCAAGGGCGTGGTGCCGGGGGTGCAGATGGTGTTCCAGGACCCCGTCTCCTCGCTCAACCCGCGGCGTTCCGTCGGCGAGTCGATCGCCGATCCGCTGCGGGCGCGGGGCGACCGCGACGAGGACGCGATCCGGACCCGGGTGCGCGACCTGATGGCGCGCGTCGGCCTGGACGCCGCCCACTACGACCGCTACCCGCACGAGTTCAGCGGTGGCCAGCGCCAGCGCGTCGGCATCGCCCGCGCGCTCGCCGCCGACCCGCGGCTCATCGTCTGCGACGAACCGGTCTCCGCCCTCGACGTCACCACCCAGGCGCAGGTCACGGCCCTCCTCGCCGAGCTGCAACGGGAACTCGGGCTCGCCCTGGTCTTCGTCGCGCACGACCTGGCGGTGGTCCGCCAGGTCAGCGACCGGGTCGCGGTGATGCGGAACGGGCGGATCGTCGAACAGGGATCGGTGGACGAGGTGTACGGATCTCCCCAGGACCCGTACACCCGGCAACTGCTCGCCGCGGTGCCCGCCCTGGATCCGGCGGTCGCCGCGGAGCGGCGCGCGGCGCGCGCGGCCGGTGCGCACGCGGTGCGCGAAGGCGGCGGCGCCGCCGGCAAGGAGCTGGCCGCAGCGTGACGTTCCGTACATACGGGTGTGACGGCTTGGGAGGAAATGCGGCTTTTCTACCACTATCGTCCTGACCTGACCCCGCCATAGCGCGACGGAACGCTACCTACACCCAGAAGTTACGGCGCTTCACCCCTTCTGGTGGCGCGATGGACAACCGTCCGTCGCGCCACCGCCATGTCCGCATACCTTCGTCCCGCTGCGAGCCGCCGACCCGACGGCGGCTCCCCACAGGGGAGAACGGGGGTGCACACGTGCGCACAGGATTGCTTACGGAGGGTGGCCATCCGTATGGGGGCGGTGCGTCCGTGCTCCGGTGCGACCGGCTCGTGCGCGGGCTCGGGGAGCGCGAGTGCGATGTGTACCCGCTGGGCCGGAGCGGGCGGCGGGGGGCGCGGGGGTTCGGCATCCGCTCAGGATTCGGGCTGGGCTCCGGGGTCGGCTCCGACGAGTTGGCGGACCGTTTCGGCAGTTCGCTGTACGGGCTCGCCAAGTTGGCACGTGTCCTGCCCCGTGACGCCGGTGGCCCGGCGGGCTCGCTGCGGTCCGAAGTCGCTGGGTGGGCCCTGGAGAAGGCTTGCCGCGTGCAGGGCCGCCGCGTGCAGGGTCGCGCGCCGGGCGCACGTAGGGCCGCGCGCGCCGCCGGGGTGCTTGACCTGCTTGGTGCTGGGCCTTGTGCTGTTCCTTGTGCGGGTGCGGGTGCGGGTGCGGGTGCGGGTGCGTGTGGCGGAGCGGGCGCGGACGCGCAGGCCGGTGCCGGTGGTGAGCCGGGGCTCGCGGTGCCCGTGCGTGCGCTGATCGAGGCCATCCAGGCCAGGCTCGCCAACGAGCGGTACCGGCAGGCCACCGTCATCACCTCGGGCAACGCGCACGCGACCTCGGGCAACGCGTACGCGACCTCGGGCAACGCGCACGCGCGCCGCTGGCAGGAACGGTGCGGCGCGGACCGGACCGAGCCGCGCACGGTCCCTCCGGGCCCGCCTTCGAGCCGCTCCGGCGAGGTCGGTGAGCGCGAGCGCCCCGCGATGCTCTGCGGACGCGCGACGGTCCCGACGGGCGTCGGCGCGGTAGTGGAGATCATCGGTGGCACCGGTCTCGTGGTGCCGCCGCGCAATCCGCGGGCGCTCGCGCAGGCGTGCGTGGCGCCGCTGCGCGACCCCGGGCGCCGTGCACGCCCGGGTGCGGCGGCGCGGGCCGCCCTCAGACACCTTCACGCCCCGGCCCCCGCCGTGCCGCCCCGTGCGTCCGCCGAGCCCGCCGAGCCCGGCGGGGACCTTCCCGCTCCGTCCGTCCCTTCCTCGAACACGGCAACATCCTGAAGGAGAAACGCAGATGACCACCCCCAGCCTCCGAGCGAGTGTCCCAGGAGCCGCCCGATGAGGGTGCTGCTGATCGGAGCCAACGGATACCTCGGCCGGTTCGTCGCGGACCGGCTGCTCGCCGACCCGGCGGTGCAGCTCACCGCCCTCGGACGGGGCGACGACTCCGACGTACGGTTCGACCTCGCGAACGGCAGTCCCGGGGCGCTCACCCGCTTCCTGGACGCCGTGCACCCGGGCGTCGTCATCAACTGCGCCGGCGCCACCCGCGGCGGTGCCCGCGACCTCACCCGGCACAACACCGTCGCCGTCGCCACCATCTGCGAGGCCCTGCGCCGCAGCGGCTGCGGTGCCCGCCTGGTGCAGCTCGGCTGCGGCGCCGAGTACGGCCCGAGCCAGCCGGGATCGTCCACGGCCGAGGACGCCGTACCCCGCCCCGGCGGCCCGTACGGCGTCAGCAAGCTCGCCGCCACCGAACTCGTCCTCGGCTCCGGCCTCGACGCCGTCGTCCTGCGGGTGTTCTCACCCGCAGGACCCGGCACCCCCGCGGGCTCGCCGCTCGGCCGGCTCGCCGAGGCCATGCGGCGCGCCATGCAGGCAGGCGACGGCGAGCTCAAACTCGGCGGACTCGGCGTCCAACGGGACTTCATCGACGTACGCGACATCGCCCGCGCCGTGCACGCCGCCTCGCTGTCGGCTGCCCAGGGCGTCGTCAACATCGGCTCGGGGCGTGCCGTGCGGCTGCGGGACGCGGCGGCCGTCCTCGCCCGTGTCGCCGGCTACGGCGGCGCCCTGCACGAACTCGACCAACCCGCGGGGCGGCCCGTCATCGGCCACCCCCGCCCCGACCCCGACCACGTGGCGCCGACCGCCTACCCGTACCCGGACGGCTGCGGCAGCTGGCAGCAGGCCGACGTGCGCACCGCGCGCGACCGGCTCGGCTGGCGGCCCCGCATCAACCTCGAGGAGTCCCTGGCCGACATCTGGATGGAGGCGGCATGCCGCATCTGAGCAGCGCGGCCACGGGCGCCGCGAGGACCGGCCTGCGCGTCGGGTTCGGCGTGCCCGGCTTCGCGCACCCCCTGCTCGCCACCACCGAATGGGCCGAACTCACCCGCCCGGGGACCCCGCTGCACTGGGTCGTCCTGAATGTCCACCACGGTCCGGGCGGCCGCCCCGACCAGCACTGCCTGGAGGCCGTCGGGCGGCTGCGGAACGCCGGGGTCCGTGTCCTCGGGCGGCTCGACCTGACGTACGGCGCCCGCTCCTGCGGTGAACTCGTCTCCGACGCCACCCGCTACCTCGACTGGTATCTCGTCGACGGGTTCTTCCTCGGCCGCTGCCCCACCGGGCGCACCGACCTGCCGGAGGTCGTGCGCACGGTGAGCACGTTGCGCGCGCTGCTCGGGGGCGCGCCCGGCGACGGTCACATCGTCCTCGGCCACGGCTCCCACCCCTGCCCCGGATACGCGGACGCCGCCGACCAGTTGGTGACCTTCGCCGGTCCCTGGAACCGGTACCGCTGGTCGCAGGTGGCCGAGTGGACCGCCGACCATCCGCCCGAACGCTTCTGCCACCTCGTCCACGGCGTGCCGCTCGGCCACCTCGACGAGGCCCTGCGCGTGGCCCGCTGGCAAGGCGCGTCCACGATCTACTTCACCGACCGCACCGACGGCACCGACCGCACCGACAGCGGCCCCACGGTCGACCCGTGGGAGTCCCTGCCCGGTTACTGGGACGAAATCGTCTCGCGCATCGGACCAGGTGTCTCGGAATGAAGGAGGCCGTGGCAGTGTTACCAGGAGAACAAGCGTCCCCCGGTCCGGCGCTGCCCGGACCGGGGGACTTCGATCGCACTTTCGACCAACGGAGTCCCCGTGTCGCTGCCACCCCTGGTCGAGCCAGCATCTGAGCTCACCGTCGACGAGGTCCGCAGGTACTCCCGCCACCTGATCATCCCGGACGTCGGGATGGACGGGCAGAAGCGGCTGAAGAACGCCAAGGTGCTCTGTGTGGGCGCCGGCGGCCTGGGGTCGCCGGCGTTGATGTACCTGGCGGCGGCGGGCGTCGGCACCCTCGGCATCGTGGAGTTCGACGAGGTCGACGAGTCGAACCTGCAACGCCAGATCATCCACAGCCAGGCCGACATCGGCCGTTCCAAGGCCGAGTCCGCCAAGGACTCGGTCCTCGGCATCAACCCGTACGTGAACGTGGTCCTTCACCAGGAGCGGCTCGAGGCCGACAACGTGATGGACATCTTCAGCCAGTACGACCTGATCGTCGACGGCACGGACAACTTCGCCACGCGCTACCTGGTCAACGACGCGTGCGTGCTGCTCGACAAGCCCTACGTGTGGGGCTCCATCTACCGCTTCGACGGCCAGGCCTCGGTGTTCTGGTCCGAGCACGGGCCGTGCTACCGCTGCCTGTACCCCGAGCCCCCGCCGCCCGGCATGGTGCCGTCCTGCGCCGAGGGCGGCGTGCTCGGCGTGCTGTGCGCGTCCATCGGCTCCATCCAGGTCAACGAGGCCATCAAGCTCCTCGCGGGCATCGGCGAGCCGCTCGTCGGCCGCCTGATGATCTACGACGCCCTGGAGATGCAGTACCGCCAGGTCAAGGTCCGCAAGGACCCGGACTGCGCCGTCTGCGGCGAGAACCCCACCGTCACCGAGCTCATCGACTACGAGGCCTTCTGCGGCGTCGTCTCCGAAGAGGCCCAGGAGGCGGCGGCCGGTTCGACGATCACTCCCAAGCAGCTCAAGGAGTGGATCGACGCCGACGAGAAGATCGAGATCATCGACGTCCGCGAGCTGAACGAGTACGAGATCGTCTCCATCCCGGGCGCCAAGCTGATCCCGAAGAACGAGTTCCTCATGGGCACCGCCCTGGAGTCGCTTCCGCAGGACAAGAAGATCGTCTTGCACTGCAAGACAGGTGTCCGCAGTGCGGAGGTCCTCGCCGTGCTCAAGTCCGCGGGCTTCGCGGACGCCGTGCACGTCGGCGGCGGAGTGATCGGCTGGGTCCACCAGATCGAGCCGGAGAAGCCGGTCTACTAGACGCGGCTCCGCGGCTCCGCGGCCTGCGGCTCCCGCACGCGGCTTCCCCGAGGCTCGATGCTTCCCTTGGCCCCGCTCACCTTCCGGTGGGCGGGGCCTTCGGCACTGCGGGACCTTCGGCACTCCGAGGCCTGCGGCGCCCCGGGGCCGGGGCCGGTCCGGGGCAGAACTCCCCGGCCGGGCCGGTGCTCAGGACTCGCAGACCTTGTTGTCCCCGGGGACCTTGCCGTCCAGGAGATAGCCGTTCACCGCGTCGTCGACGCAGTCGCTGCCATTGCCGTACGCCCCGTGGCCCTCGCCCTTCCAGGTCAGGTGCACACCGACGCCCTTGCCCAGCTCGTCCGCCATCTTCCGCGCGCCCTCGTACGGCGTGGCCGGGTCGCCGGTGTTGCCGACGACGAGGATCGGAGCGGCGCCGGGGGCGCTCACCTCCGGGGAGTCATGGAGCCCCTCGACCGGCCAGTTGTGGCACCAGCCCGCCGTGTCCCAGCCCATGAACGTGCCGAACACCGGCGATATCTCACGGAAGCGGTCGAGCCCCGCCTTGGCCTGCGCGGGCGTCGGCCGCTCCTTGGTGTCGCGGCAGGCGATCGCGCGCTGTGAGTGGCTCTGGGTGCTGTAACGCCCGGAGGCGTCGCGTTCGTTGTACGCGTCGGCCAGCTCGAGCAGGGCCGTACCGTCGCCCTTCTCGGCCTCCTCCAGGGCGTTGGTCAGGGCGGGCCAGGTCTGCTTGCTGTACAGCGTGACCGTTATGCCGGTCGTCGCCAGGGACTCGCTGAGCTTCCGCCCGGGGGTGTCCGTGCGCAGCGGCTCGGCGTCGATGCGGCGCAGCAGGTCGACGATCTTCTTCGTGCCTGCCTTCGGTTCCTGGCCGTTGGCCTTCAGGTAGTTCTCCAGGGCGCGCTGGAAGCCCCTGGCCTGGTTCTCGGCGTGGCCCACGGCTCCCGTTGTCGGGTCCACCACGGCGTCGAGCGTGAGGCGGCCGACCTTCTTGGGGAACAAGTGGGCGTACGTCCCGCCGAGTTCGGTGCCGTAGGAGATGCCGAAGTAGTGCAGCTTGCTGTCGCCGAGTACCTGGCGCAGCACGTCCATGTCGCGGGCGGCCTCCGCCGTGGAGAGGTGCGGGAGCAGCTTCTTCGCACTGCGCGCGCAGCCGGCGCCGAAGTCCGCGGCGTCCTTGAGATACGCGCGTTCCTCGGCCGGGGTGTCCGGGGTGGGGTCGGTGTTCTCCGCCGCCTGGGTCTGCTTGTCGCTGCGGCAGCGCACGCCCTCGCTGGCCGCGACCCCGCGCGGGTCGAAGCTCACCAGGTCGTAGCGCTCACGCAGCTTGGCGTACTGGTCGCCGAAGGACGGGAGCATGGAGACGCCGGAGCCGCCCGGGCCGCCGAAGTTGAACAGGAGCGAGCCGATGCGGTCGCCCTTGCCGGTGGACCTGGCGCGGATCAGCGCGATGCCGATCGTCTCCCCGTCGGGCTTCGCGTAGTCGAGCGGGACCTTGAGCGTCGTGCACTGCCAGGTGTCGCCCGGCGCCGCGTCCTCGCCCGAGGCCTCGCAGCGCCCCCAGTCGAGCTTCTGCGACGTGAGGGAGGCGGGCAGGGTGGACGAGGGGTCGGGCCGCGGCGCCGGGTCGGCCCCCGAGGGCCCGGGCCGCTTCGCGTCGTCCTTGTCGTCGTCCGAGGAGCCCCCGCATCCGACGGCGAGCCCGGCCACCAGGACCCCGGCGGCGGCCAGAGCTGCGGACCGTACGAAACGCGGCATGACGCTTCCCCCCTCACAAGACAGTCAGCCCATAGTAGGCACGGCCACTGACAACGGTTCGGGCGGGCGGAGCGCGCACACGGCGCGGGCGGTCCCCGCTCAGGCGCAGACGGTGCCCCTCCTCGGCACCGTGCCCTCCAGCAGGTATCCGTCCACGGCTCCGCGTACGCAGGTGTTCTCGCTGTCGTACGCCCCGTGCCCCTGGCCCTTGTACGTGAGCTCGACGCCGACGCCCGCACCGAGGGAGTCGGCCATCTTGCGTGCGCCCTCGTAGGGCGTGGCCGGGTCGCCGGTGTTGCCGATGACGAGGACGGGTGCCGCTCCGGGGGCGCGCACGTCGGGGCGGTCGGCGGCGCCTTCGACGGCCCAGTCGGTGCAGTTGACCATGCCCCACGCGAGGTAGTCGCCGAAGAGCGGGGATGCCTCGCGGAACTCGGGCAGCTTCGCCTCGACGTCGTCGGGCGTGTAACGGGGTCTGTCGTCGGCGCAGTTGATGGCGACGTTGGCGGCCTGGATGTTGCTGTACTCGCCGTCCTCGTTGCGTCCGTTCATCGAGTCGGAGAGGACCATGAGGATCTTGCCGTCACCGTCGTAGGCGTCCTCGAGGCCCTGCGTCAGATACGGCCAGAAGTCCTGGGAGTACAGGGCCTGGGCGATGCCGTTCGTCGCCGCCGTCTGTGTCAGCTCGCGCGGCGGCAGACCGGGCAGCGGCTTCCTGTCGAGGTCCTCCAGAAGACCCGCGATGCGCTTCTTCACGTCCTGTGCGCTGTCGCCGACGGGGCAGTCCTCCGCCTTCGAGACGCAGTCCTTCGCGAAGTTGTCGAGCGCTCGCTGAAACCCTCTCGCCTGCCCGAGCGAACCCTGCTCCGGTGTCTGCGTCGGGTCGACGACGGCGTCGAAGACCGCGCGGCCCACCTTCTTCGGGAACAAGTGCGCGTACACGCCCCCCAGTTCCGTGCCGTAGGAGATGCCGAAGTAGTACAGCTTGTCGTCGCCGAGCACCTGCCGCATCAGGTCCATGTCGCGGGCCGCGTCCGTGGTGCGCACATGGGGGAGCACCTTCTTGGAGTTCTTCTCGCACGCCTCGTTGAACTTCTTGACGTTGTCGATGAGCTTCGTCCGCTCGGCGCCGTCGTCGGGCGTCGCGTCCTGCTGGTAGTACGCGTCGAGCTGCTCGTCGTCCTCGCACTCCACGGCCTCGCTGCGGCCCACCCCGCGCGGATCGAAGCTCACCAGGTCGTAGCGGGTGCGCAGCTTCGCGTAGTCCGAGCCGAACGCGGGCAGCGAGGTCACGCCGGAGCCGCCGGGGCCGCCGAAGTTGAAGACGAGCGAGCCGATGCGCCTGTCCCGGTCGCTCGTCCGGGCGCGGATCAGCGCGATGTCCAGGGTGTCGCCTTTGGGCTCGTCCCAGTCGCGCGGTGCCTTCATGGTGGCGCACTGCCACTCGGCGCCGCCGGGCAACGGAGACGGGGCGTCGCCCCCGCCCTCCGCGGCGGACGGCGCCGGGCAGTCCTTCCAGCTGAGCTTCTGGTCCGCCGACGCCCCGTCCTCGCCCGCGCGGGAGCCGGAGTCCCCGCAGGCCGTGAGCGCGGCGGTCAGCAGGGCGGCGGTGGCGGCCAGGGCCTTGGCGCGCGGCGGGAGCTTGGGCATGGCTCCATCCTGCGGCGGGGGCCGTCAGGGCGCTCCTACAACAGCCCCTTACGGGTGAGGTGGTTGAAGAACAGCCAGCCGGGGAGCACCGGCAGCCACAGCGTGAGGAGCCGGTACAGGAGCACAGCGGGCGCCGCCACGTCCTTCGGCACGCCCACCGCGATCAGGCCGAGCGTCAGCGTCGCCTCCACCGCGCCGACGCCGCCCGGCGTGGGTGCCGCGGAGCCGAGGGCGTTGCCCGCGAGGAAGACCACGGCGACGCTTGCCAGGCTCAGCGTGCCCATCTCCTCGCTCGCGAAGGCCCGCACCGAGGCGTCGAGGCACAGCACGAACAGGAACGTCAGGAGCAGCATGCCGCCGATGCCGGTGAGCAGCTTCTGCGGCCGCTGGAGGACGTCGAGCATGCGCGGCACGACACCGGCGAACAGCGACCGCACGCGCGTGACGACGAATTTGCGCAGGAACGGGATGGCGGTCACCACCAGGACGAGGACCGCGACCGTGAGCAGGCCCGCGATGACCGTCCTCGACGGCGTCAGGGTCGGGGTCTTCTGCGTACCCGTGACATAGCCGAACACCAGCAGGAGCAGGATGTGCGAGCCGAGGCCGAAGAGCTGGGAGGCGCCGACGCTCGCCACCGCGAGCCCGGAGCGCACGCCCGAGCGCTGGAGGAAGCGGGTGTTCAGCGCGACACCGCCCACCGCCGCCGGTGCCACGATCTTCACGAACGACCCGGCGACCTGTGCGGACACGGCCCGCAGGAACGGCACCCGCTCCGGTACGAAGCCGAGCAGGCTCATGGCGGCGGCGAAGTAGCTCAGCGCCGAGAACGCCACGGCCGCGGCGACCCAGCCCCATTCGGCCTCTCCGAAGATGGTGCCGAACTCGACGTGCGTCAGCTGGGACAGCAGGAAGTAGGCCCCGAAGGCACCGGCGATGAAGCTGATCAGGGTGCGTGGCCTGATCCGCTCCAGCTGCGCGGGTTCCACGGGTGCCGTGGGCCGGATCAGGAGCACCTGGTGGCGGATCTGCGTGAGCAGGTCCTCCTCGCGCGCCTGTTCGAGCGCTTCGTCCATGGCCTGCTTCTCGGCCTGCTTCTCCGCCCGGTCGGCCTTGCGTGCGGCGACCACGGCCGCCTCTTCGGAGGCGCCGTCGGTCTCCTCGTCCGCCTCCGCGCGCGCGAGCTTCGCGCTCCGGGACGCCTCCAGGACCGCCTCGCGCTCCCGCTCGGCGCGCTCACGGGCCCGCTTGCGCAGCGTGCCGCGGGTGGAGCGGGTCAGGGCGATCGGCTGGAGCAGCGGCATGCAGTCCGCGACGGCGTCGGGGCCGAGGACGTCCACCGCGGTGGCGACGGCCCGCTCGGCGCCGACACGCAGGCCGAACGCCGTCAGGAGCTGGGCGATGTCCATGCGCAGGACGAGGTCGCCGGCCGCGATCTCACCGCCGCGCAGGTCGGTCAGGATGACCGTGCCGGAACGATCCACCAGGATCGCGTCCCCGGCCAGCCTGCGGTGCGCGATGCGCCGCGACTGGAGTGCCCTGACCTGCCGCCAGGTGTCGCGGAGCAGGTCGTCGGTGAGCGCCGTGTCCGGCAGCGAGTCCAGGGAACGGCCGCCCGTGTGCTCGTAGACGAGGATCACGGCGTCCG
Organism: Streptomyces sp. NPDC017940; assembly: GCF_044328435.1. Taxonomy (NCBI): domain Bacteria; kingdom Bacillati; phylum Actinomycetota; class Actinomycetes; order Kitasatosporales; family Streptomycetaceae; genus Streptomyces; species Streptomyces sp. NPDC017940. Next base: position 295,684 of record NZ_JBIRHJ010000003.1, on the reverse strand, counting down.
GGCCGAGCTCGGAGGTGGCGATCAGCTTCGGCGCGTTCGCCCCCGCGGCGATGGCCGCGTACGCGAGCAGGGCCTCCTGTTCGAGGGCCTGGCGCAGCGACTGGAGGCTGCGGCACTGGGTGATGCCGCGCAGCGTGAGCCTGCGCCACACGCGGTAGAAGAACCCCTGCGCCTGCTGTTCGCGGTCGATGACCGTGACGTCGAGGGGTGGTCCTTCCTCCAGCGTCACGAAGTACCGCCGACCGCGGTCGGTGCTCTGGTCGGACGCCTCACCGGTGTCCTCGCGGGCCGCGCTCACCGGTCGGAAGCCGACGTGCCGCAGGCCCGCGAGCAGCGTCTGGCCGGTGGGCCGCACATTCGGCGAGCCCACGGCGTACAGCGTGCCGTAGGCCACGGACCAGCCGATGAGGACCGTCAGGATGATCGAGAACGGTGTGGTGTTGCCCGAGACCAGCATGGTGAAGGCTTCGAGCAGCAGCACCACGAGCAGGACGACACGCCAGCGCGGCCTGCGGGACATGCCCACCGCGGTCATGTACGCGATGACCGGCGCGAGGTAGCCGTGCACGGGGTCGGTGAGCGAGTTGACGTCGCCGGGCGACGGCTGGGTGAGCGCGTCCTGGATGGATCCGGGCGCGGCTTTGGCGACCCACAGGTCGGTGGCCAGTGTCACGCCGTGCGCGAGGACGGCGGCGAGCACGCCGTCGGCGATGCGCAGGCCGTCCCTCTTGATCAGGCGCTCGATGGCGAACGCCACCGGGACGAGCAGCACCCCGATGCTCGCGGTGAGTCCCGCCAGCTTCATCAGCAGGTCCGGTGGCTCACCCGTGCCCGCGTTGATGTCCTGTTCCAGGCCCGACGTGGTGCCGTGGGCGAACGCGGAGATCGCGAGCAGCACGGCGATCGCCAGGATGCCGACGAGCAGCCGCATGAGGTCGGAGGGGCGGTGCACGCGCGCGGGGAGGAGGGGTTCGTCGCCCTCCACGCGTTCGGAGTGCGCGTCCTCTTCTTCGTCGCCGCAGGGGGCGGGAGTGGCTTCGCCGGGGGCCGTGAGGTCGGCGCCAGGCTCGGGGGCGGGGTCGGTGCGAGCCGTGTCCGGCTCGGGTCGGTCGGCGTCCGGGGCGGGTCGGTCCCTGTCCGCGTCGCGTCGGTCCGTGTCCGCGTCGGGTCGGTCGGCTTCCGGCTCGGACCGCTCCCCGGTGGTCTCCGGCTGCGGCGGCCGGTCGTCGTCCGGCTTCAGCGGGGGCTCACCGGTGCCGGGGCGTGCCGGGTCCGCAGGGGTGCCTGCCGTCTTGTCGGAATGCACGCCCTGCTGCTCCGTAGCCTCTTCTTGATCTCGTATCACCAGTCACCGCCCGCACGATGGTGGCATGCCCCGCTGATGGCGGGGGGCATCAGGGGGCTATCCGGGGGCGCGATACGGTCACGATTTGCCGCTTCGTCCCGTGTCGGGCGCCCCGTCGCACCCTCTGCCGGGAGGCAGCCGCGGTGTCGGTGCCATGCGGCAGGATGGTCAGGATGAGCGAGGAGAGCCGACCGGCACCGGAGCTGCCGGAGTACGCGGAACGGGTCCTGGACGTGGCGGAGCGCATCCCTCCGGGGCGGGTGATGACCTACGGAGACGTCGCCGAGTGGCTGGAGGAGGGCGGTCCCCGTCAGGTGGGCCGGGTGATGGCGCTCTACGGAAGCGCGGTGCCGTGGTGGCGCGTGGTCCGGTCGGACGGCGTGCTGCTGCCGGGACACGAACTGCGGGCCCTCGCGGAGTACCGCGCGGAGAGCACCCCGCTGCGGGAGGCGCACCGCACGGCCGAGGGGAGCCTGCCGCGCCTCGACATGCGCAGAGCGCGCTGGGACGGCGTGGCAGCGGATGTGCGCGGCGGAGGCGGGGTGAGCGGCGCGCCGGACACGGGCGGCGCGGCAGGTGCGGGACCGGAGGCTCACACCTGACAGTTCCCGAAGACTCGCACCTGACAGTTCCCGGAGGCTCGTACCTGACAGTTCCCGGAGGCTCGCATCTGACGGTTTCCGGAGGCTCACACCCGACAGTTTCCGCCGTACGGCGTCCCGGAGGCGGCCGGGTGGCCCGTCCGGAGGAAGCCACCCGTCCCGCGCGCCCGCTGGCGTAGCGTCGACCACACGCATGCACTCTCACTCCGCGGCTGTCACGCAGCCGCACCTCGACCAGTACACCCACCAGGACCGGCGATCCACGTGAGCTCCCTTTCATCCGCCCGGCACGCCGAGCACCCTCGGCCCACCCGGCACCTGTCGCACCCCCGGGTACGACAGGGGACCACGGGTGCCTACCGCCTGGTGCGCACGCCGCCGGTTGCCGCGGACCCCCCTCACCTGGACGCACGACAGCGTGCCGTGGTTGACCACGCGGGCGGTCCGCTGCTCGTTCTCGCTGGTCCGGGCACCGGCAAGACCACCACCCTGGTGGAGTCGGTGGCCGCGCGCGTGGCCAAGGGGACCGATCCCGAGCGCGTCCTCGTGCTCACCTTCAGCCGCAGGGCGGCGGTCGAGCTGCGCGACCGCATGGCGCACCGCATAGGTGCCGCCGACGCCCCGCAGGCCACCACGTTCCACTCGTTCTGCTACGCCCTCGTACGTGCCCACCAGGACGCCGACCTCTTCGTGGAGCCCCTGCGCCTGCTCTCGGGACCCGAGCAGGACGTCGCGGTACGAGAACTCCTCACCGGCCAGTCCGACCTCGCCAGGGAGGGCCTCGCGCGGGTGCGGTGGCCGGACGAGCTGCGCGCCTGCCTGACCACGCGCGGCTTCGCCGACGAGGTGCGTGCCGTGCTCGCGCGCAGCCGGGAGCTAGGCCTTGGCCCGGCAGCCCTGGACGCCTTCGCCCGGCGCGGCGGCAGGCCGGACTGGCGGGCGGCGGCGGCGTTCCTCGCCGAGTACCTGGACGTGCTCGACATGCAGGGGGTGCTCGACTACGCCGAGCTGGTGCACCGGGCGGTGCTGCTCGCCCGCAGGCCGGAGGTCGCGAGGGCGCTCGCCGCGCAGTACGATGCGGTGTACGTGGACGAGTACCAGGACACGGACCCGGCGCAGGTGCGGTTGCTGCACGCCCTCGGGGGCGGTGGCCGGGACCTGGTCGCCTTCGGCGACCCCGACCAGTCGATCTACACCTTCCGCGGCGCCGATGTGAACGGCATCCTCCGGTTCCCCGAGGACTTCCCGCGCGCGGACGGCACCCCGGCGCCGGTGGAGGTTCTGACGACGTCCCGGAGGTCGGGGGAGCAGCTGCTGGCGGCGACCCGCCTGGTCACCGCGCGCATGCCGCTCGGCAGGCTGCCCGCGCGGCAGGTACGGGCCCACCGCGAGCCGGCGGCCGTCAGGGGCGGCGGCCGCGTCGACGTGCGGACGTACCCCACGGCCGGGGCGGAGCTCGACGACATCGCGGACATCCTGCGCCGCGCCCACCTGGAGGACGGCGTCCCCTGGAGCGACATGGCCGTACTCGTCCGCGCGGGCACCCGCACCATCCCCTCCTTCCGCCGGAGCCTCACCGCGGCGGGCGTGCCCCTGGACATAGACGGCGACGACCTGGCCCTGCGCCACGAGCCCGCCGTGACGGCCCTCCTGACGGCCCTGCGGACGGTGGCACGGGCGGAGTCCGGTGAGGGGGTTTCGTCGGATGTGCCACATGCGTCGGTTATGCCGGACTATCCGGACAACTCGGATGTCCCGGGTAACTCAGGTGATACGGATGAGTCGGGTGAGACGGATGAGCCGGACGAGCCGGAAGCTCTGAAGACGCCGGAAGCACCGGGCGCGCCGGAAGCCCCGGACGCCGTTGTCGCGGAGCCCGGCGAACCGGGGGCGTCCCGTGCGTCCGTGACCCCCGCCTGGCTCGACACCGAGACCGCCCTCGCGCTGCTCACCTCCCCGCTGGCGGCCATGGACACCGCCGACCTCCGGCGGCTCGGGCGGGCCCTGCGCGAGGAGGAGCGGGCCGCGGGCAACCACCTCCCCCCGCCCTCCGACGAACTCCTCGCCAGGGCCCTGGCCGAGCCGGAGCGCCTCGCCGCGCACGACCCCGCGTACGCGAAGGGCGCCCAGCGCCTCGGCGCGCTCATGGGACTTGCGAGGAAGCGGCTCGCGGACGGCGGCACGGCGGAGCAGGCGCTGTGGGACCTGTGGAATGGCACGCCCTGGCCGCGCCGCCTGGAGCGCGCGGCCCGACGCGGCGGCGCCGCGGGCCGCAACGCCGACCGTGACCTCGACGCGGTCTGCGCCCTGTTCGCCGCGGCGGCCCGCGCGGAGGAGCGCACCGGCGGCCGGGGAACCCTGAACTTCCTCGACGAGATCGAGGCCCAGGACATCGCCGCGGACACGCTCACGCGCCGCACGGTGCGCCCCGACGCCGTACGCCTGATGACGGCGCACCGCTCCAAGGGGCTCGAATGGCACCTGGTCGTGGTGGCAGGGGTCCAGGAGGGACTCTGGCCGGACCTGCGCCGCCGCGGTTCCCTCCTGGAGGCCGACCGCATCGGACGCGACGGCATCGCGGAACCCCTGACCCCGCGAGCACTCCTCTCCGAAGAGCGCAGGCTGTTCTACGTAGCCACCACCCGCGCGCGGGAACGCCTCGTCGTCACCGCCGTCAAGGCGGCCGCCGACGACGGCGACCAGCCCTCCCGGTTCCTCACCGAGCTCGGCGTCGAGCCCAAGGACGTGGCGGGGCGCCCGCGCCGCCCCCTGTCCGTGGCGGCGCTCGTCGCGGAACTGCGCGCCACCACCGTGGACCCGCACGCCTCGGACGCCCTGCGCGAGGCGGCGGCCCAGCGCCTGGCCCGCCTCGCGGCCCTGAGCGACGCCGACGGGCGCCCTCTCGTGCCGTCCGCGCACCCCTACCGCTGGTGGGGCATGTTCGACCCGACGGCGAGCACGGTGCCCCTCAGGGACCGCGACAAGCCGGTCGTGCTCTCCGGCAGCGCACTGGACCAGCTCGCCAACACCTGCGCCTTGCAGTGGTTCCTGGGCCGCGAGGTGAAGGCCGACGCCCCGGCGACCGCGGCCCAGGGCTTCGGCAACGTCGTGCACGTCCTGGCCGACGAGGTCGCCTCCGGAAGGACACCCGCCGACCTCGACGTGCTCATGGAGCGCCTCGAATCGGTATGGGACGCCCTGGCCTTCGACGCCCCCTGGAAGTCGGAGCAGGAGAAGGGCCACGCGCGCGAGGCACTCGAACGCTTCCTCCAGTGGCACGTCAGCGGCGCCCACGCCGGCCGCACGCCCGTCGCCAGTGAGCACGACTTCGACGTGACCCTGGAGGCGGGCGCCTACGAAGTACGCGTACGCGGTTCCATGGACCGCGTCGAGCGCGACGGCGAAGGCCGTGCCTACGTAGTGGACTTCAAGACCGGCAAGCAGGCCCCGAGCGCCGCCGACGTCGCCCGCCACCCGCAGCTGGCCGTCTACCAGCTGGCGGTCCGCGAGGGCGCGGCCGACGACGTCTTCGAAGGCGTACGTCCCGAGGTGGGCGGCGCGGAACTGGTGCACCTGCGCCAGGGCGCGGCCAAGAAGGACGGCGGTGACGCCCTGCCCAAGGTGCAGGCCCAGGGGCCGCTGGACGGCGGCGCCGGCGAGCCGGACGAGGGCGGGGAAGGCGCCGCGGAGGGCGGCCGTGACGACTGGATCGGGGGGCTGCTCGCCACGGCCGCGGGCAAGGTGCTCGACGAGCGCTTCACGCCCGCGACGGGCCAGCACTGCACGCACTGCGCCTTCCGCGCCTCGTGCAGCGCCCGCCCGGAGGGCCGCCAGGTCGTCGATTGACCCGTCGGCCCCGATCACCGCACGGGCCCTCTAGAGTTTCAGCCCAGGTGCTGCTCGCAGCACCCGTCCTTGCACCGTTTTGAGGAGAAGCGCGTATATGGCAGCCAACCGGAAGCTCCTGGCAGTGGCCGTGGCCTGCACCGCCGTCGTCGGCATCGCCGGCTGCGGCGGCGACGACGGCGACAAGGACCCCTTCGACGGCATGAGCGCCGACAAGATCGCCGACAAGGCTTCCGCGGCCTCCAAGGGCGCGGGCTCGTACCGGATGCTGGGCGAGTTCAAGGAAGAGGGCGGCAAGAACCGCATCGACCTGTCGGTCTCCGACGCCGGGGGCTGCAAGGGCTCGATGACGTCCACCCGCAAGGGCAAGGCCGAGATCGTCGCTTCCGGCAAGGACACCTACATCAAGGCGGGCGAGGACTTCTGGAAGGCGCAGACCGGCTCCTCCACCGCTGGTGAGATCGCCAAGGGACGCTGGGTCAAGTCGCCCGGCGGCAGCCCCTGCGGCCAGAAGGGCATGTTCAGGAACGACAACCTCAACAACCTGGAGCGCAAGGACGACGCCGAGGTCGACGGCAGGAAGACCGCCGTGCTCACCCGGAAGAAGGGCAAGGAGACCAGCACCTTCTACGTCGCCTTGGAGGGCAAGCCGTACTTCCTGAAGGTCGACAACGAGGGCGGCGACGGAGCCGGCTCGGTGACCTTCAGCGACTACGGCAAGCCGGTCGACGTCAAGGCTCCGCCCGCCGACCAGGTCGTCGACCCGGCCAAGCTGGGCGGCGGTTCCTGACGCCCGCACGACCACCCCGCGTGCCCCGCCCCCGGCCTCCCGGGCCGGTGACGGGGCACGCCCCGGTTGTCAGTGGCCGCCGCTAGCCTCTCTGACGTGTCTCCTCGCCTCACCGACCCCGAGCAGCTCAAAGAGCTCCTCGGCATCCCGTTCACCCCGGAGCAGACGGCCTGCATCACGGCGCCGCCCGCCCCGCAGGTGATCGTGGCCGGAGCGGGCTCGGGGAAGACGACGGTGATGGCCGCGCGCGTGGTGTGGCTGGTCGGCACCGGGCAGGTCGCCCCGGAGCAGGTCCTCGGCCTGACGTTCACGAACAAGGCGGCGGGCGAGCTCGCCGACCGCGTCCGCCGGGCGCTGATCAGGGCGGGCGTCACCGACCCCGACGCGGCGGACCCCGCCGACACCCCCGGCGAGCCGGTCATCTCCACGTACCACGCCTTCGCGGGCCGCCTCCTCACCGAGCACGGCCTGCGCATCGGCCTGGAGCCCACCTCCCGGCTCCTCGCCGACGCCACCCGCTTCCAGCTCGCCGCCCGCGTGCTGCGCGAGGCCCCGGGCCCGTATCCCGCCCTGACCCGCTCCTTCCCCGACCTCGTCAGCGACCTCCTCGCCCTGGACGGCGAGCTCGCCGAGCACCTGGTGGCCCCCGACAGGCTCCGGGCGTACGACACCGGCCTGCTGCGCACCCTGGCCGACGCCCAGCTCACCAACGCCGACCTGCGCAGGGTCCCCGAGACGGCCGCCGCCCGGCTCCAGCTCGCCGAACTCGTCGACCGGTACCGCACGGCCAAGCGCGCCCGCGACCTCCTCGACTTCGGCGACCAGATCGCCCACTCCGCGACCCTCGCCCGCACCCGCGCGGACGTCGGCCGGATCCTGCGCGAGGAGTTCCGCGTCGTCCTGCTCGACGAGTACCAGGACACGTCGGTGGCCCAGCGCGTCCTCCTCGCCGGTCTCTTCGGCGGCGGCACCGGGCACCCCGTGACCGCCGTCGGCGACCCCTGCCAGGCGATCTACGGCTGGCGCGGCGCCTCCGTGGCCAACCTCGACGACTTCCCCGAGCACTTCGCCCACGCCGACGGCCGCCCCGCCACGCGGTACGCCCTGAGCGAGAACCGCCGCAGCGGCGGCCGCCTCCTGGACCTCGCCAACGGCCTCGCGGAGCCGCTGCGCGCGCTGCACGCGGGCGTGGAGGCGCTGCGCCCCGCCCCCGGAGCCGAGCGCGACGGGACGGTGCGCTGCGCCCTGCTCGGCACCCACGGCGAGGAGATCGCGTGGATCGCCGACTCCCTCGCCCACCTCGTCGCCACCGGCACGGCCCCCGGGGAGATCGCGGTCCTGTGCCGCACCGCGGGCGACTTCGCCGAGATCCAGGCCGCCCTCGTGGCACGGGACGTCCCGGTCGAGGTCGTCGGCCTCTCCGGACTCCTGCACCTCCCCGAGGTCGCCGACCTCGTCGCCGTCTGCGAGGTGCTCCAGGACCCCGGGGCCAACGCCTCCCTGGTGCGCCTCCTCACCGGCCCGCGCTGGCGCATCGGCGCCCGCGACCTCGCCCTCCTGGGCCGCCGCGCCCGCCTTCTCGTACGCCACAGCCGCAGCGGGTCCGGCGCCCCCGAGACCCCGGAGGAAGCCGACCGGCGGCTCGCCGAGGCCGTGGAGGGCGTCGACCCGGCCGAGGTGACCTCGCTCGCGGACGCCCTCGACACGTTCCTGGAGACGCCGGTGGAGTCCTTCGAGGACGACGGGCTGCCGTTCTCGGCGGAGGCCCGGGTGCGGTTCGCGCGCCTCGCCGCGGAACTGCGCGACCTGCGCCGCTCCCTGGCCGACCCGCTGATGGACGTCCTGCACCGCGTCCTCGCCGTCACCGGCCTCGAAGTCGAGCTCTCCGCGTCCCCGCACGCCCTGGCCGCACGCCGCCGCGAGACCCTGTCCAACTTCCTGGACGTCGCCGCGTCCTTCGCCGCCAACGAACCCTCGGCCTCGCTGCTCGCCTTCCTCGGCTTCCTGCGCACCGCCGCGCAGTACGAGAAGGGACTCGACAACGCCCTGCCGGGCGGCGAGAACACCGTCAAGGTCCTCACCGCCCACAGGTCCAAGGGCCTGGAGTGGGACGTCGTCGCCGTGCCGGGCCTGGTCACCGGCACATTCCCGAGCACGCAGGGCCGCGAGAAGTGGACGGCCCGGGCCAAGGTCGTCCCGCACGCCCTGCGCGGCGACGCCGACACCCTCCCCGACATCGGCGCCTGGGACGCCAAGGCCATGAAGGCCTTCCACGCCGACATGAAGGACCACCAGCACACCGAGGAGCTCCGTCTCGGGTACGTGACGTTCACCCGCCCCCGCAGCCTCCTGCTCGGCTCCGGGCACTGGTGGGGTCCCAGCCAGAAGAAGCCTCGTGGCCCGTCCGACTTCCTCCGGGCGCTGTACGACCACTGCGCGGCCGGGCACGGCGAGATCGAGGCCTGGGCGGACGAGCCGGAGGAGGACGAGGAGAACCCCGCGCTGCACGAGAAGGCGGCGGACCACGCCTGGCCGCTGCCGCTCGACGCGGACTCACTGGCCCGCCGCCGGGCCGCCGCGGACACCGTGCTCGCCCATCTGAACCGCCCCGCGGCCGACGGCGCCCGCTCCCACGAGGAGGCCCACCCGGCCGCGTGCGCCCCGCCGTACGAGAACCCGGCCGAGCCCGCGGAGCACGGGACGGACCCGGAGGCCCTCGCGCCGCCGGAGGACTCGGACCCCACCGATCCCCTGGAGTGGGACTCCTGGTCGCGGCAGCGCCCCGCGCCGACCCGCCCCGCACCGCCCCACCCCGCACCAGAATCGCCCTTCTCCGAAGAGCCCGCACGGGAAACCGCCCCGCACGCGCGCGCCCCGGGGGAAACCGCCTCGCACGCGCACGCGCCGGGGGAAACCGCCCCGCCCGCGCGCGTCCCGCACCAGGTCCCGCATCTCACTCCGGAGGAGACCCGCACCCTGTCCTCCTGGGACCGCGACCTGGACGCGCTCACTGGCGAGCTCCTGCGGGCCCGCGAGGGCGTGCACGACGTTCCGCTGCCCGCCACGCTCACCGCCTCGCAGCTCCTGCACCTGGCCCGTGACCCGGACGGCCTCGCCCAGGACCTCGCGCGCCCGATGCCGCGCCCGCCCCAACCCGCGGCCCGCCGGGGCACCCGCTTCCACGCCTGGATCGAGTCCCGTTTCGAGGAGCTGCGGCTGCCCATGCTCGACCCGGACGAGCTGCCCGGCGGCGGCCCGGGGGAGGCGGAGATCGCCGACGAGCGCGACCTGGAAGCACTCAAGGAGGCCTTCGAACGCACCGAGTACGCCCGCCGCACGCCCCACCGCGTCGAGCTGCCCTTCCAGCTCGCCGTCGCGGGCCGCGTCATCCGCGGCCGGATGGACGCCGTCTACAAGGACGGCGACGGCGACGACACCACGTACGAGATCGTCGACTGGAAGACGGGCCGCACCCAGAACGCCGACCCCCTCCAGCTCGCCGTCTACCGCCTGGCCTGGGCCGAGCAGCACGGCATCCCACCGGAGTCGGTACGGGCGACGTTCCTCTACGTACGCAGCGGCGAGACCGTACGCCCCACGAACCTGCCGGGTCGCGCGGAACTCGAGCGGATCCTGCTCGGCGAACGTGACGAGCACCACCCGCACGAGGCCCCCGACGGCACCGGGCCCGGTAGCGCGGGCCCCACGGCGCCCGGCGGGCAGCAGGACGGCCGGGCGACCTGGCCGGACCGCTCCCACGGGCCGATAGGCTCGTGACCATGAGCAAGCCCGTCCCCAGCGCTGACAGTGCCGTCAACGCCGACAACGCCGACCGTGCCGTTCGTGCCGCCAGTGACGTGCACGACGCCGGTGCCGTCGCCGCCGTGCGCGCGTTCATCGACGACCACCGCGCCGCGTTCCTCGACGACCTCGCCGAGTGGCTGCGCATCCCCTCCGTGTCGGCGCAGCCCGACCACGCCGCCGATGTGCGCCGCAGCGCCGACTGGCTCGCCGGGCGCCTCCTGGACACCGGCTTCCCGACAGCGGAGGTGTGGGAGACCCCGGGTGCCCCCGCGGTCTTCGCCGAGTGGCCGTCCGGGGACCCGGACGCGCCCACCGTGCTGGTCTACGGCCACCACGACGTGCAGCCGGCCGCCCTGGACGACGGCTGGGACACCGACCCCTTCGAGCCCGTCGTCCGCGGGAACCGCCTCTACGCCCGCGGGGCCGCCGACGACAAGGGCCAGGTCTTCTTCCACACCCTCGGAGTACGCGCCCACCTCGCCGCCACCGGCCGCACCGCGCCCGCCGTGAACCTGAAGCTGCTCGTCGAGGGCGAGGAGGAGTCCGGCTCCCCGCACTTCCGCGCCCTCGTGGAGCAGCACAGGGACCGCGTCGCCGCCGACGCGGTGATCGTCTCCGACACCGGCATGTGGTCGAGGGACACCCCCACGGTGTGCACGGGCATGCGCGGTCTCGCCGAGTGCGAGATCGAACTGTTCGGCCCGGACCAGGACATCCACTCGGGCTCCTTCGGCGGCGCCGTGCCGAACCCGGCGACCGCGGCGGCCCGCCTCGTCGCGGCCCTGCACGACGAGCACGCGCGCGTGGCGGTGCCGGGCTTCTACGACGGCATCGTGGAGCTCACCGAGCGGGAGCGGCAACTCTTCGCCGAGCTGCCCTTCGACGAGGCCGAGTGGCTGCGTACGGCCAAGTCGCACGCCCCCCACGGGGAAGCCGGGCACACCACCCTGGAGCGCATCTGGGCCCGCCCCACCGCCGAGGTCAACGGCATCGGCGGTGGCTATCAGGGCGCGGGCGGCAAGACGATCATCCCGTCGAGCGCGCTCCTGAAGCTGTCGTTCCGGCTGGTCGCGGGGCAGGACCCGGACCGCGTCGAGAAGGCGGTCCGCGCGTGGGTCGCCGAGCAGCTGCCCGCCGGGATCCGGCACACGATCACCTTCAGCGGGGCCACACGGCCCTGTCTGACGCCCCTCGACCACCCGGCCCTGCAATCCGTGGCGCGCGCCATGGGCCGCGCCTTCGAGCAGGACATCCGCTTCACCCGCGAGGGCGGCTCGGGACCGGCGGCCGACCTCCAGGACGTCCTCGGGGCGCCGGTGCTCTTCCTCGGCATCTCCGTCCCGTCGGACGGCTGGCACGCACCGAACGAGAAGGTCGAGCTCGACCTGCTCCTCAAGGGCGTCGAAACCAGCGCCTACCTGTGGGGCGACCTCGCGGCGCACTGGGACGGCGCGCACTGAGTCCGGCACCGGCCGCCGCCCGCCCGAGGCACCCCGGCGCCCGTCCGACGCCCGCCGCCACCCGCCCGGGGCGCCTCGCCGCCCGCCCCACGCACACCGCACAGACCCGTCCGCCGCAGCACAGGACCCGCTCGCTGAACCACCCATTCCACCGGGGGAGTTGGAAGTACCAGTGACCACCTGGACCGATCGCGCCACTGACCGTCCCGTCTCGCTCACCGCGCCGAGCGGCATCGACCGCGCGGCCCACCACCGCCTCGACGAGGCCTGGCTCGCGGCCGCGTGGAGCCACCCCTCGACACGGGTGTTCGTGGTATCCGGCGGCCAGGTGCTCATCGACGAGACGCCCGACGGGCACACCGAGCTCGTGATGACGCCGACGTTCGAGGCCCCCCTCACCGAAGCCCACCGCTACTTCCTCGGGACCGACGACGACGGCGTGAGCTATTTCGCGCTTCAGAAGGACTCGCTGCCCGGCCGCATGGACGCCTCCGCGCGGGCCGCGGGGCTGCGGGAGGCGGGCCTGCTCCTGTCCCCGCGCGACGCGGGTCTGATGGTGCACGCCGTGGCCCTGGAGAACTGGCAGCGCATGCACCGCTTCTGCTCGCGCTGCGGCGAGCGCACCGTCATCGCGGCGGCCGGCCACATCCGCCGCTGCCAGGCCTGCGGCGGCGAGCACTACCCGCGCACCGACCCGGCCGTGATCATGCTGGTGACGGACGACGAGGACCGCGCGCTCCTCGGCCGTCAGGTCCACTGGCCCGAGGGCCGCTTCTCCACCCTCGCGGGCTTCGTCGAGCCCGGCGAGTCGATCGAGCAGTCCGTGCGCCGCGAGGTCTGGGAGGAGGCGGGCGTCACGGTCGGCGACGTGGAGTACGTCGCGAGCCAGCCCTGGCCGTTCCCGTCCAGCCTGATGCTGGGCTTCATGGCCCGCGCCACCTCGTCGGAGATCAACGTCGACGGCGAGGAGATCCACGAGGCCCGCTGGTTCTCCCGGGACGACCTGCGGGCCGCGTTCGAGTCCGGGGAGATCCTGCCTCCCTACGGCATCTCGATCGCGGCCCGCCTCATCGAGCTGTGGTACGGGCAGCCCCTGCCGAAGCCCGGCACGGTCGGCTGACCCGCTCCCGCCGCGGCCCGCCCCGGGCCGCGGCCCGGGACGTCAGACCGCGAGGGCCTGCTTGACCTGGGCGAGGCTGGGGTTCGTCATGACGACCTCGTCGCCGCCCGTGGCGGGCACCACGCGGACCGTGGGAACCGTCTGGTTGCCGCCGTTCGCCTTCTCGACGAAAGCCGCGGATTCCGGGTCGTGCTCGATGTTGATCTCGTCGTACGCGATGCCCTCGCGGTCCATCTGGCTCTTCAGCCGACGGCAGTAGCCGCACCACGTGGTGCTGTACATCGTCACAGTGCCCGGCATGTCTCTCGTGCTCCTCTACGGCTCGGGGGGTGCGTCGTCGCACTGACTCAGAACGTACGGGACCCGGTCACCATTCCCGCATTAGTACGACCGCGGGCGTCCGCCTGTGGACAACGCGGCTCATCCGTCCCGCAGGACCTGGCAGCATGGCGGGGTGACAGCAGCAACGCACTCCACCCTCTTCCCGCGGGTCCCGGACACCGCCGACGCGGTGCTCGAAGGGCTCGACCCGGAGCAGCGCGAGGTCGCCACCGCCCTGCACGGACCGGTGTGCGTGCTCGCGGGCGCGGGCACGGGCAAGACCCGCGCCATCACCCACCGCATCGCCTACGGCGTGCGCGCGGGAATCCTCCAGCCCACCAGCGTGCTCGCCGTCACCTTCACCCATCGCGCGGCCGGGGAGATGCGCGGCCGCCTGCGCCAGCTCGGCGCCACCGGCGTCCAGGCGCGCACGTTCCACTCCGCGGCCCTGCGCCAGCTCCAGTACTTCTGGCCCAAGGCCGTCGGCGGGCAGCTGCCGCGCCTGGTGGAGCGCAAGATCCAGCTGGTCGCGGAGGCCGCCGCGGCCTGCCGCGTCCGCCTGGACCGCAACGAGCTGCGGGACGTCACCGGCGAGATCGAGTGGTCCAAGGTCACCCAGACCGTCCCCGCCGACTACGCCGCGGCGGCGGCCGAGGCCGGCCGCGACACCCCCCGCGCCGCCGCCGAGATCTCCCAGCTGTACGCGGCGTACGAGGACCTCAAGCGCGACCGCACCGTCATCGACTTCGAGGACGTCCTGCTCCTGGCCGTCGGCATCCTCCAGGACCGCCACGACATCGCCGAACAGGTCCGCTCGCAGTACCAGCACTTCGTGGTCGACGAGTACCAGGACGTGAGCCCGCTCCAGCAGCGCCTGCTCGAGCTGTGGCTCGGCGACCGCGACAGCCTGTGCGTCGTGGGGGACGCCAGCCAGACCATCTACTCCTTCACCGGCGCCACCCCCGACCACCTGCTGAACTTCCGCACCCACCACCCCGGGGCCACGGTCGTGAAGCTCGTCCGTGACTACCGCTCCACGCCCCAGGTCGTCCACCTCGCCAACGGCCTGCTCGCCCAGGCGCGCGGCCGCGCCGCCGACCACCGCCTCGCCCTGGTCTCCCAGCGCGACCCCGGCCCCGACCCGGTGTACACGGAGTACGCGGACGAGCCCGCCGAAGCCGAAGGCGCCGCCCGCCGCATCCGCGCCCTCCTGTCCGACGGCGTCCCCGCGAGCGACATGGCGGTCCTGTTCCGCACCAACTCGCAGTCGGAGATCTACGAACAGGCACTCGCCGACGCGGGCATCCCCTACCAGCTGCGCGGCGCCGAGCGCTTCTTCGAGCGCACGGAGGTCCGCGAGGCGGGTGCCGCCCTGCGCGGTGCCGCCCGCTTCGGCGGCAACGACGCCCTCCTGGACGACGTGGTCGACCTGCCCTCGCAGGTCCGGGCCGTCCTCTCCACCAAGGGCTGGACGACCACGCCGCCCGCGGGCTCCGGCGCGGTCCGGGACCGCTGGGAGTCCCTGGCCGCCCTGGTGCGCCTCGCCGAGGACTTCGCCGGTGCCAGGCCCGAGGCCACGCTCGCCGACCTCGTGGCCGAGCTGGACGAGCGCGCCGCCGCCCAGCACGCGCCCACCGTCCAGGGCGTCACCCTCGCCTCCCTGCACGCCGCCAAGGGCCTGGAGTGGGACGCCGTCTTCCTGGTCGGCCTGGCCGAGGGCATGATGCCGATCACGTACGCCAGGACCGACGAACAGGTCGAGGAGGAGCGCAGACTCCTCTACGTCGGTGTGACCCGCGCCCGCGCCCACCTCTTCCTGTCCTGGGCCCTGTCCCGATCCCCGGGGGGCAGGGCGGGCCGCCGCGCCAGCCGCTTCCTCGACGGCCTGCGCCCGGGCTCGGGCACGGCTGCCGGGGCGCGCACGGAGGGCGGCGCCGGAGGCATCGAGCGGGGCACCGGCAGCGTCGGCGACCGGAGTGCCGCCCGCGGCCACCGCC
This sequence comes from Streptomyces sp. NPDC017940, assembly GCF_044328435.1. Lineage (NCBI taxonomy): Bacteria > Bacillati > Actinomycetota > Actinomycetes > Kitasatosporales > Streptomycetaceae > Streptomyces > Streptomyces sp. NPDC017940. The sequence continues at coordinate 280,399 of NZ_JBIRHJ010000003.1, read as the reverse complement.
GCGGTGCCCGCTCCCCGGCCCGGTGCCGGGTCTGCGGCCGCACCCTCACCGACGCGGGCGAGATGAAGCTCATGCGGTGCGAGGACTGCCCGTCGGACATGGACGAAGGGCTCTACGAACGGCTCATCGAGTGGCGTTCCGACCAGGCCCGGACCCTCGGCCAGCCCCCGTTCTGCGTCTTCACGGACAAAACCCTGATCGCCATCGCGGAGGCGGTCCCCGAGGACGAGGGCGAGCTGGCCCGGATCCCCGGCGTCGGCGCGCGCAAGCTGAACCGGTTCGGAGCCGACGTCCTCGCCATGTGCGCAGGTCAGGAGCTTGCGACGGGCGGCCAAGCGAAATGATTCAAACTCGTCGAAAAAATAGTTTGCGCATGCGCCAGCAATCCCCATAGGTTCTTAAGCACGGGAACGGCGGCTTCTCCGAAGCCCTGGTCCCATGCTGTACTTGTCAGTCCGCAGGGTCGGTTCCGGCCGATCCCCCTAGACGCCGAGAGGAGGCGAATCCAGTGATCAGCATCAACGAGAGCTTCATCAGCACCGTGAAAATGACCGATCGCTCGGTCGTCGCTTCCTGCCTGCTCGGCCTCTCCGACCAGGGCACCGGTCTGTCCTTCGGCAACGCCGCCCTGACCGTCGGCAGTGCCGCCGTGCGCCCGGCGTCCGCCTCCCTGCCTGTCTCGGGTCTCCAGATCCGTGAGGGCAATGAGCGACCGACCAAGGCACCGGAAGCAGCAGCAGTGACGGCACAGGCGCAGGCCTATGCCTTCGCGGCAGCCGGTGCCGAATTCCGGAAGCAGACGACGCAGCACCACACGATGTGGGCCTTCCGTGGGCTCGAACCCTGGAGTGATCCAGTCTGATCCTCGATCAGACCGGCGCCTTCAGGGCCGCGGAACCCCACCCGGGATCCGCGGCCCTTCTGTTTTCCCCGTAACGGGGAGACGGAGCGAAGGGGCCGAGCAAGACCCGGTACCAGCCGCCAACCGGCCGACCCGGCCGGCACGACCAGACGAGGAAAACACCACCGTGCAACTCGAAGCGCACGCCCCGTCCGTACCGCATGCAGACACTCTCCCGCCGCCCGTTCCCACGGAGGACCCGACCTTGACCCCCCTCACCACGCTCACCGCGCTCGACGACGCCATCGAGAACCTCGGCGTACCCGTCCCCTGCCGTGCCTACGACCCGGAGGTCTTCTTCGCCGAGTCGCCCGCGGACGTCGAGTACGCGAAGTCCCTCTGCCGTACCTGCCCGCTGATGGAGGCCTGCCTGGCCGGCGCCAAGGAGCGGCGTGAGCCGTGGGGCGTCTGGGGCGGCGAGCTGTTCGTCCAGGGTGTGGTCGTAGCCCGCAAGCGGCCGCGTGGCCGTCCGCGGAAGAACCCGGTCGTGGCATGAGTACCGCCGGAACGATCGATCGCCCCCTGACGCACGACCCCAAGAAGCAGGCCCCGATGAAAGCACCAGCGAGCGAGCCCAGCGGCTCCGCGACCCCAGACTTCTTCACCACCACCGGCGTGACCGGCTCACGCCAGAACAGGACCCGCGAGATGCAACTCATCCCAGAAGCCCTGGCTCGTGCGCATATGCACGAACGCCTGCGTGAGGCCGACGAGCACCGTCCGGCCGCCCGCCTGATCGCGGCCCGCCGCATGCAGCGCCGCGCGGAGCGCGCGTCCCTGCGTGCCCGGCGCGCGCTCGCCATGGCGGTCATGCAGTAACAGGAGACAGCAAGCGGGGGCCGGTCCGAACGGACCTGCCCCCGCGGTGCGTTGTGCCCACCGATACCCCGGCGGCGGGGATAGGGTCACCGCGTGGACCAGCAGCCTCCTGAACCTGCGGACGCCGAGAACTCCGAGAGCACCGAGAGCACGGTCGGCACTCGGGACGCCGAGAACGGTGCCCGCACTCGTGGCACCGAGGGCAGCGCCCGCACTCGGGACGCCGAGGACCGCGTCAGCGCTGGCAGCACCTTGAGCGCCGTGTGCTCACGCTGTGGTGCGGTCGCCGACGGGTGGTCGCCGACCTGGATCTGCTCCGTGGAGAACGGCGTCCGGCACTACTTCTGCGACGTCTGCGCCCGCGACAACATCCGGTCGATCGAGGGCCGCCTCGACTCCAGCTGGTGGTGAACCGGCCCCCTCGCCCGGTCACCCACCGTCACGCCTCGGCCGCCGTCCCCGCCTCCTCCAGGCCGTCCCGCTCGTCGCCCTCGGCTTCCTCCGCCGCGAACTCCGGCTCCCGCGCCACAAAACCCGGCAGCCACTCCTCCAACTCGTCCCGCATCCGCACCGTCGCACCCAGCTGACACAGAACACCGATGGTGCTGAGCGTCACCCGGTGGATCAGGAGGTACGACGGCGGCAGGTTCAGCCGCTTGCCCAGCTGATGGGCGGGGGAGCGGGGGTCGGCGATGCGGGCCGCCTGACTGCGCATCCAGCCGCGCGTGAACGTGAACTCTTCCGCCACCGCGGGCTCGATGATCGGCAGCAGATAGTCCAGGACGGCCTCCGGTTCCAGATCGACCGTCTCCTTGACGAAGCCCTCCGCGCGCAACATGTCGTAGACCGCGTCCGCCTCGCCCTCGACGGTCATCCGCAACGAGTCACCGATCGTCGACGGCAACCCGCCGGGCAGCCGGTCCACCGTGCCGAAGTCCAGGACACCGAGCCGCCACTCCCCCTTCTCGCCGGGCAGCAGCCGGAAGTTGCCCGGATGCGGGTCGGCGTGCAGCAGGCCCGTGCGAGCCGGGCCCGAGAAGAGGAAACGGGTCAGGAGCTGGCCGGCGCGGTCCCGCTGCTCCTGGGTCCCCTCCGCGATCACCTCGGACAGCGGCACCCCGTCGATCCACTCCGTCACCAGGATCTGCTCGCACTGGTGCACCACGTCCGGCACCACCACGTCCGGGTCGTCCGCGAACTCCTCGGCGTGGGCCCGCTGGGCCTGCGCCTCCAGGACGTAGTCCAGCTCCTCGGAGACCCGGTCGCGCAGTTCGGTGATGAGCGGCTTGATGTCCATGCCGGGAATCAGCGGCCCCAGGACCCGGGCGAAGCGGCTCAACTGGTTCAGATCCGAGAGCAGCGCCTCACCCGCGCCCGGGTACTGGACCTTCACCGCGACATCGCGCCCGTCCCGCCACACGGCCCGGTGGACCTGGCCGATCGACGCCGCGGCCGCGGGCTTGTCCTCGAATTCCAGGAACTGCTCCCGCCAGTCCGTACCGAGCCGTTCCTCCAGGACCCCGTGCACGGTGCGCGTCGGCATCGGTGGCGCGGCTTCCTGGAGCTTCGTCAGCGCCGCGCGGTAGGGCCCGGCGACCTCCTCGGGCAGGGCCGACTCGAAGACGGACAGCGCCTGCCCGAACTTCATGGCGCCGCCCTTCAGCTCGCCGAGCACCTTGAACAACTGCTCCGCCGTGCGCTGTTGCAGCTCACGGCCGACGATCTCAGCGGACTTGCCGCCGATCCGTTTGCCGAGCCCCCAGGTGGCGCGGCCCGCGAAGCCGATCGGCAGCGCGGCCAGTTTGGCGGTCCGGGTGACCGCCTTCCGGGGAAGATCAGACATGCGCCCCTCCAAAACCCAGACAGCCGCGCCCGTTCAGGCGGTTACCGGACCATTGTCTCGTGCGGTTCTCGATCCACGGAGGTCTGCTCCCCCTTATCTTGCTCGCGTGCCGCACACGGGCAGGACCGGTGGGCCCGTGTGCGCTGCCTGCGCCAGTCGAAACCGGGCGTCGAGGCTTCCCAGCGCACACCCGCCGGCGCGGGATCAGCCCCGTCCAGAAAGGCGAGGGCATGGGCGGCGGCGAGTCCGGCGACCGCCGTCGCGAGCGCCAGGTCACAGGCGGGCACCTGGCGGCGATGACCCGAACGCCACTGGGCCAGCATCCGAGGCCAGGCCGGGTCCTCGTCGGCGCGGGCAAGGGCCAGGCAACCGGCGCAGGCCGAGACACCTGGCAGGACCAGGGGCCCGACCACGCCTGTGCCCTCGATCACACCCGCGTACAGATGGGGCGTGCCCGCGGCGATCAGGGGCTCGGCGACGCCGGGGACGGGGGCGAAGGCGTCCAGACCGTCGCGCGGGGCGATGACGACCAACGACAGCGGGCGCTCACCGCCACCCCGGTCCTCGGGGCGACGCGGTGGGCGGCCCGGAGCCGCCTGCCGCACCACTGCTCCGGCCGCGGCGTCCCTGCGCCGGCCGACGGACTCGGGCGGCAGTCCGCCCGGCGCGATGTCCCACGGCTCCACGCGGCCGCCGTCCATCACATCGACCTGGCCGATGCCCGCGCCCGACAGGACCGAGGCGACGACCGCTCCGACCCGGCCCGCTCCCTGCACCCGCACCCGGGTGACCCGGCGCGCGGCCAGCTTGCGGATGCCCTGGTTCGGAGCGGGGGTGACGGCCGACAGCGCCGCGAGGTCGGGGCGCAGCCGGTCCATCACGTCGGCGCGCGAGCGCAGGGCGTCGGCCGCCGGGCCGCCCCCCGTCGCGTCGTCCAGGAGGCCGGCCCGGGCGAGGCGGTGCAGGAGCCGGTCCACATGGCCGTCGGGCAGACCCATCCGCCGTCCCTCCTCGCGCAGGAGGGGCAGCCCGCGGGTGCCGTCGAGGAGCGTGAGGAAACTGCCCGTGGCCGTGTCGACCGGACCGAGGACCCGGGCGTGCGTCCGGGTCACGCCGAGCTGAACGGTGTTCAGGTCGCGCCAGCCGCGACGCAGGGCAGGCTTGAGGATCGGATGCATGGTGGGTCCCCCGTCTTCGTCCCGTTCCGTGCTGCTTGGTTCTGAGCAGTGCTTCTCAGGACCGCTCAGGTCTATTTGTCGGTACTGCTCAGAGCTACTCGGCGTCGTCCGATGCCCCTCCGGGCACTGCTCGGGTCACTCGGTCCGCTCGGTGCCACTCGGCCCCGCTCGAATGCCAGAATGCCCGGCCGCGCCAGGACGTGCGTCCGGTTGTCCACAGGCGATGAGTACTTGTCGTACTAATCAAGCGCACGGGGAGTGGATCGCGACCGAACCGTCCCGGAGGCGGGACTTCCCCTACGCCCAGCGGGTAACGTCGAGGCGTGCCCGCCGACCCACTGCACCGTGCCGGAAGCCCGCAGCGCAGCGCGACCAGTCCGCCCCCAGCACGCGCGGCGGCAAGCGCGGTCGAGGTGCGAAGGAGCGCCCGCCGCCGCAGAACGGTCTCGGCCTACCGGGAGGGCAACCGGACCGTGGTCCTCATCCCCGCACGCATGTCCGAGGCGGAGGAGCAGCGCTGGGTGTCCGTCATGCTGGACAAGCTCGCGGCACAGGAAAGCAAACGCGTCCTCGGCGACAGCGAACTCGCCGAGCGGGCCAAGCGGCTCTCCGAGCAGTTCTTCGACGCCCGGGCGCGGCCGACGTCCGTTCGCTGGGTCACGAACCAGAACACCAGATGGGGCTCGTGCACACCGGCGGGAGGCAGCATCCGGCTCTCGCACCGGTTGCAGGGCATGCCCGAGTACGTCGTGGACTACGTCCTGCTCCACGAGCTGGCACACCTCCTGGTCCCCGGGCACGGGCCGCGATTCTGGCGCCTCCTCGACGCGTATCCGCGTACCGAGCGGGCCCGCGGCTACCTCGAAGGGGTGGCCGCCGCGGACCGGCTGCCGCACCTGCCGGCCGCCCGGGAGGAGTAGGGCCCGCCCGGCGAAGGGGTTGTGTACCGGCTCTGTACCGACTTCGTCCGGCGTCGGACGGAGCGGTTAGCCTGGCGCGACGCATTCACCTTCGGGATGGGGGACGGTCGTTACGTATGGCCAGGGAATTCCAACGCGGCCACAAGGCCAAGATCAGTGACCTCACCGCGGGGACCGATCTGTACGTGGGCGTGCACATCGCTGCCCCCGGGGTGACCTTCGACATCAGCTGCTTCGGTCTCGACGCGGACGAGCGGCTCTCGGACGACCGTTACTTCATCTTCTTCAACCAGCCGAAGTCCCCGGAGGAGTCGCTCCAGCTCCTGGGCGCCCAGGCCGGTGACACCGAGTCCTTCCGCGTCACCCTCGACCGCGTACCGCCCCGGATCCAGAAGCTGTCGTTCTCCGCGGCGATCGACGGCGCCGGGCAGATGTCGCAGATCAGCTCCGGCTACATCCGGCTCGTGGCCGGTGGCGAGGAAGTCGCGCGGTACTCGTTCACGGGCTCGGAGTTCTCCACCGAGCGCGCCCTGATGCTAGGCGACTTCTATCTGAAGGACGTGTGGCGCTTCGCCGCCGTCGGACAGGGCTTCGACGGCGGTCTCGACGCGCTGATCAAGAACTTCGGCGGCGAGGTCGCCGAGGAGGAGCCCGCCGCCGCGCCGCCGCAGGCCGCCCCCGGCTTCGCCCCGCCCGCCGCTGCCGCGGCCCCGCCCGCGTTCGCCGCGCCCGCGACCCCCGCGACACCGAGCCCGGCCCCCGCGCAGGCCCCCGCCCCCGCGCCCGCCCAGAACTTCGCGCCCCCCGCGGGCGCCACTCCGCCGCCCGCCCCGGCCCCCAACCCGTCGGTGCACGCCGCGCAGACCATCGTCGCGCCGCTGAACCAGCCGGGCGGAGCCGCGGTGCCCCCGCAGGCCCCGCCATACGGCCAGCCGGGCGCGCAGCCCCAGGGCCAGTCCGGACAGCAGCCGCCGCAGCAGTTCGGCCAGGCCCCGCCGCCCCCCGGCTACGGCCAGCAGCCGTCCGCCCCCCTGCCCCCCGGCTACGGCCAGCCGCCAGGAGCCCCGGCGCAGCCCTACGGCCAGCAGCCCGCCGCTCCGGCCCCGCCCGGCTACGGTCAGCAGCCCCAGGCACAGATCCCCGGCCAGGCCCCGTTCGCTGCGGGCGCCGCCGGTGGGGTTCCGCAGGGTTCCCCGCAAGGGGCGGGCGTGGCCTCCGCGCTCCAGAAGTACCGCGAGGCGGCGACCGGGCAGCGCTGGACGCAGCAGAACGAGAAGCTGGTCCGCGTCGACCTCGGCGTCGGCGGCCACCCGGTCCTCGCCCGCCAGGGCAGCATGGTCCTGTACCAGGGCAAGGTCGAGTTCGGCTACAAGGGCGCGGGCTTCCAGGGCCGCGTCGTCGGCAACGCGACCGGCCAGGAGATGCAGCTCATGCGCTGCTCGGGCCGCGGCCAGGTCTTCCTCGCGGAAGAGGGCACGCACCTGCACCCCATCGAGCTCCAGGGGGACGCGATCTGTGTCTCCGCGGAGAACGTCCTCGCCTTCGACGAGACGCTCCAGCACGAGGTGCGCCGCATCGAGGGCCACGGGATCCCCGGGGGCGCGCTGTTCGTCATGCAGTTCCAGGGAACCGGCACGGTCGTGGTCAAGACCCACGGCATGCCCGTCGTGCTGCCGGTCACGCCGACGACCTTCGCGGACTGCCACGCCGTGGTCGCCTGGTCGGCGGCCGCACAGGCGATCGTGTCCAGCCAGGTCAGGCTGCGCGGCAATGCCTCCGCGGGCTCCACGGGGGAGAGCGTGAACCTCCAGTTCCGTGGCGCGCCCGGCAATTTCATCGTCGTCCAGCCGTTCGAGGTCTGAGGGAGCCCGTCATGAACCAGCAGCTCGCGGGCTTTGCCCCGGCGCCCGTCGCCGCCCGTATGGAGAACCACGGCCACCACATGGTCAAGGTCGCCATGCAGACGGGGAACGACCTCCTCGCGCGCGTGGGATCGATGGTCGCCTACGAAGGCTTCGTGCAGTACGAGCCGAACCCGCCCGCCGTCCGCCAGATCGCCCGTGACTGGATCACCGGTGAGGGCGCCCCGCTGATGAAGTGCTCCGGAGACGGCCTGCTCTACCTCGCCGACTACGGAGCCGACGTCGTCGTCATCAACCTGGCGGGCGACTCGCTGTCGGTGAACGGCACCAACCTGCTCGCTTTCGACGCGAGCCTCCAGTGGGGCGTCGAGCGGGTCAAGGGCCTGGCCAAGTTCGCGGGACAGGGCCTGTGGAACATCAAGGTCTCAGGCCAGGGCTGGGTGGCGCTCACCTCGCGCGGAACGCCCATCGTCGTCGACTGCGGCCGCGGCGAGGACGAGACGTACGTGGACCCGGACGCGCTGATCGCCTGGTCGCCGAACCTGAAGGTGAAGGGCAAGCGCAGCTTCAGGGCGGGCTCCCTGATCGGGCGCGGCAGCGGCGAGGCCTACCAGATGGGCTTCTCCGGAGAGGGCATCGTCGTCGTACAGCCCAGTGAGGACAGCACCGACCGCCTCCGGATCCGGAGCTGAGGAGGAGCAGGACACCATGCAGAGCTCGCTTTTCGCGCACACCGAGCAGCAGACCCGGGAGCGCTACACCGTCCAGAACCCGCAGCTCCTGCGGGTCGCCCTCGAAGGCCACGACGACGTGCTTGCCCGCAAGGGCGCCATGGTCGCCTACCAGGGGCTCATCGAGTTCGACGCCGAGTTCCAGAGCGGGGGCCACCAGCGCGCCCGCGCGCACACCGGCGAGGGCCTGGACCTGATGCGCTGCCACGGCCAGGGCACCGTCTACTTCGCGAACCTCGCGCAGTACATCCACCTGGTGGACGTGGACCAGGACGGCCTGACGGTGGACAGCTCCTACGTCCTCGCCCTGGACTCCTCGCTGACCCACCAGGTCATCGCCGTGGACAGCCAGTACGGCATCTCCGGCTCCGGCAAGTACCAGCTCAACATCACCGGCCGCGGCAAGGTCGCCCTGATGACCTCCGGGCAGCCGCTGATGCTTCCGGTCACCCCGGACCGGTACGTCAACGCGGACGCCGACGCGATCGTCGCCTGGTCCAGCGGGCTGCGGGTGCAGATGCAGGCCCAGACGCACTCGTCCGGCGTGTGGCGCCGCCGCGGCAACACCGGCGAGGGCTGGGAGCTGAGCTTCATGGGGCAGGGCTACGCCCTCGTCCAGCCCAGCGAGATGCTGCCGCCGCAGCACGCCACCATCGGCCAGGGAGCCCGCGCCCAGTTCGGCATGGGCCAGCAGGGTGCCCGGGGGCAGAACCAGGGCAACGTCTGGAACTGAGGCAGCGGCCCCGGTCAGGGGACGCCGGGGCACGCCGGTTACAGGCGTGCCCTCGTCGCCTCCACCAGGCGGACGACCGACTCGTCGGCCACGTCCGCCACGTCGTCGTACGCGAACCAGCGCAGGTCCAGTGACTCGTCGCTGATCGCCTCCACCGCGTCGGCCGGGGCGAGCGCCGCGTACTGCACGTCGAGGTGCTGGGTGCACGGACCCGGGATCGGGTGCCGGTCCAGCCGGACGGGACCGCCCGTAAGGAGCGTCAGGCCGGGCACCCCCGACTCCTCCGTGGCCTCGCGCAGCGCCGCCGCGGCCAGCGTCGTGTCGCCCGGCTCGCAGTGGCCGCCCATCTGGAGCCACATCCGCAGCTTCCGGTGCAGCGTGAGCAGGACGCGTCCGCGCGCGGGGTCGACGACCAGGGCGCTCGCGGTCACATGGCCCGCCGTGCACGCCTTCCAGAGGCCGTCGTCGGGGTGGGCCGACAGGTGGTCCAGGTAGTACTGGCGGAGCTCGGGCTGGTCCTCGTAGCCCTTCAGTACGAGGACCGCGTCGTCGTGCAGGCTCACTTGCCGTCGTCGCCCTTGCCGTCGCCGTCCGTACGCTCGTCGTCGCCCTTGGACAGGTCGGGCTTCGCGGCGCCGGAGCCCGCCGCCTCGCCGAGCATCTTGTCCAGCTCGGAGAAGTCCAGGTGCTCGCGGTGCACGAAGCCGTCCGGGTCGTCCAGGTCCGACGCCGTCGGCAGCATGTCCGGGTGGGCCCACAGGCCGTCCCTGCCGTCCACCCCGCGCGCGTCCGTGAGCGAGGCCCACAGGCGCGAGGCGTCCCGCAGCCGGCGCGGACGCAGCTCCAGGCCGATGAGCGTGGCGAAGGTCTGCTCGGCGGGGCCGCCGGTGGCACGGCGCCTGCGCAGCGTCTCGCGCAGCGCGTCGGCGGACGAGAGACGGGGCTTGGCCGCCGCGTGCACGACCGCGTCCACCCAGCCCTCCACGAGCGCCAGAGCGGTCTCCAGACGGGCGAGGGCGGCCTTCTGCTCGGCCGTGTCCTCCGGCTGGAACATGCCCTGCTGGAGCGCCTCCTGCAACTGCTCCGGGTTCTGCGGGTCGAACTGGCCGACGACGTCCTCCAGCTTGGAGGTGTCGACCTTGATCCCGCGGGCGTACCCCTCGACGGCGCCGAACAGATGCGAGCGCAGCCACGGCACGTGGGCGAAGAGCCGCTGGTGGGCGGCCTCGCGCAGCGCCAGATACAGGCGCACCTCCTCCATGGGGACGCCGAGGTCCTTGCCGAAGGCCGTCACGTTCGCCGGAAGCAGCGCGGCCTTCCCCGCGGGGCCCAGGGGCAGGCCGATGTCCGTGGAGCCGACGACCTCGCCCGCGAGGACGCCGACGGCCTGGCCGATCTGCTGGCCGAACATCGCGCCGCCCATGGAGCGCATCATGCCGATCAGCGGGCCCGCCATGGCCTGCATCTCCTCGGGCAGGACGTCACCCATGGCCAGGCCGACCCGCTCGGCGACCGGGTCGACGAGCTCCTTCCACGCCGGCAGGGTCGCCTCGACCCACTCGGCGCGGCTCCAGGCCACGGCGCTGCCCGCGCCGGACGGCAGGGACGTCGCGTCGTCCAGCCACAGGTCCGCGAGGCGCACGGCCTCCTGGACTGCGGAGCGCTCGGCGGGGCCGACGCTCGCGTCCTTGGTGCCGTCCGCGGTGCCCTGGGAGACGGTCTGGCGGGCGATGTCCTTGGCCATGTCCCAGTTCACCGGGCCGCCCTCGTACGACAGCATCTGGCCGAGCTGCTGGAAGGCGGCGCCCAGGTCGCCCGGGTTCATCGACCCGAACATGGCGGCGAAGGGATTGTCACCGGCGCCCGGGGCGCCCATCGCCCCGAAACCGAACGGGTTGGCAGGGCCACCGGAACCCTGTCCCCCTCCGGGGGTGTCCTTCTTCTTGCCCTCGTCGCCGTTCTCCGGCTCCTCCGGCGGAAGGCCGAATCCGAATGGGGTGTCACTCACGGGATTCCTCGGCTCGTTGGGCCGCCGGATCCTGGATCCGGCGGCGATTGCCCGACAACACCACCCAGCGTAGACACCCCGGCCGGATCGGGCCTCGGTGCTTCGCCGTCTCGGGGGCTGCGGCAGGATGGATGCCACCTGGTACGTACGCGTCAGTTCGCGCACATACTGAAGACAACCGCTGGAGACGCCCGGTGAGTTCCCCAGATCCACAGGTTCGCGCAGCGCGAAACCCTTCCGACGACCCGACCCCGCCCGGCCCCGGCGGAGCGCAGGATTCCGCGCGGGCGCAGGATTCCGCGCAGGAGCAGGACTCCGTGCGGGAGCAGGAGTCCGCACCGGCCAAGGAGACGCCGTCCGCCGCCGTGGCGCCCTCGCGCGACGGCGCTCCGCCCAGGACCCCGCGCGGGCCCGTCGTCGCCGTCACCGGCGCGGCAGCGGGCGTGGGCGCGCAGCTCACCGAGCGCCTCGCCGCGTCCGAGCAGATCAAGCAGGTCGTGGCCATCGACGAGCGGCGCGGCGAGTGCGCGCGGGCCCAGTGGCACATCCTGGACGTCCGCGACCCGGCCATCGCGGAGAAGCTGCGCGGTGTCGACGTCGTCGTGCACCTGGCGCTCGACCTCGACCTGGAGACCGACGCCGCCGCCCGCACCGCGTACAACGTGCGCGGCACCCAGACCGTTCTGACGGCTGCGGCCGCCGCCGGTGTGCACCGTGTCGTGCTGTGCACGTCGGCGATGGTCTACGGAGCGCTGTCCGACAACGAACTGCCCCTCTCCGAAGACGCCGAATTGCGGGCGACGGCCGAGGCCACCGGTGTCGGTGACCTCCTGGAGATCGAACGGCTCGCCCGGCGGGCCCCGCGCGCCCACCCCGGCCTGAACGTCACCGTGGTGCGGCCCGCCATCCTCGTCGGCGGCACCGACACCGCGCTGACCAGGTACTTCGAGTCGCCGCGGCTTCTCGTGGTGGCCGGTTCGCGGCCCGCGTGGCAGTTCTGTCACGTCGACGACCTGTGCAGCGCGCTGGAGTACGCCGTCGTGGAGAAGGTCGAGGGGGACCTCGCCGTCGGGTGCGACGGCTGGCTGGAGCAGGAGGAGGTCGAGGAGCTGAGCGGCATCCGGCGCATGGAGCTGCCCTCCACGGTCGCTCTCGGCGCGGCGGCCCGGCTCCACCGCATCGGGCTCACGCCGTCCCCGGCGGGTGACCTCGCGTACACGATGTACCCCTGGGTCGTCAGCGTCAGCAGGCTGCACGACGCGGGGTGGCGGCCGCAGTGGACCAACGAGGAGGTGCTCGCGGAGCTGCTCGACGAGGTGGCCGGGCGGCGCACTGTCGCCGGGCGGCGGCTCGGGCGCAAGGACGCGACGGCCGCGGGGGCCGCGGGGGCGACGGTGGCTCTGTTGGGTACGGCGGCGCTCGTGCGGCGGGCGCGTAAGGCGCGGCGGCGGCTGTGAGGGGGCTGGCCGGGGGCCTTTAGCCGGGGTACTCGGCTCGGCCCCCACAGGGCGGTGCCCGGCAGCGGGGGCTGTGCCCACCCGTCCCGCCCTGCGGGACGATTGCCCACAGGGGAGAGGCGGGTGTGGTGGCCGGCGGGGACTGCGGGGTGATCGCCCACAGGAGAGGGTGCCGGTGCTGTAGGAACGCGCTATTTCGGGTTGTCGGTGGGGTGCGGCACGATGACCGTATGGCACGTAATCCGATGGACCACCCCGGGGAGCAGCCCGGTGCCGAGCCGATTCGGCTGCTGGCGATCCGGGACACCCCGCTCTCGCTCGACGAGGTCTTCCGTGCCGTCGGCGACGACGCAGCGGGGGGCACGGCGCTGTTCGTCGGGACGGTGCGCAACCACGACGGGGGCGCGGACGTCGACGAGCTCGGGTACTCCAGCCACCCGAGCGCCGAGGCGGAGCTGCGCCGCGTCGCGGAGAAGGTCGTCGCCGACTTCCCGGTGCGTGCCCTCGCCGCCGTGCACCGCGTCGGTGACCTCGCCGTGGGCGATCTCGCGGTCGTCGTCGCCGTGTCCTGCCCGCACCGCGCCGAGGCGTTCGCGGCCTGCCGCAGGCTGATCGACGACCTCAAGCACGAGGTGCCCATCTGGAAGCACCAGCGGTTCTCCGACGGCCAGGAGGAGTGGGTCGGGGCCTAGACCGGCCCGGCCCCCCACCGGGTGGGGCTCCGGTTGCGTAACCGGACCCCTGCTGTGAGCGTTGTCGGAGCTGATGGTTAATCTGCTGATCAGTCGGTCGCGGTCGGTCGCGGTCGCCCAAGGGGTCGGGAGGTCGACATGGCATCGCTCGCCTGGCTGCTGATTCCTGTTCTCGCGGCCGTCGGTGCCGGTCTGTGGGCCGCGTGGGCCAACCGGGCCCGCAAGAGCGGCCGGACGGGTGACAACAGCGAGCTGAACGGCTACGCGGCGTTCCGCGAGGCCATGGAGAAGTCCCGCTCGGGCACCGACACCGCCGCCTGACCCCGCTCCGGGCCCGCGGCGGTCTCGTACGGACGCCCCAGGGAGGCACGCACAGGACCGTCCCGTACTGTCGTTCCATGCCACGCCGCACTGCGACGATGCTCGCCTCCACCCTGATGCTGATCGCGCTGCTCTGCGCCGGAGTGCTCATCAAGGTGCCGTACTCGGAGATGTCCCCGGGGCCCACGGTGAACACCCTGGGCGATCACGGCGGCGAGCCGGTGTTGCAGATCTCGGGCCACAAGACGTACCCCACGAGCGGCCACCTGAACATGACGACGGTCCGGGTGACCAGCGCCGACTACAAGATGAACCTCGCGGAGGCCGTGTACGGCTGGCTGGCGCACGACAACATCGTGGTGCCGCACGACACCCTGTACCCGGACGGCAAGACGGAGCAGCAGTCCACCCAGGAGAACGCCGAGGAGTTCAGCCAGTCCCAGGAGAGCGCGAAGGTCGCCGCCCTGAAGGAACTGAAGCTCCCGGTGAAGTCGCAGGTGGTCGTCTCCACCGTCTACAAGGACAGCCCCGCCGAGGGCAAGCTGCACGCGGGCGACGTCATCAGGAGCGTCGACGGGAAGCCCGTCAAGCGGTTCACGGACGTCGCCGAGCTCGTCACGAAGCACAAGGCGGGCGAGCCCGTCGTGTTCGGTGTCGTCCCCGTCAAGGAGGCGGCCGCCGCCGAGAAGGCCGGCAAGAAGCCGACGGCCACCGAGACCGTGCGGATCACCACGGACAAGGCCGAGGACGACGGGCGCGCGATCGTCGGCATCAAGGCGGGGACCGACCACACGTACCCGTTCACCATCGACATCAAGCTGGCCGACGTGGGCGGGCCGAGCGCGGGCCTGATGTTCGCCCTCGGCATCGTCGACAAGCTCACGCCCGGCGACCTCACCGGCGGCAAGTTCGTCGCGGGCACCGGCACCATCGAGGAGGACGGCAAGGTCGGCCCGATCGGCGGCATCGAGATGAAGACCGTCGGCGCGCGCGACAAGGGCGCCGAGTACTTCCTGACGCCGAAGGACAACTGCGCCTCAGCGGCGAGCGACGTCCCCGACGGGCTCACGCTCGTCAAGGTGGACACCATCGACGACGCGGTGAAGTCCCTCAAGGCCATCAGCAAGGGCGACACCGCCGACCTGCCGAAGTGCACCACGAGCTGACGTCCCCCACGGCCGGGGTCGGCACCGGCCCCGGCCGTGGAGACGCCCGGCGGCTACTCCGCGAACGTCGCCGCAAGGGCCTCCGCGAGGCCCGGCACCAGGTCGGAGCCCGTGAGCACCTCCGTCGGCGAATCCTTCGCGCGCAGCCGCAGCGCCGACTCGCGGGCGCCGTCACGCAGCACCGCGACGGTCATGCGGACCTCCTGCCGCTCCGGGTGCTCGGCCACCCACTTGGCGAGCTGCTTCTCGCTCATGCCCTCCGGAACGGAAGCCTCCGCGGACGGCGGCAGCATGAGGCGCTCCACGCTGAGGGCGCAGCCGACGACGGAGTCGGGCCAGGCGATGGTGCCGAGGAACTCGTCGAGGGGCGAGCCCGCGGGCAGTTCGTCCTGCTCGATCGGGGTGAGTGCCGCGGCGGACGTGTCGTCGGACAGGCCCAGGCGGTCGGCGAGGGTCGGCTCCTGCGTGCGCAGCCGGGCGGTGTCGACGAGGGCGAAGAGACGGGCGGGCTGATCCCAGCCGAGCCCGCCGACATAGTCGTCGATCTCGAGCACGGCAACGGTCAAGGGGCTCGCGGCCATCGGTGGGCCGGAGGGGGAAACGTTGGGCATGCCCAATATCCTGCCTCGTTCGGACCCGGGAACGGGAACTGAGTAAAGCATCGGTAAGTTGCATGAGTGGGCTCTACGATCGCGGGGCCCGTTTCAGCCAGCCACAGCTACAGCGAACTTCGAGGTGCGCACCTTGGCTTTCCAGATGCCGGACCGCGGCGGAGGCCCGACGGGGCCACGGATCAGAGTGGGCCGACCGTCCCGTCGTGTCCGGACCCTGCTCATGACGCTCGGCGTCCTGGCCGTCCTTGCCATGGCGTTCGTCATGTTCGCGGGATTCTGGACGGACTGGCTCTGGTACCGCTCGGTCCACTACTCATCGGTCTTCACCACCACCCTGACGACCAAGATCGGTTTGTTCTTCGTCTTCGGCCTCCTCATGGCGGCCGCGGTCGGCGTGAACATCTGGCTGGCGCACCGGCTGCGCCCGCCCCTGAGCGCCATGTCGATGGAGCAGCAGAGCCTCGACCGGTACCGGATGGCGATCGCGCCCTACAAGAAGTGGCTGCTGATCGGCATCACGGCCCTCGTCGGCCTGATCGCGGGCGCGTCCGCCTCCGGCCAGTGGCGCACCTGGCTGATGTGGGTCAACGGCGTCCCCTTCCACCAGAAGGACCCCCAGTTCAACCTGGACGTGGCCTTCTACGCCTTCGACCTGCCCTGGTACCGCTTCCTGCTCGGCTTCGGCTTCGCGGCCACGGTGCTCTCGGTGATCGCCGCAGCCCTGACCCACTACCTGTACGGCGGCCTGCGCATCACCAGCCCCGGCGGGCGGGCCACGGCCGCCGCGACCGGTCATCTGTCGGTGCTCATCGGCATCTTCGTCGCCCTGAAGGCGGTCGCCTACTGGCTCGACCGGTACGGCCTCGCGGTGAAGTCCAGTGACTTCAAGGCCACGGGCAACTGGACGGGCCTGCGCTACGTCGACGCGAACGCCTATCTGCCGGCGAAGACCATCCTGTTCTGCATCGCCGTCATCTGCGCGCTGCTGTTCTTCGCGACGCTGTGGCGGCGCACCTGGCAGCTGCCGGTCATCGGCTTCGGTCTGATGGTCCTCTCCGCGATCCTCATCGGCGGTCTGTACCCGGCCATCGTGCAGAAGTTCCAGGTCCAGCCGAACGAGCAGGCCAAGGAGTCCCCGTACGTCGAGAAGAACCTCGAGGCGACCCGCAAGGCGTACGGCATCGGCGGCACGGACGTCACGGAGTACCCCGGCGTCAGCAAGACCCAGGACAAGACGAAGCTGCGCGACGACGTCGCGGGCGCCGCGAGCCTGCGCCTGCTCGACCCGAACATCGTCTCGCCGACGTTCCAGCAGTTGCAGCAGATGAAGAACTACTACGGCTTCCCCTCGAACCTGGACGTCGACCGGTACAGGACGAAGGACGGCAAGGCCCAGGACACCGTCGTGGGTCTGCGCGAGCTGAACCTGGACGGCATCCCGAAGAACAACTGGATCAACGACCACTTCCGCTACACCCACGGGTACGGCGTGGTCGCGGCCAAGGGCACCGAGGCCGACGACCAGGGGCGGCCGAGGTTCACCGAGTCCGATCTGCCGTCCAAGGGCAGCCTCGGCAAGTACGAGCAGCGGATCTACTACGGCGAGAAGACCACGCAGTACTCCATCGTCGGCGGTCCCCAGAAGGAGATCGACTACTCCGACGACGACGGCGAGAAGACGACGAGCTACAAGGGCAAGAGCGGCGTCAACCTCTCCAACCCGCTCAACCGTGCCGCGTACGCGGTGTCGTTCGGCGAACCGCAGATGCTGTACTCCGGAGCGATCGGAGAAGGCTCGCGGATCATGTACAACCGCACGCCCAAGGAGCGCGTCGAAGCGGTGGCCCCCTGGCTCACCATCGACGGTGACGCCTACCCCGCGGTCGTCGGCAACAAGATCCAGTGGATCGTCGACGCGTACACCACCACCAACGGCTATCCGTACGCGTCGCGCACCACGCTCGGCGACACCACGGCCGACTCGCTGACCGCGAAGAACAACCAGCGCGCGGTGGTGGCCCAGCAGAACCAGGTCAACTACATCCGCAACTCCGTGAAGGCCACCGTCGACGCCTACACCGGAGACGTCAAGCTCTATGAGTGGGACACCAAGGACCCCATACTGAAGACGTGGCGCAAGGCGTTCCCGGGCACCGTCAAGGACAAGGGCGAGATCTCCGCGGACCTGATGGACCACCTGCGCTATCCGCAGGACCTCTTCAAGGTGCAGCGTGAGCTGCTCACCCGCTACCACGTGAAGGACGCCGAGACGTTCCTCAGCGGCAGCGAGGTGTGGCAGGTGCCGGACGACCCGACGAACCAGACGTCGAGCGCGGTCCCGCCGTACTACCTGAGCATGAAGATGCCCGGCCAGAAGAAGCAGGACTTCTCCCTGACGACGTCCTTCAATCCCAACGGCCGGGACAACCTGAGTGCCTTCATGTCGGTGAACGCCGAGCCGGGCACCGACGACTACGGCAAGATCAGAATCCTGAAGATGCCGTCGAGCACGACGGTCGACGGACCCAAACAGGTGCAGAGCAAGTTCAACTCCAACGAGGCGATCGCCGAGCAGATCCGCTTGCTCAAGGGCGGCGACTCCGAGGTCGACTACGGAAACCTGCTGACGGTGCCCCTGGACGGAGGCCTGCTCTATGTGGAGCCCGTCTACGTCAAGGGCGGCGGGCTGAAGTACCCGCTTCTGAAGAAGGTCCTCGTCACCTACGGCAACAAGATCGCGTTCGAGGACACCTTGGACAAGGCGCTGAACGTGGTCTTCGGAGCCGAGGGCGCGACTCCGGTCGAGCCACCGGACAAGGGTGACAAACCCGACCCGGACAAGGAGAAGCCACCGGCGACCGGCGACTCCGACAACCCCGAGCTCCAGAAGGCCATCGATGACGCCCAGGAGGCGATCGAAGAGGGCAACACGGCGCTCAAGGAGCAGGACTGGGAGGCCTACGGCAAGGCCCAGCAGAAGCTCCAGGACGCCCTTCAGCGGGCCGAGGACGCCCAGGCCGAGCCGTCGGGAGGCGGCGACGGGAAGGGGTCCGACAAGTCCAAGGAGCCGGGTGGGCCGGAGAAGCCCGACAAGGGCGACGGCGGCTAGCCCGCCTGCCTGCTCCCGAGCGCGCGAGCAGCGCGCGGGAGGCCCCTCGCGCCGTGGTACGGTTGCCACACAACGGCGCGGGGTGGAGCAGCTCGGTAGCTCGCTGGGCTCATAACCCAGAGGTCGCAGGTTCAAATCCTGTCCCCGCTACTGAAGACGAAGGCCCGGATCCTCATCAGGATCCGGGCCTTCGTCATGCCCGGCCGGGCCTCTCCCGGAGGCCTGTGCCGGTGTCCCATGCCATCGGTGTGGGGTTCGTGCGAAGAGTGGTTCGGGCGGGGGGAGTTGAGCGGACTTGTGTTTCACTTATCTCTCTGTGGGCATGTCGACAAAACGCTGAAGTGACCTCACTGGCTGCGGTATACCAGGTGTACCCAGGTTGAGGGTGGTGCGACGATGGACGTTATGGGGGACAAGGCAACTCTGTTGGAGACGGGGCGGTTTGCGCAGCCGGCCGACCGGGAGGATCCCGGGACGGCCGCGGAAGAGTTGCGGCACCGGCTCGCCGCCGAGGCCGGGGACGTGGACGCGATGAGCGTTCTGGGCAGCCTGCTGCTGCGCCGCGGGGATCTCGACGGCGCCGAGTCCCTGCTGCGCGGAGCGACCGCGGCGGGTGACCGGGCCGCGGCCAACAACCTCGGTGTCCTTCTGCACCAACGTGGATATGTCGACGAAGCGGCCGGCTGGTGGCGCATCGCCGCCGTCGCGGGTTCCTCGGCGGCGGCGCACGCGCTCGGCCGGCACCACCGCGAGCGCGGCGACGAGCCCGCCGCCGAGTACTGGCTCCGGCAGTCCGCCGAGCAGGGCCACACCCTGGGGGCGTACGCCCTCGCCGACCTCCTGGAGCACCGCGGCGACGTCGGCGCCGAGCGCTGGATGCGCACGGCGGCAGAGCGCGGCCACCGTGAGGCGGCGTACCGCTTGGCCAGGGCGCTCGACAAGCGGGCCGAGCGGGAGGCTCCGGGCCCGGGGGAGACGCCGGGGCCGCGGGCCGTCGGTGCGCGGACCGACGGGACGAGGGCGCGAGGGGCGAGGGGCGAGGGGGTGAAGGCCGCAGGCGCGGTCGTCGGTGACGGGGCGCGCGCGAAGGTCACGCGCCCCACGGCTGCCGCGCGCCCCGGTGACGCGCGCTCTGACAACGCGCGCACGGCAGCTGTCCGACCCGCGGGCCCCGACGCGAGGCGCGCGGGCGGCGGCAGCCTGTCGCTCGCCGACGAGGCCGAGCAGTGGTACCGGCAGGCGGCCGCGCGCGGACACCGCCGTGCCGCCCTGCACCTCGGCGCGATCCTGGAGCGGCGCGGCGAGCTGAAGGAGGCGGGGCGCTGGTACCTGACGTCCGCCAAGGACGGCGAGGCCCGCGCCGCGTGCGCGCTCGGCTTCCTGCTGCGCGACGCGGGCGACGAGGAGAACGCCGCGGTGTGGTGGCTCAGAGCCGCTCAGGACGGCGACGGGAACGCCGCGAACGCGCTCGGCGCGCTGCACGCCGAGCGCGGTGAGACCCAGACCGCCGAGCGCTGGTACCGCGCGGCGATGGACGCGGGCGACAACAACGGCGCGTACAACCTCGGCCTGCTCTGCGCCGAGCAGAAGCGCACCGCGCAGGCCGACCAGTGGTACCGCCGCGCCGCCTACGCCGGGCACCGCGAGGCGGCGAACGCGCTCGCCGTGCTGTTGCTCCAGGGCGGCGACGCGGCCGGTGCCGAGCCGTGGTTCTCCAAGGCCGCGGAGGCCGGCAGCGTCGACGCCGCGTTCAACCTCGGAATCCTGTACGCGAGCCGGGGCGACGACGCCGCGGCCCTGAAGTGGTACGAGCGGGCCGCGGCGGCCGGGCACACCGAGGCCGCTCTCCAGGTCGGCACCGCACGGCTGCGCGAGGGCGACGAGCGGGACGCCGAACGGCACCTGCGGTGCGCGGCCGGCGGCGGCAGCGCGGAGGCGGCCTACCGCCTCGGCACCGTGCTCGACGCGCGCCGCCCGCCTCCGGGGCCGCCCGCGCTCGGCGAGCCCGCGGTGCAGAAGACGGAGTGCGAGGAGTGGTACGAGCGCGCGGCCGAGCAGGGGCACCGGCGGGCCCAGGTCCGTGTCGGCATGCTCGCCGCGGCGCGGGGCGACGTGGTGGAGGCCGCGCGCTGGTACCGGTCGGCGGCGGAGGCCGGAAGCCGCAACGGGGCCTTCAACCTCGGCCTGCTCCTCGCCAGGGAGGGCAGCGAGCCGGAGGCGGCGCTGTGGTGGACGCGGGCCGCCGACGCCGGGCACGGCCGGGCGGCGCTGCGGCTCGCCCTGCTGTACGCGCGGCGGGGGCAGCTCGCCGAGGGGCAGCGGTGGGCCTCGCGGGCCGTGGAGCTCGGTCCCGCGGAGGTCGCCGAGCGGGCGGGCCGACTGCGCGAGGCGCTGCGGCAGGAACTGACGGCGTAGGGCGCCCTCGGCCGTGCGGGGAGCGTGGGGGAAGCGATTTGCGCTGGTCGTGGGCCTGACGTATGGTTGCAACACAACGGCGCGGGGTGGAGCAGCTCGGTAGCTCGCTGGGCTCATAACCCAGAGGTCGCAGGTTCAAATCCTGTCCCCGCTACTCAAGACGAAGGCCCGGATCCAGACAGGATCCGGGCCTTCGGCGTGTGCGTCCCACAGGAGACCCCGGAGCAAGAGGCCTCGGGACAAGAGGCCTCGGGACAAGAAACCTCGGGCAGGGGCGCCACGCACGTGTGAAGGCCCGGCACCGCCATGCGGTGCCGGGCCTTCACACGTGTTCGGTCGGTGCGACGTCAGGCGCAGTTCGGACACACACCCCGATACGTGACCTCCACGTCCGAGATGGTGAACCCGAAGCGCTCCGAGTCGGGGAGCGAGGCCAGCGGATTGCCCGTCGGGTGCACGTCGCGGATGGCGCCGCAGCGGGCGCACACCAGGTGCTGATGGGGCCGGTGCGCGTTCGGGTCGTACCGCTTGGCTCTGCGGTCCGTCGCGACCTCGATCACCTCGCCGAGCGTCACCAGCTCGCCCAGCGTGTTGTAGACGGTCGCCCGGGAGATCTCCGGCAGCTTGACGACGGCGCGGGCATGGACCTCGTCCGCCGTCAGATGCACGTGCTCTCCGTCGAGGACCTCGGCCACGACGCGCCGCTGGGCGGTCATGCGCCAGCCGCGTCCGCGCAGTCGTTCCAACAGGTCGCTCATGAAAACCAGCCTAACAGCACAGGGACCAGGTCCCGAACGAGTGTGACTTTGGATGACTGCTTGACTTAGACAATGTCTATTGTAGGATCGGAAGCGGCTCAGGCCAAGGGACAGGAAGTGCACGAATTGACGCAGGAGGCGCACGTGACGCAGGGACCCCTCACCACGGAGGCCGGCGCACCGGTCGCGGACAACCAGCAGAGCGAGACCGCGGGCGCCGGCGGACCGGTCCTTGTCCAGGACCAGCTGCTCCTGGAGAAGCTCGCGCACTTCAACCGTGAGCGCATCCCGGAGCGCGTCGTGCACGCACGCGGCGCGGGCGCCTACGGCACGTTCACGGTGACCGCGGACGTCACCCGGTACACGCGCGCCGCGTTCCTCTCCGAGGTGGGCAAGCAGACCGAGACCTTCCTGCGCTTCTCGACGGTCGCGGGCAACCTCGGTGCCGCGGACGCCGTGCGCGACCCGCGCGGCTTCGCGCTGAAGTTCTACACCGAGGAGGGCAACTACGACCTCGTCGGCAACAACACCCCGGTGTTCTTCATCAGGGACGCCATCAAGTTCCCGGACTTCATCCACACCCAGAAGCGCGACCCGTACACGGGCTCCCAGGAGGCCGACAACGTCTTCGACTTCTGGGGCCTGAGCCCGGAGTCCACGCACCAGGTGACCTGGCTGTTCGGCGACCGCGGCATCCCTGCTTCGTACCGCCACATGGACGGTTTCGGTTCGCACACCTACCAGTGGACCAACGAGTTCGGCGAGATCTTCTGGGTCAAGTACCACTTCAAGACCGACCAGGGGATCAAGAACCTCACCGCCCAGGAGGCCGAGGTCCTCGCGGGCAAGGACCCCGACTCCCACCAGCGCGACCTGCGTGAGGCCATCGAGCGCGGCGAGTTCCCGTCCTGGACCGTGGGGGTGCAGATCATGCCGGCGGCCGAGGCGGCGGAGTACCGCTTCAACCCGTTCGACCTGACCAAGGTGTGGCCGCACGCCGACTACCCGGTCGTCGAGTTCGGCAAGCTGGAGCTCAACCGCAACCCGGAGAACGTCTTCGCCGAGGTCGAGCAGTCCATCTTCAGCCCCGCCCACTTCGTGCCGGGCATCGGCCCGTCCCCGGACAAGATGCTCCAGGGCCGCCTGTTCGCGTACGGCGACGCCCACCGCTACCGCGTCGGCATCAACGCCGACCACCTGCCGGTCAACCGCCCGCACGCCACCGAGGCGCGCACCCACTCCCGTGACGGCCTCCTGTACGACGGCCGCCACAAGGGCGCGAAGAACTACGAGCCGAACAGCTTCGGCGGTCCCCACCAGACCGACCGCCCGCTGTGGGCGCCGACGGCGGTGTCCGGTGGAACGGGCAACCACGAGACGCCCTCGCACGCCGAGGACAACGACTTCGTGCAGGCGGGCAATCTCTACCGGCTGATGTCGGAGGACGAGAAGCAGCGCCTCGTCGACAACCTCTCCGGGGCGATCGCGGGCGTCACCCGCGACGAGATCGCGGAGCGCGCGATCAACAACTTCCGTCAGGCGGACGGAGACTTCGGCAAGCGGCTGGAGGCCGCGGTCCAGGCCCTGCGCGGCTGAACCCCCGCCCCTTGCCGTGGGTGACGGGCCGGATCCCCTCGGGGGTCCGGCCCGTCTGCCGTGCTCAGACGACCGTGGCCGTCCGCCGTCGCACCGGTGCCCAGCAGCGGATGATGTCGCGTACGGAGACGATGCCTGCCGGTTCGTCGCCGTCGAGCACGATGAGGTGCCGGAACCCGCCGTGCGCCATCGCGTCGGCGGCGTCCTCCAGGGTCCAGGTCGGCGCCGCGAAGACGACGTCGGTCGTCGTGTGCGTGCCCGCGGTCTCGAGGTCCGGGTCCTGGCCGAGGCCGAGGGAGTTCAGGACGTCGCGCTCGGTCAGGATGCCGAGGCCGTAGGTGTCGGTGTCGAGGACGACGGCCGCGCCGACGCGACGGGCCGCCATCAGACGGGCGGCCTGCCGGAGGGTGTGGGCGGGACCGATGGTGAGGACCACTGTGCTCATGGCGTCACGGACGAGCATGGGCTTGAGCCACCTCCTTGGTGAAACCGTGGTCCGTCCGAGGCCGAAGGTTTGCCTCCGCTTGGCAGCGGCGGCAGGGGATCCACGGCGTCGAGCTGGAGAATGGCTTCACAAGTTCACAAGTGGGGGGACTCATAGAGTCGCAGGCGCGCGGAGCGGCAACAAGGGGGCGGAGGCGGGCAGTTCGGGGGCGCTCGGGTATCAGGAGTCCCCCGCGTGTGCTTCAGTAGCGCTGGTTCAGATACCCGAGCAGCTCGTCGTGTAGCAGGCCGTTCGAGGCCGCCGCGTTGCCGCTGTGCGGGCCCGGGGTGCCGTCGAGCCCGGTGAAACGGCCGCCCGCCTCGGTCACGACGATCGCGGTCGCCGCCATGTCCCACAGCGAGAGCTCCGGCTCCGCGCACAGGTCGACGGAGCCCTCGGCGACCATCATGTACGGCCAGAAGTCGCCGTAGCCGCGCGTGCGCCAGCAGGCGCGGGTGAGGTCGAGGAAGCCGTCGAGGCGCCCCTGGTCCTCCCAGCCGCTCAGCGACGAGTACCCGAGCGAGGCGTCCTGGAGCCGGGAGACCTGGGAGACCCGCAGCCGGCTCGCGGAGGTCAGGCTGCGCCCGGTGTACGCGCCGCCGCCCTTCGCCGCCCACCAGCGACGGCCGAGCGCGGGCGCCGAGACGACGCCGACCACCGGCTGGAACCCGGTCTCGCCCGCCTCCATGAGGGAGATCAGCGTGGCCCAGACGGGCACACCGCGTACGTAGTTCTTGGTGCCGTCGATCGGGTCGATCACCCAGCGCCGGGGGCCCGTGCCCTCGATGCCGTACTCCTCGCCGAGGATCGCGTCCCGCGGCCTGGCCCGCTGCAACTGGCCGCGGATCAGTTCCTCGGCGGCCTTGTCGGCCTCGGTCACCGGTGTCATGTCCGGCTTGGTCTCCACCTTGAGGTCGAGGGCCTTGAACCGGTCCATGGTCGCGGCGTCGGCGGCGTCCGCGAGAACGTGGGCGAGGCGCAGATCATCGTGGTAGTCGGGCATGAGTGAACAGTATCGATCTCGTTTCGCACGGGCCACAGCGCGTGTCGGCGGTGCTCGCGGGACCCCTTGACAGTGCTCGCGGGACCCCTTGACAGTGCCCGCGGGCGCGTCAACTCTGACGAGCAGGGCCGCGGGGGGCGTCCGGGCCCGGGCCTTGGGCAGCGGGAGGCGACGATGCCGGCAGCGCGGGAGTCACTGCTCGACGCGGCCTACACCGCGCTGGCCCGCAGGCCGTGGGCCGGTGTGCGGATGGTCGACGTGGCGTCGGTCGCCGGGGTGTCCCGGCAGACGCTCTACAACGAGTTCGGCAGCAAGGACGGCCTCGCGCGGGCGCTGCTGCGGCGCGAGACGGACACCTATCTGCGCGGGGTGGAGCGGGCGCTGGCGCAGGCCAGGGACCCGGTGGACCGGCTCGCCGCGGTGAGCGCGTGGACGATCGGTGCCGCGCGCGACAACGTCCTGGTGCGCGCGGTGCTCACCGGCTGCTGGAGCGAACGCCTCCCGGCGCCGAGCCGGGCGGCCGTGTCCAGCTCTCCGGTGCCCGCGCAGCGCCGGGCGGACGCGGGCGTTCCGGCCCCCGGTGAACTCCTCGCCCAGGTGCGGGACCGGGCGATGGCCGCACTGACGGAGCGCGGCCGCCCGTCCGAGACGGAGGACCTGGCGCGGGCCTGCGAGAGCGCGGTGCGCGTCGCCCTGTCGTACGTGGTGGCGCCCGCGGGCCGGGAGGAGGACCCGGCACGGCTGGTACGGAGGGTGATCGCGGGGACGGCGGGGCGCTAGCCCCCGTCCAGGGCCCCCGAGCAAGCCCCGGGCCCGCTTGGGGCCCCCGAGCAAGCCCTGGGCCCGCTTGCAGTCCCCCCGGCAGTTCCGGGCCCCCGGGCAGCTCAGTGCGCCGACCCCGACAACTGCAACCCGATGACGCCCACGATCACCAGCGAGATCGAGACGATCTTCAGCGTGGAGACGAGGTCGCCGAGGAAGATCATGCCGTAGATCGCCGTGCCCGCGGCGCCGATGCCCGTCCAGACCGCGTACGCGGGCCCGACGTCCAGCTTCTTCAGGGCGAGCGTGAGCAGGCCGAAGCTGCCGAGGGCGAAGGACGCGAAGGCGATGGTCGGCCAGAGCCGGGTGAAGCCGTGCGAGAGCTTCAGGCAGACCGCGAAGCCCGTCTCGAGGATCCCGGCGACAATGACCAGCAGCCACGCCATGGTTGTGCCTCCCACATCCGTACGTTCCGTGACCGCTTCGCCAAAGCTTGAGCCAATCTTGGTGCGAGTATGCACTTACCGGCGCGGCGGGGGCGTAAACAACGCGGAGATCAGGGCGAGATGAGGCCCGGTCAGTCGCCCTCGC
The DNA here is from genome assembly GCF_044328435.1 of Streptomyces sp. NPDC017940. Taxonomy (NCBI): domain Bacteria; kingdom Bacillati; phylum Actinomycetota; class Actinomycetes; order Kitasatosporales; family Streptomycetaceae; genus Streptomyces; species Streptomyces sp. NPDC017940. Next base: position 254,436 of record NZ_JBIRHJ010000003.1, on the reverse strand, counting down.
GCCGCTCCCTGGTGGCGAGCAGGCGTCGCAGGGAGTACAGCCGGGCGGGGTCGGAGTGCCCCGCCGCCACCCACGCGTCGAGGGCGCAGTCCGGCTCGTCGTGGCCGCACGCGCGCGGGCAGTTCTCCGTGCCGGGCTCCAGGTCGGGGAAGGCGTGGATGACACGCGAGGGGTCGACGTGGTGCAGGCCGAAGGAGCGCACGCCCGGAGTGTCGACCACCCAGCCCTCGTCGTCGGGCAGCGGCAGCGCGAGGGCGGAGGTGGTGGTGTGCCTACCGCGCCCTGTCACGGCGTTCACATGGCCCACGGTGCGCCGCCGCTCGGGCGGCACGAGCGCGTTCACCAGCGTGGTCTTGCCGACGCCGGAGTGGCCGACGAACGCCGTGACCTTCCCGGCGAGTTCGCGACGCACGAGGTCGGCGGCGTCGCCGTCCTCCAGCTCGCCGCGGCTGGTGACGACGTAGGGGATGTCCAGGTCCCCGTACAGCTCGAGGAGCTTGTCCGGGGGCGCGAGGTCGGACTTGGTCAGGACGAGCAGCGGCGTCAGGCCGCCGTCGAAGGCGGCGACCAGACAGCGGTCGATCATGCGCGGGCGCGGCTCGGGGTCGGCCAGGGCGGTGACGATGGCGAGCTGGTCGGCGTTGGCGACGACCACGCGCTCGTACGGGTCGTCGTCGTCGGCCGTGCGGCGCAGCACGGAGGTGCGCTCCTCGATGCGCACGATGCGCGCGAGGGTGTCCTTCGCGCCGGAGAGGTCGCCGACGACGGCGACGCGGTCACCGACGACGGCGGCCTTGCGGCCCAGCTCGCGGGCCTTCATCGCCACCACGGTCCGGCCGTCGACGAGGCAGGTGAGGCGGCCCCGGTCGACGGTGAGGACCATGCCCTCCGCGGCGTCCTCGTGCTTGGGGCGGATGTGCGTGCGTGGGCGGTTGCCCTTGCGGTTGGGGCGGACGCGGATGTCGTCCTCGTCCGGGTTCTTCCCGTAGCGGCGCATGATCGTGACTCGCCCGTCAGTTCCCGAGCATTCCGGCCCACAGGTCGGGGAAGTCGGGCAGCGTCTTGGCCGTCGTCGCGACGTTCTCGATCTGTACGCCGGGGACGGCGAGGCCGATGACCGCGCCCGCCGTGGCCATGCGGTGGTCGTCGTAGGTGTGGAAGACGCCGCCGTGCAGCGGGCGCGGGCGGATGTGCAGGCCGTCGGCGGTCTCGGTGACGTCGCCGCCGAGTTCGTTGATCTCCTTGGTGAGCGCGGCGAGCCGGTCCGTCTCGTGCAGGCGCAGATGGGCGACGCCGCGCAGCGTGGACGGCGAGTCGGCGAGGGCGGCGACGGCCGCGATGCCCGGCGTCAGCTCGCCGACCTCGCTCAGGTCCACGTCGAGGCCGTGGATCGAGCCGGAGCCCGTGAACGTCAGGCCCTGCTCGGTCAGCTCGCAGGAACCACCCATCTCGGTGAAGATGCGGCGCAGCGCGTCGCCGGGCTGGGTGGTGTGCGCGGGCCAGTCGGGGACGGTGACGCGGCCGCCGGTGACCAGGGCCGCGGCCAGGAACGGCTGGGCGTTGGACAGGTCGGGCTCGACCGTCAGGTCGCGGCCGAGCAGGGCGCCGGGCGTGACCCGCCAGACGTTCGGCTCGCCGCCCGCCTCGGGGGTGTCGACCTGGGCGCCGGCGGCGCGCAGCATGTCGACGGTCATCCGGATGTGCGGCATGGAGGGCAGGGCGCTGCCCACGTGCCGCACCTCCACGCCCTGGTTGAAGCGCGGTGCCGAGAGCAGCAGGGCGCTCACGAACTGGGACGAGGAGGAGGCGTCGATCTCGACCCGGCCGCCGTCCAGGGCGCCACCGCCGTGCACCGTCAGGGGCAGGGCGCCGCGGTTCTCGTCGTCGACGCGGGCACCGAGGGCGCGCAGCGCGTCGATCACGCCGTGCAGCGGGCGCTCGTACGAACGGGGGTCGCCGTCGAAGCGGATGGGGCCGTCGGCGAGCGTGGCGACGGGCGGCAGGAAGCGCATGACCGTGCCCGCGTTGCCGACGTCGACCGTGGCCGGGCCCTGGAGGCCGGAGGGGATCACGCGCCAGGCCTCGCCGGAGTCACCGGCGCCCGCGGAGCTCGACGACACCGTCTCCTCGATGCCGACGCCCATGGCGCGCAGCGCGGCCACCATCAGGAGGGTGTCGCGCGAGCGCAGCGGGCGGCGCAGCCAGCCCGGCTCGGCGGCGAGCGCGGCAAGGACGAGGCCACGGTTGGTGACCGACTTCGAGCCCGGCACGTGGACCGTCGCGGCGACGGCTCCGCTCGCGTACGGGGCTGGCCAGAGGGCGGTGTCTGTCGGGTTCACGGTCATGCCCACACTTTAGTGGTTGGCGCCGACAGCGAATTGTGAGCAGAAGTGGCGAAAGCCAGGCGAAGCAGAGAAGCCGCCGACAGATCCGGTGCGCGCCGACGCGCGAACGCGCACGGCGAGCGGCGCGCGAACGCGTACGGCGACCGGCGCGGGAGCGGTACCGGGACGGCGCCCGGCACCGGACCGCCTCCGGCACGTCGTCCGGCGGCCGTCCGGTGTTACACCGCGAGCAGCCAGCGGCCCCCGCCTATCAGCGAGCACAGGGACACGGCGTGGAACAGGAACAGCCACATTCCGGCCGGGACGTGCGTGAGCCGCGCGAGCTGGTCGGCGTCGGAGTCGCCCGCCCCGCCGTGCCTGCGCTTGGCCTGGAGCTCGAAGGCGGGCCGCACACCGCCGAGGAGCAGGAACCACACCACGGTGTAGGCGAAGGCGGCCTGCACGTCGGTGTCCGCGAGCCAGGACACGCCGAGGAACAGACCGCCCGCGACGATCACGGTCAACGCGCCGTAGGCGTTGCGGATCATCACCAGCATCGCGACGAGCAGCGCCGTGGCGATCCACAGGAGCGCCGTGATGCGGCCCTCGCCGAGCAGTGCGGCGCCGCCGAGGCCGAGCAGCGGGGGCGCGGTGTACCCGGCGGCCGCGGTGAGGATCATGCCGAGGCCGGTGGGCTTGCCGCGGCTGACGGTCAGGCCGCTGGTGTCGGAGTGCAGCCGGATCCCGTTCAGACGGCGCCCGGTGAGCAGGGCCACCAGGCCGTGGCCGCCCTCGTGGGCGATGGTGACGGCGTTGCGGGCCACGCGCCACAAGCCGTGCGGGACGACGACGCCCAGGGCGACGACGCCGGTGACGATCACCAGCCACTGCTCGGGTGCGGACTGCGTGCCCGTCAGCCGGTCCCAGAGGTCGCCGAGGCTGGCGGAAGCGGTGGTGTGCATTGCTCGGATGGCTCCCTGTCTTCGACATGCGGCGGGCCCTAGGCGGTGGCGCGGCCGTCGCGGAGTGGTGGTCGGGCGACGGGCGGGCGTGGCAGTGTTGCACGTATGTGCGGACGGTATGCGGCGAGTCGTGGGCCGGAGGATCTCGCGGGGATCTTCGAGGTGGAGAAGTGGGAGCCGGAGGAGGCTTTGGAGCCCGACTACAACGTGGCTCCCACGAAAGAGGTCTACGCCGTCCTCGACCGCCCTCTCAAGGACGCTGAGGAGCGCCGTCCGGTTCGTCAGCTGCGCAAGCTGAAGTGGGGACTCGTGCCGTCCTGGGCGAAGACGCCGGAGGGCGGCGCGCGGATGATCAACGCACGCGCCGAGACGGTGCACGAGAAGCCCTCCTACCGGCGGGCCTTCGCCACCCGCCGGTGCGTGCTGCCCGCGGACGGCTATTACGAGTGGGTGACCGGGCAGGCCGAGCGCGAGCTGGAGGTCGAGGGCAGGAAGAAGCGCCCGCGCAAGCAGCCGTACTTCGTGACGCCGGCCGACGGATCGGTGTTCGCGATGGCGGGTCTGTACGAGTTCTGGCGCGACCGCACGCTGCCCGACGAGCACCCGCTGGCCTGGTGGGTGACGTGCTCGGTGATCACGACGGAGGCGGAGACCGCGCCGCTTGCGGGCGCCCCCGGGGAGGGGCCCGGCTCCCTCGCCGACATCCACCCGCGGATGCCGCTGATGCTCACGCCGGACCGCTGGGACGCCTGGCTCGACCCCTCCCGTACGGACGTCGAGGACCTGCGCTCCCTGCTGGCGCCGCCGCCGGAGGGGCTGCTGCGGGCGTATCCCGTCTCCACCGCGGTGAGCAACGTCCGCAACAACGGGCCGGAGCTCCTGAAGGAGCTCGAGGGGCCGGAAGAGGGCACACTCTTCTGACGTGACCAAGGACGCACCGCAGAGCGAGATCATCCCCACCGACGCGGGCGAGGCCCGCGTCACCTGGCACCCGGCGCCGCGGGCGCACCACGTGCTCGCCGTCAGCCACGGCGCGGGCGGCGGCATCGAGGCGCGGGACCTCGTGGCGCTCGCCGCCGCGCTGCCCGCGCACGGCGTGACCGTGGCCCTGGTGGAGCAGCCCTGGCGGGTCGCGGGGAAGAAACTGGCGCCCGCGCCGAAGACGCTGGACACGGGCTGGCGAGGCCTGTGGCCCGCGCTGGAGAAGCAGGGCCTGCCCGTGATCGCGGGCGGCCGCAGCGCCGGGGCCCGCGTCGCCTGCCGCACCGCGACCGAGCTGGGCGCCGCGGCCGTGCTCGCCCTCAGCTTCCCCCTGCACCCCCCGGGCAGGCCGGAGAAGTCCCGCGCGGAGGAACTGCTCGGCGCCGGGGTGCCCGCCCTGGTCGTGCAGGGCGGCAACGACCCCTTCGGCAGGCCCGCGGAGTTCCCGGACGGCACCGGCACCCCCTACCCCTACGAACTCGTCGAGATCCCCTACGGCGACCACTCCTTCGCCGTGCCCAAGCGCGCGGACATCTCCCAGGACGAGGCCGTGAAGCGGATCACGGACGCCGTCGCCGCGTGGGCGGGAATGCGGGCCGCGTGAGCGCTGTTGTGGCGGACATACCTTGCAAGCCGTTCGCCGAAGAGGGAGCCCACCCCATGGGACCGACCATCTGCCCGGACCGCTCCAGCGCCGCTGACCTGGAGTGGAGCGTGCTGCGCGCACCCAAGGCGGCACCTATTCGGGCGGCGCGCAAAGCGGGTCGTCGTCTATCCTCCGAAACCAGTGGGACCGCTCACGGGACCACCACGTCGTTGGAGGAGGTGGGTCCGGTCACTGGGACCGACGCAGAGACTGAGCACGGTCACCCCGAGCGCCCGGAGCGTCCCGCCGGGGGCTCCGAGACGGCCGCGGAGCGCACGGCCCGCTTCGAGCGGGACGCGCTGACGTTCCTCGACCAGATGTACTCGGCGGCGCTGCGCATGACGCGCAACCCGGCGGACGCGGAGGACCTGGTGCAGGAGACCTACGCCAAGGCGTACGCGTCGTTCCATCAGTTCCGTGAGGGCACCAACCTCAAGGCGTGGCTGTACCGCATCCTCACGAACACGTTCATCAACTCGTACCGCAAGAAGCAGCGCGAGCCCCAGCGCAGCGCCGCCGAGGAGATCGAGGACTGGCAGCTCGCGCGGGCCGAGTCGCACATGTCCACCGGGCTGCGCTCCGCCGAGTCGCAGGCGCTCGACCACCTGCCCGACTCCGATGTGAAGAACGCGCTCCAGGCGATCCCGGAGGAATTCCGCATCGCCGTCTATCTCGCGGACGTAGAGGGCTTTGCGTACAAGGAGATCGCGGACATCATGGGTACACCCATCGGTACGGTGATGTCCCGTCTTCACCGGGGCCGCCGCCAACTCCGCGGCATGCTCGAGGACTACGCGCGCGACCGCGGACTGGTCCCTGCCGGTGCCGGAGAGTCGAACGAAGCGAAAGGCTCGGGCTCATGAGCTGCGGAGAGCCGCACGAGACTGATTGCAGTGAAGTCCTTGACCATCTCTATGAGTTCCTTGACCACGAGATGCCGGACAGCGACTGCACCAAGTTCGAGACGCACTTCGAGGAGTGCTCTCCGTGCCTGGAGAAGTACGGCCTCGAGCAGGCGGTGAAGAAGCTGGTCAAGCGCTGCTGCGGCCACGACGACGTACCGTCCGACCTGCGCGCCAAGGTGATGGGGCGGATCGATCTGATCCGCTCGGGCCAGGCCGTGCCCGAGCACGACCTGACGGCGGCGCCCGGCGACGGCGCGGCCGTCCGGGCCACGGAGGCCTGAGCGGGCGCCCGTTCCCGCTCCCTCTCTCACGGGTCGCCGCTTTCTGGCCTCTTTCCGTGTTTCTTCGCGCTTTCTCGCCTTCTTTCTGTGCTTTCTCTGCGCTTTCTCACTCGAAGGTGCTAATTCGCGGCCGTGAGCCGTGGCGTGCCCGACCCCCGTTCTAGTCTCCGGACCTGGATCGGGGAGGAGGTGGCCGTGCGCCCGGTTCCGCCACGGGCCCGTGGGTATGTCCTGTGCGCCGCCCTGGGCGGCGCGGTCTGTGTCGCGCCCGCGCTCGGCCCGCACACGCGCTGGTCCGTGCTCGCCCTGCTCGCCGTCCTGTACGCCGGGGGCGAGCACGCCCTGCGGCGTGACGTCGCCGCCGCCGCGTTCTTCCCCGTGCTGCTCGCCGGGGTCTTCCTGCTGCCGCCCGCCGCCGCGGGGCTCGTCGCCATCCCCGGGGCGCTGTGCGCCCGCGTTCAGCGGCGGCCGCGCGGGCTCCGGCGGCTCTGGCGCGCGGCGCAGCCGGCCCTGGCGGCCTGCGCCGCCGGGCACGCGTACGCCGCGCTCGGCGGGCCCGCCGCCGCCTCCGCGCCCGACTTCCCCTACGTGTTCCTTCCCGCGGCGGCCGCCGTGCTCGCCTTCGCCCTGGTCCTGAGCGCGCTCGACGGCGGGATCCTGCTGACGGCGGAGCGGGTGCCCGCAAGGACGGCCTGGCGGGGCCTGCTGCCCAGGTCGCTGGCGCCCGTCGCCGTGCACGGGCTCGCCGGGCTGATGATGGCCGTGCTCTGGTCCAGCCCCTACGGCCCGCCCGCGGCCCTGCTCGTCCTGCTGCCCATGGGCGTCTCCTGCTGGGTGTTCGCGCAGTACCACCGCGAGCGGTCGGCGCACCGGTCCACCATCCGCGCCCTCGTCCAGGCCGTCGACCTCAAGGACCGGTACACGCGCGGGCACAGCGAGCGGGTGGGCCGCGCCTCCGTGCTCATCGCGCGCGAACTCGGCATGGCCGACGACCGCGTGGAACTGCTGCGCTTCGCCGGGATCCTGCACGACGTGGGCAAGCTCGGGGTCCCCACCCGGTTGCTGCGCAAGGAAGGACCGCTGACCGCAGAGGAGCGCCGGGTGCTCGAGCTGCATCCCGAGTACGGGCACGAGATGGTCCGGGGCATCGGCTTCCTCGGCGAGGCACGGGCCGCCGTCCTGCACCACCACGAGCGCATCGACGGCAGCGGCTACCCCTACGGCCTCTCGGGGGCGCAGATCCCCGAGGTCGCCCGGGTGGTGGCCGTCGCCGACGCCTTCGACGCCATGACGTCGACCCGCTCCTACCGCCGCGCCCGCCCCGTCCCGGCCGCCCTCGCCGAACTGGAGCGCTGCGCGGGAGCCCAGTTCGACGCGACGATGGTACGGGCGCTCGCACGGGCCCTGGGGCGGCACGGGTGGGACTCGGAGGTCACGGCGGGGGGCGAGCCTGGCCTCGGGGCTCCTGATTTCGGGCCTCCTGGTCTGGGGGCACCTGATCTGGGGGCTCCAGATCTGGGGGGCGAGGGTCTCGGAGCCGAGGGGGGCGAAGGCGGGCGGTCGCGGGGCGAGGGCGATGTGGCGCCCGGGGCCGAGGGTGGCCGCCCGCGTTCGGCCCGCCGGTGACCGCGCGCCCCGCGGTGCGCCTCCCCGCTGCCCTCACGGCGGCGGTCCGGGCCGCCGCCGCCCTCCTCGCCGCCGGCGCGCTCGGCGCGACCCTGTGGCGCGGTGTCGAGGACCCGGGCACCGCGCTGGCCTTCGGGGTGCTCATAGCCGTGGGGGAGCTGGCGCGCTGGGGGAGCGGCAAAGGGCGCGAACCGGCGCCCCTGGGGGCGGCGGGCGCTCTGGCGTACGCCCTCGTGGGGGAGTGCGCGGGCCGCCCCGGTCAGCACGGCGTCCTCCAGGTGCTCGCCGTCGTCGTGGCGGCGGGCCTGGTCGGCGCCGTACCGCACGTGGCGCTCGGCCGCGGCCCCTGCCTGGACCACATCGCCCGCCGGGTCCTCACGGTGGGCTTCGCCGCGCTGTGCTTCCAGCCCCTGTACGACTCCGGCCGGTTGACGGCGGCCACCGGCAACGGCCCGGCGTACGCGGTCGTCATCGTCACGCTCCTCGCGCTCACCGCGCTGTACGACGCCGTGCTCGCCGCCGCCATGGCGCACGTCCGGTCGGGGTGGCCGTTCGGGCCGCTGCTCAGGGAGGAGCTGCGGGGCATGTCCGGCATCGGGCCCGCGGTGTGCGCGACGGGGGCCGTGATGGCCCTGGCCGTCGCCGTGGCGGGGCTGTGGGCGCTGCCCGTCCTCAGCCTCCCGCTGCTCCTCACCCAGCTGGCCTTCCGCAGGTGCGCCGCCGTGCGGACCACCTACCGGCAGACCATAGCCTCGCTGGCCCGCGCCACCGAGATCGCCGGCTGCACCCCCACCGGGCACGCCCGCCGCGTCGCCGACCTCAGCGGGGCCATGGGGCGCGAGCTGGGCCTCGCGGGCCTTGACCTGGGTGTCCTCGAGTACGCCGCCCTGATGCACGACATCGGCCAGCTCTCCCTCGTCGACCCCGTGCCTGACGGGGCCACCGCCGTCCTGCCCGGGCCCGAGCAGCGCCGCATCGCCCTGCTCGGCGGCGCCGTCGTACGCAGGACAGGGGTCGCGCCCGCCGTCGCGGTGGTGGTGGAGCGCCAGGCCGACCCGTACCGCGAGCAGCCGCTCACCGCCCGCATCGTGCGCACGGCGAACGCATACGACGAGATGGCACGGGAAGAAGGACCGCACGGGTCCCTCGGCGCCCTGGAGCGCCTGCGCCTGGCCACCGGCCGCGACCACCAGCCGGAAGTCGTGGAAGCCCTCGCACGGGTGCTCGCGCGGGCGCGGGGACGGCCCGGGGGCCGACGGCCGGGGAGCGCGCGGGGCCGGGCGGCGCGCACCGGGCGGGCGGCGGAGCGCGGGTGACGCCGTCGAGGGTGTGGGGAAAGTCCGTCTGACCCCGCGTCCACCTGGGTAACCCATGGGTAATGAGCGGCCGTCCGACGGTCCGTGGTTGGATGCGAAGGAAGCGCGCGAGCGCGGCAGCACGGAAGCGGGGCAACCCCGACAAGAGCTGGCAGGCGGGAATCGTGAGGATCTTCGGCAAGGGACGACACCGGCCCTCCGCCTCCTGGCGGCAGGCCACCGACCGGGCGTTCACGCTCATCGGCGACGGCCGCTACGAGGACGCGGGCGCGCTCCTGACACGTGCCGCGGACCTCGAGCCCTGGCTGTCCGAGTCCTGGTTCAACCTCGCGCTCCTGCACAAGTTCCGGCACGACTGGGACCAGGCGCGGGCCGCGGGGCTGCGGGCGGTGGCGCTCCTGGACCGGTCGGCGGGCGCCCCGGACTGGTGGAACGTGGGCATCGCGGCGACCGCCCTCCAGGACTGGCCGCTGGCCCGCAGGTCCTGGCAGGCGTACGGTCTGAAGGTGCCGGGCGGGGTCGCGGCCACGGGTGAGCCCACGGGCATGGAGCTCGGCAGCGCGGCCGTGCGGCTCTCGCCGGAGGGCGAGGCGGAGGTCGTGTGGGGCCGCAGGCTGGATCCGGCGCGCATGGAGGTGCTCTCCATTCCGCTGCCGTCCTCCGGGCGCCGCTGGGGCGAGGTGGTCCTGCACGACGGGGTGCCGCACGGCGAGCGCACCACGGCCGCCGGGCACTCCTACCCCGTCTTCGACGAGATCGAGCTGTGGGCGCCCTCGCCGGTGCCCACCTGGGTGGTGCTCCTGGAGGCCGCCACGGAGGAGGACAGGGACTCCCTGGAGCGGCTCGCTGCCGACGCGGGCTTCGCCGCGGAGGACTGGTCGTCGTCCGTGCGGCTGCTGTGCCGGATGTGCTCGGAGTCGCGGATGCCCAGTGACGAGGGGGACGGGGAGCATCTGGATCCCCACGACCACAGTGAGCCCGGGCATCCGGGGCCGCTCGGGCACCGGAGTCCCGGTGCGCTCTGGGTGCCCGAGCGCGAGTGCGGGATCGCCGCCCCTGCCGGGCTCGTCCGTGGGCTCCTCGACGGGTGGGTGGCCGACAGTCCGGACTCCCGGGACTGGCGGGACCTGGAAGAGGTCTGCTAGCGCAGGGCTGAGCCGGATTGCTTGCCTGGGGGCTGCTGGCGCAGGGCTGAGCTGGATCGACTGCCTGCGGGCTGCTGGCGCGGGGCTGGGCCGGGTTGCTTGCCTGGGGGCTGCTGGCGTGGGGCTGAGCTGGATTGCTTGCCTGCGGGCGCGTGGGTGGGTTGTCGCGCTGGCGCGCTCGTCCTCAATCGCCGGACGGGCTCTTTTTCGCGCTGCGCGCTCGTCCTCAATCGCCGGACGGGCTTGATAGTGCTCTGCGTGCCCGACCGCAGGTGCCGGACGGGGTGGATGGTGTTCTGCGCGCTCGCCCGCAGGTGCCGGACGGGCTGGGTGGTGCTCTGCGCCCCCGCCCGCAGGCGCCGCACGGACTGGATGGTGCTCTGCGCGCTCGCCCGCAGGTGCCGGACGGGCTTGGTAGTGCTCCGCGTGCTCGCCCGCAGGCGCCAGACGGGGTGGATGGTGTTCTGCGTGCTCGCCCGCAGGTGCCAGACGGGGCGGATGGTGTTCTGCCTGCCCGCCCGCAGGTGCCAGACCGGCTTGATGGTGCTCCGCGTGCCCGCCCGCAGGCGCCGGACCGGCCCGGCCCCCGGGCGGGGGAAGGGCGGGTGGGTGGGAGCAGACCGCATCGCCTGCCCGGCGGAGGAGGACGCCGTACCCTGTACGGGCACCACACGCAGCGGTTCCCAGGAAGAAGGCATACGGCGGACATGGCGCAGGACACTGAGCAGCAGCAGCCGGGTGGAGTGCTCCCGGTCGACGACGAGGGCTTCGTCATCGACACGGAGGACTGCGAGGCGCGCGAGACGGCCTACCGCGAGCGCGGCACGTCCCGTCCGATCACGGTCGTCGGCAACCCGGTCCTGCACAAGGAGTGCAAGGACGTCACCGCCTTCGACGACGACCTGGCGAAGCTGATCGACGACATGTTCGCGACCCAGCGCGTCGCCCAGGGCGTCGGTGTGGCCGCGAACCAGGTCGGCGTCGACCTGAAGGTGTTCGTGTACGACTGCCAGGACGACGAGGGCGTGCGGCACGTGGGCGTCGTGTGCAACCCGGTCCTTCAGGACCTGCCCGCGGACCGGCGCCGCCTGGACGACTCGGGCGAGGGCTGCCTGTCCGTGCCGACGGCGTACGCCCCCCTCGCGCGCCCCGACTACGCGGTCGTGACCGGGCAGGACGAGAAGGGCAACCCCGTCAAGGTGCGCGGCACCGGCTACTTCGCGCGCTGCCTCCAGCACGAGACGGACCACCTGTACGGCTATCTGTACATCGACCGCCTCTCCAAGCGGGAGCGCAAGGACGCGCTGCGGCAGATGGAGGAGGGCACTCCGCGCTACCCCGTCGTGCCGAATGACTGAAGTGCGCGACGACTGAGGCGCGTGGGAAGCGCGTGACAACAGCGGCCCCTGGTCGGGGACACCCCACCGACCAGGGGCCGTTGGCGTACCTGTGCAAAACCAGACAGGACTGGTTCACGATCAGCCGCCATTAATCCATATTCAGTCACGTAAGGGGATGTTCTCGGCATGCTGGGGTAGTGAATGGCGCAAATCTGTTCCCTGTAAGGTCACTTGTAGTGCTGAATGGAAAGCGCGGTGATACGCAACGGCGCGCGCCCGGCACGACGGGAGGGGCGTGGGTCCTCAGGCGTTCGAGAGGGGTTTGTTCGTGCCTGCTTCCTCACACAGCACTTCACGGTCGGACCGGGCGACACGGGTACCGGCAGGGCTTGCGGCATATGCAGCGGAACGCGTCCCGCGGCAACGCCGGAAGCCGGCCGGTGCGGCGCGTCCGGACGTTCGTCGGCTGGTGGTATCCGTACCACCCGCACTGGCTCTCCCAGTGGTGGAGACGGAGTTTCCACGGCATCTGCATCCGCATTGGCCAAAGCTTCAGGAGAACTCGCGGGCATGGCTCCTGGAAAAGCGACTCATGCCCCCCGACAAGGTGGCGGCATATGCCGACAGCCTTTGCTACACCGACCTCGTGGCCGGCTACTACATCGGTGCCCCTGACGAACTGCTCGACGCCATAGCCGACTTGAGCTCCTGGTTCTTCGGCTGGGACGACCGGCACGACCGCGACGCGGTGCACGGCAGGACGGCGCAGTGGCGGCGGCTGTGCCAGGGCCTGCACCGGACCCTGGAGCACCCGCGGGAGCAACTGGACCACCCGGACCCACTGGTCGCAGGCTTCGCGGACTGTGTCCTGCGCCTCTACGGACACCTCGGACCGCGCTGGAACGCCCGGTTCGCCCGGCACTTCCACCCGGTGATCGACGCCTACGACCACGAGTTCGGCAACCGGCGCACCGGAACCGTCCCTGGCGTGGCGGCGTACGTGGAACTGCGCCGCCTCACCTTCGCGCACTGGGTGTGGATCGATCTGCTCGAACCCACCGCGCGCTGCGAATTGCCGGAAGCGGTGCGGAAACACCCGGCCTATCGCGCGGCGGCGCTCGCGACCCAGGATTTCTCCGCCTGGTACAACGACCTCTGCTCGCTCCCCAAGGAACTGGCGGGCGACGAGGTGCACAACCTCGGGATATCCCTCATCCAGCACGAGGGACTCTCGCTCCAGGAAGCGGTCGCCGAAGTCCACAGGAGAGTGAGCGACTGCGTCCGTGACTTCCTCGCGGCGGAGCCGGAAGTCCTCCGGCTCGCCGCCGAGCTGAAGGACGGGAGTGCCTCGGGAAGGAAAGTGAGCGCCGCGCTGCAATCCTGCCTCTTCAATATGCGGAACTGGTTCAGTTCCGTGTACTGGTTCCACCACGAGTCCGGCAGGTATCGCGTCGAGAGTTGGGACGACCAAACCCTTCCGCCGTATGTGTCGGACACCGGCGCGCCCGAATTACCGGGCGGCACGACGGCAGGAATATCCGGCACCGCACTGGCAGAAACCGATCCCTCCGGTGGTGAATGATGACCGTCGAATCAGCCGCTTCCGCGCGACCCGCCCACACCGCTCCGAAAGGGCTCCGTACCCCACCCGTGGTCCCCGGCGGAGCACCGCTTCTCGGCCACGCCTGGAACCTCGTACGCGACCCGCTGGGCTTCCTGACGGCCCTGCGCGACCACGGGGACCTCGTCCGCATCCGGCTCGGGCCGAGGACCGCCTACGCGGTGTGCGCTCCCGAGCTCGTCGGCGAGATGCTCAAGAGCCCCGACTACATCGTGGGCGGGCCGCTGTGGGACACCCTGGAGGTCCTGCTCGGCAAGGGCGTCGCGACCAGCAACGGCCCGCTGCACCGCCGTCAGCGCCGGATGATGCAGCCCGCGTTCCGGCCCGAGCGCATCGCCGACTACGCCCGCGTGATGGAGCAGGAGGCACAGGCGACGGCCGCGCGCTGGGTGGACGGCAGCACGGTGGACGTCGGCGCGGAGATGTTCCGCACCGCCGTGCGCATCGTGTCCCGCTCGCTCCTCGAGGTCGAGTCGATCGGTGCGAAGGCGGACCGGATCAGCGATTCGCTGCACACCGTCTTCGAAGGTCTGTACCGCCGCATGGTGCTCTCCGTCGGCCCGCTCCACCGGGTGCCGACCCCCGCCAACCGGCGCTTCGCCCGCGCGCTCGCCGATCTGCACGCACTCGTCGACGAGATCGTCGCCGAACGCCGCGCCCGCGGGAACGGCGGCGAACAGGACCTCCTCGCCGTATTGCTCGCGGCGCACGACGAATCCGGGCGGCCGCTGACGGACCGGGAGATCCACGACCACGTGGTCTCGCTCGTCGTGGCCGGCGCGGAGAATGTCGCGTCCACCTTGGCGTGGGCGTTCCATCTGCTCACCGAACACCCGGAGCAGGAAAGGCGCTTGGTTGAAGAGGTAAATTCCGTGGCGCGGGGGCGCCCGGTCGCCTTCGCCGATCTCAAGGAGCTGCCGCACACGCGCAATGTCGTCACGGAGGCGATGCGTATCCGACCGGCCGCGTGGATTTTCACGCGCCGCTCGGTGGCCGGGACCGACCTCGGCGGATATGCGATTCCGGCCGACGCGGACATCGTCTACAGCGTGTACGCGATGCAGCGTGATCCGCGTTCCTTCGAGCGGCACCTGGAGTTCGACCCCGACCGCTGGAATCCGGAACGCGCGGCCGACGTACCGGAGTTCGCGATGATGCCCTTCAGCGTCGGCAACCGTAAGTGCCCCGGCGATCACTTCAGCCTGGCGGAGCTGACCATCATCCTCGCCACCGTCGCACCCATGTGGCGGCTCCGGCGGGTCGGGCGGACCGACACGGACACCAAGGTGGGCATCACGCTGCACCCGAAGAAGCTGGTCCTGCGGGCCGAGCGCCGCTGACGCCCACCCCGGCCCGGGCGCCGGCCCGCCTCCCTCCCCGGGCGGCGGGGCCGGTGCCCGGGCCCTCTCAGGCGGCGGAGCCGGTGCCCGGGCCGCGGAACGTGCGCCGGTAGCTGTTCGGTGTGGTGCCGAGGGCGCGCACGAACTGGTGGCGCAGGGCGGCCGCGTTCCCGAACCCCGACCGGTACGCGATCGTGTCCACGGTCTCGTCGGTCGTCTCCAGGAGTTCCTGGGCGCGCAGCAGGCGCTGGCGCAGCAGCCAGCGGTACGGCGTGGTGCCGGTCTCCTGCTGGAAGCGGCGGGCGAAGGTGCGCGGGGACATGTGGGCGCGGGCGGCGAGCCGGTCGACGGTCACCTCCTGGTCGAGGTGGCGCTCCATCCAGGCCAGGACCTCGCCGACGGTGTCGCACCGGGTGCGGGGCAGCGGCCGCTCGATGTACTGGGCCTGGCCGCCGTCGCGGTGCGGCGGCACGATCATGCGGCGGGCGATGGCGTTGGCGACCTCCGCCCCGTTCTCCCTGCGGACCAGGTGCAGGCAGGCGTCGATGCCCGCGGCGGTGCCCGCCGAGGTGATGACCGGGTCCTCGTCGACGTACAGCACGTCCGGTTCGACGACGGCCCGGGGAAAGCGGCGCGTCAGTTCCTCGGCGTGCCGCCAGTGCACCGCGCACCGCCGCCCGTCGAGGAGACCGGCCGCGCCGAGCACGAAGACACCGGTGCAGACGCTCAGGACCCGGGTGCCGCGGTCGGCGGCGCGGCGCAGGGCGTCGAGCAGCTCGGGCGGGAAGTCCCTGGTGACGTAGGAGTCGCCTGCCGGGATGGTGATGAGGTCGGCCTCTTCGAGCCGTTCGAGGCCGTGCCCGGTGATGATCGCGTAACCGGCGTGGGTGGAGAGCACCGGGCCCTCGGCGGAGGCGACCGCGAAGTCGTACACCGGCAGCCCCTCGTCGCTGCGGTCGAGCCCGAACACCTCGGACACCACGCCGAGTTCGAAGGGATGCACCCCGTCGAGCGCCACGGCGGCCACGTTGGTCAGCATGCCGCCAGTGTGCCGCAGCTCTGGCAGGAAATCGAGGCTGTACGGCAGTACTGCCACTGCCGTGCGCGGACGGCCGCCGCGAGAGTGGACGTCATGAACGCACACGACGTACTCGACACGGCGGCCGTCCTCGGAGTCTTCCTGCTCATGGCGCTGCCCTCACTCATCGGCCACGCGCACGACCGGCGGATCGACCGCCAGCTGCGGGACGCGGAGCGGGGCAGCCCCGGGCCTCAGAACTCGTCGTCGAAGGAGACCGAGCCCTCCACGGCGACCTGGTACGCCGACGGGCGCCGCTCGAAGAAGTTGGTCAGCTCCTGCACACCCTGAAGCTCCATGAACGAGAACGGGTTCTCGGAGCCGTAGACCGGCGCGAAGCCGAGGCGCTGGAGGCGCTGGTCGGCGACGCACTGGAGGTACTCGCGCATCGAATCGGTGTTCATGCCGGGCAGTCCCTCACCGCACAGGTCGCGCGCGAACTGCAACTCGGCCTCGACCGCCTCCTTCAGCATGTCCGTGACCTGCTGCTCGAGGGCGTCGTCGAAGAGTTCCGGCTCCTCCTTGCGCACGGTGTCCACGACGTCGAAGGCGAAGCTCATGTGCATCGTCTCGTCACGGAACACCCAGTTGGTGCCGGTGGCGAGACCGTGCAGCAGGCCCCGGCTGCGGAACCAGTAGACGTAGGCGAAGGCACCGTAGAAGAACAGGCCCTCGATGCACGCCGCGAAGCAGATCAGGTTCAGCAGGAAGCGGCGCCGGTCGGCCCGGGTCTCCAGGCGGTCCAGCTTCTCCACCGAGTCCATCCACCGGAAGCAGAACTCGGCCTTCTCCCGGATGGACGCGATGTTCTCCACCGCCGCGAAGGCCGCGTTGCGGTCCTCGGGGTCGGGCAGATAGGTGTCGAGCAGCGTCAGATAGAACTGGACGTGCACGGCCTCCTCGAACAGCTGACGGCTCAGGTAGAGACGCGCCTCGGGGGAGTTGATGTGCTTGTACAGCGTCAGGACGAGGTTGTTCGCCACGATCGAGTCGCCGGTCGCGAAGAACGCGACCAGGCGGCCGATCAGATGCTGCTCCTCGGGCGTCATCCTGGCCAGGTCGGCCACGTCCGAGTGCAGGTCGACCTCCTCCACGGTCCAGGTGTTCTTGATCGCGTCCCGGTAGCGCTCGTAGAAGTCCGGGTAGCGCATCGGGCGCAGCGTCAGCTCGAAGCCGGGGTCGAGCAGGTTCTTCTCACCACTGGTGTTCGTGGTGTGCAGTTCGGACTGGGACATCACTGGCAGGCCTCGCAGGACTCGGGGTTTTCCAGGGAGCAGGCGACCGCCTCGGGGTCGCTCGCCTGCTCGGGGACGGGGGCGGGAGCGGATGTGGCGGCGGAGCCCCCGGCCGCGCGGGCGATGCGCGTCGCCGGGCGTGAGCGCAGGTAGTACGTGGTCTTCAGGCCGCGCTGCCAGGCGTAGGCGTACATCGAGGAGAGCTTGCCGATGGTCGGCGTCTCCAGGAACAGGTTCAGGGACTGCGCCTGGTCCAGGAACGGCGTGCGGTCCGCCGCCATGTCGATGAGCCCGCGCTGGGGGATCTCCCAGGCCGTGCGGTACAGCGTCCGGACCTCCTCGGGCACCCAGCTGAAGCCCTGCACCGAGCCGTTGGACTCGCGCAGCGCCTCCCTGGTCTGCGCGTCCCACACGCCGAGCCGCTTGAGCTCCTCCACCAGATAGGTGTTGACCTGGAGGAACTCGCCGGACAGCGTCTCGCGCTTGAACAGGTTGGAGACCTGCGGCTCGATGCACTCGTACACGCCCGCGATGGACGCGATGGTGGCGGTCGGCGCGATGGCGAGGAGCAGCGAGTTGCGCAGGCCCGTGGCCGCGACGCGCTCCCGCAGCGCCGCCCACCGCTCGGGCCAGGCGAGCCGCACGCCGTAGTGGTCGGGGTGCAGGACACCGCGCGCGGTGCGGGTCTTCTCCCAGGCGGGGAGGGGGCCGTTGCGCTCGGCGAGGTCGGCGGACGCCTCGTACGCGCAGAGCATCACGCGCTCGGCGATCCGGGTGGAGAGCGCGCGCGCCCCGGGCGAGTCGAAGGGCAGCTTCAGCTGGAAGAAGACGTCCTGGAGGCCCATGGCGCCGAGGCCCACGGGACGCCACTTGCTGTTGGAGCGCCCCGCCTGCTCGGTCGGGTAGAAGTTGATGTCGACGACCCGGTCGAGGAAGGTGACGGCGGTGCGCACGGTGGCGTCGAGCCGCTCCCAGTCGATGTCGCCCGCCGCGGTGTCCACGAACGCGCCGAGGTTCACCGAGCCCAGGTTGCACACGGCCGTCTCGCCGTCGTCCGTGACCTCCAGGATCTCCGTGCAGAGGTTGGAGGAGTGGACGGTGTGGCCGGGCTCCGCGGTCTGGTTGGCGGTGCGGTTGGCGGTGTCCTTGAACGTCATCCAGCCGTTGCCGGTCTGCGCGAGGGTGCGCATCATCCGGCCGTACAGGTCGCGCGCGGGGATGGTCCTCTGCGCGAGACCCGCCGCCTCCGCCTCGCGGTACGCGGCGTCGAACTCCTCGCCCCACAGGTCGACGAGCTGGGGCACGTCGGCGGGGGAGAACAGCGACCACGGCTTGTCGGCGGCGACGCGGCGCATGAACTCGTCGGGGATCCAGTGCGCCAGGTTCAGGTTGTGGGTGCGCCGGGCGTCCTCGCCGGTGTTGTCCCGCAGCTCCAGGAACTCCTCGATGTCGGAGTGCCAGGTCTCCAGGTAGACGGCGGCCGCGCCCTTGCGCCTGCCGCCCTGGTTCACGGCGGCGACGGAGGCGTCGAGGGTCTTGAGGAACGGCACGATGCCGTTGGAGTGCCCGTTGGTGCCGCGGATCAGGGAGCCGCGCGAGCGGATGCGGGAGTACGAGAGCCCGATGCCGCCCGCGTGCTTGGACAGCCGCGCCACCTGGTGGTACCGGTCGTAGATGGAGTCGAGCTCGTCGCGCGGCGAGTCGAGCAGGTAGCAGCTCGACATCTGCGGGTGGCGGGTGCCGGAGTTGAAGAGCGTGGGCGAGGAGGGCAGGTAGTCCAGGCGGCTCATCAGGCCGTACAGGGCGGCGACCTCGTCGAGCGCCCGCTCGCTCTCGTCCTCGGCGAGACCCGCGGCCACGCGCAGCATGAAGTGCTGCGGCGTCTCGATGACCTTGCGGGTGATCGGGTGCCGCAGGAGGTAGCGACTGTGCAGGGTGCGCAGGCCGAAGTAGCCGAAGCGGCGGTCGGCGCCGTCGGCGAGCGCGGCGTCCACGAGCGCGTCGAGGCGGGCCCTGTGCCGGAGGGCGAAGTCGGCGGTGCGGTCCGCGATCAGGCCTTCGCGGTGGCCGGTGGCGACCGATTCGGAGAACGACGTGACGCCCTGGGACGCGGCTTCCTCGCGGATGCCGATGCTCAGGAGCCGGGCGGCGAGCCGGGAGTAGGCCGGGTCCTCGGAGATGAGCCCGGCGGCGGCCTCGGTGGCCAGCTCCCGCAGCTCCCTCTCGTCGGCCTTCGCCGAGCGGCCCCGCAGCGCAGCGGCGGCGACCCGGCCGGGGTCGGCGTCGGGGAGGTCGGCGGTGAGGTCGGTCAGGGTGCGCAGCAGGACGGCACCGGGGCCTTCGGCGCCGGGTGCGGCCGGTCCGGGGGCGGCCTGTCCTGCCGCGGCCTGGTGGCCGGTCTCGGCGGGCTGCTGCTCGGCCTGCGCTGACGCTGGCTCGGCGGGCGCGATGGTCACGTGGTGCTCTCCCTCGCTCGGCTCTGGGCCTTCGGGGAGCAGCGGGGCACGCGTGCGCCCACGCAGGGGCGACTCCGCGTCCACCAACCCATTCCACGAGGCCCGGACGTCTCGGTACCCGGACCGGACGATCCGGGTACGCCGTCGGCAGGTCGTCGGACTCACTGGTACAGGGTGTGGCGCGAGCGCCCGAATGCGTACCAGTACACCGTTGCGGGACAGTTCCGGACTTGCACCGGATTCCCCTGCGGCGACAGCGAGCACGAGCATACATCTTGTGTCCGGTGGTGCGAGGCGGGCCCACATCTTGTGTCGGGCGTGTTGCCCGCCACCTCGGGGCAGACACGACGAACGGGCCGCCGAACGAGTCGGCGGCCCGTGTCGCGTACGGGGATCCCCTGTGGAAGGGGCGGCAGAAGACTACTGGCCCGGTGGCCCGGGCCGGTAGCGGATCAGTGTCCCGTGCCCGCCCCCACGGTGGGCAGCTCGACCTGCACGCCCTTGTCCCCTGCGTCGGCGGTGTAGTCCTCGGGAGAGGTCTCGTCGATGCCGTCGGGGGCCTTGAGGGCTTTGAGGACGAAGGTGAGGACCACGGTCACGACCACGTTCAGGACGAAGGCGGTCAGACCGATGTAGCCGATCTCGCCGATGCCCGGGATCTCCTTGGAGGAGCCGCCGAAGTGCGCTTGCGTCGGCGAGGCCACCCCGTACGCGGCGACCGTCCCGTAGATCATGCCGACCGCCCAGCCCGCGAGCAGCGCCCACCGGTGGAACCAGCGTGTGAACAGGCCGCCGACGAGCGCCGGCATGGTCTGGAGGATCCAGATGCCGCCGAGCAGCTGGAAGTTGATGGCGACGGTCTTGTCCATGGTGAGCACGAAGGCGAGCGCGCCCACCTTCACCAGGAGCGAGACCAGCTTGGAGACCTTGGTCTCCTGCGCCGGGGTCGCGTCGGGGCGGAGGAAGTCCTTGTAGATGTTGCGGGTGAAGAGATTCGCTGCCGCGATGGACATGATGGCGGCGGGCACGAGCGCGCCGATGCCGATCGCCGCGAAGGCGACCCCGGTGAACCAGTCCGGGAACATGTCCTCGAACAGCTGGGGGATGGCCAACTGCCCGTTCTCGACCTTGACTCCGGCGGCGATCGCCATGAAGCCGAGCAGCGCGAGCAGGCCGAGCATCAGGGAGTACAGCGGCAGGATGGTGGTGTTGCGGCGGATCACGTCCCGGCTGCGCGAGGAGAGCGTCGCGGTGATCGAGTGCGGGTACATGAAGAGCGCGAGCGCGGAGCCGAGCGCCAGGGTGGCGTAGGTCCAGGTCCCCGCGTCACCCGGCACGAGCGCCCCGACCGGCTTCCCGGTCGCCTCGTTCGTCGCGGAGAACTTCTCGTTGGCCGCCTGGAAGATCTCGTCGAAGCCGCCGAGCTTGATCGGGATGTAGATGATGGCCACCGCGATCACGATGTAGATCAGGGTGTCCTTCACGAACGCGATCAGCGCGGGTGCCCGCAGCCCGGACGAGTACGTGTACGCGGCGAGCACGCCGAAGGCGATGAGCAGCGGCAGGTCCTTGATGAACCAGTTGGTGTCCTCGCCGCCGCCGACGCCCATCACGTCGAGGACGGCCTGGATGCCGACGAGTTGGAGCGCGATGTACGGCATGGTCGCGAGGATGCCGGTGACGGCCACGGCGAGGGAGAGCCCCTTGGAGCCGAAGCGCCCGCGGACGAAGTCCGACGTGGTGACGTACCCGTGCTTGTGCGAGACGGACCACAGGCGGGGCAGGAAGGTGAAGATGAGCGGGTAGACCAGGATGGTGTACGGCACGGCGAAGAAGCCGGCCGCGCCCGCCGCGTAGATCGCCGCGGGGACGGCCACGAAGGTGTACGCGGTGTAGAGGTCGCCACCGAGCAGGAACCACGTCACCCAGGTCCCGAACGACCGGCCGCCGAGGCCCCACTCGTCGAGGCTGTCGTTCTCGGCCCTGCGCCAGCGGGCCGCGAGGAAGCCCATGACGGTGACGGCGACGAAGAAGAAGATGAAGACGGCGAGTGCGACGCCGTTGACGCCGTCGTTCACCGGGACGCCCTTTCGCTGAGGTCCTGGGAGTCCCGGAGAGCCTTGCGGGCGCGCTGGTCACGCTGCCACAGCTGGTAGGCGACCATCGTGAGCACGGTCGATATGACGACCCACAGCATCTGGTACCAGTAGAAGAAGGGGATGCCGATGAAGTCCGGGTCGGCCTTCGCGTAGGAGCTCACCCAGAGCATCGCCACGAAGGGCGCGACGAGGCACACGGCGATGACCACACGGACCGGTGTGACCACCGGTGGACTCTCTTCAGGCGCAGCTGGCATACCGTGGCTCCCGTTCGCTCACTTGTCCCGTGCTCAACGTGCGGGAAATCTAAGCGACGGGTCTCGCGGTGCGGAACCCCCGTCCGTATAACGGACGGATCACCATGCTTCTCAGCAGCAGCTCAGCAGCAGCTCAGCAGCAGCGGAACCCTTGCCGGGGGTCCGACTCCTGCCGGTCCGTCCGCATCCGCTCGAACACGCGGCGGCTCGGCACGGTGGCGGCCGGATGGTCCTTGCGTACGTGCGCCACGTACCGGTCGTACGCCGACTCGTCCGTCAACTCCCGCACGTACCACCGCACCCAGCGCCCCACGCGGCGCAGTGCCGCGATCACGACGGGTCCCGGGGAGCCGCGGGCGCGGTCGACGCGGCGGCCAGCTCGGCCTTCTCCTCCGCGGTCGGGAAGAGACCGGCGGGCGCCACCGTCCGCGACTCCACGAACGGCGCCTCGCTCAGCTTCGAGGACAGCGGGTCGCGGACGTGTCGTACGCAGACGCGCAGCGCGTCCACCACGACGACGACGACGAGCAGCGCGAGGGCGGCCGAAAGGACCCCGTCCACCGTGGAGTTGGTGACGACGGTGTGCATGTCGTCCATCGACTTGGCGGGCGGCAGGACCTTGCCGTCGTCGATGGCGTCCTGGTAGATCGAGCGCTGCTTGAAGAAGCCCACCCGTGGATCGCTGGAGAACACCTTCTGCCAGCTCGCGGTGAGCGTCACGGTGGCGTCCCAGGCCAGCGGAACCCCGGTGATCCAGGCCCACTTGAGGAGCCCGGACTTCACGAGCAGGGTGGTGCAGACGGCGAGCGCGACCGCGGCGAGCAGCTGGTTGGCGATGCCGAAGATGGGGAAGAGCTGGTTGATGCCGCCGAGCGGCTCGTGCACGCCGACCCACAGGAAGTAGCCCCACGCGCCGGTCACGGCGGCACTGGTGAGGACGAGGCCCGGCTTCCAGCTGATGTCCCTGAAGGACTTGTGGACGTTGCCGAGCATGTCCTGGAGCATGAAGCGGCCCACGCGCGTGCCCGCGTCGAGCGCGGTCAGGATGAACAGCGCCTCGAACATGATCGCGAAGTGGTACCAGAAGGCGCGCAGCGAGTCGCCGGTGACCTTCGAGAAGATCTCGGACACGCCGATCGCGAGGGTGGGCGCGCCGCCCGTGCGCGAAAGCAGCGAACTCTCCTCGACGTTCTTGGCGGCCTGCGCCAAGTCCTCGGGGGAGATGGTGTATCCGAACCCCGCGACGGCCCTCGACGCCTCTTGGACGGTGTCGCCGACCACCCCCGCGGGCGCGTTCATCGCGAAGTACAGGCCGGGGTCGATGATGCTCGCGGCCACCAGGGCCATGATCGCCACCGCCGACTCCATCAGCATGGAGCCGTACCCGATCATCCGGACCTGCGTCTCCTTCTGGATCATCTTCGGTGTCGTACCGGAGGAGATCAGGGAGTGGAATCCGGAGAGCGCGCCGCACGCGATCGTGATGAAGACGAACGGGAAGAGCGAGCCCGCGAAGACGGGACCGTCACCGCGCGAGGCGAAGTCGGTGACCGGGTCCATCCGCAGTGTCGGCAGGGAGACGAGGACCCCGAGCGCGAGCAGCACGATCGTGCCGATCTTCATGAACGTCGACAGGTAGTCGCGCGGCGCGAGGAGCATCCACACCGGCAGGATCGAGGCGACGAAGCCGTACGCGACCAGCCAGATCACGAGTGTCGACGGCGCGAGCGTGAACGCCTCCGCCCACGACGACTCCGCCACCCACCGCCCCGCGACCAGCGCGAGAAGCAGCAGCGCGACGCCGATGAGCGACACCTCGCTGACCCGGCCGGGCCGCAGGACGCGCAGATAGAACCCCATGAACAGGGCGATGGGGATCGTCATCGCGATGGAGAACGTGCCCCACGGCGACTCGGCGAGCGCGTTCACGATCACGAGGGCGAGCACCCCGAGCAGGATGATCATGATCGCGAAGGCGGCGAGCAGCGCGGCGGCGCCGCCGAAGGGGCCGATCTCGTCGCGCGCCATCTGACCGAGCGAACGGCCGTCGCGGCGCGTGGAGAAGAACAGGACCACCATGTCCTGCACGGCGCCCGCGAAGATCACGCCCGCGATGATCCAGATGGTCCCGGGCAGATAGCCCATCTGCGCGGCGAGCACGGGCCCGACGAGCGGCCCCGCCCCGGCGATCGCGGCGAAGTGGTGGCCGAGCAGCACCCGGCGGTCGGTGGGGTGGTAGTCGATGCCGTTGTCGAGCCGCTCGGCGGGGGTGGCCCGGCGTTTGTCGACCTTCAGGACCTTGTACGCGATGAACTTCGCGTAGAAGCGGTAGGCGATGGCGTACGAGCCGAGGGCGGCCGCCACCATCCAGGCGGCGGACACCTCCTCGTCGCGGGAGAGCGCGAGTACGGTCCAGCCCGCGGCGCCGATCAGGCCGACAACCGTCCAGAGGGCGATGCTCTTGGGGTTCGCTGTGCGCACGGGCCGTCCTCCCGTTCACGTTCATGCGGTGACGGGAGGACGGTAGGGCAGGAATGTGATCCGCGCCATGGGGCGGGCGGGACTGTGCCCGTACGGGTCCTCGCGGGGTGCCCGTACGGGGGGCGCGTGGGGTGCCGTGCGGTGCCCGTACGTGGTCCCCGGACGCGGTCCTGTACGCAGTGCCCGGACGCGGTGCCGGTGCGCAGTGCCCGGACGCGGTGCCGGTGTGCGGTCCCGTGCGGGGGTCAGTCCTGGGGGCGCTTGAGGCGGGCCACGAACTTGTAGCGGTCGCCCCGGTAGACCGACCGCACCCACTCCACCGGCTGGCCACCGCCGTCCAGCGAGTGCCGCGACAGCATCAGCATCGGCAGGCCCACGTCGGTGCCGAGCAGGCCGGCCTCGCGGGGCGTCGCCAGGGAGGTCTCGATGGTCTCACCGGCCTCCGCGAGGTGCACGTCGTAGACCTCCGCGAGCGCCGTGTAGAGCGAGGTGTACTTCACCAGGGAGCGCCGGAGCGCCGGGAAGCGCTTGGCCGACAGGTGCGTGGTCTCGATGGCCATGGGCTCGCCGCTCGCAAGGCGCAGCCGCTCGATGCGCAGGACGCGGCCGCCCGCGGTGATGTCCAGGAGTCCCGCGAGGGTGTCGTCGGCGGTGATGTAGCCGATGTCGAGGAGCTGCGAGGTCGGCTCCAGGCCCTGGGCCCTCATGTCCTCGGTGTACGAGGTGAGTTGCAGGGCCTGGGAGACCTTCGGCTTGGCCACGAAGGTGCCCTTGCCCTGGATGCGCTCCAGGCGGCCCTCGACGACCAGTTCCTGGAGGGCCTGGCGGACCGTGGTGCGGGAGGTGTCGAACTCGGCCGCGAGGGTGCGCTCGGGCGGGACCGGGGTACCGGGCGGCAGCGTCTCGGTCATGTCGAGCAGGTGCCGCTTCAGGCGGTAGTACTTGGGCACGCGCGCCGGGCGGACCGACTTTCCGGGGCCCGAGCCGTCCGCGGGGACGGTCGCGCTCACGGACGCCGTCGCGGACGTGTCCGCCCCGGCCTGGGTGCTGCCCGCCTCTGTCCCCATGCTCCGCCTTCCGGGCTCCTGTGCTGCTGTTGTCGCCGGCTCCTGTGCTGTGGTCACCGGGTCCTCCGTCTGTCGCGGCTCACATCGTGGCACGGTCCGGGGCGAGGGGGCTCCCTCCGCTCGTGCGAAGGTCGCGCGGGGCCGTGATCCCGGGGGAATTCCGCGGGCACGACAAAGGCCCGAACCCCCTCAGGTGTCGGTCCGATAACGGACGCGACTGCCCTTCTTATACACCCTTGACACCTATAAAGGTCTAGGCCAAGCTCCCCGTACTGGTCTACACCATTAAAGACCAGGTCCAGTCCCACGGGCAGTCTTTCGGTCCTTTCTCGGTCCTCTTGGTCGCTGCGGGTGGGGGGTTGGCTGGCATCCAAAGGAGGATGACTGTGAAGCGCAAGCTCATAGCGGCTATCGGTGTCGCGGGCATGTTGGTCTCGGTCGCGGCGTGTGGCGGCGACGACAAGGACGACAAGAAGTCCGGGGCGGACGGCTTCAAGGGGGAGACCCTGACGCTCTGGGCGATGGACGGCTCGACGCCGGACCAGTGGCAGAAGGATGTTACTGCGGCCTTCGAGAAGAAGACCGGCGCGAAGCTGAAGTTCGAGGTCCAGCAGTGGAACGGCATTCAGCAGAAGCTGACGACCGCCCTGTCCGAGGAGAACCCGCCGGACGTCTTCGAGATCGGCAACACCCAGACCGCCGCGTACGCCAAGACCGGTGGCCTCGCCGAGCTCGGTGACCTCAAGGAGACCATCGGCGCCGACTGGACCGAGTCGATGAACAAGTCCTCGGTCGTGGACGGCAAGCAGTACGCCGCACCGTGGTTCGTGCTCAACCGCGTCGTCATCTACAACAAGAAGATCTGGGCCGACGCCGGCATCAAGGAGCTTCCGAAGACCCGCGACCAGTTCCTCAAGGACCTGAAGCAGATCGGCGAGAAGACCGACGCCGAGCCGATCTACCTGCCCGGCCAGAACTGGTACCACTTCGTCGGCCTGACCATCGGCGAGGGCGCCGAGCTGGTCAAGAAGGACGGCGACAAGTACGTCTCCAACCTCGACGACCCCAAGGTCGCCGCGGCCATGAAGACCTACAAGCAGTTCGCGGACCTCTCCAAGGCTCCCAAGAACAAGGACGAGGCCACCCCGCAGCAGGCCGAGGTCTTCGCCAAGGGCAAGACCGGCGCCTTCATCGGCATGAGCTGGGAAGCGCCCACCGCCATCAAGGCCAACCCGAAGATCGAGAAGGACATCGGTTACTTCACGATCCCGGGCGCCACGGCCGACAAGCCCGAGGGCGTCTTCCTCGGCGGCTCCAACCTCGCCATCGCCGCGACCAGCAAGAAGCAGGAGCTGGCCAAGGAGTTCCTGAAGATCGCGCTGTCCGACAAGTTCGAGGGCCAGTTCGCCAAGGAAGGCGGGCAGATCCCGAACAAGAAGGCGCTCGAGTCCAACCTCGAGGGCAACCCGGCCGCCGAGGCCGCCGCTCCCGCCGCCGCCGGCGGTGGCACCACCCCGCTGATCCCGGAGTGGGGCGCGGTCGAGAACCCGCCGAACCCGCTCAAGAACTACATGACCGCGGTGCTGAACGGTAAGTCGCCCGAGGACGCCGCCAAGCAGGTCGAGGGCGAGCTCAACAAGCGCCTGTCGCAGAAGCAGTAACGACGCAGACCCCGCCGGGGGCGGCGGGTGCACCGACCCCGCCGCCCCCGGCGTACCCATGTGCGTTCCGCGCCGTCACGGCGTGAGCGCGCGGGTTCCGTACCGGCCCGGCGTGAGCATGCGGGTGCTGTACCGGCCCGGCGTGAGCATGCGGGTCCTGTACTGGCCTGGCGTGAGCGCGCGGGTCCTGTACCGGCCCGGCGTGAGCATGCGGGTCCTGTACTGGCCCAGCGTGAGCATGCGGGTCCTGTACCGGCCCGGCGTGAGCATGCGGGGTCCGTACCGGCCCAGCGTGAGCGCGCGGGTTCCGTACGGTCCCGGCGTGGGCGTGCGGGCCTCGCGCCCTCGCGGCGTGAGTACGCGGGCTCCGCGCCCTCCCGGCGTGAGCATGCGGGTCCCGCGCCCGCACGCCGGGAGTACGCGGGTCCCGCGCCGTCACGGTGTGACGGCGTTCTCGCACCGTGACGGCACCACCAATGTGCTTCACGCCATTTACGGCACAACCCGCACTTATCGCGCCATTTCCGGCGCGACAGGTGTCCCCCGCGTCGCCCGCGGCGCGACCGTGTTCCTCGTGCCACCGGCGGCGTGAGCCGGTCTCCTCCGCGTCGTCCGCGGCGCAACCCGTGTTCTCCGCGCCCCCCAGGCGCACCTCGCGCCGCCCCCGGCGCACCTCGCGCCGCCCCCGGCGCACCCCGCGCCGCCCAGGCGCATCCCGCGCCGCCCCCGGCGCTTCGCGTTGCCCACGAAAGAGATGGCGAGCATGACCGTGCAGAAGACCGAACGGCCGCCCTCCGGCCCGACGGAGGTGCAGACACCGGACGGCGGGCCACGACCACGGGGCCCGCGCAGGCCCGCGGAGCGTCTCGCCGGCCTCACGCCCTATCTGCTTCTTGCCCCCGCGATCATCGTCACCCTGCTGCTGCTCGGCTGGCCGCTGGTCAACAACGGGATCCTGTCGTTCCAGAACCTCAACATGAGGCAGTTCATTCTGCACCTCACGGAGTGGAACGGATTCGACAACTACAAAGAGGTCCTCACCGGCGAGGACTTCTGGCGGGTCACCGGCCGCTCGGTCGCCTTCACCGCCGTCAACGTCGTCCTCATCATGATCATCGGCACCCTGGTCGGCCTGCTCCTGGCACGTCTCGGCCGCAGGATGCGCACCTTCCTCCTGGTGGGCCTCGTACTCGCCTGGGCGATGCCCGTCGTCGCGGCGAGCACCGTCTACCAGTGGCTGTTCGCGCAGCGCTTCGGCGTCGTGAACTGGATGCTCGCGAAGGTCGGCTTCGAGTCGATGGCCGACCACGACTGGCTGGCCACGCAGTACTCGACCTTCTTCGTGGTCCTGCTGCTCATCGTCTGGATGTCCATCCCCTTCGTGGCGATCAACCTGTACGCCGCCACGACCACCATCCCCAAGGAGCTGTACGAGGCCGCGTCCCTGGACGGCGCCGGGGCCTGGAAGCAGTTCACCCAGGTGACGCTGCCGTACCTGCGGCCCTTCCTCTACGCCACGACGTTCCTGGAGATCATCTGGGTCTTCAAGGCGTTCGTGCAGGTCTTCACGATCAACGAGGGCGGCCCCGACCGGCTCACCGAGATCCTTCCCGTCTACGCCTACATCGAGGGCATGGGCAACCAGCACTTCGGCATGGGCGCCGCGATCGCGCTGCTCACCATCGTCATCCTGCTGGCCATCACCTCGTTCTACCTGCGGATCGTGCTCAAGCAAGAGGAGGACGAGCTGTGAAGCGCTCGCTGATGGGCCGTCTGTGGCCCAACCTGGTCGCCGTCGTACTCTTCGTCTTCTGCGTCTTCCCCGTGTACTGGATGTTCGCGACGGCCTTCAAGCCGACCGGCGACATCATCGCCGAGGACCCGGTCTGGTTCCCGACCGACGCCACCCTTGAGCACTTCAAGAAGGCGATGGACGCCGACCACTTCTGGACCATGGTCGGCAACTCCCTCACCGTGACGATCCTCGCGGTCGTCTTCTCCCTCATCATCGGTGTGACCGCGGCGTTCGCCCTCGCCCGGATGCGCTTCAAGGGCCGGCGCGGCTTCATCATCGGCTTCATGCTGGCGCAGATGGCGCCGTGGGAAGTCATGGTCATCGCGATCTACATCATCGTGCGCGACGCGGACATGCTGAACAGCCTGATCCCGCTGACCCTGTTCTACATGGTGATGATCCTGCCCTTCACGCTCCTCACGCTGCGCGGCTTCGTCGCCGCCGTGCCGAAGGAGCTCGAGGAGTCCGCCATGGTCGACGGCTGCACCCGGATGCAGGCCTTCCGCCGGGTGATCCTGCCACTGCTCGCGCCGGGCCTGATGTCGACGTCGCTCTTCGGCTTCATCACCGCCTGGAACGAGTTCCCGCTGGTCCTCGTACTCAACAAGGACGCCGAGGCCAAGACCCTGCCGGTGTGGCTGTCCAGCTTCCAGACCGCGTTCGGCGACGACTGGGGCGCCACCATGGCCGCGGCCTCGCTGTTCGCCATCCCGATCCTGATCCTCTTCGTCTTCCTCCAGCGCAGGGCCGTGGCCGGCCTGACCGACGGCGCCGTGAAGGGCTGATGCACCATGACTTCCACTTCCGCAGAGACGTCCGGCCTCGGCTCCGACTCCCGTTCGGCGGGGGCGTCCGGCTCGCTTTCCGTGGCGGTGTCCGGCTCCCCTGCCGAGGGGGTGTCCGGTACCCGTTCCGCGGGCACGTCCGGTACCCGTTCGGCGGGGGCGCAGGACTCGCTGACGCGTGACGCCCTTGCCGTGCTCCAGCCCGGCTTCGGCGGCACCACCGCGCCCGACTGGCTGCTGCGCCGCATCGGCGAGGGCCTGGCCTCCGTAGGCCTGTTCGGCCGCAACATCCAGACCCCCGAGCAGGTCGCCGCGCTCACCGCCCAGCTGCGGGCCGAGCGCGAGGACATCGTGGTCGCCATCGACGAGGAGAGCGGTGACGTCACCCGACTGGAGGTGCGCACCGGCTCCTCCTTCCCCGGCAACCACGCCCTCGGCGCCGTCGACGACCCCGACCTGACCCGCGGCGTCGCCGCCGAACTCGGCCGCCGCCTCGCGGACTGCGGCGTCACCTTCAACTGGGCGCCGTCCGCCGACGTCAACTCCGACCCGGGCAACCCGGTCATCGGCGTACGCTCCTTCGGCGCCGACACCGCCCTGGTCGCCCGGCACACCGCCGCCTACATCGAGGGCATGCAGTCCGCGGGCGTCGCCGCCTGCGCCAAGCACTTCCCCGGTCATGGCGACACCGCCGTCGACTCGCACCACGCGGTGCCGCACATCGACGTCGACACGGACGTCCTGAACGCCCGCGAACTCGTCCCGTTCCGCGCCGCGATCGCCGCCGGCACGCGCGCGGTGATGAGCGCCCACATCAGCGTCCCCGCCCTCGACCCGGACCTGCCGGGCACCCTGTCCCGCCGCGTCCTCACCGATCTGCTCCGCGGCGAACTCGGCTTCGACGGTCTGATCGTCACCGACGGCATCGAGATGCGAGCGATCTCCGGGGCGTACGGCATCGAGCGCGGCACCGTCCTCGCCGTCGCCGCGGGCTGCGACGCGATCTGCGTGGGCGGCGGCCTGCACGACGAGCTCACGGTCCTGCGGCTGCGCGACGCCCTCGTGGCCGCGGTCCGCGCGGGCGAACTCCCCGAGGAGCGCCTCGCCGACGCCGCCGCCCGGGTGCGCGCGCTCGCCGACTGGACCTCCGCCTCCCGGGCGTCGGGACCGGCCGGCGCCGCCGACCCCGAGATCGGCCTGCGCGCGGCCCGCCGTGCCCTCACCGTCACCCACACCGAGACCTACGCGGGCCCCCTCACCGGCACCCCGTACGTCGCCGCCTTCACCCCCGTCGCCAACATCGCCGTCGGCGACGAGACCCCCTGGGGCGTGGCCGCCGAACTCACCCGCCGTCTGCCCGGCACCGAGACCGGCTCCTTCACCGGTGACCGCGCGGGCGCCGACGCGCTTGCCGCGGCGGGGGAGCGGCGCATCGTCGCCGTCGTCCGCGACGCCCACCGCCACCCGTGGATGGCAGCCGCCGTCGACCACCTCCTCGCCGCCCGCCCCGACACCGTCGTCGTCGAGATGGGCGTGCCCCAGGCCAAGCCGACCGGAGCCCTCCACATCGCCACCCACGGCGCGGCACGCGTCTGCGGCCAGGCGGCGGCAGAGGTCCTGACGGGTTCCTGACCGGTTCCTGACCGGTTCCGACCGGCTCCTGAGGCACTGACGCAGAACGGCGCCGGGCTCCCCCCCCCCAGCTGTGGGGGAGCCCGGCGCCGTTCGCCGCGTAACCGGCCGGAAGCCTAGAGCCCCTGCCAACCGGGCTTGTTGGCGTAGGTGTGCCGGAAGTAGTCCGCCAGCTTCAACTTGGACGCGGCCGCCTCGTCCACGACCACCGTCGCGTGCGGGTGCAACTGCAACGCGGACGCGGGCACCACGGATGCCACCGGCCCCTCGACGGTGGCCGCCACCGCATCCGCCTTGCCCTCACCCGTGGCGAGCAGCACCAGGTGCCGCGCCTCCAGGATCGTGCCGATGCCCTGCGTGATGACGTGGTGCGGCACCTGCGCGATGTCGCCCTCGAAGAACCGCGCGTTGTCCACCCGCGTCTGCTCGGTCAGCGTCTTGATCCGCGTACGCGACGCCAGCGACGAACAGGGCTCGTTGAACCCGATGTGCCCGTCGGTACCGATCCCGAGGAGTTGCAGGTCGACCCCGCCCGCCTCCGCGAGCGCCCGGTCGTACGCCTCGCACGCGCCCTGCACGTCCTCAGCGCTCCCGTCCGGCCCCATGAACGCCGACTCGCTCAGCCCGAGCGGCTCCACGACCTCCCGCAGCACCACCGACCGGTACGACTCCGGGTGCCCGGCCGGCAGCCCCACGTACTCGTCCAGCTGACAGATCCGCGCCCGCGACGCGTCCACCTCACCCTCGCGGACCTTCGCCGTCAGCGCCTCGTAGATGGGCAGCGGGGTCGAGCCGGTGGCGACACCGAGCAGGGCCTCGGGCTTGCCGCGAACCAGGGCGGCCATGGCCTCCGCGATGAGCTCGCCGCCTGCCTTGGCGTCCGGGACGATGACAACTTCCACGCTGTGCCTGCCGATCTGGAGTAGGGGAGGAGGGAGAGGTGCGCCCGCAGTGTGGTATAGACCAATCTAGCAGAGGCCCTCTCCCTCCGGCGCCCGCTTCCCCACCCCCACCCGGGAGGACGAAGCGCGGTTCCTGGGAGGGGAGGGGGGGAGCGAGTACGGCTGTTGGGTGGGACGGTGTACGGCTCGCGGGAGTGGTGGGGTGCGGCTGCCGGGAGCAGGGGGGTGTGGCTGGCGGGTGGGTCGGAGTAGGGCTTGCGGGGGTGGCGGGGTGCGGCTGCCGGGTGGGACGGCGTATGGCTCGCGAGAGCGGCGGGGTGCGGCTGCCGGGTGGGACGGCGTATGGCTCGCGAGAGTGGTGGGGTGCGGCTGCCGGGTGGGACGGCGTATGGCTCGCGGGAGTGGTGGGGTGCGGTTCCGGGGGTGGTGGGGAGAGGGGTGGGCTGCGATCCCGAAGCGGTGCGGCGCGCCCCCGGGGGGCCTAACACATGGCGGGGGGTGCTGCGTGGGCATGGGTGTGGCAAGGCGTGGCGCGGGCCGGGGAGGTGTGGCGCGGCCCGGGGGGAGGTGTGGCGCGGGTCGGGGGAGGCGTGGCGCGGGCGTGTGAGGAGGTGCGGCGCGGCCCGGAGGAGGCGTGGCGCGCCCGGGGGGAGGCGCGGCCGGAGGAGGCGTGGCGCGGGTCGGGGGAGGAGGTGCGGCGCGGGCGTGTGAGGAGGTGCGGCGCGGCACGGGGGCGTGGCGCGGCCCGAGGGGAGGCGGGGGCGGTGCTCGGCCCCCACTACCTGAGTGGGCAAGCGCTCCCGCCCAGGAGCAAGCACAGTGGGAGGCATGACTGTGTCGTCGTCCTTCACCTACCGTGAGCAGCCCGGCCGCATCATGTCCCGTGAGATGGCCGAGCAGCCCGATGTCCTGCGGCGGCTCCTCGACACCGGCGCCCCGCAGATCCGCGAGACCGCCGCCCGCGTCGCCGCCCGGAGCCCCCGCTTCGTCCTGCTCACCGCCCGCGGCACCTCGGACAACGCCGCCCTGTACGCCAAGTACCTCCTCGAGGTCCGCCTCGGTCTGCCCTGCGGCCTCACCTCCATGTCCACGACCACCGCCTACGGCGCCGAACCCGATCTCAGGGACGTCCTGGTCATCACCGTGAGCCAGTCCGGCGGCTCACCGGACCTGGTGGCCTCCACCCAGGCCGCCCGCGAGGCCGGCGCCCTCACCCTCGCGGTCACCAACAACCCCGACTCCCCCTTGGCCGCCGTCTCCGAGCACCACATCGACATCCTCGCGGGCCCCGAGAGGGCCCTGCCCGCCACGAAGACCTACACGGCGTCCCTGCTCGCCCTCTACCTCTTCGTCGAGGGCCTGCGCGACGGCGACGGCACCGCGGCACGCTCCCTGCCAGGACTCGCCACCGACCTCCTCGCCCGCCAACCGGAGGTCCGGGCCCTCGCCGCCCGCTACCGCTTCGCCGAGCGCATGGTCATCACCTCCCGCGGCTACGGCTACCCCACCGCCAAGGAAGCCGCCCTGAAACTGATGGAGACCAGCTACATCCCCGCCCTCGCCTACTCCGGCGCCGACCTCCTGCACGGCCCCCTCGCCATGGTCGACAACATCTCACCGGTCATCGCCGTGGTCCCGGACGGCAGGGGAGGGCAGGCGCTGCAACCCGTCCTGGACCGGCTGCGCGGCCGCGGCGCCGACCTCGTGGTCATCGGCCCCAGGCCCCAGGTCGAGCAGGCGTCCGCCGGGTTCGTCCTGCCCACCGAGGGCGTACCCGAGGAGGTCCAGCCGATCCTGGAGATCATCCCTCTGCAATTGCTCGCCCACGAGGTCACCATCGCCCGTGGTCAGGACCCGGACGCGCCCCGGGCGCTGGCGAAGGTGACGGAGACTCGGTGAGCAACCCGAGAGCCGGGAGCCGGGCCGGGCGGGGCTCGGGCGGAGTATCCGCTCAGGCCAGTGATCCTCCCGTCGCGTCGATCCACTGACCCGTCACCCACCGTCCGTCCGGCGAGGCGAGGAAGGCGACCACGTCGGCTATGTCCTGTGTCGTCCCGACCCTGCCGAGTGCCGACATCGCCGCCGCACCCTCCCACGCGTCCTTGTTCTCCTCGCCGCGCAGCCAGGCGGCGTTGACGTCCGTGTCCACGATGCCGGGTGCCACCGCGTTGACTGTGATGCCGCGGGGGCCGAGCACCTTGGACAGGTTCCGCGTGAAGACGTCGAGGGCGCCCTTCGTCATGGCGTACGTCATGATGTCCGGCAGCACGGCCGCGTGGGAGACGCCCGACGAGATGTTGATGACGCGTCCGCCGTCCCGCAGCCGCTCCGTGCCGAGCCGGGTGATGAAGTACGGAGCTCTGGCGTTCACTGCGAACAACCGGTCGTACTCGGCCTCGTCCGTGTCCGCGAACGGCCGTGACGTACCTATCCCGGCGTTGTTCACCAGGATGTCCAGGCCGTCCGCGTGGGCGTCGAAGGCCGCCCACAGCGCCGCCGCGTCGCCGGGCACGCCAAGCTCCGCGCCGATCGCGAACGCGGAGCCGCCGGACCGCTCGATCGCCGCCACCGTCTCCTTCGCCGCGGCCGCGTTGCTGCCGTAGTGCACGCCGACCCGCGCGCCGTCCCGTGCCAGCCGCTCGGCGATGCCGCGCCCGATGCCCCGGCTGCCGCCCGTGACCAGGGCGGTTCTGCCGACCAGCCGTCCACCGGTCGTCCCCGCCACCGCCGTACCTGTCCCTGCTGTACCCGCCCCCGCCCCCGTCTCCACCGCGCTCACGTCCGCCGCGCGCATGCTCGCCCTGTCCGTCCCGGCTGCACCCATGATCAGGCCCCCAACTATCTCTAGCGGTCGCTACACAAAAACCGTACCCGACCCGCTCCCGCTTTTCTAGCGGACGCTATAGAATTTTTTCCATGGCGACGAAACAGCGAGGCAGACCGCGCTCCTTCGACCGGGACACGGCTCTGGAGAAGGCCCTGCGCCGGTTCTGGGAGCACGGGTACGAGGCGACGACCGTCTCCGATCTCACCCGGGAGATGGGCATCGGCGCCCCGAGCCTGTACGCCGCGTTCGGCGACAAGCGGACCTTGTTCGAGGAGGTCCTGGTGCGTTACGCGGGCTCTTACGGCGCCTTCGGCGGGCGGGCGCTGGCGGAGGAGCCGACGGCCCGTGGCGCGATGGAGCGCGTCCTGCGCGAGGCCGCCGAGGTCTTCACCGAGCCCGGCCACCCGCACGGCTGCATGGTCATCCACGCGGCGACCAACTGCACGACCCCGGAGGTCGAGCAGACCCTGCGCGCGCAGCGCAACGCGAACATCGCGACCTTCGCGGCCCGCATCCAGCAGGGCATCGACGCCGGGGAACTGCCCGGGGACGCGGACGCCGCGCACCTGGCCCGCTATGTGGGAGCGGTCTTTCAGGGGCTCTCGCAGCAGTCCCGCGACGGCGCCGGCAAGGAGGACCTGGACGCCGTCGTCGACCTGGCGATGCGGGGCTGGCCCACGGCCTGACCGCGCAGCCCCCGGCTCGGCACCGCGTCGGCACCGGCTCGGCACCGGGTCGGCACCGAGCCTGTCTCGGGGACGCCAGTTCGGCACCTGCCCACTGGAGGAAGCCCCGAGAACAAACCGCTCCCCGCGCATAGACATGGGAGAATGGTCTAGTCCACAATGCGGGAGTAAAGCCCCGCTCTTCCCGCACAGAAGAGCGGTCCGAGGAGCCGGCGCTCTCTGCCCTGACCGCGCCGGATTCTCCCGAATCGGCGGCCGGTACCGCACATTCCGGTCGTCGGTGCACCTGAAGGGCTGCGGTGTTGGGGTCGGGTTGAGGGTCCCGCCCCGGCGCCGCGGCCTGTCGGGCCTGCCGGGCCTGGAGAGGCCGCCGGGTCCGTCCGGGACCGTCGGCACACGAAGGCGCCGCCGGGACGGGCGGGCACAGCCGGGCGGAGCAGGGCACTGGTGGACACAGCGGGACCGCCGAGCGCGGGCAGGCACAGCCTGCGCCGCCGGGTACGGCCGGAAACGCCGGGTACGCTCGCAGACGTGCCCTCCATGAACGACCTCGTACGCCAGCACACGGCCCTAGGCGACTCCGACCTCGAGTGGCTGCATCTGCTGGTCTCGGAGTGGCAGCTGCTCTCCGACCTCTCCTTCGCCGACCTCGTGCTGTGGGTGCCCACGCGCGACGGCACGCGCTATGTCTCCGTCGCGCAGATGCGGCCCAACACCGGACCGACCTCCTACCAGGACGACATGGTCGGCCACCTGGTCCCGCGCGGCCGCAGGCCGCTGCTCGACGCGGCGCTCGACGAGGGCCGCATCGTGCGCGAGGGCGACCCGGAGTGGCGCGAAGAGGTCCCGGTGCGCGTCGAGTCCATTCCCGTGCGCAGGGAGGGACGCGTCCTCGGAGTCATCGCCCGCAACACCAACCTCCTCACGGTGCGCACCCCTTCGCGGCTCGAACTCACGTATCTGCAATCGGCGTCCGACCTGGCGCAGATGATCGCCGCAGGATCGTTTCCGTTCGAGGGGCAGCAGGTCGACATGGACGCGTCCCCGCGCGTGGGCGACGGCCTGCTGCGTCTGGACGCGGAGGGCGTCGTCCAGTACGCGTCGCCGAACGCCCTGTCCGCGTACCACCGTCTCGGGCTCGCCGCCGACCTCGTGGGGCACCACCTGGGCAAGGCCACCGCTGAACTCGCGCCGTCCAGGGGCCCTGTGGACGAGGCCCTGACCAAGCTCGCCAGCGGCTGGGCTCCCCGTGAGTTCGAGATCGAGGGCGGCGACGGCGTGATCCAGCTGCGTGCCATCCCGCTCAAGCCCAAGGGGCCGCGGATCGGTTCGCTGGTGCTGCTGCGGGACGTCACGGAACTACGCCGCCGCGAGCGCGAGTTGATCACCAAGGACGCCACCATCCGGGAGATCCACCACCGGGTGAAGAACAACCTCCAGACGGTCGCGGCGCTGCTGCGGCTCCAGGCCCGCCGCATCGACTCCGTCTCCGGGCGCGAGGCCCTGGAGGAGGCGGTCCGCCGGGTGGGTTCGATCGCCATCGTCCACGAGACGCTGTCGCAGAACCTGGACGAGCGGGTGGAGTTCGACGAGATCGCCGACCGTGTCCTCGCCATGGTCGCGGAGATCTCACCCGGTACGGTGACGGGCCGGCGCACCGGACGCTTCGGCATTCTCGACGCCGAAGTCGCGACGCCGCTGTCGATGGTGCTTACGGAGATCCTCCAGAACGCCCTGGAGCACGGCTTCGCGCAGGGGGACACCGGTAGCGTCGAGGTTTCCGCGGTCCGCGGCGGCACCGCGAAGGACGCCAGGCTCCTGATCACCGTCCAGGACGACGGCGTCGGCCTGCCCGCCGACTTCGACCCGCATCGCTCGGGCAACCTGGGTCTGCAAA
Organism: Streptomyces sp. NPDC017940; assembly: GCF_044328435.1. Lineage (NCBI taxonomy): Bacteria > Bacillati > Actinomycetota > Actinomycetes > Kitasatosporales > Streptomycetaceae > Streptomyces > Streptomyces sp. NPDC017940. Next base: position 217,091 of record NZ_JBIRHJ010000003.1, on the reverse strand, counting down.
TCGTGCGCACCCTCGTAGAGGGTGAGCTGGGCGGCACGTTTGACATGGTCAGGGCGCCGGAACGGGGCACTCGGGTCGTTCTCGACATCCCGGTGCGCGGGGACAAGTAGCCGACACCCGTCCCTCGGGTCCTTGCGGACCAGGCAGTAGCGTTCGCAAACAGCTGTCAAGGTGACGGTATGTGAACGCCCCGACCTGGCCCGTAGCAAGACCCGCAGCGGGACGCGCAGCAAGACCCACGGCACAACCCACAGAAACCAAGACCCACGGCAACCAAGCCGCACTGCTGAAGGTGCGGAAGGGGGCGCCGGGGCAGCACAGCAAGAAGCCCCGGACCGGTCGGGTCCAGGGCTTCTTGCTCACGTTGCGATGCGCATCGAGGGGTACTGCGCGGCTGCGGCTCGGGGGCGGGGGGGGGTGCGTACGCACTGTCTACGGATGACCGCCGTCAGGCATACGCGCCGCCAAGCTCGGGCTCGTAAGGGGCGTGGGCGTCAGGCGCTGGCCTGGCGCGCCCGGTTGCGGGCGGCGCGGCGCTTCATCGCGCGGCGCTCGTCCTCGCTGAGGCCACCCCAGACGCCGGAGTCCTGGCCGGACTCGAGCGCCCACTGCAGGCACTGCTCCATGACGGGGCAGCGACGGCATACGGCCTTGGCTTCCTCGATCTGCAGCAGCGCAGGACCGGTGTTGCCGATGGGGAAGAACAGCTCGGGGTCTTCCTCGCGGCAAACGGCGTTGTGACGCCAGTCCATGGCTGCTACCTCTCCTTGGTCATACATGAAGATTGCTTGTGAATGTGAACGCTTTCACGAATCCCCCCGCACGGGAAGGGTCGACTCCCAGTTGCCTGGTGTGGACCTGTGGTGAGAGGAGGGGTTCTGGCGACTTATAGAGGCCGGTGTTGCGGGCCGTCCCGATCGCCATGTAGAGATTCGCAAACCTCGGCGGCGGATACAACCCCTTCCGGAAAGTTTTTTTTGATTCCTCGGTGTCGACTGAGTCACAGCCGTACTTCCATGGGGTGGATCCTGGCCTAAACGTTCGAGTGAAAGGACTTTAGGCCCTTCCACTCACACAATCACACGCAGTGCACGGCGTACGCCTGTGAACGTCACGCTCGTCCGCAGTCCCAGGTGGTCGCCGTCCATCTGGAGCGGCAGGGGCACCTTCGAATGCAAGGTGAAGTCCGTCAGGTCGTGCAGCGCGACCGCGTTCTTTCCGTGCGGTCCGCGCTCGGGCGTCGAACGCAGCAATTGGGTGCCGTACCGGGCGACCGCAGCCGTCGAGAGCCGCTTGAGGCCGAGCACGTCGAGGCCCGTGTCGAAGGAGGCCTTCGGAGACGCGTACAACGGACGATTGCCCAGGTAGGACCAGGGGGAGGTGTTGCAGACTATGGACATCACCAGGTCGGTGACCGGCTCCTCGCCCGCCCGCTCCAGCGTGATCGCACCGTGGCGGCGGTCGCTCTCGCCGAGAAACTGGCGTACCACCTGGCGCACGTAGAGGGCGTGCGTCGAGCGCTTGCCGCGCTCCCGGTGCTGCTCCACCCGGCCGACCACGCCGGCGTCGAATCCCAGCCCCGCAGCGAACGTGAACCAGCGCGCCGGCACCGCCTCGTCCTCCGTGCCCGGGGTGCCCGAGACCCGGCCGAGGCTCACTGTCCGTCCGCTTCCCTCACGCAGCGCGTCCAAGATGGCACCGGTCGCCTCGACCGCGTCGTTCGGCAGCCCCAGGGCACGGGCGAACACATTGGTCGAGCCGCCGGGGACGACGGCGAGGCGGGGCAGGTTCTCCGGAGAGGGACCGTCGTGCAGCAGACCGTTGACGACCTCGTTGACGGTGCCGTCGCCGCCGAGGGCCACGACCAGCTCGATGTCCTTGCTCTCCGCGGCCTGCCGGCCGAGGTCGCGGGCGTGACCGCGGTACTCCGTAGTGACCGCTTCCAGCTTCATCTCGCTCGCGAGAGCGTGGATCAGTACGTCACGGGTGCGCGCACTGGTAGTAGTAGCCGCCGGATTGACCACGAGAAGTGCACGCATGCGCAGCAGACTACCTAGCGGTCTGTACCTGGCCCAGACCGAGGTCTCGCGCGGACCCCACCGAGGTGCCGGGCTCAGGGCGCCCGGGGCTACCCTCGATGCGTGAGCACTGAGCCGAAGACCACCCCAGAAGCCCCCGCGTCGGGCCCCCGCCCCGGGCGCCTCACGGCCGCCGCGGCGCTCGCCGCGCTGGAGGGCCTGGCCCTCGTCGTCGGCGGTGCCTACATGCTCGTGATGGGCCTCGCGGGCGAACCCGACAACCCTCGGCAGGCCACGACGGGCGGCATCACGCTGCTCGTCCTCGCGCTGCTTCCGCTGCTCGCCGCGCGCGGTCTGCTCCGGCTGCGCCGCTGGGCGCGAGGACCGGCCATCATCACGCAGATCATGGCGCTGCCCGTGGCGTGGCAGCTGCTCCAGGCGGACAGCGCGATGATCCCCGGCGGCATCGCGCTCGCCGGGGTCGCGGTCGCCACGCTCGTTCTGCTGGTCAACCCCGCGACGACCGAGGCGCTCGGCATCACCGGCCCCGGCAACGTACAAGAGGGCGGCAAGTAGCTCCACCCGAAAAGGCGTGCGGGGGTGCCGCCTCCGCGTGCGGGGGTGACGACGTGCGGCGGTGGCGGACGGCTGAGGGCGGCGAGGAAGACCTCGCCGCCCTCAGTGCCGCTCGGCGGCGGCAACCCGTTCGGGAAGCCGACCCGCCCCGGAGCCGCCGCTCACGAGCCGACCCGCCCGGGAAGCGCTCACTCCTCCACGAGGAGCTTCTCGCGCAGCTGCGCGAGGGTGCGGGCCAGCAGCCGTGACACGTGCATCTGCGAGATACCCACCTCCTGCGCGATCTGCGACTGCGTCATGTTCCCGAAGAACCGCAGCAGCAGGATCCGCTTCTCGCGCGGGGGCAGGTCCTCCAGGAGCGGTTTGAGGGACTCGCGGTACTCGACGCCCTCCAAGGCCTCGTCCTCGGCGCCGAGGGTGTCCGCGACGGCCGGTGACTCGTCGTCCGTGTCCGGCACGTCGAGCGACAGCGTGGAATAGGCGTTGGCCGACTCCAGGCCCTCCAGAACCTCCTCTTCGGAGATCGCCAGTTTCTCGGCCAGTTCGTGCACCGTGGGGGAGCGGCCGTGCAGTTGTGAGAGCTCGGCCGTCGCCGTGGTCAGGGCCAGGCGCAGCTCCTGAAGGCGCCGCGGCACCCGCACCGCCCAGCCCTTGTCGCGGAAGTGGCGCTTGATCTCACCGACGACCGTCGGGGTGGCGTACGTGGAGAATTCCACGCCGCGGTCCGGGTCGAAGCGGTCCACCGACTTGATCAGGCCGATCGTGGCGACCTGCGTCAGGTCGTCCAGGGGCTCGCCCCTGTTGCGGAAGCGGCGCGCCAGGTGCTCCACGAGCGGCAGATGCATGCGGACGAGCTGATTGCGCAGCTCCGCGTACTCCGGGCTGGCGTCATTCAACGAGCGCAGCTTCACGAACATCGCTCGCGCGCCGCTGCGGTCCCGTGGATCGTGCCGGCTGTGCTGCTCGTGCTCGCTCATCGTCCCGCCCGTCGGTGGACCCGGCCGCTCCGGATCCTGTGGGTGCGGCCTCGCCTGCTGCTCGGGGATGCCGCCCGGGGCGGCAGGCCCCGGCTGCATCGGACCGCGCCCGGTGGCCGGACGCGTGCCGCCCCTGCCGCGGGCGGGCAGACCGTGTGTGTCACGTGTGCCGCGCTCGTCGTCCCGCACCGGCCCGTCCCCGTTCCTCACGCCGGCCCGGGTCCCGCGCCGCGCTTTTTGTAGAGGCTGATCGAAACGGTCTTGTCGTCGGCGACCGAGGAGTCGACCATGCCCGCGAGGGCCGACAGGACAGTCCAGGCGAAGGTGTCGCGCTCCGGGGCACGGCCGTCCGTGGTGGGTGCCGAAACAGTCACCTCCAGGGAGTCGTCCACGAGCCGGAAGACGCAGCTGAGCACCGAGCCGGGCACGGCCTGCTGGAGCAGGATCGCGCAGGCCTCGTCGACAGCGATGCGGAGGTCCTCGATCTCGTCCAGGGTGAAGTCCAAGCGCGCCGCGAGGCCGGCCGTGGCCGTACGCAACACCGACAGGTAGGCACCCGCAGCCGGAAGGCGGACCTCCACGAAGTCCTGATTCCCGGGCTCGCCTGCGATCTGGGACACCCTCACCTCCAAGGTGGTACAAGCACTTTCGGGGCTCCGGCCGCCGTGTCACGGTGGTCCGGACTGGGTCACACGGGTGACGCCCCACGTATTCAAGCGGTGACGCTACCGCGCTGCTCAGTTCCGTGTCCCGGGGGCCCCGCCCCGTTGCTGTCACTCATAGTAAGCCTACGGGTACGGACAGTGGCTAGGGGTTTTGCGGGCCCAATTGGAAAGAACGAGCGTCGGGTTGACGTACCCAGGCCTCAGACGATCGAACCGTCGACAAAACACCAGCGCCAGACCTCGCCGGGTTCGAACGTGCGCATCACCGGATGCCCGGTCTCCTGGAAGTGCGCCGTCGCGTGCCGGAAGGGCGAGGAGTCGCAGCATCCGACGTGCCCGCAGCTGAGGCACAGCCGCAGCTGCACGGGGTGGCTGCCGGCCGCGAGGCACTCCCGGCACGTTTCGCTCAGGGGTGCGGGTTCGGGGTGGGGCAGTGCGCTGACGTGCGAGCACTCGTTCATGATGGCCAGGTTACGACGGGAGAGCGGACGGTGGAGGATCGTGCCGATGGACGTATTGCCCCTGGTGGCGCTGATCGCCGCGAGTGCCGCCGTGGCCGGTGCCGCGCGGCGCACCCCGGTGCCCGCACCCCTGCTTCTGGTCGGCGCCGGACTGATCGCCGCGTACGTGCCGGGGGTGCCGGACTACCACCTCGACCCGCACGTGGTGCTGCCACTGATTCTGCCGCCGCTGCTGCACACGGCCGCCCTGGAGAGCTCGTATCTGGACCTGCGGGCCAATGTCAGGCCCGTCGCGCTCCTATCGGTCGGTTACGTTCTGTTCGCGACGCTGGTTGTCGGCTGGCTCGCCTATCTGTTGATCCCGGACCTCCCGCTGACCGCGGCGCTCGTCCTGGGGGCGGTGATCGCGCCGCCGGACGCCGTCGCCGCGACGGCCATCGCGCGCCGCGTGGGGCTGCCCTCGCGCATCACGACGATCCTCCAGGGCGAGTCCCTGGTGAACGACGCGACGGCGATCACCGCCTACAAGGTGGCGCTCGCGGCGGCCGTCGGTGAGGGCGCGAGCTGGGCCGGCGGCATCGAGGAGTTCCTCGTGGCGGCGGTGGGCGGGGTAGGGGTGGGGCTCGTCCTCATGGTGCCCCTCCACTGGCTGCGCACCCATCTGAAGGAGGCGCTGCTACAGAACACGCTGTCGCTCCTGATCCCCTTCGTCGCGTACGCGGCCGCCGAGCAGGTGCACGCCTCCGGAGTGCTCGCCGTGGTCGTGGTGGCCCTCTACCTGGGGCATCGTTCCTGGCAGGTCGACTTCGAGACGCGGCTCCAGGAGGCCGCGGTGTGGAAGGTCGTGGGGTTCCTCCTGGAGTCGGCGGTGTTCGCGCTCATCGGTCTCCAGCTGCCGATCGTGCTCGGGGAGCTCGGCGAGTACAGCGTGGGACAGGCGGTCTGGTACGCCGTCGCGGTCTTCGTGTGCGTCGTACTGGTGCGCTTCGTGTGGTCGTATCCCGCGACGTACCTCCCGCGCGCGATGTCGGCGCGTATCCGGGAGCGCGAGGACGATCTGGACTGGCGGCGCCCGCTGGTCGTCAGCTGGGCGGGAATGCGCGGTGTGGTGTCGCTGGCGATCGCGTTCTCGATCCCGCTGGTGACGGAGCACGGCGAACCCTTCCCCGCGCGCAACCTCGTGCTCTTCCTGACCTTCACCACGGTCATCGGGACGCTGGTGGTGCAGGGACTCTCGCTGCCGTGGCTGATCGGGGTCCTGAAGCTGCCGGGCAGGGACGCACAGCAGCAGACGCTGGCCGAGGCGCAGGCGCAGAACGCCGCCTCACAGGCCGCGGAGGCCCGGTTGCGGGACCTGATGGAGGACGAGCGCAACAGCCTGCCAGGGCCCCTCCAGGACCGTCTGGAGACCGTTCTCGAACGGCGCCGCAACGCGGTGTGGGAACGCCTCGGCCAGCCCAACCCGGTGACGGGGGAGACCGCGGACGCCACCTACCGCAGACTCGCGCGCGAGGCGATCGCCGCCGAGCGCGAGGTGTTCGTGCGCATGCGGGACGAGCGGCGCATCGACGACGAGATGCTGCGGACGCTGCTGCGCAAGCTGGACCTGGAGGAGGCGGCGGCCCACCGGGAGGTCGAGGACTGAGGCGGGCTCAGGCGACCTGCGGGGTGCCGGTGACGACAGCCGTGACCCTGGTCCCCGGGGCGAAGGCGCCCTCTTCGGAGAGTGCGGTCAGCGCGTACAGGAGCTTGGCTACGTAGATCCGCTCCACCGGAAGGCCGTGCCGGTCCTCGAAGTCGTCGGCGAAGGCGTTCAGTTCCGCGGTGGTGCGGGCGTAGCCGCCGCAGTGGAAGCGGTCGTCGAGAGTCCAGTTGGTGCCGACAGCGCCGAACGCGGCGCGCTGTAGCGCCGCCGTCCCGGCGCCCAGGAAGCCGCCCTTGAGCACGGGTATGCCGAGCGCGCGCTGGCCGGGGCCGAGGCCCGCCGCCAGGCCCGCGAGGGTGCCGCCGGTGCCGCAGGCGACGGCCGCGACATCCGTGTGGCCGCGCAGCTCCGCGCCGAGGACGGCGCATCCCCGGACGGCGAGGGCGTTGCTGCCGCCTTCGGGGATGACGTACGCGTCCTCGGTGGCCGTCTCGCGTCGGAGCGCGGCCAGGACCTCCGGTTCCGCCTTTCGGCGGTACGTCGATCTGTCGATGAAGTGCAGGCGCATGCCGTCCGCCTCGCACCGGGCGAGGGAGGCGTTGCGGGGGCGGTCGGCCAGTTCGTCGCCGCGGACCATCCCGACCGTGCCGAAACCCAGGAGACGGCCGGCCGCGGCGGTGGCCCGCAGGTGGTTGGAGTAGGCGCCGCCGAAGGTCAGCAGCGTTTCATGGCCCCCGGCACGGGCCCGCTCCAGGTTCAGGACGAGCTTACGGTACTTGTTGCCGGGCAGGTGGGGATGTATCCGGTCGTCGCGCTTGAGCAGCAGCCGCAGGCCTCGAGCCTCGAAACGGGGGTCCGTGACCGGCTGGAGCGCCGTGGGGAGCCGGGCGTGCAGCGCGGACGCGGGCGGGATGGAGGGCACCCCGCCATTGTCCCTCGCGTGCCCTCCGATGGTGTGCCGCCGCTACTTCAGCCGCTCGTGGACGCGGTCCCGCATCGCGTCCATGGTGAAGCCCTTGGGGTCGACCTTGCCCGGCTGCCACTCCAGGTGCCCGATGACCGAGCGGGCCGTCCAGCCGTGCTGTCGGCAGATGGCGGCCGAGACTCTTTCGATGGCCTCCAGCTGGGCGTCGGGCCAGGGATCCTCGCCGTCGCCCATGTTCTCGCACTCGAAGCCGTAGAAGTGGCGGTTGCCGTCGGTGTTGGCCTCGTTGTCGGGGGGCAGGGCCTTCTCCGCGATGACCGCGCGCAGGACGTCGTCGTCGCCGAGCCCCGCGTGATTGGCGCGGCCGTAGCCGACGAGGTGCACGCGGCCGTCCTTGGTGATGACGCCGTGGCAGAGCGGGCCCGGGAGCGAGGGGTGGCCGTCGCGGCACAGCCGCACCGTCGCCTCGCTGCCGGAGGTGACCGTGTGGTGGATCATCACGCCGTGCACGGGGCCCCAGGGGCCCACATGATCGCGGTTGTGCTCGCGCCAGTCGTCGACCTCGACGACCGTGACGCCTTCGTCCTCCAGTACGTCCAGGAACCTGTTCGCGGACATGGGTGGGGCCATGACCGTCTCCTTCGGGGCGCGACGGTCGCCCGTCGCGGCCGCCTCGTACGCAGCTCATACCGGAACTGCCGGTGCCCGAACCCTCTGTTCGGGCACCGTGCGAGCCGATCCGGTCAATCGAAGGGCTGGTCAGCGAGGTGGCGTCAGGCGCGCAGGAAGCCGTCGCCGTGGGTCGCGACATGTGCCTCCAGGGCGGAGAGCGCCTGCTGGGTGGCGTCGGGGGTGCCGCTGCCGCGCCGCTCCGCGTAGTAGGCCGCTCCCAGCTGCTTGAGCAGGTCGTTCCCCGCGCGCTGCGCCTGTACGTCGTCCAGCTTCTGCTTGCCCTGGGTGAGACCTTGCTGCACCTGTTCTCTGGCGCGGTCCAGGAAGCCTGCCATGTCGCTTCTCCTGACGATGTGGTGCGGATGGTGCTTGCGCTGCGCTCGTCCCGTTGAACGAGCGCCCGGATCTTGCAGTTCCCCTCCGCCCCGCCGCCGTACCCGGCCCCGCGTCCGCGTCAGCCGGTCGGCCCGCACACAGGGGTTGGCCGAAAACCTTTCACTCGTCGGCCGGTATCCGGCTTCCGGCCTCGCACAGGCCGCTCAGCACGGGTTTCTTGGACGAACGTACGAAGGATTCGACCAGGCGGGCGGCGACCTGCCCGGTCCTTTGCCCATCCATTCCCGCTCGTTTGTGTGATGGCGCCCGCACTCGCCGTGCTGAAAGGGTTGCAGGCGAGGTCAGCGCGTGATCGGGAGGGTATTCACCATGTCGGTAGGCGAAGAGATCCGTACGGAGCCGGACAGGCCGCAGCAGAGTCTCGGCACATCCGCGGCGCGGAATCTGGCCACCACCACCAAGTCCGCGCCGCAGATGCAGGAGATCAGCTCCCGCTGGCTGCTGCGGATGCTGCCCTGGGTGCAGGTGCAGGGCGGCACGTATCGGGTGAACCGCAGGACGAGTTACTCGGTGGGCGACGGCCGTGTCACCTTCGTCAAGACCGGGGACCGCGTCGAGGTGATCCCTGCCGAACTGGGTGAACTGCCGGTGCTGCGGGACTTCGAGGACCAAGAGGTGCTCACGGAGCTGGCGCGCCGCTGCCAGCAGCGGGAGTTCGAGCCCGGCGCGATCCTCACGTCGTTCGGCAACCAGGCGGACGAGGTGTTCCTGCTCGCCCACGGCCGAGCGGAGAAGCTCGGTACGGGGCCCTACGGCGAGGACTCGGTTCTCGGCACACTCGCCGACGGCGCGTACTTCGGCGAGCAGGCCCTCATCGACCCGGAAGCCATCTGGGAGTACTCGGTGCGCGCGGTGACGACCTGCACGGTCCTCACCCTCCCGCGCCAGGACCTCGAGCAGGTCGCGGAGCGCTCCGAGTCGTTGCGGGCCCACCTCGACGGCCTGCGCTCCATCCCCGCCCAGCGCACCAACGCCTATGGAGAGGCGGCCATCGACCTCTCCGCCGGTCACGTCGGGGAAGCGGTCCTGCCCGGTACGTATGTCGACTACGAGTCGCAGCCGCGCGAGTACGAACTGAGCGTCGCCCAGACCGTCCTGCGCATCCACACGCGCGTGGCAGACCTCTACAACCAGCCTATGAACCAGACCGAGCACCAGCTGCGGCTCACCGTCGAGGCGTTGAAGGAGCGCCAGGAGCACGAGCTGATCAACAACCGCGAGTTCGGGCTGCTCAGCAACTGCGAGTACGACCAGCGGCTCCAGCCCCACGACGGTGTGCCGAGCCCCGACGACCTGGACGAACTGCTCAGCCGCCGACGGGGATCGAAGCTCTTCCTCGCCCACCCGCGCGCGATCGCCGCGTTCGGACGCGAGTGCAACAAGCGCGGGCTCGTGCCCGAGAGCATCGACATGTCCGGCAACCGCATTCCCACCTGGCGCGGCGTGCCCATCTTTCCGTGCAACAAGATCCCGGTGACCGAGGAGCGGACCACCTCGATCATCTGCATGCGTACGGGCGAGGACGATCAGGGCGTGATCGGACTGCACCAGACGGGCATCCCGGACGAGATCGAGCCGAGCCTGTCGGTGCGCTTCATGGGCATCAGCGAGCAGGCGATCATCTCCTACCTGGTTACGACGTACTACTCCGCGGCCGTCCTGGTGCCGGACGCGCTCGGCATCCTGGAGAACGTCGAGATCGGCCGGTGGAGGTGAGGCGAAGCCTCGTCGTCGCGGGCGGCCGACCGCCGTCCGTGCCCGCGTACGCCGAGGAGGGCGGACCTCCGGCGTACGCACCCACAGACCCGGGCGCTGCCACCGTCCGCCTCCCCGGCGGAGGAAGCCCATGACGGGCACCACAGACATGACGCGCTGCGCGCCCCGGCCTCTCGGACCGGGACCGACGGAGGAGTGCGAGGCCGCAGAGAACCTGGCGGCGGCACGGCTGCGAGTCGACCTGGAGTTGCGCGCGGCGGTCGACTCGCTGCCGGGATGGCTGCGCCGGACCGCGCTCCACCACTTCGGCAGGGAGGGCGCCGACGGGACGCCCGCGGCCGGGAACGCGGGCAAGGCCGCCAGGTCGGCTCTCGTCCTCACCGCGGTGCGGGCCCTCGGCGGGGACCCGCTGACCGCGGTCGGGGCCGCCGCGGCCGTGGAGCTGACGCACAACTCCACACTGCTGCACGACACACCGCTGTACGACGACGTCAGGGACCGCGACGTCACGCGTCGGAACCGCCCGGCCGTTTGGACCGCATTCGGCGACGCCGACGCGAGCCTCGCCGGTGACGCCCTAGGGAGGCTGGCGCAGCGACTGCTCGCCGAGGACCCGCACCCGGGCGCCCCCGCGGCCGCCGCCCGCCTGGCCGCCTGTGCCGTCGAACTCCGCGCGGGACAGCGCGCGGACCGCGCCCTGGAGGGCAGGGCCCTCGAAGACGTCTCCCTGGAGGAGTGCCTCGGCACGGCCGAGGCGAAGACGGGTGCGCTGCTCGGCTGTGCCTGCGCGATCGGCGCGGTGTACGCCGGGGCGGGGGCCGACACGGTGGCGGCGCTCGACGGGTTCGGGCGGCAGGCCGGCCTCGCCTTCCAGCTCATCGACGATGTGATCGGCATCTGGGGAGACCCCGCGCGCACGGGCACGCCCGCGCGCTCGGACCTGGCCGTCCGCGGGATGTCGCTGCCGGTGCTCGCCGCGCTGGCCTCCGGGACGTTCGAGGGGGCGGCGCTCGCCGGTCTGTACGGGCGGGGGCGGGAGGCGTTCGCGGGCGATCCGGAGCGGGTGGCCCAGGTCGTCGAGCGGGCCGGAGGCAGGGACTGGGCGCAGTCGCACGCGGCGGACCGCATGTCCCGGGCGCTCGGGGAACTCGCCCGCGCGGTGCCCGACCCCGTGCGGGCGGACGGTCTCCTCGCACTCACGGAGTACGTCACGCGGAGGTCGTACTGACTCCAAGGGTGCGACGACGGATTGAGGAAGTCCCGGCGGGGCGTGTGAGGGGGCGCTCCGCCGGGCGGTTTCGAGGCCCAACCGGGAGGGCGACCACGCTGTCGCAACGCGACGCCGTGTCCGCCGCCGGGTGCCTCGCGACGGGACGACGGGTCTTGTGCCACCGCGGAGAGCCGGTGGGGCGGGGCCCGTCAGCCGGTGGGGCGGGGCCCGTCAACCGGTGGGGGCGGGGGACGTCAGGCGGTGGTGCGAGGCCAGGCAACTGGTGGTGGGAGGCGCAGCAACCGGTGGTGCGCAGCTCCTGAAGCCGGTGATGCGCAGCCCCTGAAGCCGGTGGTGCGGGACCTGTCGTCGCGACCGGCGCGGTCACTTAGGCTGCGGGCGGGACAGCTGGGGCGGAAGTGGTGAGCCGCCGGGGCGAAGGGGAGAAGTCATGGGCGTGGCGATCCGGAGAGCGGACGAGAGCGACCGGGCGGACGTGGTCCGGCTGCTCGACGAGGCGTTCATGCGGGACCCGGTGAGCAGTTGGCTGTTCCCTGACGAGGGGCGGCGGCGCGACCGGCACGGCGCGCTGATGGGCGCCTTCCTCGACCTCGCCTTCGCGGAGGGCCATGTGGACGTCGCCGAGGACGGCTCGGCCGCCGCGCTGTGGTGGTCGGTGCCCGCCGGCTCCGCGCACGAGGACGCCACGGAGGGGCCCGCGCTGCTGCGGCGCGCCGTCGATCCGGACAACGAACGGATCGAGGTGATCGGGCGACTGACGTCGCAGGCCCATCCGGCCGACCGCCCGCACCAGTATCTGCACCTGATCGCGGTGAAGCCGGAGCGGCAGGGGCAGGGCATGGGTTCGGCACTCGTCGCCCCGGTGCTCGAACGGTGCGACCGGGAGGGCCTGCACGCCTACTTGGAAGCGAGCAACGCGCGCAGTAGGGAACTGTATCTGCGCCTCGGTTTCGCCGACCTCGGCAGCGCGATCGACCTGCCGGAGGGGCCGCGGCTGTGGCCGATGTGGCGGGAACCGCGGGCGGTGTGAGCACGGACGGTGAGCGCGGGCCAGGGTGTAGGGCGAAGCGTGGCCCTCGGGCACGGCTTCGGACCAAGGGACCGGGGGGCCCGGGCGAGGGGTTCGGGGACGGTCTCGAACGAGCGGCTAGGGCACGGCCCCGGACGAGGGACTGGGGGGCGGCCCCGGGCACGGCTTCGGACAAGGGACTCGGGGAACGGCCCCGGGCACGGCCTCGGAATCGGTTGATCCGGTTTCCGGGGCCGACTTTTTTGCACCCGTTCGAAAAAAAGGGGTTGTCAAACCACTGCGCCTGCACCACTATAACCGGAGTAGTTAGAGGGCGGGCGGTCGCGCGCAGTGGCCGCCCGGCCGTTCGGCTCCGCCCTCCCGCCTCTGTCATCTGCGAAATGAGACTCAGCTTGCGCAAGCTCACCTACTTCGTCGCCGTCTCCATCGACGGGTTCATCGGTGACCCGAGCGGGGACGCCAACTCCTTCATGAAGTTCGTGGACGAAGAGTTCCTGGAGTTCCTCAGGACGGAGTATCCGGAGACGGTCTCCGCCGCCGGCCGCAGCGTCCTCGGCTTCGGCGACGTGGCCAACAAGAAGTTCGACACCGTCGTCCAGGGCATGGGCAGCTACCAGCTCGGACTCAACGAGAACATGCCCAGCCCGTACGGGCACCTGCGGGAGTACGTGGCCTCGCGCGGCCTCGGCACGTCACCCGACCCGAACGTCGAGATCATCGCCGACGACCTCGTCGGCAAGGTCCGCGCGCTCAAGGCCGAGGACAGCGAGCTCGGCGTCTGGCTGTGCGGCGGTGCGCGGATCGCGGGCCAGTTGTTCGACGAGGTCGACGAACTAGTCCTGAAGACCTACCCGGTGCTTCTCGGCTCGGGCATGCCGATGTTCGAGGGCGTGGAGTCCGCGGTCGGCGAGTTCGAGCTGACCTCCTCCCGGGTCTTCGGCAACGGCGTCGTCGTCCGTACGTACTCCCGCAACCGCCCGCAGAACTGACCGCTGGACTGTCCGGCCCCGGGGAACCGCCATACCCTGAGGCCATGGGCAGCGACGGACGCCGGTCCGGCCCCCGTCCGCAGGGCGAACCTGTGTGTGCGCACTGCGGACGGCCAGTCGGTACCGCCATCAAACGACGCAAGGTGCTGGGTGCGTACGTCCCGGTGTGGGGCCCCGCTCCTTGCCGCAACTCCGCGTGCGAAGCGTGCGTGGTCGACGAGCCGCAGGGGAAGGCGCGTGCGGCCCGCGGCTACAAGAACAAGCACAAGCGCGGGCATCCGACCCGGCGGGACCTCAAGCCCGAACCGAAGCCCGCGGCCCCCGAAGCCGGTGCCGGCAGAGGCACCGAACCCGCCGACGGCCCGGGGACCGTACCCCTCGTCGACACGGACCCGGACACGGCACCGAACCCGCCACTCGGGTGAAGCCCGCTCCGGCCAACGGAACGAACCGCACCGACTCGACGACGCTGCACGGATTCCTGGACGTCGGCGCCGACAGCAGACGCTGTTCGGCCCCCGGCCCTAGGCGCCTCGTCCGGCCAGGACACCACGCCCCCACCCCGAGTCGAACTGCCCCACGGTGACGGGGTTCTTGCTGCTGGGGTGCATGGCGGGGTCTCCCTGGTACACGGATAGGTTGCGGGTGCGTCACTGATATGACGGATCGCGACGGAGGAATGTGACGGATGGACGGAAGAGAGCTCCTGGCGGCGCGGTTCGAGGAGCAAAGACCTCGCCTGAAGGCCGTTGCCTACCGTGTGCTCGGCTCCCTCAGCGAGGCCGAGGACGCGGTGCAGGAGACCTGGCTGAAGCTCAGCCGTGCCGACGCCGAGCGGGTGGAGAACCTCGGCGGCTGGCTCACCACGGTCGTCGGCCGCGTCTGCCTGGATCTGCTGCGGACGCGCAAGCAGCGCGGGGAGCAGCCCCTGGACATCGAGGTGCCCGCCACGCATGTGCCCGATCCGCAGATCAGCCCGCTGCCGGGTGGTCGTGCACCCGTCGACCCCGAACACGAGGCGCTGCTCTCGGACTCGGTGGGGCTCGCGCTCCTCGTCGTCCTGGACACGCTGAGCCCCGCGGAGCGTCTGGCGTTCGTGCTGCACGACATGTTCGCGGTGCCGTTCGAGGACATCGCGCCCATCGTCGAGCGGGCCCCGGCCGCGACCCGGCAGCTGGCCAGCCGTGCCCGCCGCCGGGTCCGCGACGCCGCCCCCGAGCCGGAACCGGACCGCACCCGCCACCGCCAGGTCGTCGAGGCGTTCCTCGCGGCGGCCCGCGGCGGCGACTTCGACGCGCTGCTCGAACTGCTCGACCCGGACGTGGTGCTGCGCGCCGACGGCGGCGACGTCTCCGGGCTCTCCCGGTTGGTGCGGGGTGCGCGCGAGGTGGTCGCCGGGGCGCGTTCGTTCTCCGCGCTGGCAGGCACCACCTATCTGGCCCTGGTCAACGGCCGGGTCGGCCAGATCGCGGTGCGCGACGGGAAGCCGTTCTCCGTCGGGGAGTTCACCGTCAGGGACGGCCGGATCGTCGAGATCAACATCCTGGCCGACCAGGAGCGGCTGGGCACCCTCCTGGACGCACGGGTGATCAGGGAACTCACGAGCGCCGAAGCAGGGAACGGGCCGGGAGCCGGGAGTGGACCGGGAGCCGGGTTCGAGTCGGAAGCCGGGACTGAGCCGGGGCCCGGGACCGAGCCGGAAGCCGGGTTCCAGCCGCGAGCCGGGACCGGGCCCGGAAGCAGCGCGGGCCCGGCCTCGGGCTGACTCACCCCACCCGCGTGCGCCGCGTCACCCGCTGCACGTACTCCTTCCAGTCGAGCGGATTGTGGTCCGTGCGCGGGCGGCCCGGCGGGGTGCCGTGGACCGGCGCGTAGTGGTCGAAGGCGGCCTCCAACTCGCCCTCGCCACGGGTGAGCCCGGGAAGTGCCTGCTCCAGGCCGTGCACCCGCGCGGCGGGCACCACCCCTTCGACGACGTACGTGGACCCGTGTGCCGTCGGTGTGTGCGGCACCGCGCGCAGCCGCCCGAGGGCCGGGAGCAGCGTCCCGAATACATCGGCGGGCACGGTGAGCCGGAACCGGTGCATCGGCTCGTGCACCCGCGTGCCCGCGCGCCGCAGCGCGTCCATCAGGACGAGCGGCGTGAGCTGACGGAAGTCGCCTGCCGTGCTCGACATGCTCTTGTCGAAGACGGCGTGGGAGTGGCTCTGGCGCGGCCAGTACCCGCAGTGCGTCATGGTGACGAGGCAGTCGGGCACCTCCCACCCGTGCGGCCCCTGCCGCAACGTCTCCCTGACCGTCTCCTCGACGGCCTTGAAGAACGCGTACGGCATCGCACCGAGTTCCACGCCGAGCCGGAACCGCACGCCCGACCCGACCGGCGCGGGCTCCACCCGCAGTCCCACCGTGGCGAGGAACGGGTTCGGGTCGGTGTCGATGATCTCCACGGCCGCACCGGTGCCGACGACCCGTTCGACGCAGATCGTCGTGGTCTCGCGGAAGTCGGCGCCGATGCCGAACTCGTCGGCGAGCGTGGCCTCGATGACCTCCTTCTGGACCTCGCCGTACAGGGACACGGAGAGCTCCTGCCGCAGTGGGTCCTGCCGCAGGCCGATCAGCGGGTCCTGCTCCGCGAGCTGGGTGAGCGCGGAGTGCAGGGCGGAACGGTCGGAGGGACGGCGCGGTTCCACGACGGTCTCCAGCGTGGGCGGCGCGAAGTGGTGCCGTGCCCGGTGCCGCTCCGGTACGTCCCGCTCGTGACCGAGTACATCTCCGATCCGTACGCCGCGCAGCCCCCACAGGAGCGCGATCCGCCCGGCCGACACGGACTCGCGCGGAGCCACCGCACCCTGCTCGAAGACCCCGATGCCGGTGACTTTGTCCTTGGCGTTCTTGAACCCGCTGCCGGACTCGCCCGCGGCCCCGCCGACCCGGACCCGGTCCCGTACGCGCACCGTCCCGGAGAACATCCGCGCGTACGCCACCTTCTCGCCCGCGGGGCCGCGTTCGACCTTGAAGACGGTGCCCGCGACGGGCCCGTCCGCGGGGTAGGCGGCCGCGGGCAGCAGCTCCTTGATCGCGCCGGTCAGCGCGTCGAGCCCGGTACCGGTCGTGGCCGAGCCGAAGAGGACCGGGTGGACCAGGGCCCGCCGGGTCTGGGCCGCGAGGGCCCTGTGCAGCTCGTCGTGGTGGAGGGCGGCGTCCTCGACGTACGCGGAGAGGAGCGCGTCGTCGTGTTCGGCGAGGAGTTCGGTCAGGCGGGCGGTGGAACCCAGGTCGTCGGCGGCGTGGGGGACGTAGCGCGCCGTGCGGGTGCCGGGGGCGTCCACCGTGCCCAGGGGGACGACGGCGGGCGTCAACTTCCGCGCCAGGTCGGCGAGCACGCGCTCGGGGTCCGCTCCGCCGCGGTCCACCTTGTTGACGAACACGAGCGTGGGGATGGCGAGCCTGCGCAGCGTGCGCATCAGGACGCGGGTCTGCGCCTGTACGCCCTCGACGGCGGACACGACGAGCACGGCGCCGTCGAGCACGCTCAGGACCCGCTCCACCTCGGCGATGAAGTCCGGGTGGCCCGGGGTGTCGATGAGGTTGACGGTGACGTCGTCGATCGCGAACGAGACGACGGCCGACTTGATGGTGATGCCGCGCTGCCGTTCGAGAGCGAGGGTGTCGGTCCGGGTGCTGCCGTCGTCGACGCTGCCGACCTCGTCGATGACACCGGCGGTGTGCAGCAGCCGCTCGGTCAGACTGGTCTTGCCGGCGTCCACATGGGCGAGGATGCCCAGGTTGAGGATGCGGGGGCCGGTGTGCGTGTGCTCGGCGGGCGAGGGCGGCTCAGGTGCGGTGAGGGAGTCCTGCGGGTCTTGCTGCGGGTGAGATGCCACTAGGCGTCATGTCCTCGGGTCGGGGGGTGCTTCCTTCCTGGTGGGACATGGACGTCTGGCGCATCTGGGGGCTCCTGGTTCGACTCGGGCGGCACGGGTGCTGACGTGATCAGTGCAGCAGGGAGCCGTCGTCGACGGCAACCGAATTTGTGAGGAGCAGGCGCTCTCCAGTGCCGACCTCAGTTGGTTGATCACGTCGGCCCCGAAGGGCCATGACACGCTCGTCGACAGGAACTTTGCTGGCTGCGGGGCAAAAAAGACCGCACCCGGACCGTCATGGACGCCGTTCTCGGCGGCCCGCGGACCGGGTGCGGACAGGTAGGCCGTGCGTCCCGCGACAGTGCGGATCGGACGGCCCGGCCAGGGATCAGGCCTTCTTGGTCTCCCAGAAGATGCGGTCGATCTCGGCGATCAGTTCGAGCGCCTTCTCACCGGTCTTCGGGTCCGTCGAAGCCTTCGCGGCCGAAAGGGCCTTGAGGGTTTCGTTGACCAGGGCGTGCAGCTCCGGGTACTTCTCGAAGTGCGGGGGCTTGAAGTAGTCGCTCCAGAGCACCGATACGTGGTGCTTGGCGAGCTCGGCGCGCTGTTCCTTGATGACAGTGGCGCGGGCCTGGTAGTGCGGGTCGTCGTTGCCGGCCATCTTTTCCTGGACGGCCTTCACCGACTCCGCCTCGATGCGGGCCTGGGCCGGGTCGTACACGCCGCAGGGCAGGTCGCAGTGCGCGCTGGCCTTCACCTTGGGGGCAAACAGGCGGGAGAGCATTGAGCTGTCCTTCCTCGTGATCGTCTTCTCAGGGGGGACATTACTCCGTGAGGGACCTGTTTTCGCGAGCGCCCCCATGGGCTTAGGACAAAAGTCCAGGGTCAGACTGAAGACGGTGGAGGATGGACCGGGAGGCCGGTGGAGGATGGGTCCGGGAGGTGTCTGATGCCGGAGACGACGGCAGACGGGCGGGAGACACGCGTGCCGTTCCAGTTGATCGAGGTCGACGGCCCGTCCATGGTGCCGACGCTGAATCCGGGGGACTGGATACTGGTGCGGCACGGCGCCCGGGTCCGCCCCGGCGACGTGGTGATCCTGCGCCACCCGCTGCAACAGGACCTGCTGGTCGTCAAGCGCGCCGTAGAGCGGCGCGAGGGCGGCTGGTGGGTGCTGGGCGACAACCCGTACAACGCGGGCGGTGACAGCACGGTGTACGGGATCGTGCCGGAGGAACTGGTCCTCGCCCGGGTGCGCGCGCGGTTCCGGCCGCTGCTGCGGTTCCGCCAGGAGCGGGCGGCGCAGGGGCGGCGTCAGCTGTCGCCGGCCGCGCTCGCCTGCTGGGCCTTCTCGGCGGTGCGCCCCGTGCTCGCGGACCGCTCGCTCTCCAGGCGCTTGCGGGCCCGGTAGGCGGCGACGTTCGCGCGGGTCGCGCAGCGGTCCGAGCAGTAGCGCCGGGACCGGTTGGTGGAGGTGTCCAGAAAGGCGTTGCGGCACGGCGCGGCCTCGCACAGACCGAGCCGGTCCACGCCGTACTCCGTCAGGTGGAAGGCGAGGCCCATCGCGGCGATCGCGGCGAACCCCGCGGTGGCGTTCGAGGGGTGGTCGGCCAGGTGCATGTGCCACAGCGGGCGGCCGTCGTCGTCGCGGTAGTCGTGGCCGGAGATCTGCGGGCTCACGGGGAACTCCAGGAGCAGGGAGTTCAGCAGGTCGACGGCCAGTGTCTCGTCCCCGCCGTCCGCCGCCTCGAAGACGCCGCGCAGCCGTCCCCGTACGGAGCGGAAGCGCGTCACGTCGGAGTCCGTGGCGCGCCGTGCGGCCTGCTGGTTCGCACCGAACAGCTCGCGGACCGCGTCGACGGAGGTCAGGGAGTCCTTGTTGCGAGCCGGCTCCTCGGTGTTGACCAGGCGTACGGCGTAGTCCGAGTAATAGGCCAGTTCCACTTGTAGTCCTTACGGGCGCGGGATATCTTCATCTCTGTGCGTGGTAACGGTCACACTGGCTTCGTGGGTGTTACGCGACACGTTCAGTCGAGCGTAGTACGGGATGGAGGTCTTCCGGTGACGGAAACGGCTGGCGGTACGGGGTTCGGAACCGACTGGCGTGCCTGGCAGGAGAGTTGGGACCGGCAGCAGGAGTGGTACATGCCGGACCGCGAGGAGCGGTTCCGCGTCATGCTCGACATGGTCGAGGCCCTCGTGGGCCCCGAGCCGCGCGTGCTGGACCTCGCGTGCGGTACAGGAAGTATTACGGCCCGCCTCCTCGAAAGGTTCCCGAAGGCGGTCAGTACGGGTGTCGACCTCGACCCCGCCCTGCTGGCCATAGCGGAGGGCACCTTCGCCGGGGACGACCGCGTCACGTTCGTGACCGCGGACCTGAAGGACCCCGACTGGACCTCGCAGCTGCCCCACGACTCCTATGACGCCGTGCTCACCGCGACCGCGCTGCACTGGCTGTTCAGCGAGCCCCTCGCCGCGCTGTACGGGCAGCTCGCCAAGGTCGTGTCCGACGGCGGTGTCTTCATGAACGCCGACCACATGCCGGACCCGAGCACCCCGCGCATCAACGCCGCCGACCGCGAGCAGCGGCACGCGCGCCAGGAGGCCGCCAAGAACTCCGGCGCCCTCGACTGGGCCGACTGGTGGGGTCTCGCCGCCGAGGACCCCGTGCTCGCCGAGCCCACCGCCAAGCGTTTCGCGATCTACGGAGAGCACGCCGACGGCGACACCCCGCCCGCCGAGTGGCACATCCGCACCCTTCGTGAAGCGGGCTTCACCGAGGCCCGCACGGTCTGGTCGTCCCCGTCGGACGCCCTGGTCCTAGGCCTCAAGTAGGGACTTCGCGCGCTACGTAGAGGGGCGGTACGGATCAGTGACCCGTACCGCCCCTCTACGTAGACGACGGTTTACAGAACCTTCGACAGGAACGACTTCGTCCGCTCGTGCGACGGGTTCGTCAGGACGTCGCGCGGGCGCCCGGACTCGACCACCACACCGCCGTCCATGAACACGAGGCTGTCGCCGACCTCCCGCGCGAAGCCCATCTCGTGCGTGACGACGATCATCGTCATACCGGACTCGGCGAGGTCACGCATGACGTCGAGGACGTCACCGACCAGCTCCGGGTCGAGCGCCGACGTGGGCTCGTCGAAGAGCATCAGCTTCGGGTCCATCGCCAGCGCACGGGCGATCGCGACCCGCTGCTGCTGGCCGCCGGACAGCTGCGAGGGGTAGTTCTTCGCCCTGTCGGCGAGCCCGACCCGCTCCAGGAGCTGACCGGCACGTTCCCGCGCCTCCGCCTTGGGCTGGCCCTTGACCTGGACCGGCGCCTCCATGACGTTCTCCAGCGCCGTCATGTGCGGGAAGAGGTTGAAGCGCTGGAAGACCATGCCGATGTCCCGGCGCTTCTGGGCGACCTCGCTGTCCTTCAGCTCGTACAGCTTGTCGCCCTTCTGGCGGTAGCCGACCAGCTCCCCGTCGACGTAGAGGCGACCGGCGTTGACCTTCTCCAGGTGGTTGATGCAGCGCAGGAACGTCGACTTGCCGGACCCCGAGGGGCCGATGAGGCAGAAGACCTCACCGGACTCGACCTGGAGGTCGATGCCCTTGAGGACCTCGATGTGGCCGAACGACTTGTGCACGTTCTCGGCCTTGACCATGGCGGTCATCAGCGGACACCTCCCGCGCGGTTGCTCAGGGACAGCATGTTGGCCTTGATCTTCTGCCAGGGGGTGTCGGGCAGCGCACGCGAGGAGCCGCGCGCGTAGTGGCGCTCCAGGTAGTACTGGCCGACGCTGAGGATCGACGTCATGATCAGGTACCAGGTGGCGGCGAGCAGCAGCACCTCCACGGTGGCGCCGGACGAGGTGCCGATGTCCTGGGCGTACTTCAGGAGCTCGTAGTACTGCACCGCCGCGACCAGCGACGTCGTCTTGAGCATGTTGATGACTTCGTTGCCCGTCGGCGGCACGACCACGCGCATCGCCTGCGGGATGACGATGCGGCGCAGGGTCTTGCCGTGGCTCATGCCGAGCGCCTGGGACGCCTCCGTCTGGCCCTCGTCGACCGAGAGCAGGCCCGCGCGGCAGATCTCCGCCATGTACGCGGCCTCGTTGAGGCCGAGGCCGAGGAGCGCCGTCAGGAACGGCGTCATGAAGTCCGACCACTCGTCCTTGTAGATCGGACCGAGGTTGATGTACTCGAAGACGAAGCCGAGGTTGAACCAGACGAAGAGCTGGACCAGGACCGGCGTACCGCGGAAGAACCAGATGTAGAACCACGCGATCGACGAGGTCACCGGGTTCTTCGACAGCCGCATCACCGACAGGACGACGCCGCCGACGACGCCGATGAGCATCGAGAGGACCGTGAGGATCAGGGTCTCGCGGACGCCCTTGAGGATGCGCTCGTCGAAGAAGTTGTCCGGGATGGCGCCCCAGTTGATGTCACCGCCCGCGAACGCGAGGACGATCGCGACGAGTACGGCGATGGCGAGGACGGCGGCGACGTAGCGGCCGTAGTGGCGCACCGGGATCGCCTTGATCGCCTCGGGGGCGGAGCGCGGTGGTTCGTCCTTGGGGGCGGAGCCGCCCGACTTGCTGATGTCCGTTGTCACGGGTGTGGCCTTTCAGCGACGAGATGACGAGACGCGGTCACTTGCCGCCGTTGATCTTGGCTTCCTCGACTGCGCCTGCGTCGACGCCCCACTTCTTGATGATCTTCTCGTACTGGCCGTTCGCGATGATCGCGTCGAGCGCCATCTTGATCGCGTCGCGCAGCTCGGAGTTGTTCTTGGAGACCGCGATGCCGTACGGGGCGGCCTCGACCTGGTCGCCCACGAGCTGGAAGTCCTTGCCGCCGCCGGAGGTCTTCACCGCGTACGCGGCGACCGGGAAGTCCGACGAGCCGGCGTCGGCACCACCGGAACGCAGCCGGGTCTGGGCCTGCTGGTCGTTGTCGTAGGACTCGATCGCGATCTTCTTGCCGCCCTTGCACTTCTTCGACTCGGCCTTGGCCATGTCGTGCGAGACGGTGCCGCGCTGGACCACGATCTTCTTGCCGCAGAGGTCGGCCCAGGTCTTGATGCCCTGGTCGGCGCCCTTCTTGGTGTAGATCGAGACGCCCGCGGTGAAGTAGTCGACGAAGTCGACACCGGAGCCGACCTTCTTGCCGGTCTCCTCGTCGATGCCCTCCTGACGGTTCTTGGTGTCCGTCATGGCCGACATGGCGATGTCGTAGCGCTTGGAGCGCAGGCCGCCGAGGAGGGTGTCGAAGGTGCCGTTGGCGAACTCGAACCGGACGCCGAGCTGCTTGCCGAGCGCGTCGGCGATGTCCGGGTCGATACCGACCGTCTTGCCGTCCTTGTCCTTGAACTCGACCGGCGGGTAGGCGATGTCGGAGCCGACCTTGATGACGCCCTGGTTGCGGATGCTCGAGGGCAGCTCGTCGGAGAGCGGAGCGCTGACGACCTTGTCGCCACCGTCCTTCTTGTCGTTCGTCTGGTCACCGCAGCCGGTGAGCAGCAGCGAACCGGCGACCGCGATCGCGCCGACAGCGACGATCCGGGACTTCGCGGACTTCGCGGCGGGCTTGCGACATATGGGGCCTGCGGTCATAGGGGTCCTCCGGCGGATGGGGGAGTAGCCATGCGGTCGTGCACACACCTTCGGGTGTCGCGACCTCGTGTGATGAGGCATCTTGCCATTCGGACTGCCCGATACTGGGGGCTGAAGATGTCAAAATCGGATAACGAGCGATCGGCAAACCACAACAGGCCGGTGCGTCGCGGTCATTGAGTCGCCGGGACGAACAATCGACAACCGATTGATAACCACCCAATCCCGCCATGCGGACCGACGCGGATCGCCGGGGTGGCTTTTTCCCAATAATAGGGACATTTCACCCTGGAGGTCTACTAGATACTTGCTGTTCACATCGGTCTGACACAGATAGGGCTCGTCGGCGGTCGGAAGCATCCGGTAGAAAAGACGGTTACACCCCTCATCCGGGGCCCAGGGCACGTGTGCGGCGTGCCCGCGCGTTCGTACGTACTTCCCGTACCGCTCCGCCGACAGGCGGAGAGCCAACGGCCGGCAGGCCCGCGGCTTCAGCACGGACGCGGTGCCCGCCCCACTTCTGCACCAGGAAGTGGACCACCCTCAACCATGAAGACTTAAGGGGTCAGACACAGTGGCAGCGGAGATCGTCAATCCTCGCAGCGACAGCAGCGACAGCCGTCTTCCCAGCGGCACCACAACCGGTCACGAAGGCGCGGAGGAGCCCTTCGATCCGGCCTTCGCACTGCACCGCGGCGGCAAGATGGCCGTCCAGGCGACCGTTCCCGTGCGCGACAAGGACGACCTGTCCCTGGCGTACACGCCCGGCGTCGCGAAGGTGTGCAGCGCCATCGCCGAGAAGCCCGAGCTCGTCCACGACTACACGTGGAAGTCCAACGTCGTCGCCGTCGTCACCGACGGCACCGCCGTCCTCGGCCTCGGCGACATCGGCCCGGAGGCCTCGCTCCCCGTGATGGAGGGCAAGGCCATCCTGTTCAAGCAGTTCGGCGGCGTCGACGCGGTGCCCATCGCGCTCGCCACGACGGACGTCGACGAGATCGTCGACACGGTGGTGCGCCTCGCACCGTCCTTCGGCGGAGTCAACCTGGAGGACATCTCCGCGCCGCGCTGCTTCGAGGTCGAGCGGCGCCTCCAGGAGCGCCTCGACATCCCGGTCTTCCACGACGACCAGCACGGCACGGCCGTGGTGACCCTCGCCGCACTGCGCAACGCGGCGCGGCTGACCGGGCGCACCCTCGGCGACCTGCGGGCCGTGATCTCCGGCGCGGGCGCGGCCGGTGTCGCCATCGCGAAGTTCCTGCTCGAAGCGGGGCTCGGCGATGTCGCCGTCGCGGACCGCAAGGGCGTGGTGTCGCGGGACCGTGACGACCTGACGCCGGTCAAGCGGGAGCTGGCCGAGCTCACCAACGAGGCCGGGCTCAGCGGCTCGCTCGAATCGGCCCTGGCAGGCGCGGACGTCTTCATCGGTGTCTCAGGCGGTACGGTGCCCGAGCCCGCGGTCGCCTCGATGGCCCCGGACTCGTTCGTGTTCGCCATGGCCAACCCGAACCCCGAGGTGCACCCCGACATCGCCCACAAGTACGCCGCCGTGGTGGCGACCGGGCGCTCGGACTACCCGAACCAGATCAACAACGTGCTCGCCTTCCCCGGGATCTTCGCGGGGGCGCTCCAGGTGCGGGCTTCCCGGATCACCGAGGGCATGAAGATCGCCGCGGCGGACGCGCTCGCCGCGGTCGTCGGCGACGAGCTGTCCGCGGAGTACGTCATTCCGTCGCCGTTCGACGAGCGGGTGGCGCCGGCGGTCACCGCGGCTGTTGCGGCGGCCGCTCGGGCGGAGGGTGTGGCCCGCGCCTGACGCTCCGGCCCCGCCCGCCTTCGTGGGGCGGGGCCCGTTCTTTCCCGCCCGCCCGCCCGTTTCTGGTCGGCTGTGGGGGTGGGCGTCGCTTGTGGGAGTTTGCCGGCGTTGGCGGGTGCGGGTGTGTGGGTGGGTTTGTTTCCCGCCCGCCCGCCCGTTTCTGGTTGGCCGTGGGGTGGGCGTCGCTTGTGGGGCTTTGTCGCCGGTGGCGGGTGCGGGTGCGGGTGCGTGGAGGCTTTCTGTTTCTGCCCGGCCGTTTCTGGTCGGGCGTGGGGTCGGCTTCGTCTGTGGGGGTTCTCGCCGGTGGCGGGTGCGGGGGATGGGTTGCTGCTGTGGGCAATCGTCCCGCTGGGCGGGACGGGTGGGCACAGCTGCGGTGCGTGGGCGGGGCGGTGCCCACGGTGGCCCGGGGCGGGACAGGGGGGCGGGCGTCGGCGCGGTGCGGGTCACACCGGTGTGGCGTTCCGAAGGCCCAGGGGCCAGGCATATCGTCGGCGCCATGTTCGCTGCCTACGCCGCCCGAATCGACCGCGACCAGCCCCTCACCGGCCTGGAACTGGGGGACCGCCCGGCCCCCGAGCCACGCCCCGGCTGGTCGACCGTGAACGTCAAGGCCGCCTCCCTCAACCACCACGACCTGTGGTCCCTGCGCGGAGTCGGCCTGGACGAGGACAAGCTCCCGATGATCCTCGGCTGCGACGCGGCCGGCACCGACGAGGACGGCAACGACGTCGTCCTGCACTCCGTCGTCGGCCAGAGCGGCCACGGCGTCGGCCCGAACGAGCGCCGCTCCATCCTCACGGAGAAGTACCAGGGCACCTTCGCCGAGCAGGTCGCCGTACCCACCTGGAACGTCCTCCCCAAGCCCAAGGAACTCTCCTTCGCCGAGGCCGCCTGCCTCCCCACGGCCTGGCTCACCGCCTACCGCATGCTGTTCACCAACGCCGGCGTACGCCCCGGCGACTCCGTCCTCGTCCAGGGGGCGGGCGGCGGTGTCGCCACCGCCGCGATCGTGCTCGGCAAGGCGGCAGGGCTGAAGGTCTTCGCCACCAGCCGCGACGAGACCAAGCGCAGGCGTGCCCTCGAACTGGGCGCCCTGGAGGCCGTGCCGTCCGGCGCCCGGCTGCCGCAGCGGGTCGACGCGGTCATCGAAACCGTCGGCGCCGCCACCTGGTCCCACTCGATCAAGTCCCTGCGCCCCGGCGGCACCCTCGTCATCTCCGGCGCGACCAGCGGCGACCGCCCCTCCCACGCCGAGCTGACCCGCGTCTACTTCCTGGAGCTGAAGATCGTCGGCTCCACCATGGGCTCCAAGGACGAACTGGAGGACCTGCTGTCGTTCTGCGCCACCGCCGGGGTGCGGCCCGTCATCGACGAAGAGCTGCCCCTCGACCGTGCCCGCGAGGGCTTCGAGCGCCTGGAGGCGGGCGGCCAGTTCGGCAAGATCGTACTGACCCTCTGAACCCCGCCGCTCCGTCGAGCCC
Source organism: Streptomyces sp. NPDC017940 (assembly GCF_044328435.1). Classification (NCBI taxonomy): domain Bacteria; kingdom Bacillati; phylum Actinomycetota; class Actinomycetes; order Kitasatosporales; family Streptomycetaceae; genus Streptomyces; species Streptomyces sp. NPDC017940. Next base: position 191,012 of record NZ_JBIRHJ010000003.1, on the reverse strand, counting down.
GCGCCGTCAACTCTAGTTGACAGCGCGGGCTCGTCAACGTACGTTGACGGGCATGACCAAGGCTACGGATCTCGCCGAGCGTGCGGGCGACAGCGATCCACGAGTCGGCCTGCGTGCCGTCACCGCGCTGCGGCGCCTGGCGGAGCAGCTGGAGGCCGTGCAGGTACGCAGCGCGCGTCGGCAGGGCTGGTCGTGGCAGGAGATCGCCGTCGAACTCGGTGTGAGCAGGCAGGCCGTGCACAAGAAGTACGGGAGGCAGTGATGTTCGAACGGTTCACCAGGGGTGCGCGAGATGTGGTGGCAGGCGCGGTCGAGCAGTCCGAACGGGCGGGCGCCGACTCCGTCGACGACGGTCACCTGCTGCTGGCACTCCTCGACCGCGAGGGTACCCGCGCCTCCTTCGCGCTGGCCGTCCTCGGGGCCGACCGGCGCCGCGACGACATCGCCCGGGCACTGACGGAGACGCGCCGCCGCGGTGGCCTCAGCCAGGCCGAGACCGAGGCCCTCGCCGGTCTCGGCATCGACGTCGAGGAGATCGTCTCCCGCGTCGAGCAGACCCATGGCGCGGGCGCACTCGCGGGTGCGGGCACCAGACAGCGCAAGGGTCTCGCCGCGTGGATCGGGCACCGCGCCTTCACCCCGGACTCCAAGAGCACCTTGGAACGTGCCCTGCGCATCGCCACCGCCCGACGCGAGCGCAGCATCGGCGACGAACACATCCTCCTCGCCCTCACCACCCGGCCCGGCGTGGTGTGCGAGGTCCTCGCGGACCACGGCGTGACCCTGGGGTCGGTCGAGCGCGTGCTCTATCCGTCTCCGCAATCGTCGGCGTGAGGTCTGCCCTCACGCGCGTAGACCTGCCGGGTGCGGGTCAAGGCGTGGTCGGGGGCAGTCCGGCTCAGGGCGTGGAGGCCCCGGGGGACTTGGGTGCGCGCAGCGTCACCGCGATGTGGGCCGCCGCTTCCGAGAGGTGGCGGCGGGCCTCGCGGAGCTGCTCCTCCGACACCCCGTGGTCACGGGCGGCGTCGCGGATGTCGTCACGGAAGCGGTCCAAGAGGCGGTCCAGGTCGCGGCCGGGGTCGCCGGTCGAGTCCTGCTTCGCCCAGTCCGGGACGTACTCGACGGGCACCTCGTCACGCTCGGCCGCGAAGACGGGTCCCGGCTCGAACGGCTCGCCCCTGCGTGCGTCGCTCCCGGCTGCTCCGGCCCCCGCTGTCTTCCCTGAGGCCGTCTGCCCAGCGGGCTTCCCGCCGGCCTTCTCCCCGGCGACCGTTTCCCCGTCAGCCTTAGCCCCGGCCTTCCCTCCATCGGCCTTCTCCCCGGCGACCGTTTCCCCGTCGGTCTTCTGTTCGGAGCTCCTCCCCCCGGACGGCTCATCCCCGGACGGCTCCTCCCCTGAGGGTTCCTGCCCGGAAGGCTTCGTACTGTCCGACGTCCCGAAGCCGAAGTCCTTGGCGAAGTCCTTGCCGAACTCCTTCCCGAACTGCTTCCCGAGGTCGCCGAACTCCTTCGCCAGCTCGGCCAGGCCTTCGTGGACGCCCGTCGGCCAGTCGCCCCGCGAGAAGTGGACCTGCACCTGCTCCTGCACGAGCTTGGCCATGCGTTGCAGCTCTTCCTGCGCCTGTGCCCGCATCTGCTCCTGCGCGTCCTTGGCCTGTCTGCGCGCCCGCTGTGCCTCTTCGCGGGCCCGACGGCTCTCGTCCTTGGCCCGCCGCGCCTGCTCCTTCCACTCCTTGCGGGCGCGCCGGAATTCCTCCTTCGCCTGACGCCAGCCGTCGCCGTCCGCCCAGGAGCCGTCGAGGAAGTCGGAGGCGTTCGGGAAGCCTGGGCCGAGACCCGCGCTGGAGCCGCCGTCGGCCCGAGCCTCCTGTGCGGCCGCCCGCATCTCTCGCCGCAGCTCGTCCGCCGCTCCCTGCACCCCTTCGCGGATCTCGGCGGCGAGCCCCGCGACCGACTCGCGGATCTCCAGCTCCAGGTCGGCCAGCTCACCGCTGCGGTCGGCCAGCTCGGCGCGGCCCGCGTCGGTGATGGCGTACACCTTTCTGCCGCCCTCCGTGGTGTGCGTGACCAGGCCCTCCGCCTCCAGCTTGGCCAGACGGGGGTAGACCGTTCCCGCCGAAGGGGCGTACAGGCCCTGGAAGCGCTCCTCCAGGAGGCGGATCACCTCGTAGCCGTGGCGCGGGGCCTCGTCCAGGAGCTTGAGCAGATACAGGCGCAGGCGGCCGTGGGCGAACACGGGAGACATCTCAGAGCACCTTCTTGTCGGTCGGGCCGTCGGCGGCTTCCACCTTCGGGGCGGCAGTCGGGTCGTCCGCGTCCTGGACGCCGGTCGGGGCGGCGGCCGCAGGGCGCTCGGGCCGGGGCGGGAAGCCTCCGGGGGGCGCGTCCCCTGGCCGGTTCTGCGCCCCGTACAGATCATCCTCCGTCGACGGTCTGCGCAGGAGTGCGATCGAGCCGGAGATCGTCGTCGCCCGCAGTCGCCCGCCTCCCGAGCCGAGCCTGCCGGTGATCTTCTTCGCCCCCCACTGGCCGCTGACCCGCAGGTCCTCGAAGTCGTTGGAGACAGAACCGCTCGTGGTGTTCGCCGACACCTCCGTGTGGGACGGGTGGGGGAGGCGGACGGCGATCTCGCCGGACACGCTCATGAGCCCCACGTCGACGATGCCCATGGCCGGGTCCAGGTCCACGATCATCGAGCCGCTCACCGATTCGGCCCGGACGGAGGATCCCGAGCACTCGACGGCGGTCAGGTCGCCCGAGACCGAGTCGAACCGCAGGTCCCCGGTGACCCCCTGGGCCTCGACATCACCCGAGACCGTCTCGGCGCGGACGGAGCCGGAGAGGCCGACGAGGGTCGCGTCACCCGAGACGCCTCGAACCGCCGCCCCGCCCTCGATGCCGGAGATCACCGCGCCCGCCCCGATGGCGCCCACCTCGACCCGGGTCCAGGCGGGCACGGTGAGCGAGACCACCACGTGACGGCGCCTGCCCCGGCCGCAGCCTCTGGGGTCGAGCCACTCCAGCAAGCCTTTCCACGGCAGGTCCTCATAGGCGACGGACAACGTGCCACCGCGATGCGTCACGCTGAGGGGAGGGCCCGACATCTCGGTGACCTCCAATCTCGACGAGGTCGCATCCGTGCCGACGACATTCACCGTGCCGTTCACCACGCGGACGCGCAGTGTCCTCACGGGCTCGTCGAATGTCAGCATTCCGGGTTCGGCGACAGACCACTCCGGCATGGTGACGGACCTCCTCGAGCGGGTCGTTGCGGCACGACACGCAATATCGCGTATCTGCCATACACGATATATCGCGGATCCGGTAAGTCAAGACCTGTGACTTCTCCACTTCTCCCTCCGCGTCACTCCGTGTTCGTCCTGATCTTCACCGGGTGCTCCTGCATGGAGGTGCGTGGGCTGCTATGTGTGAATTGTCCTAGCGTGGAACCATGCCATCCGGACCACCCGAACTACCCGAATCGTCCGGACCATCCGGACCACCCGGACTACCCGGACCGCCCGGGCCACCCGGACTATCCGAGCCGTCCGAACCATCTAGCCCCTTCGGTCGCTCCGATCTCTCCGGCACCTCTGCCTCCGCCGGTGCCCTGTTGCTCTGCCGGGCCGGGGCGGACTCCGTCGAGACGGTCGCGCAGTTGCTGCGGGAGCGGATGCTCCTGCTGCCCGCAGGCGACGAGTGGAGCGTGCTCGTGCCCGAGGGAACGCCGTGGCCGGACGGGGGTGAGCCGGTGGACCGGGTCCTCACCGGATGGGCCACGGCGCTCGCCGTCGGCTCGACGTGGCCGGTGCTGGCGCTGTGGTGGGACGCCGACCGAGCCGGCTGCACGCTCGCGGCCGGGTTCCGCCGCACGGTCGGATACGTGTGGCTCGCCAACGGCACGGCGGTCGGTGAGGACGAGGCCATGCGGACGCTCGCCGCCCGCCTCGGCCTGGACCCGGTGCTCGACATGCAGGCCCTGGACACGCTGACCCGGCCCGACCCGGCGGCCGACGCGCGCGCCCGCATGCGAGGCCTCGTGGCGGTCCTCACCCGAGTGGGTGTCGCCCTGCCGACCGGCCTCGGCCCCGGCGAACCGGCGGACAGGCTGCGCACAGCCGCCCGGACGCGGGACGACGTCCGGCACGTCGCATGGGCCGGCTGGCACGGAGCGGTGCGTGCGGAGCTCGACGCGACCGGGCACGGTCCGCTCGGCCGCGCCCTGGCCGGCGCCCAGCTGGCGGCCGGGGTCCCGCTCCTGCTCCGGTCCCTCAGCCGCCGCAACCACGGCTGGGCGGCGGCCGGGGCGCTGCTGGTGCTGTACGGGGGGCTCGGTCTGGCCCAGGAGCGTGGACGGGCGCGGGGCACGACGTAGGAGGACAGGTCCCCCCGCCGCCCGACTGCGCGCTGCCCCCGGAGGGACCGCCCCCGCCGCGCCTACATCCTCCGGCCCTCAGCACCCCGCATCCCGAACAGCTCCGCCCAGTCCCGCGCGTCCAGGTCCTTGGGCAGGCGGGCTGGTCCGGCGCCCCGCCGCACCCACTCCTGGACCCGGCGCCTCGGCAGGTCGGGGGCCGCGGCGGTGAGGATCTGGGGAAGCCCGCGGCCCCGCCCGGTGAACACGCGCTGGACGAAGTCCTGGTACTCCCGCTGCCGTGCGCCCGCCACCAGCGGGCGCTCCCGACGGGTGATCGTCATCAGGCCGCCGTCGACGTTGGGCCGCGGCCGGAACGCCGCCGCCGGTACGCGGCCCGAGAGGCCGAACTCGTACCAGGGCCACCACTGGGCGGTCATCAGCGTCGCCCCGCCGACCCCGGCGCGGCGGCGTGCGACCTCCCACTGCACGAGCAGCACGGCGTCGGTCCAGCCCGGCGAGCGCAGGATGAGGCGCAGCATGGGGGTCGTCTCGTGGAAGGGGAGGTTGCCGACCAGGACGTGCGGCCCGGCGGAGAGCCGGTGACGGAGGAAGTCGACGGTGACGATCGTCGTCGAGGGGCCGACCCGCCGCCGCAACCGCTCCGCCCTGCGGCTGTCGATCTCGATGCCTGTCAGGCGTCGGCCCAGGCGCTGCAAGGGAAGGGTCAGAGCACCGTCTCCGGTGCCGATCTCGACGATGGGCCCGCGGGTGCGGGACACGAGGTCTACGAAGGCACTGATGACGGCGTCGTCGGTGAGGAAGTTCTGGCCGAACTCATGGCGGCCATGGTGGTGCGTGCGCACAAGATCTCCGCGGCTTCGAGGTGAGCCGGGCAGCACGAAGGGCCGCTCGGCGCTGACGCGTGGGAGCGGCGGGCACGTCCTGAGTGAAGTGAGGCAGCCCGCCGCTAGGCGCGGCGGGTCCTCGTCAGAGCCATGGCTGCGAATGCGCACATGCCGGTCAGCGTAGAGGGCCTCCAGGGCCCTTCGGCAACTGATTTCTCGGCGGCACGGCGGCACAGCGGCACGGAGGTACGGAGCCACGGAGATCCGGAGTTCAGCCAGGGACCTGAAGCGGCCCATGCCCGAGCTCCGGGTTCCGAAGCGGCCTCTACGTAGAGAGCTGTTACTCGTCCTCGTCCTCGTCGTCCAGACGCGCCAGCCACGTGGCGAGCCGCTCCACCGGGACCTCGAAGTCCGGGTTGAGGTCCACGAAGGTGCGGAGCTGTTCGGCGAGCCACTCGAAGGTGACTTCCTCCTCGCCGCGCCGCTTCTCCAGCTCCTCGATGCCACGGTCGGTGAAGTACAACTCTTGCTCCTGGTGCGGGCGGGACCCGGCCCTGCGGCCGGGATGTGTTCCGTTTCATCGTACGGCGGCACGCCGGAGGGCCCGGCCCCCAGTCGCGTACAGGACTGGGGGCCGGGCCCTCCCGGCGTACCGAACGGCGTGGACCGCCGCGGACTAGGCCTCGAAGACCTCGTTCAGGAGCTGCTCCTGCTCCTGCTCGTGGCGCTTCTTGGAGCCGACCGCCGGGGACGAGCCGTGCGGCCGCGAGATGCGCCGCAGCCGCTCGTCGTGCGGGATGTCGGCGCCGACCGCCAGGTCCAGGTGGTCGATGAGGTTGAGGGCGATGAAGGGCCACGCGCCCTGGTTCGCCGGCTCCTCCTGCGCCCACAGGTACTTCTCGGCGTTCGGGAACTTGGCGATCTCCGCCTGGAGCTCGGCACCCGGCAGCGGGTAGAGACGCTCGATGCGGATGATCGCCGTGTCCTTGACGCCGCGCTTCTGCCGCTCGGCCTCCAGCTCGTAGTAGAGCTTGCCCGCGCAGAAGACGACCTTGCGGACCGCGTCGGCCTCCACCGAAGCGTCGCCGATGACCGGGCGGAAGCCACCCGTGGTGAACTCCTCCGTCTTGGAGGCCGCGGCCTTCAGGCGCAGCATCCACTTCGGCGTGAAGACCACCAGCGGCTTGTGGTGCGGGTTGTGCACCTGCCACCGCAGGAGGTGGAAGTAGTTCGACGGCAGGGTCGGCATCGCGACCGTCATGTTGTTCTGGGCGCAGAGCTGGAGGAACCGCTCCGGGCGTGCCGACGAGTGGTCGGGGCCCTGGCCCTCGTAACCGTGCGGCAGGAGCAGGGTGACGCCGGAGGTCTGGCCCCACTTCTGCTCGGCCGACGAGATGAACTCGTCCACGACCGTCTGCGCGCCGTTGACGAAGTCGCCGAACTGCGCCTCCCACATCACGAGGGACTCGGGACGCGCCAGCGAGTAGCCGTACTCGAAGCCCATGGCCGCGTACTCGGAGAGCAGCGAGTCGTAGGCGTTGAAGCGGGCCTGGTCCTCGGAGAGGTACAGGAGCGGCGTGAAGTCGTCGCCCGTGTCGCGGTCGATGAGGACCGCGTGGCGCTGGCCGAACGTGCCGCGGCGGGAGTCCTGGCCCGCCAGGCGCACCGGGGTGCCCTCCAGGAGGAGGGAGCCGATGGCGAGGGTCTCGCCCATGCCCCAGTCGATCGTGCCGTCCTCGACCATGGCCGCGCGGCGCTGGAGCTGGGGCTGTAGACGCGGGTGCACGGTGACGTGGTCGGGGATGTTGACCTGGGACTCGGCGATCCGCTTGACGACTTCCTGGCTGATCGCCGTGGAGACGGTCACCGGGAACTCGGCCTGCGGCTCGGGGACCTCCGCCGGGGCGGGCTGCGAGGTGGCCTCACGGACCTCCGTGAAGACCTTCTCCAGCTGGCCCTGGTAGTCCTGGAGAGCCTGCTCGGCCTCTTCCAGGGTGATGTCGCCGCGGCCGATCAGGGACTCGGTGTACAGCTTGCGGACCGAGCGCTTCTTGTCGATCAGGTCGTACATCAGCGGCTGCGTGAACGCCGGGTTGTCGGACTCGTTGTGTCCGCGGCGGCGGTAGCAGATCAGGTCGATGACGACGTCCTTGTTGAACGCCTGGCGGAACTCGAAGGCGAGCCGCGCGACACGGACGACGGCCTCCGGGTCGTCGCCGTTCACGTGGAAGATCGGCGCTTCGATCATCCGGGCCACGTCCGTGGAGTACATCGACGAACGCGAGGACTCCGGAGCGGCCGTGAAGCCGACCTGGTTGTTGATGACGACGTGAACCGTGCCGCCGGTGCGGTAGCCCCGCAGCTGCGACATGTTCAGGGTCTCCGCGACGACGCCCTGGCCCGCGAAGGCCGCGTCTCCGTGGAGGGCGACCGGCAGGACGGTGAAGTCCGTGCCGCCCTTGTTGATGATGTCCTGCTTGGCGCGGACGATGCCTTCCAGGACCGGGTCGACCGCCTCCAGGTGGGAGGGGTTGGCGGCCAGGGAGACCTTGATCTGCTCGCCGTCGAGACCGGTGAAGGTGCCCTCGGCGCCCAGGTGGTACTTGACGTCTCCGGAGCCGTGCATCGACTTCGGGTCGAGGTTGCCCTCGAACTCGCGGAAGATCTGGGCGTAGGACTTGCCCACGATGTTCGCGAGGACGTTCAGCCGGCCGCGGTGGGCCATGCCGATGACGACCTCGTCGAGACGGGACTCGGCGGCGCTGTCGATGACGGCGTCCAGGAGCGGGATGACGGACTCGCCGCCCTCCAGGGAGAAGCGCTTCTGGCCGACGTACTTCGTTTGCAGGAAGGTCTCGAAGGCCTCGGCGGCGTTCAGCCGGCGCAGGATGCGCAGCTGCTCCTCGCGCTCCGGCTTGGAGGCGTGCTGGCGCTCGATGCGGTCCTGGAGCCACTTGCGCTGCTTCGGGTCCTGGATGTGCATGAACTCGACGCCGGTGGTGCGGCAGTACGAGTCGCGCAGCACCCCGAGGACGTCGCGGAGCTTCATCATCGACTTGCCGGCGAAGCCGCCGACGGCGAACTCGCGCTCCAGGTCCCAGAGCGTCAGGCCGTGCTCGGTGATGTCCAGGTCCGGGTGCTTGCGCTGCTTGTACTCCAGCGGGTCCGTGTCGGCCATCACGTGGCCGCGGACGCGGTAGGAGTGGATCAGCTCGAAGACGCGGGCGGCCTTGGTGACGTCGTCGTCGTGCGAGGCGTCGATGTCCTTGAGCCAGCGGACCGGCTCGTAGGGGATGCGCAGCGACTCGAAGATCTCGTCGTAGAAGTCGCTCTCGCCCAGGAGGAGGTTCGCGACGATGCGCAGGAACTCGCCGGACGCCGCGCCCTGGATGACACGGTGGTCGTACGTCGAGGTCAGCGTCATGACCTTGGAGATGCCCAGCTTGTTCAGGGTGTCCTGGGAGGTGCCCTGGAACTCCGCCGGGTAGTCCATCGAGCCGACGCCCATGATGACCGACTGGCCGGGCATCAGGCGCGGCACGGAGTGGACCGTGCCGAGGCCGCCCGGGTTGGTCAGGGAGACCGTGACGCCGGAGAAGTCGTCCATGGTGAGCTTGTTGTCACGGGCACGACGGACGATGTCCTCGTAGGCCTGCCAGAACTCGAAGAAGTTCAGGGTCTCGGCCTTCTTGATGCCCGCCACCACGAGCTGGCGGTCGCCGTTGGGCTTCACCAGGTCGATGGCCAGGCCGAAGTTGATGTGCTCCGGCTTGACGAGAGTGGGCTTGCCGTCCTTCTCCACGAAGGAGTAGTTCATCGACGGCATGGCCTTGATGGCCTGCACCATCGCGTACCCGATCAGGTGCGTGAAGGAGATCTTCCCGCCGCGGGCGCGCTTCAGGTGGTTGTTGATGACGATGCGGTTGTCGAACAGCAGCTTCACCGGGACGGCGCGCACGGACGTGGCCGTGGGCAGTTCCAGGGAGGCGTTCATGTTCTTCGCCACGGCCGCGGACGGGCCGCGCAGCGTGACGTACTCGGGTCCCGTCGCCTCCTTGCCGTCCGCGGGAGCCTTGGCGTCCTTCGCGGGCTTGGCGGGCTCCGCCTTCGCGGGCGCGGCCTTGGCGGCTGCGGGCTTCGCGGTGGCGGGCTTGGCGGCGGGGGCCGGGGCCGGGGCCTGCGCGGCAGCAGCGGGCTGCGCCGCGGGAGCGGCCGGTGCCGCGGGCTGCGCGGCGGCCGGGGCGGGGGACGAGGTGGACGCGGCCCCCGCGGCCGCGTCACCCGCCGGCTTGGCCGGGGCGGCGACGACGGTGGCGCCTACGCCTGGCTTGTAGTCGGCGAAAAAGTCCCACCAGGCTCGGTCGACCGAATTCGGGTCCTGGAGGTACTGCTGATAGATCTCGTCGACGAGCCACTCATTGGGACCGAACGCGGCAGCAGGGTTCTTGCCCTGCGTTCCTTGGTCGGTCGTGGTGCTCGAGTTACTGGGGGACTGTGACGACACGGCGGCAACCGCCCTCTTCCGCTTCACAAGGTGATGGACAGCGGAAATAAAGGCTACGCCTCCATCGTCGTCCAGTGCAGACCGGGCCCGGCATCCGTCGCGTAAGTCACACCGGAAAGCTGGTTTCGGCGTGGGAAATGGCGGGAAACAAGCCCGGTTTGCCAATGACGCTGAACCGCGTGGAGCCCTGGTGGGGGCGGCTGTGCTCGCCCTGGGTACGTCGACACGCGGCTGCGGCCCCTGCTGCGCGCCGTGCGCGCGCCTCAGGAGCACTTCCATCTCGAACCTTACGTCAACTTCAATCTTCTGGAAGGCCCGGAAGGGTGACCCGGATGCGGCAGCCCCGGGCCGATTCGGCCACGCCGATGCGTCCGCCGTGCAGATCCACCGCCCAGCGCGCGATGGCGAGGCCGAGCCCGGTCCCGCCGTCGCCACCGGGCGGGACACCGGCGTGCGCGCCGCGGTTGAAGCGCTCGAAGACCCGGTGCCACTCCGACTTCGGGATGCCGGGGCCCTCGTCGAGGACCTCCATGTCCAAGGACTCCGGGTAGGGGCCGCGCCGTGCGCGCACCGTCACGCGGCCGTGCGGCGGGCTGTGCTTGACGGCGTTGTCGATGAGGTTGGCCACCACCTGGTGCAGGCGCTCGGCGTCGGCGTGCGCCGTCAGCTCCGGCGGCGAGACGTCCAGGTGCAGATGGACGTCCGTACGCGTGTGCCGCCCGGATCCGGACGGCATCCCCTTGCGCGCGGAGGCCACCATGTTGGCCTCCTTCAGGACACCCGACAGATAGGGCCACACTTCGAAGCGACGCGCTTTCAGCGGTACGACGCCGTTGTCGAGGCGGGAGAGGTCGAGCAGGGTCTCCACCAGGCGGCCGAGCCGCTCGGTCTGCTTCAGGGCCGTCCGCATCGTCTCCGGGTCGGCGGCGGACACGCCGTCCACGACGTTCTCCAGGACGGCGCGCAGCGCCGCGATGGGGGTGCGCAGCTCGTGCGACACATTGGCGACCAGTTCCTTGCGCTGCTGGTCCTGGGCCTCCAGATCGTCCGCCATGCGGTTGATCGTCGTGGCCACGTCACCGAGCTCGTCGCGCCGGTCGGCTCCGCGCACCCGGCGGGTGTAGTCGCCGAGCGAGACCGCGCGGGCCACCGAGTTCATCTCGTCGAGCGGCGCGGTGAGACTGTGCGCCACGAACTGCGTGATGAGCAGGGTCGCGATCACCGAGAAGACGGTGATGAAGCGCAGCTCGGTCTCCGTCTCCATGGCCACCATCAGCAGCCCGGTGGTGATGAACACCGAGACGACGACCAGGGTGCCGAGCTTGGTCTTGATGGAGAAAGGCCGCAGGCCCGCGAAGGGACCGTTCGGGCCCATGCCTCCACCGCGGTCGCAGCGCCACCGCAGCGCCGCGCCCCGGCCGCCCTCCACGGAGCCGCCGGGAGTGCCGTGGGCGCTGCCCGGCGTGCCGCTCAGGGCGCCGTGCGCCGTCCCGCCGGGGTCGGCCGCGGCACCTGGGTCCGCCGTCATGGCGTCGGGGTCTCCAGGGCGTACCCGACGCCGTGGACGGTGCGGATGCGTTCCGCCCCGATCTTGCGGCGCAGTGCCTTGATGTGGCTGTCGACCGTGCGGGTGCCGGACGCGTCGGCCCAGTCCCACACCTCGGCGAGCAGCTGCTCGCGCGAGAGCACCGCGCGCGGGGTGTTGGCGAGGCACACCAGGAGGTCGAACTCCGTGGGTGTCAGGTGCACGTCCTCGCTGCGCACCCGCACACGCCGCTGCGCGTGGTCGATCTCCAGCTCACCGAGGCGCAGGATGCCGCTGCGCGGTGTCGTGGCGGCGAGCGCCGCGCGCTCGACGCGGCGCAGCAGCACATGCACGCGCGCGGCGAGCTCGCGCATCGAGAACGGCTTGGTCATGTAGTCGTCGGCGCCGACGCCGAGCCCCACCAGCATGTCCGTCTCGTCGTCCCGCGCGGTGAGCATCAGCACCGGCACCGGACGCTGGGCCTGCACACGACGGCAGACCTCCAGGCCGTCGAAGCCCGGCAACATGATGTCGAGGATCAGCAGATCCGGCTGCCAGGCCTGTGCTGTGTCCACTGCCGCCGGTCCGTCCGCCGCTGTTTGCACGACGAAACCCTCGGCGCGCAGCCGGGCGGCGATGGCATCGACGATCGTCGGGTCGTCCTCGACCACCAGTACTCGGCGCTGGGCGCCAGGCATCGCTGCCGTGGCGCTGTTGTGGGAGGTGTGTGTCTGCTCCATCGCCCCGCCCCTGACGTGATCGCTTGGTGTCCGGTCAGCAGAGTACGGGGCGTGACGGCACCTCGGCTACGCAGCCCTTGTCGCGAGATGCACCACGTCCGGTACGCCCCGGGCAACGGTGATCTCTTCCGTACGTACCTGCTGGAACCCGGCATTCCGTAGAGCGGAGTCGAAAGCGGATGAGGGTTTGGCGGACCACACGGCGAGCACTCCGCCGGGGTTCAGACGGGCGTGGCAGGCGGCCAGACCGGCTGCCGAGTAGAGATTTTCGTTGCTCTGTGTGACGGTCCAGTCCGGTCCGTTGTCGATGTCGAGGCACAGGGCGTCATACGTCGCCGCGGGCGGGGACGGAGGTGCGTCCGATGTGCCGTTGGCGGCTGCGAATGAGCCGCTGACATATGCGACCAGGTCCGCGTGCACGATGTCCGTGCGCGGGTCGCAGAGCGCTTCTCGGGAGAGCGCGGAGAGCGGCCCTTCGAGGTGCCAGTCGATGATGGCCTGCTCGCGCTCGACCACGGTGATGCGGCCCCAGCGCGGGTCCGCGGCCGCGTGGGCCAGGGAGAAGCCCACGCCCAGACCGCCGACGAGAACGCTCGGGCGGGGGCGTCCGTCGAGTGCTTCGTAGGCGGCGTCGACCAGGAGGCGCTCCGAGCGGCCGTCCGAGGTGTCCATCAGGAAAGTGCCATTGGCAATGATCTGGAGCAGGTCTCCGTGGCGCCGCAGGACGACTTCTCCGTGCGGGCCTTCGCGCCGGTCGAGAACCACGGGGGGATCAGGTCGGTACGGGGTGTGCATCGGCCCATTCTCTCCATCGCGCGTCGGCTGTCCCGGGCTTTTCCGCGCCCCTGCGCCATGGCCGTCCGCATGCCTCCGGAAGATGCGCGGACGGGCCGTTTCGGTGACGCTGGGGAGAGCCGTGAGGTTGATATGAGTTCCTGTGACTCGCGTCTCACGTGGCGTCGGTCATAGACAGCGCGGGAACGATCAGTAGAGCGTAAACCGTGATCTATCCGTGATGGAAGGTCCGTGAGGGAAGGGGCGCCTCGGGGTGAACCGGAGAGTGCGGGATTCTGGCGGGGGCGCCGGGGTGGGGGTGGGCGTGGGGGCCGATGTCTCCGCTGACGCGGGCGAGGCGGGGGTGGGTGCCGAGGCGGTGGTTCTGTCGTGCGGGGCGGTTGGGGCCTCCGGGGCCGCCGGGGTTTCCGGAGCTGTGTCGACGCTTGACGGTGTGCCGCGGCAGGTGGGCAGGCAGGGAGCTGCTGAGGGGGGCGTGGAGGGGGCGGGTTCTGGTTCCGTGCGCTCCCTCGTGGGGTCGGTTGACCCTGAGGTCTTTGATGCTGGTGGTGTCAGTGACACTGGTGGCGCTTTCGGTGCTCGCGGTGCGCGCGCCGATCGGGGGCCGTGGGTGGGCGGGTTGCTGCGGTTGCGGCCGTGGCGGGTCCTGCCGACGCCGATCGGAACTCCCTTCACCTTCGCGTACGCCGCGCTCCTCCTCCTGACCTCGCTGTTCGCTGAGTTCGCGGACCCCTCCTTCGTCTCCTCCCTCTATCAGGGGTCCAGCACCGACGTGGCGCACCTCGCGGACCGGCCGGTGTTTGTCCTCCTCGCCAGCGCCCTCTGGATCGCCGGTGGCATCACATCGCCGTACGCCATCGTGTTCCTGCTCGTCCTCACCGCGCTGGAGCGCCGGATCGGCGGCCTGCGCACCGCGGGCGTGTTCCTGCTCGGGCACGTCGTCGCCACGCTGGTCACCGAAGTGCCGGTCGGGCTCTCGGTCCTGGCCGGACACCTCCCCGGCAGTTCCCTGCACCGACTGGACTACGGCATCAGCTTCGGCGTCGCCGCCAGCGTCGGCGCCCTCGCCGGGCTGCTCTCGTCGTGGCTGCGCTGGACCGTTCTCGCCGGGTTCGGCTGGATGCTCGTCGAGGACCTCGTGGCCTTCGCCGATCCGATGACCAACTGGGGTCACCTGCTGGCGCTCGTCGTGGGCGTGGTGACGTGGCCGTTGCTGCGGCGCTGGAGGTCTGCGGACCCCGGCCTGACCGCTTAGCCCGTTTGCGCGTCCCGTTCACCACTCCACTCCTTCTCCCTCTACTCGGCTCCTCAGCTCTACTCCACTCCACTCCGCGCCAGCTTCGCCCACCGCCACCTGCCGGAACTCTGGCCTCCGTATAAATGTCTTGCGGTGCAAGGTAATGGCGACTACCTTGTACTGCATGACAAAGGAACTGTCCGCGTCGCACGACCAGCGTCGCAGTCAGTTGCTGCGCGGGGTGCTTGATCTGTGCCTGCTCGCGCTCATCGGGGAACGGCCTCGGTACGGATATGAGTTCGTGGAAGCTCTGACGCAGAGCGGCCTGGATCTGGTGAGCGAGGGCAGCATCTATCCCTTGCTCGCCCGTATGGAGCGAGCAGGGTTGATCGATTCCTACCGCGCGCCGTCCGCGGCGGGCGGGGCTCCGCGCAAGTACTACCGCCTCACCGAGGCGGGCGCAGCCGAGCTGACCGCCGGCCGCGCCACCTGGAGCACCTTCACGGTGGCGGTCTCCAGAACGCTGCACGACGGGCAGCGCGAGCAGCGCGAGCAGCACGAGTAGGGCCAGCTGGGCCTCTGGGCCAGGCAAGGGCCGCAGGGCCACGGAATCAGTGGAGACCAGCGGCAGAGTGATTGGGGGGACGCACGACATGACGGATCAGACGACGAGTAAGACATCGGCCCGTGACGGAGCGACCGCAACCGCACCCGAACTCGAACCCGACCCCGGCAGGGCAGCCGCCACTGCGGAAAGAGCCCGCGTCCTGGCGATCTGCCGCAGCAACTGGGAGTACAGAGGCATTGACGACGCCTCCATGCGCGAGATGCTGGCCGAGCTCTCCGCGCACCTCGAGGAGGCCGCCGCGGCAGGCCGCTCCGCCCAGGACGTGGTAGGCCCGGACGCCAAGGCGTTCGCCGCCACCTGGGCCCGAGCCCGCGCACCCCTGCATCGGCGGGTGCTGCGAATGGCAGCGCTCACCCCGTTCGTCCTCGGCTCGCTGCTGTTCCTCACGCACCTGATCGACCGGACGCTCACGCTGTCCATAGAGGGACCGCGACTGGCGTTCTACGCGGTGATACTCGCGGGCACCGTCGCCGTGGAGATAAAGCGCGGCTCCCTCGGCTTCAAGGGGTGGCTGCTCGTCGGCGGAGCGGGGTTGGCGTTCGCACAGATTGCCTCGTCGCTGTTCGGCGACGACACCTTTTTCCGAGTGCCTCTGTGGGTGACGCTGCTGCTGATGGTGCCCGGGCTGCCGTACGCGTACGTGGACACTCGCGCGAGAAAGGCCGGCGCTGCGGCGGGCGCCAGATAACGCGCAGGGTGGGCGGCCCCTCTCGGGGGGGCTGGCCTCAGGCCTCCTCCGGACCCTTCCGCCGCGCGCTCGTCAGGTCCGCGACCACCCGCCACCCCAGGGACTCGTACAGGGCGCGTCCTTCCGGAGTCCCCGCCAGTACGCCGATCTCCGCGCCCTGGTCGAAGGCCGCGGCGGTGAGGGTGCGCATGACCAGGCTGCCCAGGCCTTTGCGCCGGTGCTGCGGGGACGTCTCGATCTGGTCGGCGACCGCCGTGCGGCCGGTCGGTGCGATCTGGCCGCGCGCCACCCAGGCGCCGTCGGCGGAGGAGATCATGGTGCGGATCACGCCGCCGCGCGCCCAGGTGCGCTGACGGTAGTCGTCGGGGACGGTCAGGCGGTCCGGGGTGACGGGGGCGAGGGGCACGGTCATCAGGTAGCCGGGCTCGGGGTCGAGCCACCACTCGGGGCCGAGCCAGGGGGCGACACGGGCGGGGGGGTCGAAGACCTTCAGCCACACATCGGCTCCGGTTACCGCCGTGGCGACCTTGCGGACGTCGACCTCCTGGACATTCGTGCCCGTACTGCCGAGGACGTGCCTGGTGGGGTGCTTGATGTGGCCGACGTCCACGGTGAAGCCCCACGGTTCCATGAGCGGCGGGGCGGCCCCGCGGGAGACGACCCAGCCGTCGATCCAGGCGCGTACGACCTCGTTGCCCGACATCCGAGCTCCTTCTGTGCCGTGCATGAAGCATCCCTTAGGTAAGTGGGGCAGTGAGCAGCGGACCAATGGGCCGATGGGTCAGTTGGCGGGCCGGGAAAGTGATCGCTGCGGAGAAGTAATAGCTCCAAGGCGTGAGTGAACCTTACTTAGAGGCTTTCCCGCGGTGACAGGGGTGATCGCTGACAGCGAACACGGCCGAGGAACATTCAGGGGCTCACAAGCATTGAGTTGGTATAGCTCAACTTGGATGCCGAAGGGGAGATCATGACTGCTGAGTCTGTTGCGTCAGGGGCCAATGCGCCGCTTGCCCTGCCTGTGCTGCCGCTCGACGACGAGGTCGTGCTGCCCGGCATGGTGGCGCCGTTCGACTTGTCCGATGCCGATGTACGCGCCGCGGTGGAGGCCGCTCAGGCTGCCGCGCGGTCCAGTGGAAGCAGTAGCAAGCCCACGGTGCTGCTTGTTCCTCGGATCGACGGGACGTATGCGGCCACCGGTGTGCTCGGCACGGTCGAGCAGGTGGGGCGGCTCGCGGACGGGGACCCGGGAGCGTTGATCCGGGCACGTGGGCGGGTGCGCATCGGGGCGGGTACGACCGGGCCGGGCGCCGCCCTGTGGGTGGAGGGCACGCGCGTCGAGGAGACCGTGCCCGATCCGCTGCCCGGAGCCACCGCGGAGCTGGTCAAGGAGTACAAGGCGCTGGCCACGAGCTGGCTGAAGAAGCGCGGTGCCTGGCAGGTCGTCGACCGCGTGCAGCAGATCGACGACGTGTCGGCGCTGGCGGACAACTCCGGGTACTCACCGTTCCTCACCACTGAGCAGAAGATCCGGCTCCTGGAGACGGAGGACCCCACGGCGCGCCTGAAGCTCGCCACCGAGCAGCTGCGGGAGCACCTGGCCGAGCAGGACGTGGCGGAGTCCATCGCCAAGGACGTGCAGGAGGGCGTGGACAAGCAGCAGCGCGAGTTCCTGCTGCGGCGCCAGTTGGACGCCGTGCGCAAGGAGCTGCGTGAGCTCGACGGCAAGGAGGGCGAGGACGAGTCCGACGACTACCGCGCCCGCGTCGAGGCGGCCGACCTGCCGGAGAACGTGCGCGACGCGGCGCTGAAGGAGGTCGAGAAGCTGGAGCGCGCCAGCGACCAGTCGCCCGAGGGCTCCTGGATCCGCACATGGCTGGACACGGTGCTCGAACTGCCGTGGAACGAGCGGACCGACGACGGTGCCTCCGCGAACGACATCAAGGGCGCCCAGGAGATCCTCGACGCCGAGCACGCGGGTCTTCAGGACGTCAAGGAGCGCATCACCGAGTACCTGGCGGTGCGCAAGCGGCGCGCGGACCGCGGTCTGGGCGTCGTCGGCGGGCGGCGCGGCGGCGCGGTCCTGGCCCTGGTCGGCCCGCCCGGTGTCGGCAAGACCTCGCTCGGGGAGTCCGTGGCGCACGCGATGGGACGCAAGTTCGTGCGGGTCGCGCTCGGCGGGGTGCGGGACGAGGCGGAGATCCGCGGGCACCGGCGGACGTACGTGGGCGCGCTGCCCGGAAGGATCGTGCGGGCCATCAAGGAAGCCGGGTCCATGAACCCGGTGGTGCTGCTCGACGAGATCGACAAGGTCGGCTCGGACTTCCGGGGCGACCCGGCGGCCGCGCTCCTCGAAGTGCTGGACCCGGCGCAGAACCACACCTTCCGCGACCACTACCTGGAAGTCGAACTCGACCTGAGCGACGTGGTGTTCCTGGCCACGGCCAACGTCCTCGAGGCGATCCCGGAGGCGTTGCTCGACCGTATGGAGGTGGTCAGGCTCGACGGGTACACGGAGGACGAGAAGGTCGTCATCGCCCGTGACCACCTGGTGCCGCGCCAGCTGGACCGGGCAGGGCTCGGCGACGGCGAGGTGACGATCGGCGAGGACGCGCTGCGCAAGCTGGCGGGGGAGTACACCCGCGAGGCGGGCGTGCGCAATCTGGAGCGGTCCGTCGCCCGGCTGCTCCGCAAGGTCGCGGCCCAGCACGAACTGGGCGAGCGCGAGCTTCCGTTCACGGTCGGCGCGGAGGAACTGCGCGGTCTCATCGGGCGCCCCCACCACGTGCCGGAGTCCGCGCAGGACCCGGCGGAGCGTCGTACGGCGGTGCCCGGGGTGTCCACGGGCCTTGCGGTAACCGGCGCGGGCGGCGACGTGCTGTACGTCGAGGCGTCCCTGGCCGACCCGGAGACGGGCGCGGCGGGACTGACGCTCACCGGGCAGCTCGGCGACGTGATGAAGGAGTCCGCGCAGATCGCGCTCTCCTTCCTGCGCTCGCACGGCGCGGAGCTCGAACTGCCCGTGGGCGACCTCAAGGACCGGGGTGTGCACATCCACTTCCCGGCGGGCGCGGTGCCCAAGGACGGCCCGAGCGCGGGCGTCACGATGACGACGGCTCTGGCGTCGCTCCTGAGCGGCCGCCTGGTCCGTACGGATGTGGCGATGACCGGTGAGGTGTCGCTGACGGGGCGGGTGCTGCCCATCGGCGGGGTGAAGCAGAAGCTGCTCGCCGCGCACCGGGCGGGCATCACGACCGTGGTGATCCCCAAGCGGAACGAGCCGGATCTGGACGACGTCCCGGCCGAGGTCCTGGAGAAGCTGGACGTGCACGCGGTGACGGACGTCCGGCAGGTCCTCGAACTGGCCCTAGTCCCGGCCGAGGTGCGGGTACCCGCGGCGGCGTGACGAAGGCGCCCGCGCGGCAGGGCTGCGCAGGCGTGACCCGGTTTCCCCGCCTCGGCGTGACGGGCGCGGCGGGGGAGCCAAGGCCCGGGATCCCCGCGGATCCCGGGACTTGGCGTGTTCGGGGCCTAGGTGTACGGGACCGTGCCGTACTCGGCGCCCAGGTGTACGCGGGGCCGTGCCGTACTCGGCGCCCAGGTGTACGCGGGGCCGTCCCGTACTCGGCGCCCAGGTGTACACGGGACCGTCCCGTACTCAAGGCCTTGGCGTACGCGGGAGTGTGCCGCGCACAGGACTTGCCGTACGCGGAATCCGCCCGTGCGGAGGGATCAGCCGTTGGCCAGGGCCTGGACGCGGTCATAGGCGCCGTTGAACTTGTTGTGGTCGCCGACGACGGGGCCGGTGGAGGTGTACTGCCACATGGTGTGGAAGCCCCAGCCGGCGGGGAGTTCGCCGGGGCTGGTGTTGTAGCGGGCGATCCACAGGGGGTTGGTGGCGCCGAAGCCGCCGTAGTTGCCCGTGCACTGCTTCCACCAAGTGGTGGCGGTGTAGATGACGGCGTCGCGGCCGGTGCGTGCCTTGTAGGTGGTGAGGAAGTCGCGGATCCAGTCGACCATCGCGCCCTGTGACTTGCCGAAGCAGGCGGCGCCGTAGGGGTTCCACTCGATGTCGAGGGCGCCGGGCAGGGTCCTGCCGTCGCGGGACCAGCCGCCGCCGTTGCTCGCGAAGTAGTTGGCCTGGGCGGCACCGCTCGAGGTGTCGGGGGTGGCGAAGTGGTAGGCGCCACGGATCATGCCGATGTTGTAGGACCCGTTGTACTGCTGGGCGAAGTAGGGGTTGTTGTAGGAGGTGGACTCCGTCGCTTTGACGTAGGCCCACCGCACGCCGCTGTTCCACAGGGCCGACCAGTTGACGTTGCCCTGGTGGCTGCTGACGTCGACGCCCTCGGTCTGGACGGCGGAGCCGCCGCGCGGGAGGTTGCCACGCCCGTCGTGCTCGACGACACCCATGCCCATATGGGCGGAGCCGCGCGGGGGGACGCCGTCACCGCGGGAGGAACCGTAGCCGGAACCCGAAGCGTGGCCGTCGGCGGACCGCGCGGCGCCGGGCAGGGTGATCAGCAGGGCGAGGGCGGAGAGGACGGCGAGGAGAATGCCGGCCGCGTCGTGGTGGGCGCGGCGGGCCGTACCGGGTCTGTGCACGGGCATGGCGTGCCTCCGAAAGGCCTCGTGGAGTCCCGTGCGCCGGCGTACGGCGCCCTGCGTGTGGTTCACGGTTCCCACGCCGTGGGGGCGGGGCACGCCGTACGTAGGGGACTCGGTGGGGGGACCTGTCGACATGTCGATGGTGTGGACATGTCAGAAGGGACGCTACGCACGTAGACCGGGGGAGGGAAGGGGCGCCGGTGCCCGCCGTTGGTCTACTCCTGCGAAATACTGGGCGAGCTGCGGCGATGGCCGCGGTGGGCGGAAACTTTCAGGATCGGGAAAGTGTGGGATGGGTGCTGACATGCGCGAGGGCGCGGCGCACGGCGGTGGGGCCGAGAGGGGCGAGGCGGCGGCCGAGGGCGGTGTGGACCACGAGTTCCTCTCCCTGGAGCGTGAGTTGACGCTGCTGCTTCGCCGGGCGCGGGCGTCCTCCGGGGAGATGGCCCGGCAGGTGCATCCGGAGCTGGAGCCGGCGGCGTACGGGTTGCTCGCGTTCCTCGACGAGTCGGGGCCGCGGCGCGCCACCGATCTCGCCGCCTTCATCGGGGTCGGCAAGGCGACGATGAGCCGGCAGCTGCGCAGCCTGGAGCAGTTGGGGCTGGTCGCGCGGGAGCCGGATCCCGCGGACGGCAGGGCCTGGCTCGTACGGCTCACGGATGAGGGGCGCGAGCGGTTCCGGACGGTTCGGGTGGCGCGGCGGGCACGGTACGTTCGGCAGCTTGCCGGGTGGGACCGGGGGGAGGTCGCCGAGCTGGCTCGGCTGCTCCACAAACTCAACGTCGGCGCCGAGTCCTAGGGCGGACGGCGGCCACCGGACCCACTCCGCGCCGCACCGCCGCCCTGTGGGTGCCGGGCCGGCTCCCTGACCCCGCCGCCCCGCACCGCCCGGTGCCTCCGCCGCCCAGCGCAGCCGCCTACCGCTCAGCACAGTCACCCACTGCTCAGCACACCCCCACCGCCCAGCACAGTCACCCCCGCACCCCGCGGCCCCTCGCCGCTCAGGGCAGCCGCCTACCGCCCAGCGCAGTCACCCCCGCACCTCGCGGCCCCCCGCCTACCGTTCAAGGGCAGCCATCCGCCGCTGACAGCCCCGCCCACGGCTCAGCGCAGCCGCCCGACGCTCAGCGCAGTCCCCGCCGCGCGGGGCAGCCACCCACCGCCCAGCACAGTCACCCCCGCACCTCGGGCCCCTCGCCGCTCAGGGCAGCCGCCTACCGCCCGGCACAGTCATCCGCCGCTCAGCGCAGCCCCCACCGCCCAGCACAACCACCCCGCACCCCGCGGCCAAGCACCCCGCGCCCCGCGGCCAAGCACCCCGCACCCCTCACAACTCCGCATACACCACCGCCGCGTCGTCATGCCGCTTGCCGCGGGGGAACAGGGTGCCGTCCGGGTCGGCGCGCTCCGCCTCCCGTACGCGGTCGACCAGTGCCTGCGGGCCGCTCTTGTGCAGCAGGGCGAGGCACTCCGCCCAGTCGCCCTCGCGGAATGTCTCGACCCAGCGGCCCGCGCCGTCGGTCAGGGCCGCGAACGCGGTGACGGTGGAGCGCGGTCGCTCGCCGGTGACCGCGAGGGCCGCCGACGCGGGGTCCGCCGCGGCCGTGAAGAAGCCGCCCTCGGCGTTGCGCAGCGCCTCGACTGCGGCGGCGTACCGGCGGCCCGCCGCCTCCCGCTCCGCCGAGCCCCGCGGCAGCGCCCGCACCTCGTCGCGCAGCGCGCCGATCGCCGCCGGGAGCTGGGCGAGCCGCTGGTCCAGGACCGCCTCGACCGCGCCGTCGGGGCCCGCGACGAGCAGCGCCGAGTCCGAGAGGACGAGGTGCTCGAACCGCTCCCCGTCCCACCGCGCGAGGACCACGGTTGCCTGCGGGGTACGTGGGTGAGAAAGGTCACAGGTGTCACGGTGGCTGTCCGCCGTGCGCGAGATGGCCGTCGCGAGGATCTCAGTCAGCGTCATATCCCGGCGTGAAACGGACAGTTCGCTCAGTGCGCCGCCGAGGCGGGCGGTGAACCAGGGAACGGAGTGCAGGCAGCCCACGTCCTCCGGGGGAGGCGTCACGCCGTCCAGGAGCACCAGCGATCCGCCCTGTCCGGACGCGGGGAGCGCCACCGACGCGTAGTCCTCGTTGGGGCGGTTCGGGTCGCCGGGCTCGGTGGCCAGTTCGATGCGCATACCGTCAGTCTGCATGAGGTCCGCGTCCGCTTCCCCGGCCGGAGCGCGCGGTCGCGAGGAACGAGACAGCGGCAGGTCAGGAGCCGGTTTCCGGTCGGAACGAACCGCTCCGGCGAGAGTGTGGCGGCGCATCCTGCCAAAGCCGCCCACGGACGTCCAACCGGGCCACCGCGGGCAGCCTCCGGGCCACTCAGGGTGACTTGCCCACCAACTCCCTGTCGATGTTCACTCCTTCAGGTGGCCAGGCAGGCGATGCGCGACTGCCGCGCACCGGCACTGGAATCGTCTGCGAAGGTCGGGATCCAGGCCGGGAGCGCTCGCGTTGACGGATCGTCACCCGGGCTCCAGGGCAGACGAAAACAGGAATGCGAGCACCGGTGCAAGAGATGCGGCCTCGGCGCGAAGGCGGGCAGCAGGCCCCGGAAGGGAACCCGCGGGGCGTGACCTCTCCCGCGAATCGGGAGTCCGCCGCGACGGCGAACCGTACTCCGGAGCCCGGCACGGGTACGCCGCCCCCCGGCGCACCGTCGCAAGGCGCACAGCCCTCCGGCACACCGTCCTCCCGAGACGCACCGTCCCAAGGCGCACTACCCCCCGGCACACAGCCCCAAGGCCCCCAGCCCCTCGGCGCACCGTCACAAGGCCCACACCCTCTCGACGCCCCGCCCCCCGGCGCACCGGCTCATGGCGCACAACCCCAAGCCACCCACACACCACCCCCCGACGAGGACCCCGCGCCCCAAGCGGAGCCCCCGACCGCACACCCGACCGCACCCCCGAGAACCACCCCGCCCGCACCCCCCAGAGCCCGCGTCCGCAACCGGCTCCTCGTCGCCGTACTCGTCGTCGCCGCCACCGTCGCCGGAGCAGGAGCGCCGGTGGTCGTCAGCGCGTCGGGGCAACTGAAGGAGTCGCAGAGCCTGGTGACGCTCTCCGAGCTCACCCAGCAGGCCATCACGCTCAGTCACTCCCTGGCCGACGAGCGCGACGAGGTCACCGCGTACATCGCCGCGGGCCGACCCGAGGGCAGAAGGCTCTCCGAGGACCGCCGCGCCCGCGTGGATCGGCGGGCGGAGGAGCTGCGCGAGGCCGCGGCCGACGCGAACACCAACAGCTCCGTCACCGCCGGGCTGCGCCGCGGCCTCGCCCGCCTCGCGTCGGTGCGCAGAACCGCCCTCGCCGACGGGACCAGCGCGCTGGCCGCCCACAAGGCGTACGGCAAGGCCATCGGCGAACTGCACGGCCTCACCCGCGACCTCGCCGAGAGACTCCCGCCGCGCGCGGGCCCGGGTACGTACGCCGTCGCCGACCTCGACCACGCCGTCGGCCAGGCCGGTGCCGCACGCGGCCTGCTCCTCGCCGCGCTCGCCGTGCCCCGCCCCGCGTCGACCGGCAGCACCGTCGACCCCGTCACCGGCCTGCCGGTCTCGTCCGGCACCGCGAGTGGTGACAGCGAGGAGGACGGCCGCCGCGACGGCCTCAGCGCCGCCGCCCAGCAGGCCCACGTACGGGAGCTCGCGGCGCTCGCCGACTTCGACGAGTCCGCGCCCGCCGAGGCCCGCGACACCTACGAGTCGACCGTCGCGGGCAACGGCGTGACCACCGCCGAGCAGTATCTGACCCGCCTCACCGACGAGCCCCGGCTCTCCGCCGCCGACCGGCGCCTGGACCGCGGGAAGCTGGACGCCGCGCTGACCGCGCGCATCGAAGCGATGCGCAGCGCGGAGAACGCGCTCGCCGGTGAGCGCACCAAGAGCCTCGGCGAACTGCGCGACAAGGACGTCACCGCCCTGGAGCTGCGCATCGCGCTCGTCGGCGCGCTGCTGCTCCTCGCCGTCGGCGTGTGCACGGGGACGGCCCGCTCGCTGACCCGCCCGCTCGCCGTGCTGCGGCTCGGTTCCGCGCGGGTCGCGGCGGCGCCCACGACCGCGGAGCCGGTGCGCTTCACCGGCCGCGACGACGAGTTCGCCGCCGTCGTACGGTGCGTCAACGCGCTGCACGGCCACACCGTCGCCCTGCACGAACGCCTCACCACACTGGAGTCCGACCGCAAGCACCTGATCGGGCAGCGCCAGACGATGGCCGACGCGCGGCAGGCCACGGCCGACGAGCGTGACGCGCTGCGTGCCGAACTCGCCGACGCCGCCGTCCACCTGGACCGCGTACGGCGAGGTATCCACGGCACCTTCGTGAACCTCGCGCTGCGCACCCTCGGCCTCGTCGAACGCCAGCTCGCCGTCATCGAGGGCCTGGAGGAGCGCGAGCAGGACCCCGACCGCCTCGCCACGCTCTTCAAGCTCGACCACTTCGCCACCGTCACCCGCAGGCACAGCGAGAACCTGCTCGTCCTCGCCGGTGCCGAGCACGGCCACCAGCACGCCGGGCCCGTGCCGCTCGTCGACGTCGTACGCGCCGCGGTCAGCGAGATCGAGCGGTACGAGCGGGTCCGTATCGCGGCGCTTCCGCCGCACGCCCACATCGCCGGGTCCGCCGCCGACGACATCAGTCACCTGGTCGCCGAACTCCTGGAGAACGCGACCTCCTTCTCACCGCCCGACGCCGGAGTCGAGGTCTCCGGCTGGCTCCTGGAGAACGGCGAGGTCATGCTCTCCGTACAGGACGAGGGCATCGGCGTCGGCCCCGAGCGGCTCGACGAGCTGAACGCGCGGCTCGCGGAGTTCTCCGCCGACGACGTGTACGACCACGAGAGCGACGAGGGCCTCGGGCTCGGCCTCTATGTGGTGGCCCGGCTCGCCGCCCGGCACGGGGCGCGGGTGCGGCTGCGCGAACAGAAGCAGGGGGGCGTGGCCGCGGTGGTCGTACTGCCCCACGGGATCCTCACCGAGCCGCCCGCCGCGGAGGGACTGCGGCCGGTCCCCGGCACCGGCGCGGAGGGGCCGCTCGTGCACCTGCCCGGCTCCGAGGCCGAGGCCAACTCCAACGTCCTGCCCTCCCGCACGGGCGACCGGGACCCCCTGGACGCCACCGCGGAGACGACACTCGAACTCCTGGCGCCGCCCGTCCCGGCCGACCCCCCGGACGAGGCGGAGCCGCACGCGCGGCCGGACGACGGGGTCCTGCCGGAGCAGGAGGCGCGTCCCAAGACGGCCGCGCAGTCCCCGGCGGAGCCCGACGCCGCACTCCCCGCGGAGGAACTGCCGCGCGACGAGGCACCCGTACGCGAGTCGCCGCTTCCGCGCAGGCCCGCACCCGTACCGAAGCCGAGGCCCGCACCGGCCGCGGAGCACGCCGGACCCGCGCCGGACGGCGCCGCCCAGGCACTCACCGCCAAGGGGCTGCCGAAGCGCACCCCGAAGGTCGGCGCGCCCGCCGCGGCAGCCGAGCCCGAGCCACGGGCCGCGGTGGACCCCGAGGAGCTGCGCCGTCGCCTCCGCGGATTCCAGCGGGGGGCGCTCAGCGGCCGCCGCGACGTGGCGGCGGAGCTGGCCGGAGCCACCGGCACCACCGAAGGCCAGCGTGCCGCAAGCACCACCGAAGGCAACCGCACTGCCAACGAGTCGAGCGACCGCAGCACCGAAAGCGACCGCGCCGCAAGCGGGCAAAGCGACCGCAGCGCCGAAAGCGACCGCACCCAAGGCAACCGAGCCGTAGATGTTCCGGGGGACTCAGTCGAGGAGGCAAGCAGTTGACTGCGCCCATGCGCACGCCCGGTTCTTCCACCGAGCCCGCACCACCCGACGGGGCGAAGAAGCCCACCGAGGACGAGCCCCCTACGGACGCCGAGGGCGAGCCCCGCACGGACCCCGAGGGCGCCCCCCGCACGGACCCCGAGGGCGAGCCCCCCGCAGACGCCGAGGGCGAACTCCTCGCGTACGGACTCAGCAGCGAGGCCCGCACCCTGCACCTGCTCCTGACCGGCCTGGTCGACGAGGTGCCCGGCATCCTCTCCGTCGCCGTCGTCTCGTCCGACGGCCTCCTGCTGCTCTCCTCCGACCCCGCGTGCAACGCCCGGCGCCGCCCCGTGACGAGCCCGACAGGACCCAGGAGCTCCAGCGCGGACCTGGCCACCATCGTGTCCGGGCTCGGCAGCCTCACCGCCGGTGCGGCCCACCTGATGGACGGGGGCAAGGTGCGCCAGACCGTCGTCGCCATGGCGGAGGGCAGCCTGTTCGTGACGGCGATCAGCGACGGCTCGCTGCTCGGTGTGCACGCGACGCCCGACTGCGACATGACGGCCGTCGCATACCACATGGCGATGTTCGTCGGCCGGGCCGGACACGTCCTGACGCCCGAACTCCGCAGCGAGCTGCGCCAGTCGGTGGAGAGCGGCTGATGGGCGCCGCGCCGAAGCTGCCGGTGCGCGGCGGTGGCCGCAGTGATCATGGTGGCTGTGATGGTCGTGGTGGTCGTGACGGCCGCGGTGGCCGTGGTGACCGCAAGCCCGCGCGGGTGCGCCCGTACTCGCTGACCGGCGGCCGCACCCGGTTCGGCCACGTGCTGCTCGTCGAGACGTTCGTGGCCGCCAACCCCGCCAACCCCGCCGACCCGGCCGACCCTGCCATCGGGGCCCCCGACGAGCGGCGCGAACCGGCCCCGGGGGACGCGTCGGCTTCGCGGGGCGAGGCGGAGATGCGGGCGATCGTCGAGATCTGCCGCCGGATGCGTACGGTCGCCGAGATCTCCGCGCTCCTGAGGATGCCGCTCGGCGTGGTCCGCGTACTCCTCAGCGACCTCGCCGACCAGGGAAGGATCCGCGTGTACGGGACGGGCCACGGCCCGGGGCAGCCGAACCGCGCACTGCTCGAAAGGGTGCTGGGTGGACTCCGCCGTCTCTGACCCCGCACCGGCCGAACTCCTCGCCGCCGAAGTCCTCGCCGCCGAGGAGGAGCCCCGGGCCTGGCAGACCGACCGCTCCCGCGCGCCGGTCGCCGCGAAGATCGTCGTCGCGGGCGGCTCCGGCGTGGGCAGGACGACCTTCGTCGGCGCGGTCTCCGAGATCACGCCCCTGCGGACGGAGGCACTGATGACGCGGGCGAGCGCCGGCACCGACGACCTGAGCGCGACCCCGGCGAAGGCCACGACCACGGTCGCCATGGACTTCGGCCGCATCACCCTGGACGACGACCTCGTCCTGTACCTGTTCGGCACGCCGGGCGAGGAGCGCTTCTGGTTCATGTGGGACGACCTCGTACGCGGCGCGATCGGCGCCGTCGTGCTCGCCGACACCCGCCGCCTCACCGACTGCTTCCCGGCGCTCGACTACTTCGAGAGCTGCGGGCTGCCCTACGTCGTGGCCGTCAACCACTTCGACGGCGCCGAGCGGTACGAGGCCGAGGACGTGCGCGAGGCGCTGCGGGTGCCCGACCGCGTACCCGTCCTGCTCATGGACGCGCGGCAGCGGATCCCGGTGATCGAGTCGCTGCTCGCCCTCGTCGGCCACGCCCTGGACGCCACCCCCGTGTAGCCGGTGGCCACGGACCGTCGCCCCGCGGCCGCCCCGAGCGGAAGGACCCAAGGACCCAGCACCATGCGCAAGGTACTCATCGTCGGGGCCGGTCAGGCCGGACTCCAGATCGCACTCGGCCTCCAGTCCAAGGGGTACGAGGTCACCCTGATGGCCAACCGCACCGCGGACGAGTTGCGGTCGGGCCGGGTCATGTCGACGCAGCTCATGTTCCACACGGCGCTCCAGCACGAGCGCGACCTGGAGCTGAACTTCTGGGAGTCGCAGGCCCCGGACATCGAGGGCGTGGGCATCTCCGTCGCGGGCCCCGGGACGGGGCGTGCCGTCGACTGGGTCGGCAGGCTCGAAGGGCACGCGCAGTCCGTGGACCAGCGCGTGAAGATGGCCGGCTGGATGGAGACGTTCGCGCGGCGCGGCGGGCAGCTGGTCATCCACGGCGCGGCGGTCTCCGACCTCGACTACTTCTCCCGTACGTACGACCTGGTCCTGGTGGCCGCGGGCAAGGGCGAGCTGGTGTCGATGTTCGAGCGGGACGCGGAGCGCTCGCCGTACGGCGCGCCGCAGCGGGCGCTCGCCGTGGCGTACGTCCACGGGCTCGGGCCGCGCGCCGAGCACCCCGAGTTCGACGCCGCGCGGTGCAACCTGCTGCCCGGTGTGGGGGAGCTGTTCGTCATGCCGACGCTCACCACGTCCGGCCGTGCCGACATCCTCTTCTGGGAGGGGGTTCCCGGCGGTCCGCTCGACGTCTTCCGGGGCGTCAAGGACCCCGGCGAGCACCTCGCGCTCACCCTCGAACTCCTGGAGAGGTTCGCGCCCTGGGAGTACGCCCGTGCCACCAGGGTCGAGCTCACCGACGCCGGGGGCACCCTGTCCGGGCGGTACGCCCCCACGGTGCGCAAGCCCGTCGGCCGGTTGCCCTCCGGGGGGCTCGTCCTCGGCGTCGGTGACGTCGTCGTCACCAACGATCCCGTCACCGGGCAGGGCTCCAACTCCGCCGCCAAGTGCGCGGCCTCCTATCTGGCGTCGATCGTGGCCCACGGGGACCGGCCCTTCGACGAGGAGTGGATGCAGGGGGCCTTCGACCGGTACTGGGACACCGCGCGGCACGCCACGAAGTGGACCAACGCCATGCTGGGGGTGGCGCCGGGGCACGTCCTCGGGCTCCTCGGCGCCGCGGGGGGCATCCAGGCGGTCGCCGACCGGTTCGCCAACGGCTTCGACGATCCGGCCGACTTCGAGCACTACTTCTACGAGGCGGGGCGCACGGAGGAGTACCTGGCGAGGGCCGCGGCCGCGTAGCCCCGAGGCCCGCCCTTCCCGAAACTGGGGCTCCGCCCCAGACCCCGCTCCTCAAACGCCGGAGGGGCTGAAAACAGCCCCTCCGGCGTGGGGAGCGCCCGCGACGCCTACCCGGCATCCGCCCCGCGCGTAGCGCCCGCGGGCAGCCGCGGCAGCCGGTACCCGGACAGGGAAGCCGCCCGTGGATCGGGCCGCACCGCGCCGAGTACGGGGTTCGTGGCGAGGGGGGACACCTTGACGCGGGCGCCGGGGTGGGGGGCGTGGACGACCTTGCCGCCGCCGAGGTAAAGGGCGACGTGGGTGGCCTTGGGGAAGTAGACGACCAGGTCGCCGGGGCGGAGCCCCCGCAGGGGAACGCGCGGCAACCGCGCCCACTGCTGCTGACTGGTCCGCGGGATCCCCCGCCCCGCCACCCCCCAGGCCCGCTGGGTGAGCCCGGAGCAGTCGAAGGCCGAAGGCCCCTTGGCGCCCCACGCGTACGGCTTCCCGATCTGCTTGAGGGCGTAGCGAAGGGCCCGCGCCCCGCGCGCGGACGGCGCCCGCCCCGCGCCGGGGGCACCGAGCGCCCCCGACGCCACGAGCGTGCGCTGCGCCCGCTCGGCGCCCCGCTCCTCGGCCCGCCCCAGGGCGGCCAGCTCGTCGGCGCTGAGGGCGGAGAGCAGCCCCTCGACCTCCCGCAGCCGCGCGTGCACCTTGTCGCGGGCGGACTTCTGCCGCTGCGCGAGCGACTCCCGCGCGGCCAGGGCTCGCCGGGCCGCGTCCGCAAGGGCGTCGGCCCTCCGCGCGCCCTCGACGAGCCGGGTGACGGTGGCGGCCCGCTCGGCGCCCGCGCGGTGCAGCACGTGCCGCTGGTCGAGTACGCCCTGCGGGTCGCGGGCGAGGAGCAGGCGGACGTAGGGGGAGAATTCCACGGTGCTGTTCTGGTACTGCTGGCGGGCGAGGCGGCCCGCGGCCGCCCTGCCGTCGTGCGCGGCCGCCCGCGCCCGCGCGAGGCCCCGGTCGAGTTCGGCGACCTCGCGGCGCTTGTCCTTCAGCTGCTCCTCGGCGGCGTTGTACTGCTCGGTGGACTCCTCGGCCCGGCGGTACAGGCGCTGGAGGTCCGTCAGGAGTTCGGTGACGGTGCGCCGGCCGGGACCCGGCGCCGCGTGCGCCGCCGTCACCGGGTACGGGGCCAGGGGCGCGGCCGTCACCAGCGCGGAGAGCGCGGACCCGGTGCACACCCAGCGCAGCAACCTTCCTGACACGACATCACCTCCGGTGCGCCGCGGTCCTTCCGCCGCGCACCGCGAGCATCGGCCCCGCCCGCGGGCCCCGCCCGCCGGCGGTCGGCGGTCGGCGCAATGCGGTCACTCGTCCAGGGAACCCCGGCGCGGCGCCTTGCGCGGGCGCCCCTGCCCCGGCTTCGACCACGGCCACTTCAGGTCGCGGAGACCGCCCCCGCCCCCGCGCCCCTCCGCGTCGTACTCGTACCGCCAGCCGGGGTGCAGCCCGAAGCGCCGGGCGGGGCCCGCGGGCACCCGGCGGTACACAAGGACCGTGGGGTCGCCGCCCGCGTCGTCCGGCACGGGCACGCGGTAGACCTTCGGCGGGTGCCCGGTCGGGCCGAGCAGGACCGGGAGCACGCGGCCGTCGAGGGGCCCGCCCACGAAGGGGGTGTCTTCACTCTTCACGGCACCAGTGTCACCCGTCCCCGCCACGGCACCCTGCCGCCGCCCCGCCCCCCGGCGGGCTTGCCCCAGGCCGACCCCGCCCCGGCGGGCTCGCCCCAGCCGACCCCGCCCCGCGGGCTTGCCCCAGGCCGACCCCGCCCCGCGGGCCGCACCCGCGGCGGCCCCTCACAGCAGGTGCGCGGCCTCCGCCACCACCGGAAGCACCCGGCGGACCAGCTCGCCCACGGCGCCGTCCGCGCTCTCCATGGACAGGGCGCGCACGGCCACGGCGGCGGTCTGCGGGTCGCGTCCCGCGGTGGCGGCGAGCTGGGCGACGAACTGTTCGACCAGCCAGTCCCGCAGCTCGTCGAGGGGCGGCTGCTTGTCCTCGTCGAGCCAGATCAGGGAGGCCGCCTCGACGGCCGTTATCCACATCCGGACGGTCATCCGCAGCCGCGGCCCCGGCGGCTCGGGCAGCTCCATGTGGGCGAGGATGTGCTCGGCGGCGGCCCGGCGCACCCCGTCGACGATCGCGGTCGTGCGCGAGGTCTCCACGACGCTGCCGCCGTGCAGCAGCGCGCTGAACCCGGCGTCGTGCTGGTCGACGAACGCCAGGTAGCGGTCCAGGGCACGGCCGAGGCGCCGGGTCAGCGGGCCGTCCTGCGGTTCGGCGAAGCACTGCTCGAGAGCGTCGGCGGCCGTGCGCAGCGCCGCTTCGTACAACTGCTGCTTGCCGCCCGGGAAGTAGCGGTACACCAGTGGCCGTGACACCCCGGCCGCCTCCGCGACGTCGTCGAGCGAGACCTCCTCGGGCGCACGGTGCGCGAAGAGGTTCAGGGCGGCGTCGAGGAGCTGGCTGCGCCGCTCCTCGACGCTGAGGCGCCGGTACGCGCGGGTGGGGCCGACGGCTTGGGTCATGTCCCGCAGCGTAACCGTGATCCCGTACGGAGAGCCGGTCGCGGGGGCGGCCTCCGGGGGCGCGGGAGCGCCGGGGGCCCGGCCGGTCAGGCGAGCAGGCCCGAGGACTTCCACAGCCGTCGCCCCACCCCGCGCAGCACGCCGATGTCGTCCAGGAAGTCCGTCAGGCGCTTGGCGCCGGACTGCATCACCTCGCGCCGGTGACCGCTCGCCTTGACCTGGGCCAGGGCCTCGCGCCGGTCGAGGCCGACGTCCGTGTAGACCTTGGGGTTGACGAAGGCGAGGGAGAAGACGCGGGCCGCCTCGCCGCAGCTGACGCGGGTCAGCTCCCGCTCCCAGCGCGGCGCGGTGACCATCTGGCGCCGCAACTCCTCACGGGCGTACCTGACGTGGCGTGCCTCCTCCACGACGTGGATGCGGGTGACGCCGCGGACGAGGGGCTGCACCCGCTCGTCGGGGAACGTCAGGCGCTGCATCCAGTCGAGGATCTCCTCGCCGAGCAGGGTGCAGGCGAAGGAGCCGGGGGTGGTGGAGACGGTCTTGAGCACGCGGGCCAGGTTGTGGTTCAGCCTGGTGACGGGGTACGTCGGTGCCCCGCCCTTCTGGATCATGCGGGCGAACATCATCGAGTGCCGGCACTCGTCGGCTATCTCCGTGAGGGCGTACCGCACATGCGCGCTGGTCACGGACTTGTCGTAGATGTGCCGTACGAGGAGCTGCATCAGGATGATCTCGAACCATATGCCCAGCGAGGCGAGCGAGGCCGCCTCGTGCCGGGCGAGGTCCATGCGCTGCTCCTCGGACATCCGCCGCCACAGCGGGGTGTCGTACAGGGAGACGAGCTCCGGCGGCCAGAACCACTTGCCGTCCTCGGCGGGGGCCTCCCAGTCGAGCTCCTTGTCCGGGTCGAAGGAGTGCCTGGCGGACGACTCGAGCAGGCGCTGCGCCACCTGCTCGCGGTCCTTGAGCAGGCCGAGCGCGTCCCGCAGACCCGCAAGTTCGCTGTCTTCGGCCACGGTCGTCATGAGATCTCCTGCTCTCGTGTGCTCTCTCAAGCGGGTTACCGGGGGTCACGTCTTATGAGACTGCTTGTCAGCAAGGCCGTCAATCCCCTGTGCGCGACTTGTTGACCCGGCGTCTACCGGCGTGTGAGCCTGCGAAGGAGCAACCCCTTCGCGGGGTTGCGCGGCAGCGGGGGCCGCCGAGACTCGCGAGGAGCCGTCAGTGTCTACGCGCGATCTGTACGTCAAGGCCGGTCACGACCAGGGCGTCCCCGGCCGGGGCCCCCTCGACTGGGAGGTGCCCGCGACGGGCGCGGCCCGCTTCAGCTTCGAGTACGACCAGGGCCGCGAACGTCTCCTCAACCTGTACCAGAAGGGCAAGGACAAGCAGTGGGACGGCGCCACGCGCATCGACTGGGGCCTGGAGGTGGACCCCCTCGATCCGCTCGGCACCCCCGACGAGGCCATCTCCATCCACGGCACCCGCTACTGGGACCGGATGTCCGCCGCCGACCGCGGTGAGCTGCGCAAGCACTACGCCTCCTGGCAGTTCAGCCAGTTCCTGCACGGTGAGCAGGGCGCGATGGTGTGCGCCGCGCGCATCGTGGAGTCCGCGCCGGACCTGGACGCGAAGTTCTACTCCGCCACCCAGACCATGGACGAGGCCCGGCACGCGGAGATCTACGGCCGCTTCCTGCACGAGAAGATCGGCATGCTCTACCCCGTCAACGACAACCTCAAGGCGCTGCTCGGCGACACCCTGCGCGACTCCCGCTGGGACATGCCCTACCTGGGCATGCAGGTCCTCATCGAAGGTCTCGCCCTCGCCGCCTTCGGCATGATCCGCGACACCACCGACAAGCCGCTGCCGCAGCAGATCCTCGCGTACGTCATGCAGGACGAGGCCCGGCACGTGGCCTTCGGGCGGATGGCGCTGCGCGACTACTACCGGCAGCTCAGCGACGCCGAACTGCGCGAGCGCGAGGAGTTCGTGATCGAGGGCTGTCACCTGATGCGCGACCGGCTGCGCGGCGTGGAGGTCCTGGAGAACTTCGGCATCCCCAAGCGGGACGCCGAGGAGTGCAGCGAACGCTCCGAGTACCTCCAGCTCTTCCGGCAGCTCCTCTTCAGCCGCATCGTGCCCTGCGTCAAGGACATCGGCCTGTGGGGCCGGCGGCTCCAGCAGGCGTACGTCGACATGGGCGTGTTCGAGATGGGTGACTCCAACCTCGACCGGCTGATGGAGCAGGACGAGGAGATCGCCGAGAAGCTGGACGCGGAGCGCTTCGCCGCGGAGGAGCGCGACCGGGTCGCGGAGGTCTCCGATGCCATCGCGTCGGGCGCGGCGGAGTCCGCCAACTAGGCCTGAAGCTGACCTAGTTGCGTCCTACCGTGGCCGCATGACCGAAACCCGGGAACTCCTGACCGCCCTGCGCGAGCAGCGCGACACCCTCCGCATCACCCTGCGCGGCCTGGCCGACGATCAGCTCGCCGTCCGCTCCACGGTCAGCGAGCTGACGCTCGGCGGCATCGTCAACCACCTCACGCGGGGCGAGCGCTCCTGGACGCACGTCCTGAGCAGCGGCACCGGCGGGACACCGCCCGGCATGTTCGACATGGAGCAGTACGAGACACCCCCCGGCGCGACCGTGACCGCTCTCCTCACCGCGTACGAGGAGGCCGCGCGCGCCACCGACGACGCCGTGGCACGCGTCGGGCTCGACCGCGTCGTGCCGCTGCCCGAGGCGCCCTGGGAGCCCGGCGTCGTCGCGCGCCGGCCGGTGCGGTGGATCGTGCTGCGCCTGCTGCGCGAGACGGCACAGCACGCCGGGCACGCCGACATCGTCAGGGAGGCGATCGACGGGGCCGGCACCACGGCGCAGCTCGGCGACTAGCGGGCGCGGCGACCGGCGGCGACCGGCGGGCGCGGTGACCGGCGGTGACCGCGGGCTCGGCGACCGGTGGCGGCGACCAGCGGATGCGGCGACCGGACCTAGCGGGCCGGGCGGACCGCCCCGCTAGGAACGGAGCACCGCCTCCATCACCGCCTTCGCGATCGGTGCCGCGCTGCCGCCGCCGCTGATGTCCGCGCGGTCGGCGGCGGCGTCCTCGACGACGACCGCGACGGCCACGGAGGGTTCGGCGGCGGCGGGCTTCCTGGCCCAGGCGATGAACCAGGCGTAGGGGGTTCCCGCGTTGCCCACGCCGTGCTGGGCCGTGCCCGTCTTGCCGCCGACGGTCACGCCGTCGATGGCCGCGTTCGTGCCGGTGCCCTCCTCGACGGCGTCCGTCATCAGCTCGCGCAGCCGCGCCGCCGTCCGCGGGGTCATCGCCTGCCGGAGCGTCCTCGTGTGGGTCGTGGCCACGGTGTCGCCGTCGTCGGTCGTCGTCCGGTCCACCAGGTGGGGCGCCTTGACCGAGCCGCCGCCCGCCACGGCCGCCGCGACCATCGCCATCTGGAGCGGGGTGGCCCGGGTGTCGAACTGGCCGATGGCGGACAGGGCAAGCTGCGCCTCGTCCGTGGCGGTGGCGAAGGTGCTGCGGGCCGCCGGGGAGGGCACCCGCGGCCCCGGCCCGTCGAAGCCGAACCTCTTCGCGGTGTCCGCAAGGGCGTGTGTGCCGGTGTCCACGCCGAGCTTGGCGAAGACGGTGTTGCAGGACCACTTGAAGGCGTACCGGAGGCTGGCGTCCGCGCACCCCTCGACCTCGTTGGCGAGGCTCGTCGAGGTGCCGGGCAGGGTGTACGGATCGGGGGAGCGGGTGGCGGCGTCCAGGTCGGAGATCCGGCCCGCGTCGAGCGCGGCCGCCGCCGTCACCACCTTGAACGTCGAACCCGGCGGATAGGTCCGGTCGAGCGCGCGGTTGAGCATCGGCTTGTCGGGGTCGGCGTTCAGCGCGGCCCACGCGCCGGTCACCGCGCCGCCGGTGCCCGCGAGCCGCTCGGGGTCGTAGCTGGGCGTGGAGACGAGGGCGAGCACCGCGCCGGTGGCCGGATCGAGGGCGGCCACGGCCCCCTTCCTGCCGCCGAGCCCCGCGAACGCCGCCTGCTGCGCGGCCGGTTCGACGGTCGTGACGACCTTGCCGCCGGGGCTGCGGGTGCGGGCCAGGTCGTTCCACAGGGGCAGCGGGGCGAGCATGGGGTCGGTGCCCGCGAGCAGGTCGTCCTCGGCGTGCTCCAGGAACGTGGTGCCGTACACCTGCGAGGCGAAGCCGGTCACCGGCGCGTACAGCGGCCCGTTCGTGTACGTGCGTTCGTGGCGGAGCTGCTCGCCGGTGTCCCGGGAGCCGGTGACGGCCCTGCCGCCGACCAGGATGTCGCCGCGCGGCCGGTCGTAGCGGGCGATGTCCTTGCGGCGGTTGGCGGGATTGTCGTCGTACGCCCCGGAGTCGAGGACCTGGATGCGGGTGGCGTTGACGAGCAGCGCCACCAGGAGCAGGGCGCAGAGCGCGGCGGCCCGCCGGATGTACCTGGTCACCCGCGGTCCTCTCCCCGGACGCCGGGCCCGGGCAGGTGCTGGGCGCGTGCCGAGTCGCTGACCCGGATGAGCAGCGCCACGATGATCCAGTTGGTGACCACGGACGACCCGCCCTGCGCCAGGAACGGCATGGCCATGCCCGTCAGCGGAATGAGGCCCGTCACCCCGCCCGCGATCACGAACACCTGGAGCGCCACGATCGACGCCAGACCGATCGCGAGCAGCCGCCCGAACGGGTCGCGCAGCAGCAGCCCGGCCCGGTAGCCGCGCTCCACGAGCAGGGCGTAGAGGAGGAAGATCGCCGAGAGGCCGGTGAGCCCCAGCTCCTCGCCCGCGGTCGCCAGGATGAAGTCCGACTTGGCGGCGAAGCCGATGAGGACGGAGTGCCCGAGGCCGAGCCCGGTGCCGAGCACGCCGCCCGCGGCGAACGCGAACAGCGACTGCGCGAGCTGGTTGGCGCCCTGACCTGCCTCGATGGACGCGAAGGGGTGCAGCCAGTCCTGGACCCTGCTGTGCACGTGCGGTTCGAGCGAGCCCACGGCGTACGCGCCCACCGCCGCGAGCAGCAGGCCGAAGGCGATCCAGCCGGTGCGCCCGGTGGCGACGTACAGCAGGATCACGAAGAGCCCGAAGAACAGCAGCGAGGTGCCGAGGTCGCGCTCCAGGACCAGGACGCCGACGCTGAGGAGCCAGATCGCCACGATCGGCCCGAGCACCCGCCCCGTGGGCAGTTGCGGCCGGGTGAACCGCCGGACGGTGCGGCCGGAGTACGCGAGCGCGGTGCGGTTGGCCGCGAGATAGCCGGCGAAGAAGACCGCGAGCAGGATCTTGGCGAACTCGCCGGGCTGGAAGGAGAATCCGCCGACCCGGATCCAGATGCGGGCGCCGTTCACCGCGGGGAAGAAGATCGGCACGATCATGAGGACGAGCGCCGTGACCACCGACAGATAGGCGTAGCGGCGCAGCACGCGGTGGTCGCGGAGCAGCAGGACGACGGCGATGAACAGGGCGACGCCCACCGTGGACCAGATCAGCTGGGCGGGGGCCGCGCGGTCCTCCGGCGTCTCCAGGTCGAGCCGGTAGATCAGGACCAGGCCGAGTCCGTTGAGCAGCACGGCGATGGGGAGCAGCAGCGGGTCGGCGTACGGGGCGCGCAGCCGGACCGCGGCGTGGGCGAGCAGGGCGAGCACCCCGAGCCCGGCGCCGTAACCGGCGGCGCCGGGCGGGACGGAGCCGCTGCGGGCCAAACCCACCTCGCAGTAGCCGTACACGGACAGGAGTACGGCCACGACGATCAGCGCGAGTTCGGTGCCGCGGCGCCGTGGGACACGGACAGCGGGGACGGGGGTGGACTCCGCTGCTGTTCCGGTCATGCCGGGAACGTAGCAAGCGGTGGGTCCGATGTCCGGTTATGTCGCCGGTGTCCTGATGGGGCGTCGACTCCGGTACGGGTCAGCACCAGCGGGGTGCGGGCCCGATGTTGTCGATGTAGTGCGCGGCGCCCCACGCCCAGGTGCCGTCCGTGAGGAGGTACCAACGGTCGTTGTGGTGCACGTACTGGCCGCGCGTCTTGCAGTAGATGTGCACGATCTTGCCGTGCGGCTCGTGTCGGATGACCCTGCTGCCCCGGGTCGGCGCGTCGCGGAGGAGCAGCCCGCTCTTGGCGGTGACCCGCCCCTTGTAGACCGGCGGGTTGTTGTTCGCGTCGTCGGCGACGGCGGCGGGCGCGGCGGTCAGCACGGTGGCGGCGGCGAGGGCGCCGCCGGCCAGGACTATGGAGAGGCGGGTGGCGACGGAGGAGCGGGGTCGGTGGGCCATCGGGGCCTCCTGGGAGAGGGGTGGGGGACGGAGGGAACTACTGGCCAAAGGCCGCAAATGCACACTAAGAGTGACGCGCTGAGTGCGCAAAAGGTCACGGGCGGTCAGGTGGTCCCGCTCGGTCCCGCCCCGGGCCCCGCGGCGCCGTCGGCCGACTCCTCGTACGGAAGGTCGGCCGACTCCTCGTACGGAAGGGTGAGGACCGCCACCGCCCCCGTGCCCCACGTCGCGTGGGAGAACACCAGGCGTGCCCCCAGGACCCCGGCCTGGCCGAGGGCGATGGTGAGCCCGAGCCCGTGCCCCTTGCTCGTCCCCTCCGTGCGGAAGCGCTGCGGCCCATGGTCGACCAGATAGGCGGGGAATCCGGGGCCGTGGTCCCGCACGGTGATCACGGGCCCGTCCACGGTGAGGACCACCGGCGGCGCCCCGTGCTTCAGCGCGTTGCCCACGAGATTGCCGAGCACCCGCTCCAGGCGCCGCTCGTCCGTGTCCACCACCAGGTCCCGTACGATCCGCAGTTCCACCTCGCCCCCGCAGGCGCGCACCACCCGCTCGGCCAGTGGAGCGAGCCGGACGGCGTCGAGGTCCACGCGCTCGCTGCGCGCGTCGAGCCGGGAGATCTCCAGGAGGTCCTCGGTGAGCGTGCGCAGCGTCGAGACCCGGTCCCGCACCAGCTCCGTGGGGCGGCCCGGCGGCAGCAGCTCGGCGGCGGCGTGCAGCCCGGTCAGGGGAGTGCGCAGCTCGTGCGCCACGTCCGCCGTGAACCGCTGCTCGCTCAGGAGCTTGCCCTGGAGCGACGAGGCCATCGTGTCCAGGGCGCCGGACACCGTGGCCACCTCGTCCTGGTGGCGGCCGGCGTCCCGGGTGCGCGGGTCGTGCACGCGCGCGTCCAGGTCGCCCGCGCTGATGCGGCGCGCGACCCGGGCCGTCAGATGCAGGCGCCTGGTCACCCGCGTCACCGCGAACGCGCCGACGAGGAGCGTCGCCCCGATCGCGAGCACGGACGAGCCGAGGATGGCCCGGTCGAGGCCGTCGATGGTGCGGGCGCCCTGCGCGTAGTCCACCTGTACCGCGATGGCGCGCCGACCGTCCGCGGGGCCCGCCGCCCACACCGTCGGACGCGCGTCGTGGTCACCGACCATCGTGCCGCGCTCCCCGCCCACCGCCAGGTCGCGCAGCGGCCCCGGAAGCCCCGGCGGGTCGATGCCCGCGCCGGGGTCGAGCCGACCGCCCGCCTCGTACTGCTCGGTGGCGTCCTCGAGCCGGGTCAGGGCGCGGTCGCGGGCCTGCCCCACGGTCTGGTTGGTCACCGCCACGTGGACGAGGACGCCGAGCAGCGCCGCGAGCGCGCAGCACATCACGGCAATGAACACCGCCGCCTTCCAGGCGAGCGTCGCCGTCCAGGCGGGCAGGCGGAACGGGAGCCTGGGTGGGCGTGTGGGGCGTGTGGGGCGCGTACGACGTGTGGGGCGCCGAGGGAAGCCGCGGGTCCGCGACGGGGCGGCTTCGGCCTCGGGGTGTGCGGCACCGAGATCGGCGCGGTGAGCCCCCGGGGCCCCGGAGCCGGAGGAGTCGGGGAGGGAGCTTCCGGACTCGGGGCGTGAGCCTCCGGACCCGGAGCGGGAGGCCCCGGAGTCGGCGCGGGAGCTTCCGGACCCGGCGGTCATGGGCGTCCGCCCGTGCCGCCGTCGTCGCTGTCGCCGTCGCCGCTCGGGCCGGGCGTCGGCCTGCGGCTCTCGGTCGGTCCTTGGACCCCCGGGCCGGAGGTCTCCCCGGGGCCCGGCGCGGGTTCCGGGCCGTCGGTCAGGGCGGGCGCCTGGCTGCGGACGCCCTTGGGCCGCGGCGCGTCCGACGAGCGCAGGATCTCGTCGCGGGTGGGCAGCATCGCGCGCTGGTGCCGGTCCCAGGACCAGGCCGTGCGGTACTCGTACCCGGGGATGCCGGAGACGGCGCGCACCACCAGGGCGCGCCCCGCCAGCTCGACGCCGAGCACCGCGTCGGACGTGCCCATGATCTGCGTGAGGAGCCCCTTCTCCATCGCGTAGACCCGTACGGCGAGCTGCTCCTCGGGCATGCGGATGCCGATGACGAGGTCGTCGCTCCCGTCGCCGGTGAGATCGCGGTAGTACGCCTTCAGGACCGGGCAGTCGTCGGACCGGTCGCCGCAGTCCTTCAGGGCCCTGACGGTTTCCTTGTAGAGCGCGTCGGGACCGCTGTAGACGTCGGGGTTCGCGGCCACCTCCGCCCTGACGACGGCGAGGGGGTCGACCTTGCGCAGATCGCCGCCGGGCACGCGGACGCCCTTGACCACCTCGGTGTCGGCCTCGCCGTAGTCGGCGACGGGCGAGGACGCGGGCGGCAGGTCGGGCCACAGCCGCGTCGGGCCGACGGCCGTCGGTGTGGTGCCCGCGCCGCGCAGGTCCCCGGGGTCGCCGCAGCCCGAGAGGGCGGCCGCGGACAGCGCGAGCAGCGCCGCGGCTACGGGCGCACCGCGGCGCACAGGACCGCGGCGGCGCGACCCGCCCCTGCGGCTGCGGTCGCGGCTCCGGTTCACCTGGCACTCCTGCTCGCGGGTGCCTCGTGCGAGGCATCGTCGTGGCGCCTCGTGCGAGGCATCGTCGTGGCGCCTCGTGCGAGGCACCGTCTTGGGGCTGCCGCGGGTCACGAGGCGCGGCTCAGGCGGGTCGGTCGCCCCGTACACCTTATGGGGTGGAAAGTCTTCCTTGTCGACCCGCCGGTCATCTTGGTGGACCCGCTGGCCATCCTCGTCGACCCACTGGCCGTCCTGGTCGACCCGCTGGCCGTCCTGGCCGGTCCGCTGGCCGTCCTGGCCGGTCCGCTGGCCGTCCTGGCCGGTCCGCTGGCCGTCCTGGCCGGTCCGCTGGCCATCCTGATCGGTCCGCCGACCCTCCGGACCCTCGGCGTCGCCGTGGAGCCGTCCGCACGGGCGGGTGCGGAAGCGCGGTGGCGGTCGGATCCGGTGCCGTCGCGCTCAGGCATCGGTGCGGCCCCGGCGGACCAGGGCGAACCCGAGGCCCCCGGCGCCCGCGGCCGCCATGGCCCCGCCCGCCACCAGGAACGCCGGGTTCGTGGCGGTGTCCACGCCGTCCGCGCCCGCCTCCACCTCGCCCCCGGGCACGACGGTCTCGGCGCCGGGCCCCCGGACCGGGACGACGGTCCGCGTCGCACCGGGCGGGGAGGCGGGCGCGGAGGCCCCCGGGGCGTCGTCGGCGAACGCGGCGGCGACCGGCAGCAGCAGCGCCCCGCCCGCGAGCGCGGTGACGGCGGCGGTACGGAGGGCGGAGGTGCGGCGGCGGAGACTCACGGTGCGTTCCTTGGCTGGGGAGCGGTGAGGGTGACGGTGACCGTCACGAAGCTAGGCGTTCGCCGTTGCGGTGACTCGGCAGCTCGGTAACAGAGGGCCATAGCTGTGCGGGCGGTGTTGTTACGGGACGGGTGCCGACATGGCGCGCGGACCCGCCCGGGGTGGCGAGCGCGGGGCGAATGGGCGTCAACTTCCGTGGGCGGGCACCGGCTTCTTGCCGGAGCGGCGTCCGGGCTGCTCCCATGGTCGTGGGGCAGGGGCGATGGGGCATGGGCCACAGGGCCACAGGGCCGTGGGGACACGGGGACGTGGGGTGGTGGGGCATGAGCGGACTGCGCGTCGTACCGGCGTGGCGGCACGGACACGAGCGGCTCTACGTCTGCCGGACGGACGGCAGAAGTGTGGCCTGGTACGACCGGGACGCCGCCCGGGTGAACCTCCTGAACGCCGACCGTGAGGCGGACGTCCTCGACGTGCTCGCGCCGTTCCTGACGGGGAACGTCACGGTGGGGCCGCCCCCCGTGCCCACTCCCGCGGAGCTGGCCCGCCTCACCCTCCACCCGGACGACGACCTCGCGCCGAACCGCCCCGGGGAGGCCCTGCGCATCGCCATCGACCGCGACCCGCCGCCCGCGCGCAAGCTGCGGTCCGACCCGCGGCAGCGGGCACTCGCGGCGGAGACGGCCGTGGGTGACGCCCTCGACCGCCTCGACGCGATCGGCTGGCACGCCCTGCACTCGATCGCCCTGCCCGGCGGAGACCGCCTGCACCACCTGCTGATCGGCCCCGGCGGCCTGTTCTGCGTACGGACACTGCCGGTGCGCAGGCAGCGCGTGCGGGTGGCGGACCCGATGGTGACCGTGGGGCGGAACCAGCCGGTGCCGCTGTTACGGGGCCTGCGGGCGGACGCCGGGCGGGCGTCGTTCGCGCTGACGGCGGAGGTGCGGGCGGTGCTCGTACCGGTGGGGGCGGTGGACGTGGACGTCGCCGTACCGCCGCGGGATGTCCGTGTCCTGCGCGAACACGACCTGCACGCGCTGGCCCGCGCGGGCGGCGTACTCAAGCCCGCGGACGTCGAGGCACTGCACGCGCTGGCGCGGGACCGCAGGACGTGGCAGCGCGTCTGACCGGGGGCGGTCATGGCCGTGCCGGGTGAGCCCCGGGTCATGCCGGGGAGGGCAGTGCCCTCGCCCGGTCCGGGTCGAACAGCGCCGCGAGCAGGTCCCCGTACCGTTCGAGGCGGGGCGCGATGTCCGGCGCGCGGAAGACCAGCAGGTCCGGGTCGCGGCGGTCGAGGCACTCCGTCACCTCGTCCCAGGAGACGGGTGTGGACACCGTGGGCTCGGCCCTGGCCCGCAGGGTGTAGGGCGTGGCGGTGGTCTTCGCCGCCGCGTTCTGGCTGAAGTCGACGAAGACCTTCCGCGGCCGCAGGCTCCGCGTCATCCGGTGCACCACGAGCCGCGGCAGCGCCCGCTCCGCCTCCACGGCGAGCAGCTTCGCGTACGCGGTGACGTCGGCGGACGGGACGGGCCGCAGCGGTACGAGCAGATGCAGCCCCTTGCTGCCGGACGTCTTGACGCAGGGCGCGAAGCCGTCCTGCGCGAGCCGCTCGCGCAACCACAGCGCCGCCTCGCACGCCTGGACGACGTCGGCGGGCGGCCCGGGGTCGAGGTCGAGCACGAGCCGGTCGGCGAGCCCCGCCGCGTCCGCGCGCCACTGCGGCGTGTGGAACTCGGTGACCAGGTTGGCCGCCCACATCAGCGTCGGCAGGTCCTGTACGAGGATCTGCCGGGTGGTCCCGTCCGACCGGACCACCTCGGCCGTGCGCACCCAGTCGGGGGTACCCGGCGGCACGTTCTTGGCGAAGAACTGCTGGCCCTCGGGCCCGTCGGGGAAGCGCAGGAAGGAGACGGGACGGTCACGCAGATGGGGGAGCAGGGCTTCCGCGGCGGTGGCGTAGTAGTGCAGGACCTCGGCCTTGGTGAACCCGCTCGCCCGGTAGAGCACCTTGTCCAGGTTGCTGAGCGTGAGCCGCCGCCCCTCCACCTCGGTGATGGGCGTCATACGATGAGAATCCCACGAAACCTGGACAAAGGTAGCGGACCCGGTCAGTGACACTCGCCGAAAGGTGCTCCCCATGCGGTCGATCTGGAACGGCGCCGTCTCCTTCGGCATGGTCAACATCCCGATCAAGCTCATGAACGCCACGGAGAACCACGCCGTCTCCTTCCGCCAGATCCACACGGAGGACGGCGGCCGCATCCGTTACCGCAAGGTGTGCGAGCTGGAGGACCACGAGGTGCCGACGTCGGAGATCGGCAAGGGGTACGAGGACGCGGACGGCTCGGTCGTCCCGATCACGGACGACGACCTGGCCGCACTGCCGCTCCCGACCGCGAAGACCATCGAGATCGTCGCCTTCGTACCGGCAGGATCCGTCGACCCGCTCCAGATGGACACCTCGTACTACCTGTCCGCCAACGGAGTACCGGCCGCCAAGCCGTACACCCTCCTGCGTGAGGCGCTCAAGCGCAGCGAGAAGGTGGCCGTCGCCAGGTTCGCGCTGCGCGGGCGCGAACGGCTCGGCATGCTGCGGGTCGTCGACGACGTGATCGCCTTGCACGGCCTGCTCTGGCCGGACGAGATCCGCCCCGCCGACAGCGTCGGCCCGGAAACCGGCGTGAAGGTGCGCGACGCGGAACTCGACCTGGCGGACGCCCTGATGGACACGCTCGGCGAGGTGGACCTGGACTCCCTGCACGACGACTACCGCGCCGCGGTGGAGGAGATGATCGCCGCCAAGGTCGAGGGCGGCGGGACCGCCGCGCCCGAGCCCGCGGCGGAGGAGGGCGGCGGCAAGGTCATCGACCTGATGGCCGCCCTGGAGAACAGCGTCCGCGCGGCCCGCGGCGAGAAGCCCGACGCGGGGTCGGGCCGGGGCCGGGACGCCGAGGTGACGCCCCTCCGCTCCCGCACCGCGAAGACCCCGGCCCGCAAGTCGGCGCCGACGGCCCCCAAACAGGTGGGCGGCAAGAAGTCGACCGCGAAGACCGCGAAGACCGCGAAGACCGCGAAAACCGCGAAAACCGCGAGGAC
Organism: Streptomyces sp. NPDC017940; assembly: GCF_044328435.1. Lineage (NCBI taxonomy): Bacteria > Bacillati > Actinomycetota > Actinomycetes > Kitasatosporales > Streptomycetaceae > Streptomyces > Streptomyces sp. NPDC017940. Next base: position 146,908 of record NZ_JBIRHJ010000003.1, on the reverse strand, counting down.
CACCGGCACGGCGACGAAGTCCACGTCCGCGGCCACCAAGAGGAGCACGGCGAAGGGCACCGCCGAGAAGCCGGGGGCGGGGTCGCCGGCCGCCGGGACGACGGCGAAGAAGTCCGCGAAGACCGCGAAGACCGCGAAGACCGCGTCCAAGAAGACCGCGGCGAAGGGGGCGGCGACTAAGAAGTCGGCGACGGCGAAGAAGGCGGCGCCGCGGAAGAAGGCGTCGGCGTAGGCCCACGGCTGTGTTGGCCGAGGCGGCGCGGGCGCGTGACGGTGCGGGCGCGTGACGGCGCGGGGGTGCGACGGTGCGGGGGTGCGGCGCACAACGGCGCAGGGCGTGGCGCCGGGAGGCGCAGGGGACGGCGCAGGGCCTGGCCCAGTGGAGGGAGAGAGGGACGTACGCACACCATTCGGAGGCACCGGTGAACGAGCCGCAGGCCGATCGCGGGGAAGGCCGCACGGCGAGCCCGCGCCCCTCCCGCAGGGGTGTGCTGTGGGCGGCCGGTGCGGGGGTGGCGGGTGGCGGGGCTCGGCGGGGGCCTGGTCGCCGTGGCCGGATCGTCGCCCCGGGACCGGGGGAGCGCCGCGGAGGACCGGGCGCGGCGCGGGATGGTGGTCCCGGCGGACGAGGCCCCCCACGTACGCACCTGGATGTCCTGGCCGACGTCCCGGGCGATCTGGGGCGGTGGCCTCCCGGGCGTGCAGCGGGACATCGCGCTGATCGCCAGGACGGTGGCGGCGTACGAGCCGGTGACCGTGTGCGCGCCGGACGAACGGTCGGCGGCGCGGGCGCGGGCGAGGTGCGGCCGGACGGTCACGGTGCTCGACTCCGTCCCCACGGACGACCTGGGGATGCGGGACACCTGCGCGGTGTTCCGCACGGACGGCGGGGGCGGCGTGGACGCGGTGGGTCCGGGACGCGCGGGGCCGCCGCCTGCGGATCATCGAGGTCGAGGGCCCCGAGGACATCCGTACGGCCGACCCCGACCTGGTCGACTCGTACCTCGACTTCCACGTGGTGAACGGCGCGGTGATCACCGCGCGCTTCGGCGACCGCAGGACGGACGAGGGGGCGCGCAGGGCGCCGGCGGCGGCGTTCCCGGGCCGGGAGGTGGTGCAGCTGGACGTGACCCGCCTGAGGGGAGGAGGGGGCGGCATCCATTGCGCGACGATGCAGGAACCACGCCCGTAGGCCGCGCGGAAACCCACCCGTAACCCCCGCAACCTCCCCCAACGGGCCCGCACTTGCTAAGTTGCCCTTGATCAACCAGATCGAACAGATCAAGCCAACCGAAGCCGGCCGAAGCGGCCGGGCGGGCAGAGGCGGCCGGACGGATCGACCGACGCCTCGATCTGGACGAACGGCTCACGTACACGCAGCGCAGGAGGCCCCCGTGTCAGGAACGGACCCGAGACTCGAATCGTCCGCCGAGATACGCGCACGGATCGACACGAGCAAGCCGCACTCGGCGCGCTTCTGGAACTACTTCGTGGGCGGCAAGGACAACTACGAGAAGGACCGGGAGCTCGGCGACCAGATCCAGGAGATCTTCCCGGGCCTGGTGGACGTCGCCCGCACGAGCCGGCTCTTCCTCGGCCGCGCCGTCCGCCACCTGGCGGGCGAGCAGGGCATCCGCCAGTTCCTGGACATCGGTACGGGCCTGCCGACCGCCGACAACACCCACGAGGTCGCCCAGCGCGTCGCACCCGATTCCCGGATCGTGTACGTGGACAACGACCCCCTGGTCCTCGCGCACGCCCGCGCCCTCCTGACGAGCACGCCCGAGGGTGTGACGTCGTACATCGACGCGAACATGTACGAGCCGGAGGCCATCCTGGAGAAGGCGGGGGAGACCCTCGACCTGACCCGGCCGGTGGCCCTCATGATCCTGAACACCCTGGGCCACGTAGGGGACTACGCCCAGGCACGCGACCTGGTGAACCGCCTCCTCGCGGGCCTGCCGTCCGGCAGCTACCTGGTGATAAGCGACTCCACGGCCACGAGCGAGGGCATGATCGCCGCGTCTACGGCGTACAACGAGAGCGGCGCGATCCCGTACCACGTCCGCAGCGTCGAAGAGGTCACCGGCTTCTTCGACGGCCTCACCCTCACCGACCCCGGAGTGGTCCAGGTCACCCACTGGCGCCCCGAGCCCACCCCGGACACCACACCCCCGGTGGACGCCTACGCAGGCGTCGCCCGCAAGCCGTAAACCCCCGTCCCCGCACGCGTCCGGGGGCCCCGCCCGGACCCCCGGACGCCGCACAAATACCTGTTCATCCGGACCCCCACGAAGCTGGTAGTGTTCTACCCGTCGCCGCCCCACAGCGGCCGACACGCCCCCGTAGCTCAGGGGATAGAGCAACGGCCTCCGGAGCCGTGTGCGCAGGTTCGAATCCTGCCGGGGGCACCCTGTATGAGGTGCCCAAAGACCCCGTCACCAGCGGAAACGCTGAGAGCGGGGTCTTCGCGTATGTGCAGGCGTATGCCGCCCTGAGCGGGCGTATGTCGGGGTCTGTGGACGAGGCGTGGACGGGATCTTGAAGCGTTGTCCCAGGTGAGCCGTCGAAAACGGCGAGGCCCCTGGACAGGCTGCCAGGGGCCTCGGACACGGTCGGGTCGTATCAGTCGTACTCGCGGAGCAGGTCCTCGATGCGCCGGTTGGCGACGTCCTGTCGCCCGTCGAGGCACTTCGCGTAGCGAGTGAGCAGGACCTCAACACTGTTGCCGGCCCGCTCGGCGACCTCCGTCGGGTCGACGCCCGCGTTGAGCCACGTCGACAGCGCCGAGTGCCGAAGGTCGTACGGCCGACTCGCGAGCGGTGAGGCCGCGGCGGCCGGCGGAAGCGCGAGGAGCCGGGCCTCCTGCCAGACGCGGTAGTAGGTCGAGGACGGGACGACCGCGCCCTTCTCACTGAAGAACAGCCGACCGTCGCCCGCCGTGCCGAAGGTGGCCAGGTGCTCACGGAGCACGGCGACGAGGTGTGGCGGGATAGGCACCCGCCGGACGTCCTCGGTGGGCCGGTTCTTCAGCCCGCGGTCGTCGTGGGTCTCCCCCGAGTCGGTCCACTGCTTGCCAGCGGACGGGCGGGTCCGGTGGAGCAGTGCCGAGCCCCAGCCGTGTTCGGGGAGGTTCAGATCAGTCTCGACGAGGCCGACCGCTTCAGCCGGCCGGAGCCCACCGAAGTACATGGCGGCGAACAGACCTACGAGCCGACGGCCACGCGCACGGCGGTACCCACCGACGTAAGAGACAGCCGCCAAGAGGTTCCGAGCCTGCTCCGGATTGGCGACCACCCGCGGATCGACTTGGTTGGACACCTTCGGTTTCTGCCAGCGAACGGCCGTGATCGGGTTCTCCCGCAACTCCCCCAGGTCGACTGCGTAGTTCGTAGCGTTGACGAGGGTCCGGCGCTTGCGTCGCACGGTTTCCGCTGCTGCCGCTGTTCCGTCAAGCTTGAGTTTCAGTGCGTCGAGCACTGCGCGAGCAGTGGCAGGTCCGGCAAGATCGGCAAGCGGCCGAGATGCCTTGGACACCCAATGAAGAACGTTCCGCACGTCGTCCGGGACTTCGCGGTCGTTCGGCGCCGGCAGCACGAAAGCCCAGTTGCGGAGTGCTCTGCGGATCGTCTCGTCAGACGGCCGACCGGGATGCTCGCCGAGAAGTTGCATGGTCACGCTGGTGAGCGATTCGTTGATGCCGTCGCGCGTGTTGGGGGCGGCATGCGGCCACTTAATGGCGAGGTACCGCAGCGCGAAGGCGTACCAGGAGACGGCCGACTTCGTCTCCTCCATCGATGCCGGAAGACCGGTCCCCGTGTCGAACTCCTCGCCATCGCGCATCGCACGCATGAGCTTGGTGCGGTAGTGGTCGGCGAGCGCCTTCGTACGGAAGGACTCCGAGAACACGTTGCCAGCCACTGACCAACGCACTCCGTAGGATGGCGTCTTTGTGTCCCGTTTGCGAACACTCCAGACTTTTACATCGAGAGATTTCACGCTGCGGTCTCCAGCTGCCGCAGCCAAGTCCGGAAGTCACTCCGCCACACTCGCAATTCCCCATTGGGCAGCTTGAATGCAGATGGCCCTTGACCGAGCTCCCGCCACCGATAGAACGTTCGCCGGGAGACGCCCCCGAGTTCGTCAAGGATTTGCGGGACGGTCATCAGCTCGTCTTTCACGTCAGGCTCCTTCCAGGGCTGCGAGTTCTTCGCGGGCGGTTTGGCGGTTGAGCTGGAGATCTCGGGCGATGGTGGCGGCGAGGACGGATTCGCCGGGCGTGTGGCCGTGGCCGGCGTACTGCCAGTCGGTGAGGACTAGAACGGTGTCCGGCTCGCGGTCGTCGAGGCCGAGGGCGTCGTGTTCCTGTGCGGCGCGGTAGTCGGCGCGTGCCTGGCGGAGGACGCCGAGGGTGGTCGAGTAGCGGCGGCTCTTGCTGGAGAAGTGGCCGCGGAAGCCGAGCATGTGAGCCCACGCCCACAGGCGCCGGTCGGGGTAGAGCGGATCGAGGGTCTTGCACGCGGCGATGAGGCGGCGGGCGTGGTCGGGTACGTCGTGGCGGTCGAGTTCGGACAGCTCCCCCACGCGGCGGTCGAGGGTGCCGGTGTTCTCGGCCGCTTTGGTGGCGTACTTGGCGACGTAGGAGGCGACGGCCTGTTCGGTGATATCGGAGCCGTCCCCAAACGCCTTCACGGGCCGCACGTCGAGCTGCGTGCCCCACCGGAAGGTGCGGGCCGGCTGGTCGCCGGCGGCCGGGGCCGAGACCGAGGTGTAGGAGTGTGCGGCGGCGGCTCGGATCGCGTCGGTGAGGAGATCGACCGTGGCCCAGGACGGCGGCGGGGTGTCCGGGCCGTTGGGTCCGTCGATGCGGATCACGGCGTGGAAGTGCACGGCACCGCGCTTCTGGAACTCGGCGACCTTGCCATACGACAGCCGGGCGCACTCCTTCAGCTCCCGTTGGGTGATGCCGGCGCGGGCGGCGATCTCGCGGCGGAGGCGGTTGGTAAAGCGCTGCCAGAGCTGCCCGGCGTGGTTGTTGAACAGCACGGCGCCCGCGTAGTCGTACGTCGCCGGGTAGAGGGCGGTGCCCAGCTCCTCAGCGTCCGAGGTGTGGCGGGTGCCGCAGCGGCAGGCGCCTCGGTCAGGGCGGTTGTGGACCGGGCCGAAGGAGGGGGCGGTGAGCGTGGCGAAGACCCGCGGGTGATCCCGGACGGTGGCGGGGATGTCTCGGCGGTCGTCGCCGGCGAGTCCGGCACGGATCAGGTGGTAGGTGTCGCCAGCGTAGGTCCAGGCGCAGGAGGGGCAGCGGGAGGCCCGGCGGTTGCCGCAGGCGAGGCGCATCCGTCCGCCGGGTTCGTCGGCGGTGGTGTAGTGGTGCAGGGTCTCGCCGGTGGTCTTGTCCTTGTGGATCGTCCAGCCGGTCAGGTGGATCGGGTCGGAGCAGCCGCCGGTGCGCTTGATCTGGTCTTGCCAGCGGTCGAAGCCGGGGGCCCCGGCCACCCGCAGCAGATCGCCGAGGGTGATCGGGTCCAGGCCCGCCAGAGTGGCGGTATCACTCACGCGGCCACCTCCAGCGCGGCGGGGACAAGGGGGCGCAACACTGCGGCGGCGAGGGGTGCGGGGACGGCGTTGCCGATCTGCTCGAACTGCTTGGTGCGCGACCCGGCCCACGGGTAGGTCGCGGGGAAGCCCTGGAGAACGGCGGCTTCCCGAACGGTCAGGCGGCGGACCGGATGCCCGTCCGCGTCGATCCAAGAGACGTCATTGAGGGCCTTGGCGAACAGCAGCGTGGGTGCGGGCTGGTCGAGGCGCCGGCGGGTGGCGGAGGGGCGGTTGCCGACGCGGAGCATCCAGGACCGAGCCCGGCCGGTCAGCGCCCAGGAGGGGCCGGTGGTGGGGAAGCGGCTTCCGCCGGTGGTGTGGTTGCCGCGCGTGATGACCTCTCCGGGCGGGCAGCCCAGGACGTCACCCATCGTGCGCCAGATGGGCAGGCCGTCGCCGAAGAGGTCAGCGGCGGTTCCGCCGTCGGCGTAGGTGGGCTCCGGAGGTAGCGCCGAACGCGTACGCGACGCGATAAGGAAGGCCCGGCGCCGAGTCTGAGCGAGGCCGAAGTCGGCGGCGTTGAGGACGCCGGTCCAGGTCGAGTAGCCGGCGGCCGTGAGGGACCAAGCGGTGTGCTCGAACAGGGGCAGGACCGCGGGGACTTCCTCCAGGGCGATCCAGTCCGGCCGCAGGTCGAGGGCATAGCGCAGTGGTTCGACGACGAGCAGCGACCGAGGGTCGGTGCAGGCGGCCCGTGCGGTGGTGCGGGTGTCGTGCCCGCGGGTGAGGTCATCCAGGACCTGGTGGCACAGGGGCAGGTCGGTGTTGCCCGCGCGCAGGCCGGCGGCGCTGAAGGTCTGGCACGGCGGGGAGGCGATGAGCCCCGAGACCTTCCCGCGCAGAGGCGCGGTGGGGTAGGCGGCAACGTCGGCGCGGATCGTGGTGTGTCCGGCAGCCGCGCGGGTGGCGCACACGGCCGGGTCGATCTCGATGCCGATGTCTCGCAGGCCGAGGGTGCGCAGTCCCTCGGACCAGCCGCCGGGGCCGGCGAAGAGGTCGAGGATGCGGCCGGTGGCGGTCATCGGGCACCGGCCGTCCGGGTCAGCGCGGCGGCCGGGGTGGTGTGGCCGGTGCCCTTGCAGGTCGAGCAGGTGACGCGGAGGGTGGCGCGGGTTCCGTCGGTGTGGCGGGTGCCGGTGGTGATGGCGACCGTCGGGAAGCCGTCGCAGTCGCGGCAGATGCGCGCGGTCGGGGCGTGCTGGGGCATCATGAGGGTGCCTTTCGGGTCCGTTGGGTCTGGAAGGTGGGAAGGCGCCCGGGGCGGCGGTTCTTTGGCGAGAGAGCCGCCCCGGGGGCCGTTAGCGGCGCCGGGTGTCGGAGGCGAGCAGGGAGCGCAGGACGACGGCGCAGACGGCGACCGAGGCGCCGGTGATGGCGACTGCCAGGAGCATGGAGACCAGCACGGCGCCGACGACCAGGACGACGGCGGTGCCGCCGCCGACGAGGGCGAGCGCGGTACCGGGCGTGAGTTGGATCGTGGGCCGGGTCGAGGCCGGAACCGGGGCGGCCGGGGCCGGCGGCGTGGTCGGGGTGCCGGGGGTGATCGTGGTCGGTTCGATGACGGCGGGCGGGGTGACGATGCCGGTGGGCTGGGGCATGGTCGGGAGCTTGGGCCGGAACATGAACGTTCCTCCTTCCGTGGGTTACTTGAGGGCGGTGTCGATGACCGGGGCGAGGACGCTGTCGGCAAGGAGGAACCCTCCGAGCAGGAGCACGCCGATGAGCCACCAGGGCGGGCGGATGAGCTTGACGCCGAGGACTCCGACGACCAGCAGGGCGAACCAGAGCGGGACGTCCATCAGGGCCTCCTAGCGGACCTTGCAGCGGTGGGTGCGGGCGGCGAGCTGGGCGGCGGACTGGCTGGTGTAGTCGGCGGACCAGCCACAGCCGTCGTTGCTGCACACGGCGGCGTGCTTGGTCTGGCCGTGGCGGTCGCGGTGGGTGCCGATCTGCACCGGTCCGATCCGCATCACGGAGTGGAAGAAGTCACGGGCAGGCATAACGGTGATCTCCTCTCAGGAGAGTTGGGCGGCGATGGCGTCGGCCAGGTGTGGCGGGACGCCGAGACGGGCGCGAAGGGTGTCGGTGTCGATCCGGGCGCCGGTGCGGTGTTCGTGGTCGGCGGCGACCTTGCGGGCGTGGTTGACCAGCGCGGCCGGGACCGGAACGGCCGGCGGCGGTGCCGGGGCCGGGTCGGCGGGCGGGAGAGCCGGGGCGTCGTCGGCGGAGTCGACCGGAGCCGGGGCCGGGGCCGGGTCGGCAGCGGGACCCCGAGCGGACTCCACGTCTGGCGCGGGCTCCGGTTCCGGGACGGCGGGTGCCGTCGAGGTCGAGGAGCGTTCCGCGGGTGAGTGGACGAGGAGGGTGCCACCCATGAACGCCAGGGCGGGCCAGGCGGCGACGAGGATGCGCAGCCAGGCCGGGACGTTGCTCAGGTCGAGCAGGCCGGCGGTGGCGACGTTGGCGCCGAGCGAGGCGATCAGAGCGATCAGGAACCAGCACCAGGCCAGCCGGGACGGACCATTCGCGCGCAGGCGGCGCCAGGCGGCGACCAGGAGCAGGTCGACGGAGACCGGGTAGGCCCAGGCTTTCCAGCCGTCCTGCCCGGCGGCGGCGGCCAGGTCGTGCAGGTGGGCGAAGGACAAGGCACCGGCGATGACGGCTTGCACCAGGACGGCATCTACACGAAGGGCGGCGCGGGGCATGGTGTCCTCCTCCCTGGTCAGTCGGGGGTTTGGCCGGTGCCCCAGCAGGTGAGGCAGAGGGCGGTCTGGTGGTCGTCGGTGGCGCGGCCCTTGCGGGCGCCGACGTGGACGGTTTCGCGGATCTCGCCCTTGCCGTCGCAGTCGGGGCAGGTCGCCGGTTCAGGCTTGGCGGGCGTGGTCTTGCGGCGGGTGGTGGGCTTCTTCGCGGTAGCCATGAGGAACCTCCCGAGCGGGTCAGGCGGCGGCCGGGGCCGACTCGACGGCCGGGGCCGGGACCGGGGCGAGGGTGCCGAGGGCGGGCCGGAACGGCGCGAGGGCGGGCAGGTCCGGGGTCAGGTCGGCGTGCCGGTTGCAGACGTTCACGGCTTGGCGCAGCGAGGTATGCGGGGCGCGGATGCGGGCCCAGCCGCCGGACGAGTCACCGGTGACGGCGACGCCGGGGGTGTCGGTGGGGATTTGGATCGCGGCCAGTACGGCGTCCGGGGCGATGTCGCCGAAGGCCATGTTCGCCGAGGATTCGTCGTTGACGCGGTGCGCGGTGCGGCCGGTGAGCTGGGCGCGGAGCATCGTGATGCCCTTGCCGAGTTCGGAGCCGAAGCGCTGCCCGCAGATCTCCAGGTAGACGCCGGCGGCACGGCCAAGCTGAGCGAGCCGGGCGAGTGCGGTGATGATCCGGTCGCGGCGCTTCTCGTCGTCCTTGGTGGCGAAGAGGGCGAGTTCGGCGACCTCGTCGACCAGGACCACGATCGGCACCGGACGCAGGTCCTCAGGCAGGTCCCAGATGTCGGCGGCGATCTCGGCATCCGGCACGTCAGCGGTGATCCGCTGGTGAGCCCGGATGAGCTGATACACGTCCTGCATGTGCGACACGAGGGCGGCGAGGAGTTCGGCGGCGGTGTCGGGGTTGTCCGCGAGCGCGGAGAACCGGCGGGCCAGCGGGAACAGCTCTACACCCTGCTTGCAGTCGATGCCGACCAGGGCGACCCGTTGCGGCGCGAGCGCGGCCACGAGGGTGCGTTGATAGACGGACTTGCCGGACTCCGTGGCCCCGAGGGTGAGCCCGTGAGGCACGGTGCGGTAGTCGCGGAAGTGCACGGCTCCGTCCTCGCGCAGGGCAACCGGGACCCGCATCGGCCGGGTTTCGGCACGGGCCGGCATCTGCACCCGCTTGAGCACGTCGTAGCCGGTCATCCGCAGCTCGACGACACCCGAGCGCAGCTCACGGGAGGTGACACCGTAGAGGGCGAAGGAGTGCCGCAGTCGGTCGCACGAGGCGGCCACGTCGAAGGCGTCCTGACCGGGCCGGAGCTTGAGTCGCAGGACCAGGCCGGTACGGGTCACCCGCAGCCGCAGGATGCGCGGGGCACGAGGCCCGGGGATCGGCCGGTTGGTCATCCGGGCCAGGGTCAGGCGCCAGCGCGGTGCCGGGACCGTGAGGCCGCAGGCGTCCATGACCGAGCCGTAGCGGACCAGGACCCGCAGGGCGGCGAGGGTGACGCCGAAGGTCATCCAGTACCAGGCGGGGCGCCGCCACCGCAGGAGACCCGCAGCGGCGACGACCAGCGCCAGGGCGATGGTCAGCCACGTCATGGCTCAGGCCGCCTTCGAGGGCGAGGCGCCGACGGCGAGGGAGGTCACGGCGACCGCGCGGAAGGCGATGCCGTGGCGCTTCTGGCCGTTGAACTCGTTCTCCCACGGCCGGGCGATGAGCCCCGTCAGCGCGACCGGGGTGCCCATCATCAGGTCACCGGAGATGCCGGTCTCGGGGACGGTCACGGACAGGATCTCCACCTCGCCGTTGGCCGCGAACATGACGTCCACGGTCGACAGCGCGGCGCCGGTCTCGGCGTCCATCGCCCGTTCGCCGGTACGGCGGTCCTTCACCTTCGGCTGGGGGGACTGGGCCACCATCACGGTGGCGGTGGAGGTGTCGACGGGAATCTGACGCATCGTCTGTTCTCCTGATCTCACGGGAGTTGAACCGCCATCCGGCGGTGAGATCAGGAGACCGCGAGAGGTAGTGGACGCATCACGGTCCGTATGGACGTTTGGGGACGTCTGAGGTATCGTCAAAACGTCCCTACGGCGTCCATGGAAGGACACGTCATGGCGAACGAGCGTCTGCGCGCGGCGATTTCAGCGAAGGGCGAGACGATCCAGTCCGTGGCACAGCACGTCGGGGTGGACCCCAAGAGCGTGGAACGGTGGATCACGACGGACCGCACGCCGCACCGGGGACACCGCTGGAAGGCCGCAAGCTTCCTCGGCGTCGATGAGGTCTACATCTGGCCCGCCGTGCAGAAGCAAGCCGAGTCAGCGAGCACTTCCGAGCTGATCACGTACTACCCGCACCGCGGGGCTGTGCCGACGACGCTGTGGTCATCGCTGATCGAGAAGGCGCGGGACCACGTGGATATCCTCGTGTACGCAGGGCTGTTCCTCTTCGACAGCCACCCGGACCTGCCGGACCAGTTGGCGGAGAAGGCGAAGGCCGGCGGGCAGGTTCGCATCCTGCTCGGTGACCCGGACTCAGAGATGGTTCGCCAGCGCGGCGAGGAGGAAGGCATCGGTGGCGATCTGGCCGCCCGCGCCAGGATCACCCGGCGATACCTCGAACCGGCACTGACGACGCCGGGCGTCGACGTCCGGCTGCACGACACGATCCTCTACAACTCGATCTACCGTTTCGACGACGACGTGTTGGTGAACCCGCACGTACTCGGAGCGCCCGCGGGACAGAACCCGGTGCTGCACTTCCGCTACATCCCGGGCGCCCGAACCTTCCGGCACTACATGCGGAGTTTCGACTACGCATGGGAGCGCGGCCGGCACGAGTAGGCAACCAGGACACGCGACCACCTGACGGAGCGTGCAAGGCTTGGGACATGGCCCGAGTCGACTACTTCAACGATCCGAACGCCCCGAAGGCGAACAGCATCGTTCCGTCCGTCACCGCTGTGGCGCTCAACGATGCCGGCGAAGTCTTGCTGATCCACAAGACGGACAACAACCTGTGGGCACTCCCCGGCGGTGGCGTCGACGTCGGCGAGTCCGCACCCGATGCCGCCGTGCGCGAGACCAAGGAAGAGACCGGGTTCGACGTCCAGGTGACTGGAATGGTCGGCATCTACACCAACCCGGCGCACGTCATGGCGTACGACGATGGCGAGGTTCGCCAACAGTTCTCGATCTGCTTCCGCGCCCGCATCGTGGGCGGCGAGCTGCGCACGAGCAGCGAGAGCAAGGAAGTGGCGTTCGTCCATCCCAGCCGACTGGACGGCCTGAACATCCACCCGTCGATGCGGATGCGGATCGACCACGGGCTGACCGACAGCCCCGCCCCCTACGTCGGCTGACCTGCGAGGCGAGAGCGCGTCCGCTCAACGGCAGCCCCGAGGTACGGACGCGCCTTGCTGATCGCGTTGTGCACCTCACTGCCCGGCTCGTACCGCACCAAAATCTCGTCAATACGGTGATCGAAGTCGAAGGACTGTCCGGCCGGCCCGGTCGTCATGTCGGCGTAGATCAGCGCGTCGAGGACGGCAGAGTCCTCCCGCTCATACGCGTCAAGCTCAACAGACAGGCCGCGTTGCTCAGCCTCGTACACGGCCCCGGAGTGGTGGGCGACGAGGCGGACGAGCCGTGAGGGCGCCCCGATCGCTTCCAGGTGACGAGCGCCATCGAGCGGGTGGAATCCTGTGTCCCGCAGTTCCGGGGCGTAGCCGATGTCATGCAGCCAGGCAGCGGCGACGAGCAGATCACGGTCCTCTTCGGGCACAGCCGCGGATGCTTCGCTTGCCCTGGCCGCCACCGCCTGAGTGTGCAGCCAGCGGTTCCCGAGCGGAGGCAAGAGCGACTCAGCCAGTTCAGCCGCGCCGTGAGGCGTGTCCAGTCCAGAGGGCATAGACCGCACGGTAGCCCAGATCAGCGCGTTGCCGACACCCTGGGACCAGCCGCTCAGGCATGGCGCGGTAAGAGTTTCCCTACATCATCAAGGCTCGCTGCGCTCGCTCGCGCGCCCGGCCTCCTGGAACTGCAAGCAGTCCGATCGGAGATCGGAGGTGCCGCGCACAGCGCGGCGGCGCCGGCCGGTCGCCGCCGCGCCGCCCCTCCTTGCCTTCGTCACCGGGGCCGCGCGCCGTCGCCCGCCCGCGCCCACAAAGGGGCGAAGACCAGGCCGGGGCTGGCGTGGGGGGGGGTGATGCTGAGGTTCGAGCCCCGTCGTGGCTGGGACGGTCGGCTCCACGGCTTTAGGCAGCCACTTTGGGGCGAGCCTCTAAGATCATGGCCCCAACGTCGTGCTTAACGGGCAGGTCCACAGACTGCCCGACTCGCCATCAGCTTACGGGGCCATGATCACTCGCCCCAAAGCAGCTCCAGCCCAAAGCCGCTCCGCCGACCTAGATCGCAGCCTGACCGGCTAAATAAGCCCAGCATCAATAAGCTGTCGATAGTTCCGCCTCATGTGCCCCCTACCTCTCAGATGGCGACGCTGGAGAAGGAGTTCCCACTCGTTTGACTTATCTGCTGAAATTCTACTTTGCGCGGCCTTCAAGTTAGCCCAATGCCTGTCGAAATCACGCTCGAAGGCGTGCTGCGTGGCAGTAAGGTCGAAGATGAGCCGCTCCAGATGCTTCAACATATTCTTTTGCAGGCGAAGATGCCAGAGAGTAAGCGCGTTCAGCCTCTTAGTTCGATCCTGATTTACGCTATTACGCTGCTCATTGAAGGCTACGATCCACTGACCATGAGCCAGAGAGTTCCTGGTGTTGATCAACGGTTCCATCCAGTCATCAAGAACAGACTTCATTCCTGCAAAATAAGCTGCGCTGGTATAAGGGAGAGAGGATGGAACTTTCGAACGAGGCACTGCATACCGAACAGAAAAGGCCTCGACGAGAACCTGGTTCCACATGTCAAGAACGGTTCGTTCATCCATTACGCGCAGCTCAGAGGATTCCGGAAAGTGAGGCGAGCTGATGATCGTCATTAGGCGATCTTCAAGCGTGGCGCCAAGGAGCAGCGCGCAGGTCCTGGTTAGCGCAACGATCTCGTGCTCATTGCCGTGGCGAATGGATTCCTTACAGGACCTGCTGGCTACCTCGAAAGACGTTTCGAGAGCCTCAAAGTTGCGCACGTGCGCCCTATGACGCTTCTCGCGCTCCAAGAACACCCCTCACCATCTGATATCCGAAGTCGGCAGAATCTACCAGGAATGATAAACTCTGCCGACCTCGGAATCGAACCGAGGAATTCTCACCGGGTGAGTGTGTTCCTGTGCGAAGTGACCGGCTCACGTTCGCACACCATTACACCAATCGGCACCGAAGCCGGATACTTCGGTGGCCGGAAAGATCCGGCTCCGTCGCAAAATCTAGCGCAGGCATCCCATGCATGTAAACCTCTGAGCCCATGCCATTCAGTGTCTGCGAGCGGCCGCACGCGCTGCGCGCGTCATGCCCGCGTGCAGGCCAGCCAACAGGCCCCCTGCCGTAGCCAGCGGTGTGCGCAACTCCAGTACGTAGCGTGCTGTCAAGGCAGGACACGTGAGAGGCGCAGCGGCCAGTGCACACAGTGCACCGCCGGCCGCTTGCCACTCGGGTACTGCTGCTGGCACTCATTCACCTGTCTTCGGGGAACTGCCTGACCCACCGCTCAATCTCGGCGTCCCGCACCTCGATCTCTACCATTCGCCGATACAAGGCTTCAGGAAAGGACGAGAGGATCGAGTGAGTGTCACGAGCAGACCAAATAAACACGTCACGCAGGAAGCTTGATACATTTTCGTTCACCTTAACAAGGCACGCGTACTTCCGCTCAAGCTCCAGTATCGATTCATCCGTCATTACGAGTGACGCGTGTGCCACGGCATCTACCATAAGCGCGACTCGCCTGAAGCCAGCATATGCTGCCTTACCTACGAATTGATCAAGCGCTTCGACCGTAACTTTTTTCCCACGTACTTCAACAGTGAGCAACGGCTCACCATTTGAGATCACCTGAACGTCCCCAGGAAGGTCCCGAGACGGATCGTTGACCCTGCGAGAGATAACTTCGCCGTAAGCCATATCAAGGCCAGCTGCAACACACGCCTGAAGTTTGCGCGGGACGTCGCTACCACTCGTGACAAAATCTTGCGTGGCAGAAATGAGGCTCGCCTCGACGATTGCGCCGCCCACCGTGACCCGGCGTCTTTTTTCTGCCACAGCAATGCACACCGTCAATACCGCAGCAAGCGCAGCAAATGCCTCAGCCGTAGAATAGTCCTCTTCGTCAACCTTGGCGAGCGCACTCCTCAAACGCTCAAGGTAAGGTCGCGCCTTACCCAAGACAGCGTCGATCTCCGAAAAGTGCTGGTATCGGAAAAAGGGCTGATTATTTATCGGCTCCGGTCCAGTTGCACCAAGGTCAAATCCCAGTGCGCTTGACAGTGGAACCACGACGCCATGACAGAGGCTACGCAAGGAAAAACAGCGATCCCCATATTTCATTTTTATAGACTGCGGATCAATCTGTTCATCACAGGATCGCGCCAGCAGTTCGGTTACCAAAGCAGCCGTGTAAGTTTTCGGCGCATCGTCTTCGCGAAGCGTCTTTGCTAGAAGTGTCCATTCCTCGGGAAAATCGCCTCCCATGCTGGCAGATTCGTAAGCAGCCCGAAGAACGTTCTCGGCCTCAGTTTTTTGAATTGTTACTCCCACTGCCCCCCCCTTATTACTCTAGATCAGCTCAAGCTGTTCGGGAACATGACCACGAATGCCAGCGCCGGTAGAGTCAAGGTATCCGAGCTGTTCCATCAGCGCTCGGGCGACGACCTTCCCCAGCTCCACTGGAACCGCATTCCCAATCTGTCGTTGCACTTCCCTCTTCCCCCCGGTAAAAGCGAACCCATCGGGGAAAGTCATGATTCGCTTCATCTCAGCAACACGAAACCTACGAGCCCGCGCTTCCCCATTCGCATTGGTAACTGTCTCCCAATGAAATGGTCCGACCCATGGACCCGGCTGAGCCTGCAACGTTGTAGAAGGACGATCTGGATCTGCTTTCAGAAGGAAAGTCCAATAGCGACTACGCCACTTGAACTCGTTACGACCGTCATATCGATCAGTGTGCCAAAGGTAGTTCTGCCCTGGCGGGACCTCTGCAGCAAGTTCTGCGTAAGTCCCCTCGACAATCTCTCCGTGTTCGGAGACTTCTGGCAGCCCAGCAAGCGCCTGGCGGAGACTCACGAACGGGAGCTTCGTTTTATCAATCACCCGATCCCGCTCCGACTCTCCGGAATGGGTGGTCTCCGGGAAGTGGAAAGCCTTACCGTCACGGCGACCCACGACGAATACCCGCCTACGAAGTTGCGGAACTCCGTACTCGGCCGCAAGGAGCACACGGAAGGTCGGCTTGTAGCCCGCATCCTTAAGACCCGCAATTAGCCGGTCAAACTGAGCTTTATGCGTCTTGTATGTCAAACCCTGCACATTCTCCAGGATGAAGGCTTCGGGCTTGCTCTCACGGACCACGCGGACGTACTCATCGAGGAGAGAGGCATTGGGGTCGGCGCTGTTGCGCTTCTCTTCGATCCAGAAGCCGGACTTGCTGAAGGGTGTGCAGGGAGGACCACCGATGACCAAGGTAGGATCGCCGGGCTTCAGTCCGCCGGCCTCCAGCAACTCGGCAGTTGGGATCCTTTGGATGTCACCGCAGAGCGTCTTTGTGTGCGGGAAGTTGGCTGACAGCGTGTCCAAAGCCGTCTGCTCATAGTCAGTGGCAACCGCGACACGGAGCGGAGAGCCAGAGCCGTCCTGGATCAGCGGTGGCTCAGCACAGCTCTCGATCGCGCAGTCGAGGCCGCCAGCCCCGGAGAACAAGCTGATCACAGGAAGCTCATGGTTCACCGCGCCACCCTAACGTATCGCAACCTCAGAGGGACCTTGATCGCTACAGTGGCGCTAGCGAGCGGAGCCACCACTCCCGGATCCGGGGGACCGTTCTCACGCCGGTTGCTGCCTGATGTCCAAGCGGCTCATGCCTAGCCGAACCCCAGCTAGGACGTAGGAGGCGGGACCGGTGCCGCGCCCGTAGCTCGGGTGCCCTCGGGTGCTTTGGAGTCCGCCGACGTGGACGACGAGTGGACGAGGATCAATCGCTGCAGGTCGCTCTGCCTCTGTGACCTGCACGAACGACCGGGAAGCAATCGCCCTCCGGAGCCGTGTGCGCAGGTTCGAATCCTGCCGGGGGCACTTCGATTCGAAGTGCCCGAAGACCCCGCCGCCAGCGAGTTCGCTGCGGACGGGGTCTTTGCGTTTGGGGTGTTCGGCTCCTGGCGCGGGGTCAGTGGCTCGTGGAGCCGTCGATCCGTTCGCGGAGGATGTCGGCGTGGCCCGCGTGGCGGGCCGTTTCCTCGATCATGTGGGTCAGGGTCGGTTGGTGCCCGAAGGTACTCCCGCCGTTCGGACATCCGGTTCCGGTACGCCCGTGACGTTGGCCGCGATCGAGTTCCGCAGCCGGTCGAGGGTGTCCCGCAGAATCGCCTTCTCGGTCCCGGATTCCTTCGGGGTGTGGGTCTTGGTCTTGGGCATGGAGTCGCTCCGTCGCTGTGGGGCTTGCCCGGCTCTGCCCGGCTCTGCTCTGTGGTCAGTTGGGTGCCGTTGTTCGTTGGATCAACAGGACGTTGTCCACCACGGTCGCGGTCTCTCCGGCAGGTCCCGTGGCTCTGCGGCGCGGCATGTCTGCCCGCAGGACCGTCCAGCGTGCGGGGTCGAGTTCCAGATCGGCGGCGACCTCGGTCGGCGTCGGGTAGTGGATGTCGGGGTCCTGGTTCCAGGACCAGGGCGCGGTGGAGCCGTGGTCGACGATCAAGAGGAGGCCGCCGGGGCGCAGGGCGTGTGCGGCGGTGCGCAGGACGCGGGTGCGGGCCAGCGGGAACGGGGTGTGGAAGTACTGCGCCGAGACGAGGTCGTACCGGTCGGCCGGGAAGCTCTCGGCCAGGTCGTGCTGCTCGGTGAGGACCCGGTCCGCGACGCCGAGTTCAAGGGCGCGGGCCTGGATCTGCGTGACGGCCGTGGTCGAGATGTCCACCGCCGTCACGCGCCAACCCTGCTGCGCCAGCCAGATGGTGTCACCGCCCGCGCCGCAGCCCAGGTCCAGGGCCGTACCGGGGCGCAGCGCCGCGGCCGTCTCGGCGAGCAGCGGATTGACGCGTGCGCCCCAGGCCCGCCGAGCGCCGGTGCTGTAGTGGCGCTCCCAGAACCGGGCGGCGTCCTCGGTACCTGGGGTTCCTGAGGTGCCTGCGGTTTCCGAGGTGTATGAGGTTTTTGAGGTGCCTGAGGTGCCTGAGGTGCCTGAGGTGCCTGAGGTGCCTGAGGTGCCTGAGGTGCCTGAGGTGTATGCGACGGTTCCTGGGGTGTCTGAGGTGCCTGCGGTGCCCATACGTGCCGCCCTTCATCAAGTCCCGAGTTCGGAGTTCGGAGACGTGCCGGTCCCGCCAGCATCGACACCCCCCTTCCTCCCTTGCAAGAAAACTTGCGGATCCGCATCATCGGGGAGCATGGTCATGGACACCCCCGCGGCAGGCGCGACCGAAGACGTACTCACCGGTGTAGGACCCCGCCTCCGCGCCCTGCGCCGGGCGCGCGGCGCCACCCTCGCGGCGCTCGCCGCCGAGACCGGCCTCACGGCAAGCACCCTCTCCCGCCTGGAGACCGGCAAGCTCCGCCCCACGCTGGAGCAACTCCTTCCGCTGGCCCGCGCGCACGGCGTACCCCTCGACGATCTGGTCGCCGCGCCGCCCACCGGCGATCCGCGGGTCCATCTGCGACCGGTACGGCGATCCGGTCTCGTCCTGGTGCCGCTGACCAAGCGGGCCGGTGGCATCCAGGCGTACAAGGTGATCCATCCGCCCGCGGGCCGCGCACCCACGATGAAGCTCCAGACCCACGAGGGGTACGAGTGGTTCTACGTCCTCGACGGGAACGTCAGATTCGTGCTCGGTGAGCAGGAGTTCCGGCTCGGTGTCGGCGAGGCCGCGGAGTTCGACACCCGCATCCCGCACTGGATCGGCAGCGCCGACACCCGCCCCGCGGAGCTGCTCGCCCTGTTCGGCGCGCAGGGGGAGCGCGCGCACCTCACGCCAGGAGGCGAATGACCCCCGGGAGGTGACTGTCATCGGGAGGTGACCGCCCCCGCCCCAGGAGGCGACCGCCCCCCGGAAGGCGACCACCCCCGCCCCCGGGAAGCGCCCCCCCCGGAAGCCGCCGCCCCATGGCCGACAGCAACTCCCGGTGGCGCCCCTCCCCCCGGGGGCCCAAGCACCGCCGCAACCCACCCCCGCGGCCACGGCGCTGTCCTGCGGATACACCGAGCGCAGGCCCAGCGCGTTCCGGCCGGGTGGCGTGTTGCAGCTCCCCCGCAAGTGGCAGAAGTAGGCAAAACCCGGACGCGATGGCGGCTCTCGACCTACTCTCGAGTTGTGCCAGGCGCGTCCGGCCGTGTGCTTGTTGTGGACGACAACAAGGTCATCCGGCAACTGATCAGGGTCAATCTCGAGCTGGAGGGCTTCGAGGTCGTGACCGCGGCCGATGGTGCCGAGTGTCTGGATGTCATCCATGAGGTGCGGCCCGACGTCGTGACGCTCGACGTCGTGATGCCGCGGCTCGACGGGCTGCGTACGGCGGCCCGGCTGCGCTCCGATCCGCGTACGCGGGACGTGCCACTCGTCGTCGTCAGCGCTTGTACGCAGTACGAGGTGGAGGCCGGCAGCGAGGTGGGGGTGGACGCCTTCCTGGCGAAGCCGTTCGAGCCCGCGGAGCTGCTCGGGATCGTGCGGCACCTGGTCGAGCGCGGCACCGGCCCCCTCGACCGCGCCCCCGACCCCTCCACCGTCCCGGGCCATCCCTAGGCCCCCCAAGCCCTGGCCCGGCCGCACGCACACCCACACCTGTACACACCCGCACCCGCACACACCCGCACCCGTACACACCCACACCCGTACACACCCGCACCCGCACACACACCCACGCGGCACAGCTCACGGAACCCCAGGTCAGAAACCCCGGGGCACGGCACCCCCACCCTCCCCTACCCTTGTCCCGTGACCCCCGAAGAGCTCTCCCGCACCGCACTGCGCGCCCTGCGCCGCGCAGTGGACGCCGGAGAGCTCACGGCCCCCGTCCCGGACCGCGCCCACATCGAGCGCCCCCGCCCTGGCGGCACCGGCGACTACGCCACGAACCTCGCCCTCCGCATCGCCCGCGACGCAGGCGCACCCCCCCTCCGCATCGCCGAGCTCCTCGCCGCCCGCCTCACCGCCGAACCCGGCATCGCCC
This sequence comes from Streptomyces sp. NPDC017940, assembly GCF_044328435.1. Lineage (NCBI taxonomy): Bacteria > Bacillati > Actinomycetota > Actinomycetes > Kitasatosporales > Streptomycetaceae > Streptomyces > Streptomyces sp. NPDC017940. Next base: position 127,284 of record NZ_JBIRHJ010000003.1, on the reverse strand, counting down.
GCGCCGACGTCACCGGGCCCGGGTTCCTCAGCGTCACCCTCGACGACGACGGCGGCGCCGGCCTCGTACAGCGCATCCTGGACAGCGGCGAGCGCTACGGCCACGTCAGTCCCGACACCGGCGCCCTCGCCCAACTGCACACCCCCCACGAGCTGCGCGCCCTCGTCGTCGCCGACGCCACCCGCCGCCTGCTCCGCTCCCAGGGCGTCCTCGTCCGCGTCACCTGCGCCGCCGCCCCCGCCGATGCCTGGCAGGACGTCCTCGGGGTGCGCGTCGACGGACACGGCGAGCCCCCGGTCCCGCCGACCACGCTGCGCCCGGTCCCGGCGCCCCGCACCCCCGACCCCCTCGCCCTCGGCCGCGACGCCGCCCGCTGGGCCCTGCTGCACCCCGCGCCGCACGACCGCCCCCGCACCGGCGACGAACACCTCGCCCAGCGCGAGTCGAACCCCCTGTTCCGCGTCCGCTACGCCCACGCCCGCACCCGCGCCCTCACCCGCAACGCGGCGGACCTGGGCTTCACCGCGACCCCCGGCCCGGTAGGCACCCTCGCCCAAGGCGCCCCCGCCCAAGGCGGCACGCCAGCCCAAGGCACCCCCGTACGAGAAGACACCGCACACCCCCTCCTCTCCGCCCTGGGCGACCACCCCACCGTCCTCGCCACCGCCGCCCACCGGCACGCCCCGGACCGCCTGACCCGGCACCTCGTCCGGACCGCCGACGCCTTCCTCGCGCAGGCGCACACCGTGCTGCCCCTCGGCGACGAGAAACCCTCGGCCGCCCACCGCGCCCGGCTCGCGCTCGCCGAAGCCGCCGGGACGGTGCTCGCAGGCGGCCTGTCCCTGCTCGGCATCAGCGCGCCCGAACACTTGTGACACGAGAAGAGTCGAAAGAGCCATGAGCCGTTCCGCCCACCCCGCAGGACCCCGGCACGGGGACGTTCTCCCCGAAGGCCACTACTCCGCACCGCCCAGCGACCTCAACGCCCTCGACCCCAAGGTCTGGTCCCGGACCGTCACCCGGGCGCCCGGCGGCGAGGTCACCGTCGGCGGCGTCGAAGTGACCCGCCTCGCCGAGGAGTTCGGCACGCCCGCCTACTTCCTGGACGAGGAGGACTTCCGGGCCCGCTGCCGGGCATGGCGCGACGCCTTCGGCGCGGACGCCGACGTCTTCTACGCGGGCAAGGCCTTCCTGTCCCGGGTCCTCGTGCGCTGGCTGCACGAGGAGGGCCTCAACCTCGACGTGTGCTCGGGCGGCGAGCTGACGACCGCCCTGGACGCGGGCATGCCCGCCGAGCGGATCGCGTTCCACGGCAACAACAAGACGCCGGAGGAGATCGAGCGCGCGGTGGCCGCGGGCGTCGGCCACATCGTGCTCGACTCCTTCCAGGAGATCGTGCGGGTCGCCCACATCGCCGACCGGCTCGGCACGCGTCAGCGCGTACAGATCCGGGTGACGGTCGGCGTCGAGGCGCACACGCACGAGTTCATCGCCACCGCGCACGAGGACCAGAAGTTCGGCATCGCGCTCGCCGGGGGAGAGGCCGCCGAGGCCGTGCGGCGGGCGCTGAAGCTCGACGGCCTCGAACTCGTCGGCATCCACAGCCACATCGGCTCGCAGATCTTCGACACGGCGGGCTTCGAGGTCGCCGCCCGCCGCGTGGTGTCGCTCCTCGCCGAGATCCGCGACGAGCACGGCGTCGAACTCCCCGAGATCGACCTCGGCGGCGGCCTCGGCATCGCGTACACCTCGGCCGACGACCCGCGGGAACCGCACGAGATCGCGCAGGGGCTGCACGACATCGTCACCCGCGAGTGCGCCGCGGCCGGACTCGCCGTGCCGCGCATCTCCGTCGAGCCGGGCCGCGCCATCGTCGGCCCGACCGCCTTCACGCTGTACGAGGTGGGGACCATCAAGCCCCTCGAAGGGCTGCGTACGTACGTCTCGGTGGACGGCGGCATGTCCGACAACATCCGTACGGCGCTCTACGACGCCGAGTACAGCGTCGCCCTGGTCTCGCGCTCCTCCGACGCCGAGCCGATGCTCGTCCGCGTCGTGGGCAAGCACTGTGAGAGCGGCGACATCGTCGTGCGCGACGCCTTCCTGCCCGCCGACCTCGCGGTCGGCGACCTCATCGCCGTGCCCGCGACCGGCGCCTACTGCCGCTCGATGGCCAGCAACTACAACCACGCGCTGCGTCCGCCGGTGGTGGCGGTGCGGGAGGGCGCGGGCCGCGTCATCGTGCGCCGCGAGACGGAGGAGGACCTGTTGCGTCTCGACGTCGGGTGACGGCGGCCCGGCGCACGCGGGTTGCCCCCGGTCCGTGAGCGGTACAGGTGATACTCGGTTCGTGGAACGGATGTCTCACGATCCGGACTATGGTCAGAAACACTGTTTGGGTGGGTGAGACTGGACCCACCGTACTTGGAGAAGGAAACGAGGTCGGATGATGCGTACGCGTCCGCTGAAGGTGGCGCTGCTGGGCTGTGGGGTCGTCGGCTCAGAGGTGGCGCGCATCATGACGACGCACGCCGAAGACCTCGCGGCCAGGATCGGCGCCCCGGTGGAGCTCGCCGGGGTCGCCGTCCGCCGCCCCTCCAAGGTGCGAGCGGGCATCGACCCCACCCTGGTGACGACGGACGCGACCGCGCTCGTCAAGCGCGGGGACATCGACGTGGTCGTCGAGGTCATCGGCGGCATCGAGCCCGCGAGGGCCCTGATCACCACCGCGTTCGAGCACGGCGCGTCCGTGGTCTCCGCGAACAAGGCACTCATCGCCCAGGACGGCGAGGCCCTGCACGCAGCGGCCGAGCAGCACGGCCGCGACCTGTACTACGAGGCCGCCGTCGCCGGTGCGATCCCGCTGATCAGGCCGCTGCGCGAATCCCTCGCCGGCGACAAGGTGAACCGCGTGCTCGGCATCGTGAACGGCACGACGAACTTCATCCTCGACAAGATGGACTCGACGGGCGCCGGCTATCAGGAGGCCCTCGACGAGGCCACCGCCCTCGGGTACGCCGAAGCCGACCCGACCGCCGACGTCGAGGGCTTCGACGCCGCCGCCAAGGCCGCGATCCTCGCCGGCATCGCCTTCCACACCCGGGTGCGCCTCGACGACGTCTACCGCGAGGGCATGACCGAGGTCACCGCCGCCGACTTCGCGTCCGCGAAGCGCATGGGCTGCACCATCAAGCTGCTCGCCATCTGCGAGCGGGCCGCCGACGGCGGCTCCGTCACCGCCCGCGTGCACCCCGCGATGATCCCGCTCAGCCATCCGCTCGCGAGTGTGCGCGAGGCGTACAACGCGGTCTTCGTGGAGGCCGAGGCGGCCGGTCGGCTCATGTTCTACGGCCCCGGCGCGGGCGGCGCGCCCACCGCGTCCGCGGTGCTCGGCGACCTCGTCGCGGTCTGCCGCAACAAACTCGGCGAGGCCACCGGGCCCGGCGACTCCGCGTACACCCGGCTGCCCGTGGGCTCCATGGGCGAGGTCGTCACGCGGTACCACATCAGCCTCGACGTGGCCGACAAGCCGGGCGTGCTCGCCCAGGTCGCGACGGTCTTCGCCGAGCACGGCGTATCGATCGATACGGTCCGTCAGACGGGCAAAGGAAAGAGCAGCGTCGCCGAAGGCGTCTCGGCCGACGGTGGCGGAGGGCGACGGGAGGGCGGCGAGGCCTCCCTCGTCGTCGTCACCCACCGCGCGCCCGACGCCGCCCTCACCGGCACCGTCGACGCGTTGCGCCGACTCGACACCGTGCGTGGTGTCGCCAGCATCATGCGGGTTGAAGGGGAGTAAGCAGCAATGACCCACCAGTGGCGCGGAATCATCGAGGAGTACCGGGACCGCCTCCCGGTCTCCGGCACCACACCGGTCGTCACGCTCCGCGAGGGCGGCACGCCGCTCGTGCCCGCGGCCGTGCTCTCCGAGCGCACGGGGTGCGAGGTCCACCTCAAGGTCGAGGGCGCGAACCCGACGGGGTCCTTCAAGGACCGCGGCATGACCATGGCGATCACCAAGGCCAAGGAGGAGGGCGCGCAGGCCGTCATCTGCGCCTCCACCGGCAACACCTCGGCGTCGGCCGCCGCCTACGCCGTACGCGCCGGGATGGTCTGCGCCGTCCTGGTCCCGCAGGGCAAGATCGCCCTCGGCAAGATGGGGCAGGCGCTCGTCTACGGCTCGAAGATCCTCCAGGTGGACGGCAACTTCGACGACTGCCTGAACCTGGCGCGCGGCCTCTCCGAGAACTACCCGGTCGCGCTGGTCAACTCGGTCAACCCGTTCCGCATCGAGGGTCAGAAGACGGCGTCCTTCGAGATCGTGGACGCCCTCGGCGACGCGCCCGACCTCCACGTCCTGCCGGTCGGCAACGCGGGCAACATCACGGCCTACTGGAAGGGCTACAAGGAGTACGCGGCCGACGCGGTGTCGACGCGCACCCCGCGCATGTGGGGCTTCCAAGCCTCCGGCTCGGCGCCGATCGTGCGCGGCGAGATCGTCAAGGACCCCTCGACCATCGCCACCGCGATTCGCATCGGCAACCCCGCGTCGTGGCAGCACGCGCTCGCCGCGCGCGACGAGTCGGGCGGCTTCATCGACGAGGTGACGGACCGTGAGATCCTGCGCGCCTACAAGCTGTTGGCGTCGCAGGAGGGCGTCTTCGTCGAGCCCGCGTCCGCCGCGTCGGTGGCGGGCCTGCTGAAGGCCGCCGAGCAGGGCAAGGTCGACAAGGGTCAGCGCATCGTCTGCACGGTCACCGGCAACGGCCTGAAGGACCCGGACTGGGCCGTCGCGGGCGCCCCGCAGCCGGTCACGGTCCCGGTCGACGCGGCCGCCGCGGCGGAGCGGTTGGGGCTGGCTTAGGGGTGGGGCTGGGCCTCGGGTGGGGCCGGGTCTCGGGGGAGGCCGGGTCCGCTGGGTCCGGCGTACCGCTGGGCTCGGCGTACCGTCGGACCTGGCGTACCGCTGGGTCCGGCGCACCGTCGGACCTGGCGTCAGAGGTCGGCGCAGCACCGGGCCCGGCGTGAGGCCAGGCCCGGCGTAACGTCCAAACCTCGCAACTCCGTACAGGGGTGGCACAGGGGGCTCGCGACACGCATCGTGCGCCTCCTGTGCGCCCTATGTCGCCACAGAACCTTCCTTCGATAGGCTGTGCTGAACCCACCCCGACGCATATGCCGCCGCATATGCCACGGTGCCGCCCGCAGAGGCGGCCCCGGGGTGCTGTCCCTCGCCGGACGAGTGCCGGCCGAGGCGGCAACCCCTCCACACATCAGAACTCAAGGAGAGTCATCGAGCGATGGCCGGTCCCGCGTTCCGCGCCGCCGCCGTCAGGGTGCGCGTGCCCGCCACCAGCGCAAACCTGGGCCCGGGCTTCGACGCCCTCGGCCTGGCGCTGGGGCTCTACGACGACGTGGTGGTCCGCGTCTCCGACTCCGGGCTCGGTGTCGACATCGCCGGTGAGGGCAGCGAGACCCTGCCGCGCGACGAGTCGCATCTGCTCGTGAGGTCCCTGCGCACCGCCTTCGACCTGCTCGGCGGGCAGCCGCGCGGCCTGGAGATCGTCTGCGCCAACCGCATCCCGCACGGCCGCGGCCTCGGCTCCTCGTCCGCCGCCATCTGCGCCGGCATCATCGCCGCCCGCGCGGTGACCATAGGCGGCGACAGCAAGCTCGACGACACCGCGCTCCTGGAGCTGGCCACCGAGATCGAGGGCCACCCCGACAACGTCGCCGCCTGCCTGCTCGGCGGCTTCACGCTGTCCTGGATGGACGGCTCCGCCGCCCGCGCTATCAGGATGGAGCCCGCCGATTCCATCGTTCCGGTGGTTTTCGTACCCGGAAAGCCCGTGCTCACCGAAACCGCCCGCGGACTGCTGCCGCGCACCGTCCCGCACGTGGACGCGGCCGCCAACGCGGGCCGGGCGGCCCTGCTCGTCGAGGCCCTGACCAGGCGCCCCGAACTGCTGCTGCCCGCCACCGAGGACCGTCTGCACCAGGAGTACCGCGCCCCCGCCATGCCGGAGAGCGCCGCCCTGGTGGAGCGCCTGCGCGCCGACGGCGTGCCCGCGGTGATCTCCGGCGCGGGGCCCACGGTCCTCGCGCTGGCCGAGGACAGTGCGGCCGACAAGGTCGCACGACTGGCGGGAGAGGGCTGGGCGGCCAACCGCCTGGCGCTCGACGCCACCGGAGCGAGCGTGCTGCCGCTCGCGCCCTGAGGGGCGGTGCGGCACACGCGGTGTCCGGATTTGGAGAGGGGGAATGTTTGTTGGATCCGGTAGTGTTAACCTCAAGTCTGCACCCGACCTCACCATGGCGAGGTGCTTTGTGTCCCCGTCCGGGACATCCATCCTTCCGGGAGCCTCCAGAACAACTCTGTGCATCGCACTGAGCTGTGCCGAGCACGCTCCGGAACCGGCGTGACCGAGCCGAGTGACCACCGCACCTCAGTGGCCAGGCATCGGGTAATGCCACATCTGTGAATTCTTCCGCCGCGTTGGCGGACCACCGCCCCGGCCCGGTCCACACACCAAGGATCGCCGGACAGCACAACCGGTCGCCGAGCCAGACAGGCCGACGTCCGCTCCAGGGAAGGACCCTTCGTGAGCGACACCACCGATCTGATGGGCGTGACTGCCGACACGCCCGCCACGGACGCCTCCGCGGCGCCTGCCACCGGTGCTTCGGCCGGGTCCCGGCGGCGCCGCGGCACCGGCCTCGAGGGCATGGTGCTGGCGGAACTGCAACAGGTCGCATCGGGCCTCGGAATCAAGGGCACCGCGCGGATGCGCAAGAGCCAGCTGATCGAGGTCATCAAGGAGGCGCAGGCCACCGGCGGCGCCCCGGCCAAGAGCGCCCCTTCCGCCGCTGACGCCGAGGCCAAGCCGAAGCGCCGCGCCACCTCCAGGGCGCGCACCGGCGCCGCGGCCGCCGACGCCGACAGCACGGACAAGGCCGCCGCCAAGCCCGCCAAGGCCGAGGAGGCCCCGGCCGAGCAGCCCAAGGCCGCCCAGCAGCAGATCGACATCCCCGGCCAGCCCGCCCCCAAGCTCTCGGCCCCGCCGGAGCAGGGCGGCGCCGCCGCCGACGACAAGTCCGGCAGCCGTGGCCGGCGCCGCGTCACCGCCGAGGCCGGCAGCCCCGAGACCGTGACCGCCGAGGCCAGGTCCCAGGGCGACACCAAGGTCGCAGAGACCCGGACGGAGCAGTCCGAGGCCAAGGGCGACCGGGGCGACAAGGGCGACGCGGACGGCGGCGACGGCCGCCAGGGCCGCCGCGACCGCCAGGGCCGCGGCCGGGACCGCGAGCGTGACCGCCGCGGCAGCAAGGGCGACGACCAGCAGGGCGGCGGCAACCGCAAGGAGCAGGGCGGCCGCCAGGACCGTCAGGAACGCCAGGACCGGCAGCAGCGCGACAACGGCCCGCAGGACGACTTCGACGACGACGGCAGTGGCCGCCGCGGCCGTCGGGGCCGGTACCGCGACCGCCGCGGCCGTCGCGGCCGCGACGACTTCGCGGGCGAGCCGCAGGTGTCCGACGACGACGTCCTGATCCCCGTCGCGGGCATCCTCGACATCCTCGACAACTACGCGTTCATCCGTACGTCGGGCTACCTCCCGGGCCCGAACGACGTGTACGTCTCGCTCGCCCAGGTCCGCAAGAACGGCCTGCGCAAGGGCGACCACGTCACCGGCGCGGTGCGCCAGCCCAAGGACGGCGAGCGGCGCGAGAAGTTCAACGCCCTCGTCCGCCTGGACTCGCAGAACGGCATGGCGCCCGAATCCGGGCGCGGACGGCCGGAGTTCAACAAGCTGACGCCCCTCTACCCGCAGGACCGGCTCCGCCTGGAGACCGACCCGGGCGTGCTCACCACCCGCATCATCGACCTCGTCGCGCCGATCGGTAAGGGCCAGCGCGGTCTGATCGTGGCCCCGCCGAAGACCGGCAAGACCATGATCATGCAGGCGATCGCCAACGCGATCACCACCAACAACCCCGAGTGCCACCTGATGGTCGTCCTGGTCGACGAGCGTCCGGAAGAGGTCACCGACATGCAGCGGTCGGTGAAGGGCGAGGTCATCTCCTCGACCTTCGACCGTCCGGCCGAGGACCACACGACGGTCGCCGAGCTCGCCATCGAGCGTGCCAAGCGCCTGGTGGAGCTGGGCCACGACGTCGTCGTGCTGCTCGACTCCATCACCCGTCTCGGCCGTGCGTACAACCTCGCGGCCCCGGCGTCCGGGCGCATCCTGTCCGGTGGTGTCGACTCCACGGCCCTCTACCCGCCGAAGCGCTTCTTCGGTGCCGCGCGCAACATCGAGGACGGCGGCTCGCTGACCATCATGGCCACCGCGCTCGTCGACACCGGCTCGCGCATGGACGAGGTGATCTTCGAGGAGTTCAAGGGCACCGGCAACCTCGAACTCAAGCTGGACCGCAAGCTCTCCGACAAGCGGATCTTCCCGGCGGTGGACGTGGACTCGTCCAGCACCCGCAAAGAAGAGATCCTGCTCGGCAGCGACGAGCTGGCCATCACGTGGAAGCTGCGCCGGGTGCTGCACGCGCTCGACCAGCAGCAGGCCATCGAGCTCCTCCTGGACAAGATGAAGCAGACGAAGTCGAACGCCGAGTTCCTGCTCCAGATCCAGAAGACCACGCCGACGCCGGGCAACGGCAACGACTGATCTGGCGCCTGCGCCTTCTGCCGCGTGAACGCGAGGGGCCGGTCCCGTCACACGACGGGACCGGCCCCTTCCGTTTGCGCCCACGAGCTGGGCGGGGCACCGGGGCGGGACCAGGACCAGGACAGGGCCACAGGGCGGCGTCCGGGCCGGAGCAGCGGCGGTCGGGAGACCTTGACCACACGTACAAGAGATTCTCACGGTCACCCGCGGTAGCGCTGCCGCACATAAAAGCCCAGGTGGGGGGCCGAAAGCGCGAGAAGGACCGCACGCTCCGTAGCGGTCGGTACCCGGGGCGCACACAGGGTGCTATGCAACCCTTCTTTCGGATTTCACGTCTGACAGGTGACGGAAAGCCACGCCTGACCCTGAAGCAGGGGGTACCCGACCGACGAGGACTGAGGAGCGCATGACGGACGAGAGCAGAGCCGCCGACGCGCAGAAGCGCGGCAAGCGCGGCCGCCGTCGCAAGCCGCGCAGCAAGCGCAGAAAGGCGCTCGTCGTCACGGCCTGGACCGCGGCGGGCGTGGCCGTCCTGGGGGGCACCGGCCTCGGCTACGTCTACTTCAAGCTCAACGGCAACATCAAGGGCGTCGACATCAACGCCGCCCTCGGTACGGACCGTCCGGCGAACGTCGACAACGGCTCCCAGGACATCCTCGTCCTCGGCTCCGACTCGCGCTCCGGCAAGAACGCCAAGTACGGCAAGGACGAGGGCGCCGCCCGCTCCGACACGGCGATGATCGTGCACGTGTACAAGGGCCACAAGAAGGCCAGCGTGGTCTCCATACCCCGCGACACCCTCATCACCCGCCCCGAGTGCCCCGCCAAGGACGGCGGCACCGACCGGGGCGGACAGCGCCAGATGTTCAACACGGCGTACGAGGTGGGCGGCCCGGCCTGTGCCGTGAAGACCGTCGAGAAGATGTCCGGCATCCGCATGGACCACTACGTGGAAGTCGACTTCACGGGCTTCAAGAAGCTCATCGACACCCTCGGCGGTGTGGAAATCACCTCCAAGAAGGCCATCCACGACAAGGACAGCCACCTCGACCTGGAGGCCGGCACCCATCAGCTCTCCGGCGAGCAGGCCCTCGGCCTCGTCCGCACCCGGCACGGCGTCGGGGACGGCAGCGACCTCGGCCGCATCCAGCTCCAGCAGGCCTTCATCAAGGCCCTCATGGACCAGGTCAAGGACATCGACCTCTTCGGCAACCCGAAGAAGCTGTACGACCTCGCCGACTCCGCGACCAGTGCCATCACCACCGACTCCGACCTGGACTCGGTCAAGGACCTGTACGCCTTCGCGGGCGGCCTCAAGGGCATCGGCTCCGGCGACATGAAGATGGTCACGCTGCCCGTCCAGTACGACCCGGCCGACGTCAACCGCGTGCTGCCCCTGGAGAAGGCCGACCGGCAGGTCTGGGACGCCCTGCGCGAGGACAGGCCCATCCCGAAGTCCGCCACGGACAAGTCGGCGGGCGACAAGGGCACCGTCGGCGACGTCGTCACCAGCGACTGACCCGCTCGGCACCAGCGACCGACCCCCGCCGGGGCGGGCCGGGAATACTTCCGGTCCCACCCCGGTTTGGGCAGATGCGGCCAGTCCTGGCAGACTGGTACGTCGGCCCCGGTTCACGCATCCGCATCCCGCGCCTGCGACCCGGTGCCCTCCCGAAACTAGGAGACACCTTGAAGCGCGACATTCACCCCGAGTACGTCGAGACGCAGGTCAGCTGCACCTGTGGCGCGTCGTTCAGCACCCGCAGCACGATCACCGGCGGCAACATCCGCGCCGAGGTCTGCTCCGAGTGCCACCCGTTCTACACGGGCAAGCAGAAGATCCTCGACACCGGTGGCCGTGTGGCCCGCTTCGAGGCCCGCTTCGGCAAGGCTGCCGGCTCCGCCAAGAAGTAGCGAGCCACCTGCGCCGGTCTCCGGCCGCCCCGCACCGGGCGGCCGGGACCGGCGTTTGCCGTCCCGCAGCCCCTTCACGAAGACACCACAGGAGCCCCTGATGTTCGAGGCGGTCGAGGAACTGATCGGCGAGCACGCCGACCTGGAGAAGAAGCTCGCCGACCCTTCGGTCCACGCGGATCAGGCCAACGCGCGCAAGCTCAACAAGCGCTACGCCGAGCTGACGCCGATCGTCTCCACGTACCGCACCTTCAAGCGCCTGGGTGACGACATCGAGACCGCGCGTGAGTTCGCCGCGGACGATCCCGACTTCGCCGCCGAGGTCAAGGAGCTCGACAAGCAGCGCGACGAGGTCGTCGAGAAGCTGCGGCTGCTCCTCGTGCCGCGCGACCCGAGCGACGACAAGGACGTCATCCTCGAGGTCAAGGCCGGTGCGGGCGGCGACGAGTCCGCGCTGTTCGCCGGCGACCTGCTGCGCATGTACCTGCGCTACGCCGAGCGCGTCGGCTGGAAGACGGAGATCATCGACGCCACCGAGTCCGAGCTCGGCGGCTACAAGGACGTCCAGGTCGCCGTGAAGACCAAGGGCGGCCAGGGCGCCACCGAGCCAGGACAGGGCGTCTGGGCGCGCCTGAAGTACGAGGGCGGCGTGCACCGCGTGCAGCGGGTTCCGGCCACCGAGTCGCAGGGCCGCATCCACACCTCCGCCGCCGGTGTCCTGGTGACGCCGGAGGCCGAGGAGATCGACGTCGAGATCAACCCGAACGACCTGCGGATCGACGTCTACCGCTCATCGGGGCCCGGCGGGCAGTCCGTCAACACCACGGACTCCGCCGTCCGCATCACGCACGTGCCCACCGGCGTCGTCGCCTCCTGCCAGAACGAGAAGAGCCAGTTGCAGAACAAGGAGCAGGCGATGCGTATCCTGCGCTCCAGGCTGCTGGCCGCGGCGCAGGAGGAGGCGGAGAAGGAGGCGGCGGACGCCCGGCGCAGCCAGGTCCGCACCGTGGACCGCTCCGAGAAGATCCGTACGTACAACTTCCCGGAGAACCGCATCTCCGACCACCGCGTCGGCTTCAAGGCGTACAACTTGGACCAGGTGCTCGACGGTGATCTCGACGCGGTCATCCAGGCCTGCGTCGACGCGGACTCCGCAGCGAAGCTCGCCGCCGCCTGACGCCCCGCCCTTGTCCCGTACGACGCCCCGGAGGACAGCGTGAACCTGCTGCTCGCGGAAGTGGCCCAGGCCACCCAGCGGCTTGCCGACGCCGGCGTACCCTCGCCGCGCAACGACGCGGAGGAACTCGCCGCCTTCGTGCACGGCGTGAAGCGGGGCGAGCTGCACTCCGTCAAGGACACGGACTTCGACGCCCGCTACTGGGAGACGATCGCGCGCCGCGAGGCGCGTGAGCCGCTCCAGCACATCACCGGCCGCGCCTTCTTCCGCTATCTGGAGCTCCAGGTCGGCCCCGGCGTCTTCGTCCCGCGCCCGGAGACCGAGTCGGTCGTCGGCTGGGCCATAGACGCGGTCCGCGCGATGGACGTCGTCGAGCCGCTGATCGTCGACCTGTGCACCGGTTCGGGCGCCATCGCGCTCGCCATGGCCCAGGAGGTGCCGCGCTCGCGCGTGCACGCCGTGGAGCTGTCCGCGGACGCCATGAAGTGGACCCGCAAGAACGTCGAGGGGTCCCGGGTCGAGCTGCGCCAGGGCGACGCGCGCGAGGCGTTCCCCGAACTCGACGGCCAGGTCGACCTCGTCATCTCCAACCCCCCGTACATCCCGTTGACGGAATGGGAGTACGTTGCGCCGGAGGCCCGCGACTACGATCCCGAACTCGCCCTGTTCTCCGGCGAGGACGGCCTCGACCTGATCCGCGGCATCGAGCGCACCGCGCACCGGCTGCTGCGGCCCGGCGGTGTCGTGGTGGTGGAGCACGCGGACACCCAGGGCGGCCTGGTGCCGTGGATCTTCACCGAGGAGCGGGGCTGGGCGGACGCCGCGGACCACCCCGACCTGAACAACCGGCCGCGGTTCGCGACCGCCCGCAAGGCGCTGCCGTGACGACGGCGGCGACGAAGACGACGATGTACGTGATGTACGCCGACGAGACGTACGTGTACGAGGAGGCCCGCTAGATGGCACGGCGATACGACACCAACGACGCGACCGACCGTACGACCGGTCTGCGCGAGGCCGCGTCCGCCGTCCGCCGTGGCGAACTGGTCGTGCTGCCCACCGACACCGTGTACGGGATCGGCGCCGACGCGTTCAGCGCCGAGGCGGTCGCCGACCTGTTGGACGCCAAGGGCCGCGGCCGGTCCATGCCGACGCCCGTCCTCATCGGCTCCCCGAACACGCTGCACGGCCTCGTCACGGACTTCTCCGAGTCCGCCTGGGAGCTCGTGGACGCCTTCTGGCCCGGTGCTCTCACGCTGGTCGCCCGGCAGCAGCCCTCGCTCCAGTGGGACCTCGGCGACACCCGCGGCACGGTCGCCATCCGGATGCCGCTGCACCCGGTCGCCATCGAGCTCCTCACCGAGTTCGGGCCGATGGCCGTGTCCTCCGCCAACCTCACCGGGCACCCGGCGCCCGAGGACTGCGACGCCGCCCAGGAGATGCTCGGCGACTCCGTCTCCGTGTACCTGGACGGCGGGCCCACGCCCGGCATCGTGCCCTCCTCGATCGTCGACGTCACCGGCAAGGTCCCCGTGCTGCTCCGCGCGGGCGCTCTCGACGCCGACGAGCTCCGCAAGGTGGTACCCGACCTCGAGGTGGCCAATTGAGGGCCCCTGAGACGGGGCGTGGCATAGCGGGCCGCACCGAGCCCTCTGTGGTCTTCGGTGCCCCGGGCAGCGCCGGTGCCCCCGGCGGCTTCCGCATCCTCCACGTCAGCACCGGCAACGTCTGCCGCTCGCCGATCACCGAGCGGCTGACCCGGCACGCCCTCGCCGACCGGCTCGGCGATCCGCTCACCGGTGGGCTGATCGTGGAGAGCGCGGGCACCTGGGGGCACGAGGGCGCCCCCATGGAGACCAACGCCGAGACCGTGCTCGCCGACTTCGGCGCGGACGCCTCCGGCTTCGTCGGCCGTGAGCTCCTCGACGACCACGTCATCCGCGCCGACCTCGTCCTGACCGCGACGCGGGACCACCGGGCGCAGGTCATCTCCATGGGGCACTCCGCCGGGCTGCGCACCTTCACCCTGAAGGAGTTCACCCGTCTCGTCCGGGCCATAGACCCGGCCACCCTGCCCGACCCCGACGGGGCCGACGGCGTCGTCGAACGTGCCCGCGCCCTGGTGCGGGCCGCCGCCGCGTTGCGCGGGTGGCTGCTCGCCCCCAGCGCGGAGGCCGACGAGGTGTACGACCCCTACGGGGCGCCGCTGCCCTTCTTCCGCTCCGTCGGCGGCGAGATCCAGCAGGCGCTTGAGCCGGTGGTGACGGCGCTGACGGGGGTGCCGGCGGCCCGCGCGTAGCTCGCAAGCCGGGGCCCCCTTGTCGGCGCTCCGCGCCTCGTCCTCAAACGCCGGACGGGCTGATTACTTCGCCGGGACGGGTTGAGACTGAGCCGCACCCAAAGACGCTGCCGCACCGGCGAAGGTTTTCAGCCCGTCCGGCGTTTGAGGACGAGGCCGAAGGCCGATAACGGGGTCTGGGGCGAAGCCCCAGGATCGGGAAGGGGCGGGCTCGGGGACCCCGCGGTAGCGCCCACCGGGCAGCAAGCCCGCCCCCGACCTACATTGGAAGGATGACGACGGCCGAGGCAGAACGCGCCGCCGACCCGGCGGCGTACACCGCGCTGCGCCGCCAGGACCCCGAGCTGACCGACGTACTCCTCGGCGAACTCGCCCGCCAGTCGACGACCCTCCAGCTGATCGCCGCCGAGAACTTCACGTCCCGGACCGTCCTGTCGGCCCTAGGCTCCCCGCTGGCGAACAAGTACGCCGAGGGCTACCCGGGAGCCCGCCACCACGGCGGCTGCGAGCTGGTGGACGCGGCGGAGCGCATCGCCACGGACCGCGCCAGGGCCCTCTTCGGCGCCGACCACGCGAACGTGCAGCCCCACTCGGGCTCCTCCGCCGTCCTGGCGGCCTACGCGGCCCTGCTGCGCCCCGGGGACACGGTCCTGGCGACGGGGCTTCCGTACGGCGGCCACCTCACGCACGGCTCGCCCGCGAACTTCTCCGGCCGCTGGTTCGACTTCGTGGGGTACGGCCTCGACCCGGAGAGCGGCCTGATCGACTACGACCAGGTCGCGGCCCTGGCCCGGGCGCACCGCCCGAAGGCGATCGTGTGCGGTTCCATCGCCTACCCCCGCCACATCGACTACGCGGCGTTCCGGGCCGTCGCGGACGAGGTGGGGGCCTACCTCGTCGCGGACGCCGCCCACCCCATGGGCCTGGTCGCCGGGGGCGCCGCGCCCAGCCCCGTGCCGTACGCCGACATCGTGTGCGCCACCACCCACAAGGTCCTGCGCGGCCCCCGCGGGGGCATGCTCCTGTGCCGCGGGGAGCTCGCGGAACGGGTGGACCGGGCGGTCTTCCCGTTCACGCAGGGCGGCGCCCAGATGCACACGATCGCCGCCAAGGCGGTGTCCTTCGGCGAGGCGGCGACCCCGGCCTTCACGGCGTACGCGCATCAAGTCGTTGCCAACGCAAGGGTGTTGGCGCAGGCGCTCGCCGGCGAGGGCTTCGGTCTGAGCACCGGCGGCACCGACACCCATCTGATCCTCGCCGACCCCGCCCCGCACGGCGTACCGGCCCATGTCGCCCGCGGCCGCCTCGCCGCGGCGGGCCTGGTCGTGGACGCCTGCGCGCTGCCGGGCGCCGACGGCCGCGGGCTCAGGTTCGGGACGGCGGCCGTCACCACCCAGGGCATGCGGGAGGGTGAAATGGCGCGGATCGCCGCACTGTTCGCCGGGGCCGTCCGCGAGGAGGACAACGTCAGGGACGCGGTACGGGAACTGGCTGGCCGGTTTCCGCCGTATCCCACCGCGGGGACACCGGGCCCGGCGACGTCGTAGCGCGTCTGTGCAACGATCCTCGCTACCCAGGCGTCCCCAAGCTTATGCACGCGAAGCTAGGGTGTGGTGCTGAGATGGCCAGCGATACCTGTGGGGAAGCCCGTGCGTGAATATCTGCTGACGCTCTGCATCACGGCCGCGGTGACCTACCTGCTGACCGGCCCGGTGCGGAAGTTCGCGATCGTGGCCGGTGCCGTGCCGGAGATCCGCGCCCGCGACGTGCACCGGGAACCGACACCCCGGCTCGGCGGAATCGCGATGTTCTTCGGCCTGTGCGCGGGGCTCCTGGTCGCCGACCACCTGCCGAACCTCAATGAGGTCTTCACGAAGTCGAACGAGCCGCGCGCGCTGCTCTCCGGCGCCGCGCTGATCTGGCTCATCGGCGTCCTCGACGACAAGTTCGAGATCGACGCGCTGATCAAGCTCGGCGGCCAGATGATCGCCGCGGGCGTGATGGTCATGCAGGGTCTGACGATCCTGTGGCTGCCCATCCCGGGCGCGGGGACGGTGTCCCTGACCCAGTGGCAGGGCACGCTGCTCACCGTCGCCCTGGTGGTCATCACCATCAACGCGGTCAACTTCGTCGACGGCCTCGACGGCCTCGCGGCGGGCATGGTGTGCATCGCCGCCGCGGCGTTCTTCATGTACGCGTACCGGATCTGGTACGGGTACGGCATCGAGGCAGCGGCCCCCGCCACCCTCTTCGCCGCCATCCTGATGGGCATGTGCCTGGGCTTCCTGCCGCACAACATGCATCCGGCCCGGATCTTCATGGGCGACTCCGGGTCGATGCTCATCGGCCTGGTGCTCGCCGCCGGCGCCATTTCCATCACCGGGCAGGTCGACCCGGACGCGATGAAGCTGAACCTCGGCGGCACCCGCGACGCGACGCACGCGATGCTCCCCGTCTTCATCCCGCTGCTCATGCCGCTGACGATCATCGCGATCCCGTTCGCCGACCTGGTCCTCGCCATCGTGCGCCGCACCTGGAAGGGCCAGTCGCCGTTCGCCGCCGACCGCGGCCATCTGCACCACCGGCTGCTCGAAGTCGGCCACTCGCACAGCCGGGCCGTGCTGATCATGTACTTCTGGTCGGCCCTGATCGCCTTCGGCACCGTCGCGTACTCCGTGCACTCCACGAACATGTGGATCCTGCTCCTGATCGTCGCCCTCAGCGCCGTCGGGCTCGTGCTGCTCCTGCTGCCGCGCTTCACCCCGCGGACGCCCGGCTGGGCGGAGGGCTTCGTACCACCGCGCTACCGGCGCCGCCGTGCGGCTCTGGCTCAGGCGGCGGCCTCTGCCGACGCCGTCGCGGAGGTCATGCAGGAGGCACCCGAGGACCAGCCCGGGGAACCGGTGACGGCGAGCGCCCCGCGTGGGAGCGGCGCCACGGCCATGGGCGCCCGCACGCACCTCGCGGAGCGGGTTCCGACGGACCGTACGCGCGGCTGACACCCCCTCCGGATCATGTGCTGTTGCGGACAGACGCCCTGAGACTGGCGGGAAATCGCACCTCGGGCTGGCGTTTGCTGGTCTCGAGCGTATGTGCGTGCTAGAAACTCTCCGTTCAGTACGGCAGGGCGCGGATGACCACCGCGCCCGATGAACCGCACCGGATAAACGGAGGAAGCATGCGCAAGTTCGTAGGCTCCACGCTCGCTGTGGCAGCTCTGGTGGGGACACTTGGCTTCTCGGGCAGCGCCGCGGCTGCCACCCCGCAGAGCACTCAGAGCACTCAAGGCACGACAGCTACGACGGCTCCGCAGGACGCAGGGGACTTCGCCGCCGCGGCACCCCAGTGCGTCAAGGCGAAGAAGTGGTTCAACAAGCGCTTCAACCGCTATGTGAAGGTGAAGAACTCCTGCAACTACAAGGTCTGCTTCAAGGTGGATCTGCCCGCCTCGCGCGACCCCGAGTTCGCCATCGGCAAGAGGAAGACCGAGGATTTCCGCTACGGCGGGATCGCCTGGACCAAGGGCAGGAAGGTCTACCGGTCCTCCTGCTGACCGTAGTCGGAGCGCGGACCGCGTTCACCGAGTGAACCTCACGGCCTCACCTTCACCCCGAGCGGTGGAGGTGGGGCCGACGACGTTGACGGGCAGCACGACCCGATCCGATGCTCGGTCGAAGCCTTCGTGCCCACGCCTTGCCTGCTGGATCATGAGCAAGCGGGCCCACAGGAACCGGAGCAGGAGCCCCCACCTCGTCCGGGTCCATGACAAGCCACTGAAGTGCACGTCCGATGTGCCTGCAATAGCGGATAAATCAACCCACTGCGTGCACAGACGCGCGGATTAGCCCTCATGTGTGACGGCAAGCACACCCGACAGGTAAAGGACTCATCAAATAGTTTGTGATACCGTTCACGAGACCCGGGGACAGAGCCGAAGGACCGTAGTGCGACGGTCCTCTTGGCCCGAGGATCCCACTCGGTCCGGGTCTACGCTCGTCCATGACGACACCCTGCCCCCGTCTGTAAGCGGAGCTGCCGCCATGCCGTCTCAAGACACCCGAAATCTCCTGCAGTGCGCCGTGCCCACGGCTGCCGTCGGCGCGATCATCGCCATCGTCAGCGGCGTGGTCTCGGGCGGCAAGGGAGCGCTCGGCGCTGTCGTCGGCACGGCGGTGGTCGTGGCCTTCATGGGGCTCGGTGTGTACGTCCTCCAGCGAACGGCAAAATCGCTTCCGCAGCTGTTCCAGGCGATGGGCATGATGCTCTACGTCGCCCAGCTGCTGCTGCTTCTTCTCTTCATGGGTCTGTTCAAGGACACCACCCTGTTCAACCCCAGGGTTTTCGCGCTTGCGCTCGCCGTCTCGACCGTCGTGTGGATGGCGGCACAGGCCCGTGCACACATGAAGGCCAAGATCTTCTACGTCGACCCGGAGCCCGAACCTTCCTCCGCCTCCTCCTCCGAAAAGAGCGAGAAGGCGGAGAAGTCGGGGTCCTCGACGTGAGAGGTAGGGCCGGGATAAATGCACGTTCGAGATGCTGCTATCGTCCGGTGCCAACTGCGGCACTGCAGGCGCGGGCATCTGAGCTGACGCCTGCACCATCGCGAGGCTCGATGCCTGAACGCCGCTCACACTTCCGAAACACCAGTCCGGTGCCGACCCGCGGCCGCGCGCCGCGCCGACACGACAACGAGGTTGCCGTACCTATGCGTCACGCCGAAGGAGCCCGCGGTGAGTGCTGACCAAACTGAGCTCGCCTTTGACTGGAGCTGTCGGATCATGTCCGACAACGGCTGTGGCTTCCCGGCTCCGGGCCTGCACTCGTTCCTCTTCAAGCCGATCTTCGAGGTCGGTGGGTTCGAGTTCAACAAGGTGATGCTGCTCGCTCTGATCTCGACGGCGCTGGTGGTGACCTTCTTCTACGCCGCTTTCGGGAGGGCGAAGCTGGTCCCCGGCAAGCTGCAGATGATCGGTGAGGCCGGCTACGACTTCGTACGCCGCGGGATCGTCTACGAGACCATGGGCAAGAAGGACGGCGAGAAGTACGTCCCCCTGATGGTCTCCCTGTTCTTCTTCATCTGGATCATGAACATCTGGTCGGTGATCCCGCTGGCCCAGTTCCCAGTGTCGTCGGTCATCGCCTACCCGTTCGTGCTCGCGGGCATCGTCTACTTCGTCTGGGTGCCCCTGACGTTCAAGCGCCATGGTTTCGTCGGCGGCTGGAAGAACATCACCGGCTACGACAACTCGCTCGGCCCGATCAAGTGGCTCGTAGCGTTCATCGAGTTCTTCTCGAATCTGCTGGTGCGCCCGTTCACGCACGCGGTCCGGCTCTTCGCCAACATGTTCGCCGGTCACCTGATGCTGGTGATGTTCACCGTCGCCTCCTGGTACCTGCTGAACAGCTGGCTGATCCCGGCCGCCGGTGTCTCCTTCGTGATGACGATCGCCATGATCGGCTTCGAACTCTTCGTGCAGGCAGTCCAGGCGTACGTCTTCGTGCTCCTCGCCTGCTCGTACATCCAGGGCGCTCTCGCCGAGCACCACTGAGACCCTCCACCCCCTAAGCGCCCGGTGGCCAACCCCCACCGGTCCATGAAAGAGAAGGAAGTAACGGCATGTCCGCGACTCTCGAGCTCGCCGCCCTCCAGGGTGACATCAAGGCCCTCGGCTCCATCGGCTACGGCCTCGCGGCCATCGGCCCCGGCATCGGTGTTGGCATCGTCTTCGGCAAGGGCACCGAGGCTCTCGCCCGTCAGCCCGAAGCCGCCGGTCTGATCCGTGCCAACCAGATCCTCGGTTTCGCCTTCTGTGAGGCGCTCGCCCTCATCGGCATCGTCATGCCGTTCGTCTACGGCTCCTGATCGCCGAAGACGAATAGTCCCGTTCGACGAAAGGCACTGATGTGATCGCCAACCTGGTTCAGCTGGCGGCCGAGGAAGAGCAGAACCCGCTCATTCCCCCGGGCCCCGAGCTGCTCGTCGGCGCCATCGCCTTCGCCATCGTTTTCTTCTTCTTCTGGAAGAAGCTCATCCCGAACATCAACAAGGTTCTGGAAGAGCGCCGGGAGGCGATCGAAGGCGGTATCGAGAAGGCCGACGCCGCTCAGACCGAGGCCCAGAGCGTTCTGGAGCAGTACAAGGCTCAGCTCG
This sequence comes from Streptomyces sp. NPDC017940, assembly GCF_044328435.1. Classification (NCBI taxonomy): domain Bacteria; kingdom Bacillati; phylum Actinomycetota; class Actinomycetes; order Kitasatosporales; family Streptomycetaceae; genus Streptomyces; species Streptomyces sp. NPDC017940. The sequence goes on along the minus strand of NZ_JBIRHJ010000003.1, from coordinate 107,062 downwards.
CCGAGGCCCGCCACGAGGCCGCGCGGCTGCGCCAGGAGGCGCAGGAGCAGGGCGCCCAGCTCATCGCCGAGATGCGGGCCGAGGGCCAGCGTCAGCGCGAGGAGATCGTCGCCGCAGGCCACGCCCAGATCGAGGCCGACCGCAAGGCCGCCGCGCAGGCGCTGCGCCAGGACGTGGGCCAGCTGGCCACCGAACTGGCCGGCAAGCTGGTGGGTGAGTCCCTCGAGGAGCACGCCCGCCAGAGCCGCACGATCGACCGCTTCCTCGACGAGCTCGACGCGAAGGCAGAGGCGACTCGATGACGGCGCAGACGGCGCAGACGGCGCACGGAGCCAGCCGCGAGGCGCTGGCCGCCGCCCGTGAGCGTCTGGACGCGCTGACCGACAGCACCGCGGTCGACGCCGAGCGGCTGGCCGACGAGCTGGCCGCGGTCACCGCGCTGCTGCACCGCGAGGTCTCGCTGCGACGGGTCCTGACCGACCCGGCGCAGCCCGGCGAGGCCAAGGCGGAGCTGTCCGGGCGGCTGCTCGGCGGCAAGGTCGGCGGCGAAGCCGCGGACCTGGTGGCGGGCCTGGTGCGCTCCCGCTGGTCGCAGTCCCGCGACCTGGTGGACGCCCTGGAGGAGCTCACGGACCTCGCCGACCTGACCGCCGCGCAGAAGTCGGGCGCGCTGGACACCGTCGAGGACGAGCTGTTCCGGTTCGGCCGGATCGTGGCCGCGAACACCGGTCTGCGGGCGGCGCTCACCGACCGTGCCGCGTCCGGCACCGCCAAGAGCGAGCTGCTGCGCAGCCTGCTCGGCGGGCGTGCGGACGCCGCCACGGAGCGTCTGGTCACGCGTCTGGTGACCGCGCCCCGTGGACGTAGCCTGGAAGCGGGACTCGAGTCCCTCTCCAAGCTGGCCGCGGACCGCCGACAGCGCATGGTCGCGGTCGTCACCTCCGCTGTTCCGCTCGCGGACCAGCAGAAGGAGCGGCTCGGTGCGGCGCTCGCGAAGATCTACGGGCGTCGGATGCACCTGAACCTGGACGTGGACCCCGAGGTCCTCGGCGGGATCAGGGTGCAGGTGGGCGACGAGGTCATCAACGGCTCCATCGCGGACCGCATCGAGGACGCGCACCGCCGCATGGCGGGCTAGCAACGCAATATGCAGGACAACGGCCCTGGTTGGGCCGTGCAGAGGATGCAAAGTTTCTGGGGGGAGCCCCCAGATCCCCCAAAGAAACTTCGGGCCCAACAAGGAGAGCAGGGAACCCAGATGGCGGAGCTCACGATCCGGCCGGAGGAGATCCGGGACGCGCTGGAGAACTTTGTCCAGGCGTACAAGCCGGACGCGGCCTCGCGCGAGGAGGTCGGTACGGTCACCCTGGCCGGCGATGGCATCGCGAAGGTCGAGGGCCTGCCCTCGGCCATGGCCAACGAGCTGCTGAAGTTCGAGGACGGGACCCTTGGTCTCGCGCTGAACCTGGAAGAGCGCGAGATCGGTTCGATCATCCTCGGCGAGTTCAGCGGCATCGAGGAGGGCCAGTCGGTGCAGCGCACCGGCGAAGTCCTCTCGGTCGCGGTGGGCGAGGGCTACCTCGGCCGCGTCGTCGACCCGCTCGGCAACCCGATCGACGGCCTCGGCGAGATCGAGACGTCCGGCCGCCGCGCCCTCGAGTTGCAGGCTCCGGGCGTCATGGCCCGTAAGTCGGTGCACGAGCCGATGGAGACGGGCTACAAGGCCGTCGACGCCATGACCCCGATCGGCCGCGGCCAGCGTCAGCTGGTCATCGGCGACCGCCAGACCGGCAAGACCGCCCTGGCCGTCGACACGATCATCAACCAGCGCGACAACTGGCGCACCGGCGACCCGAAGAAGCAGGTTCGCTGCGTCTACGTCGCCATCGGTCAGAAGGGCTCGACCATCGCCTCCGTGCGTGGTGCCCTCGAAGAGGCCGGCGCCCTGGAGTACACGACCATCGTCGCCGCCCCGGCGTCCGACCCGGCCGGCTTCAAGTACCTGGCGCCGTACACCGGCTCGGCCATCGGCCAGCAGTGGATGTACGAGGGCAAGCACGTCCTCATCATCTTCGACGACCTCTCGAAGCAGGCCGACGCCTACCGCGCCGTGTCCCTGCTGCTCCGCCGCCCGCCGGGGCGCGAGGCCTACCCCGGTGACGTCTTCTACCTGCACTCCCGCCTCCTGGAGCGCTGCGCGAAGCTCTCCGACGAGATGGGCGCGGGCTCGATGACGGGTCTGCCGATCGTCGAGACGAAGGCCAACGACGTCTCGGCGTTCATCCCGACCAACGTCATCTCCATCACCGACGGCCAGTGCTTCCTGGAGTCGGACCTGTTCAACGCCGGACAGCGCCCCGCGCTGAACGTCGGTATCTCCGTGTCCCGAGTCGGTGGTTCCGCTCAGCACAAGGCGATGAAGCAGGTTTCCGGCCGTCTGCGCGTGGACCTCGCCCAGTTCCGTGAGCTGGAGGCGTTCGCCGCCTTCGGTTCCGACCTGGACGCCGCGTCGAAGGCGCAGCTCGAGCGCGGCCAGCGCATGGTCGAGCTGCTCAAGCAGGCGCAGTACCAGCCGATGTCGACCGAGGACCAGGTCGTCTCCGTCTGGGCCGGTACCACCGGCAAGATGGACGACGTACCGGTCGCCGACGTCCGCCGCTTCGAGCGTGAGCTGCTCGACTACCTGCACCGCAAGGAGCAGGGCCTGATGACCTCCATCAAGGAGGGCGGCAAGATGTCGGACGACACCCTCACGGCCGTCGCCGACGCCATCGCGGACTTCAAGAAGCAGTTCGAGACCTCGGACGGGAAGCTTCTCGGCGAGGACGCTCCTGCCGCTGCCGGCAAGTGACGACGGAAGGGACCTGACTCATGGGAGCCCAGCTCCGGGTCTATAAGCGTCGCATCAAATCCGTCACGGCGACCAAGAAGATCACCAAGGCGATGGAGATGATCGCCGCCTCGCGCGTCGTCAAGGCGCAGCGCAAGGTGGCGGCCTCCACGCCGTACGCGACCGAGCTCACCCGCGCGGTCACGGCGGTGGGAACCGGCTCGAACACCAAGCACCCGCTGACGACGGAGGCGGAGACGGCGACGCGAGCCGCCGTCCTCCTGCTGACCAGCGACCGCGGTCTGGCCGGCGCCTTCAACTCCAACGCCATCAAGGCCGCGGAGCAGCTGACCGCGCGCCTGGAGGCGGAGGGCAAGGAGGTCGACTCGTACATCGTCGGCCGCCGTGGTGTGGCCCACTACAACTTCCGCGAGCGCACGATCGCGAAGCAGTGGAGCGGCTTCACCGACCAGCCCGAGTACGCGGACGCCAAGACGGTCGCGGGCCCGCTGATCGAGGCCATCGAGAAGGACACGGCGGAGGGTGGTGTGGACGAGCTCCACATCGTCTACACCGAGTTCGTCTCGATGATGACGCAGACGGCCGTCGACAGCCGGCTGCTGCCCCTCAGCCTCGACGAGGTTGCCGAGGAGTCGGCGAAGAAGGACGAGATCCTTCCGCTGTACGACTTCGAGCCGTCGGCGGAGGACGTCCTCGACGCCCTGCTGCCGCGCTACGTCGAGAGCCGGATCTACAACGCGCTGCTCCAGTCGGCTGCCTCCAAGCACGCCGCCACGCGCCGCGCGATGAAGTCGGCCACCGACAACGCCGGAGACCTGATCAACAATCTGTCCCGGCTTGCCAACGCGGCCCGCCAGGCCGAAATCACCCAGGAAATCAGCGAGATCGTTGGTGGCGCGTCCGCGCTGGCCGACGCGACCGCGGGGAGTGACAAGTAATGACGACCACAGTTGAGACGGCCGTTGCCACGGGCCGCGTCGCCCGGGTCATCGGCCCGGTCGTCGACGTGGAGTTCCCCGTCGACGCGATGCCGGAGATCTACAACGCCCTGCACGTCGAGGTCGCCGACCCGGCGCAGGACGGCGCGAAGAAGATCCTGACGCTCGAGGTCGCCCAGCACCTCGGTGACGGCCTGATCCGCGCCATCTCCATGCAGCCCACCGACGGCCTGGTCCGCCAGGCCCCGGTGACCGACACCGGCGACGGCATCACCGTCCCGGTCGGCGACTTCACCAAGGGCAAGGTGTTCAACACCCTCGGTGAGGTGCTGAACGTCGACGAGCAGTACACGGGCGAGCGCTGGTCCATCCACCGCAAGGCCCCGAACTTCGACGAGCTCGAGTCGAAGACCGAGATGTTCGAGACCGGCGTCAAGGTCATCGACCTTCTCACCCCGTACGTCAAGGGTGGAAAGATCGGTCTGTTCGGCGGTGCCGGTGTCGGCAAGACGGTGCTCATCCAGGAGATGATCTACCGCGTCGCCAACAACCACGACGGTGTCTCCGTGTTCGCCGGTGTCGGTGAGCGCACCCGTGAGGGCAACGACCTCATCGAGGAGATGTCGGACTCGGGCGTCATCGACAAGACCGCCCTTGTCTTCGGCCAGATGGACGAGCCCCCGGGCACCCGTCTGCGCGTGGCCCTCGCCGGTCTGACCATGGCGGAGTACTTCCGCGATGTGCAGAAGCAGGACGTGCTGTTCTTCATCGACAACATCTTCCGCTTCACGCAGGCCGGTTCCGAGGTCTCGACCCTCCTGGGTCGTATGCCCTCGGCCGTGGGTTACCAGCCGAACCTGGCCGACGAGATGGGTCTCCTCCAGGAGCGCATCACCTCGACCCGTGGTCACTCGATCACCTCGATGCAGGCGATCTACGTCCCCGCGGACGACCTGACCGACCCGGCCCCGGCCACCACGTTCGCCCACCTCGACGCGACGACGGTGCTCTCCCGTCCGATCTCCGAGAAGGGCATCTACCCGGCCGTGGACCCGCTGGACTCCACGTCCCGCATCCTGGACCCGCGGTACATCGCGCAGGACCACTACGACACCGCCATGCGGGTCAAGAACATCTTGCAGAAGTACAAGGACCTCCAGGACATCATCGCCATTCTCGGTATCGACGAGCTCGGCGAAGAGGACAAGCTGGTCGTCTCCCGTGCCCGTCGCGTGGAGCGCTTCCTGTCGCAGAACACGCACGTCGCCAAGCAGTTCACCGGCGTCGACGGTTCGGACGTCCCCCTCGACGAGTCGATCGCGGCCTTCAACGCGATCTGCGACGGCGAGTACGACCACTTCCCCGAGCAGGCGTTCTTCATGTGCGGTGGCCTCGAGGACCTCAAGGCCAACGCGAAGGAACTCGGCGTTTCCTGAGTCTCCCGACTCATGAGGAGGGGCGGGCCCGGCCCCTTGTGGGGGACCGAGTCCCGCCCCTCCTCGCACGCCCACTAGAATTTGACCCAACACCCGGCTGAACCGCCGGGTGGTGACCCGAGGAGCCACCCTTGGCTGCTGAGCTGCATGTCGAGCTGGTCGCCGCGGACCGCAGTGTCTGGTCCGGCGAGGCCACCCTGGTCGTCGCGCGCACCACGTCCGGCGACATCGGCGTCATGCCCGGTCACCAGCCGCTGCTCGGTGTGCTGGAGTCGGGCCCGGTGACCATCCGCACCACTGACGGCGGGACCGTCGTCGCCGCGGTGCACGGCGGATTCATCTCGTTCGCCGACAACAAGCTGTCGCTGCTCGCCGAGATCGCCGAGCTCTCCGACGAGATCGACGTCCAGCGTGCTGAGCGGGCGTTCGAGCGTGCCAAGTCGGAGGCCGACGCCTCCGCGGAGCGGCGCGCCGACGTCCGACTGCGTGCGGTGGCGGCGCGCTGACCCCAGCGCGTGGCGTGACGTGACTCAGCCGCGGCCAGGTCCGGAGCTCTCCGGACCGGGTCGCGGCTGAGGCGATGCGGGTGCAGTTTCGGGTGCGGTTGTTTGGTCCGTTTCGTGAAGTCGTGTTGAGGCGAGGAGGTCGGTGCCGATGATCCTCGTGTCGCTCGTGTGCGGACTTGTGTTGATCGCGCTGGTATTGCTGGGACTCTTCGTCTTCGGACTGCGCCGCCGGCTCATCCAGCGCTCCGGCGGCACCTTCGATTGCAGCCTGCGCTGGCACGCGCCGAAAGCCGACGAGAGCGCCGACACCTCCGGCAAGGGCTGGGGCTACGGCGTCGCCCGCTACAACGGCGACCGGGTCGAGTGGTTCCGTGTCTTCTCCTACGCGCCCCGCCCGCGCCGCGTCCTCGAACGCTCGGCGATCGAGGTCGTCGACCGGCGCGCGCCCGACGGCGAGGAGGAGCTCGCCCTCCTCTCCGACGCCGTTGTGCTCGGTTGTCTGCACCGCGGGGTCCGCATCGAACTCGCGATGAGCGAGGACGCACTCACCGGTTTCCTGGCCTGGCTGGAGGCCGCGCCTCCCGGCCAGCGCGTGAACGTGGCCTAGCCGCGGGGCGACCCCCAAGGGGCGCGGGGAACTGCGCGCCCGACCCCCACGACCCGCAGACGAACACGGGGACGCCGGACGCACGGGGACGCCGGATGCTCGGGGACGCCGGACGCGGACAAAGAAGCAGCCGGACGCAGACAAAGAAGCCGGGGAGACAGGGGGCGTACCTGTCTCCCCGGCTTCGTTCCGGGTGGGCGGCCGAAGCCGCCCGGAGCTGCTACTTCAGACCGTCATGGATGGCGGTCGCCAGCTCGCCGTTCGTGGTGTCGCCGCTGAACTCCCAGAAGAAGGCGCCGCCGAGCCCCTGCTCCTTGGCCCAGGCCATCTTGGCGCGGATCGTCGCCGGGGTGTCGTACGACCACCAGTTGGTGCCGCAGTGCGCGTACGCGGTGCCCGCGACGGTGCCGTTGGACGGGCAGGAGTTCTTCAGGACCTTGTAGTCCTCGATGCCCGCCTCATAGGTGGCCGGCGCGGGACCGGTCGCGGTGCCGCCCGGCTCCTTCTGCGTGACACCCGTCCAGCCGCGGCCGTAGAAGCCGATGCCGAGCAGCAGCTTCTTGGCCGACACGCCCTTGGCCTTCAGCTTGTTGATCGCGGCGGCGGAGTTGAAGCCCGCCTTCGGGATGCCCGGGTAGTCGGTGAGCGGCGAGTGCGGTGCCGTCGGACCCTTGGCGTCCCAGGCGCCGAAGAAGTCGTACGTCATCACGTTGTACCAGTCGAGGTACTGCGAGGCGCCGCCGTAGTCGGCCGCGTCGATCTTGCCGCCGGAGGAGCCGTCCGCGGTGATGGCGGCGGTCACCAGGTTGTTGGCGCCGAACCTGTTGCGGAACGCCTGCGCCATCGTCTTCATGACGGCGGGACCCGAGCTGTCACAGGTCAGACCGCACGCGTTGGGGTACTCCCAGTCCAGGTCGATGCCGTCGAAGACATCGGCCCAGCGCGGGTCCTCGACCAGCTTGTAGCAGGAGTCCGCGAACGCCTCGGGGTTCTTCATGGCGTCGGTGAAGCCGCCGGACCAGGTCCAGCCGCCGAAGGAGTACAGGATCTTGATGTGCGGGTACTTCGCCTTCAGCTTGCGCAGCTGGTTGAAGTTGCCGCGCAGCGGCTGGTCCCAGGTGTCGGCGACGCCGTCGACGGACTGGTCGGCGGTGTAGGCCTTGTCGTAGTCGGCGTAGGCGTCACCGATGGTGCACTTGCCGCCCTGGACGTTGCCGAAGGCGTAGTTGATGTGCGTGATCTTCTCGGCGGAGCCGGAGGACGCGATGTTCTTCACGTGGTAGTTGCGTCCGTAGACGCCCCAGTTGGTGAAGTACCCCATCTTCACCTTGGCGCCGGGGTCCGGGTCGGGGCCGCCGCCCGTGGTGCGCACCTTGACCGAGTCGCTCGCGGGCCCGGTCTGGTCCGCGGTGTCGCGGGCCTGGACGCTGTACGAGTAGTCGGTGCCCTTGGTGAGCCCGGAGTCCGCGTACGACGTGCCGGTCACCGTCGCGACCTTGGCGCCGTCGCGCAGGACGTCGTAGTTCTTGATGCCCTTGTCGTCCGTGGCGGCCTTCCAGTCCAGTTTCACCGAGGTGTCGGTGACGCCGGACGCGGTCGGGGTGCCGGGGGCGGAGGGCGCGCTGTCGCCGGGCTGGCCGCCGCCGTCACAGCTCTCGCCGTTGAGCGAACAGTTGGCGGGCGAGCCGGGGCCGGAGCCGTTGAAGCCGAAGGTGGCGGTGGCGCCGGGGGCGATCGAACCGTTCCAGGAGAGGTTCTTCGCGGTCCACTTGTTGCCCGAGTTGGTGACGGTCGCGTCCCAGGCGGACGTCACCTTGGTGCCCGCGGGGAAGTCCCACTCGACGGTCCACGAGCTGAGCGCGGTGGTGCCGGTGTTCTTGATCGTCCACTTGCCCCCGAAGCCGGAGCCCCAGTCCTGGGTCTTGGTGAACGTGGCGGTGGCCCCCGCGGCGGCCTTCGGCGCGGTCTGCGCGGCGCGGGCGGCGCTGTCCGGTGCCGCCTCGGCGGAGCCGCCGATCGCGACGAGGGTGGCGAGGGGGAGCAGCAGGGTGGTGAGCCCGGCTGTCAGCCGATGCCTGGGCCTGTGTCTGACGCGCAAGGGGTGCTCCTCGGTTGTGTTCCGGGGTGGGTGTGCCCTGCGACGCCCGTGAGCACCTGGTGCACTTTGTGTGCATGTCATGTACCCACCGCAGTGAGGTGAGAGTAGGAAAGGTCTGGACCATAGGTCAAGACCTTTCACTGGCCCCTGGGCCTTCAGCGGGGGGTTCCCTTTACACGCCCAGCTCCTGCGCGAGCACCGCCGCCTGTACGCGGCTGCGCAGCTCCAGCTTGCCGAGAAGTCGGCTCACATGGGTCTTGACGGTTGCCTCCGCCATGTCCAGGCGGGTGGCGATCTCCGCGTTGGAGAGGCCCTGGCCCAGGCAGGCGAGCACCTCGCGTTCGCGGCGGGTGAGGACGTCGAGGACCGAGGGCTCGGGGGCGTTCGCGGACCGTACGGGCCGTGGTGAGGCGAACTCGGCGATCAGCCGGCGGGTGACCGCGGGCGCGATCAGGCCCTCGCCGCGGGCCACCGTGCGCACCGCTTCGAGCAGGTCCCGCGCCTCGGTGTTCTTCAGGAGGAAGCCGGAAGCGCCCGCGCGCAGCGCCCCGAAGACGTACTCGTCGAGGTCGAACGTGGTCAGGACCAGGACGTCCGCGAGGTGCTCGGCCACCACCTGGCGGGTCGCGGAGACGCCGTCGAGGCGCGGCATCTGTATGTCCATGAGGACCAGGTCCGGGCGCAGCTCACGAGCCAGGGACACGGCCTGCTCGCCGTCCGCGGCCTCCCCGACGACCTCGATGTCGGGCGCGCTGCGCAGGATCAGGACCAGGCCCGCCCGCACGGCGGTCTGGTCCTCGGCGACGAGCACGCGGATCATTCGGGGGCTCCTTGGTCCTTGGGGTCGACGGGCAGCCGGGCCTCGACCCGCCAGACTTTCGTGCCGGGCAGGTCGGGGTGCGGCTCGGGGCCCGAGGTGAAGGTGCCCCCGAGCAGCGCGGCCCGCTCCTCCATGCCGACGAGCCCGGCCCCGGAACCCGGCGCGCGCGGCCCGCGCGAGCCACCGTACGGGCTGGTCACGCTGACGCACAGGGCCGTGGGCCGCCGGGTGAGCGTCACCGTCACCCGGCCGGGTGAAGCGTGCTTGAGGGCGTTGGTGAGGGACTCCTGGACGATGCGGTACGCGGCGAGGCCGACCGGTGCGGGCAGCGGTGCCTCGCCCGGGGCGCCCGGGTCCCGGGTGTCGTGGAGGCGGACGTCCAGGCCGTTGGTGCGGGCGTTCTCGACGAGGGCGCCGAGGCCGTCGAGGGTGGGCGCCGCGGTCGGCTCCAGGTCGCCGCTCGAGTCCCGCAGGATGCCGATGAGGCGACGCATTTCGGCCAGCCCCTCGACGCTGTTCTCACGGATGACGGTGAGCGCGTTCCTGGTCGTGCCCGGGTCGTCGAGGGAGAGCGCGGCCGTGGAGTGGATGGCGATCGCGGACAGATGGTTGGCGACCATGTCGTGCAGTTCCCTCGCCATGCGCGCGCGCTCGGCCGTGACGGCCTGGGCGCGGTCCACCTCGGCGAGCAGCGCGGTCTGCTCGGCGCGCAGCCTGGCCATGTCGGCGGCCTCCCGGTGGTTGCGGACGAGAACGCCCGTGGTGGCGGGCGTGAACGCCACCAGGGCGACGACGGCGCCGACCAGGATGGCCTCCGGCTCCCGGAACCAGGCCAGGAGCCCGACGGTGACGGCCACCGTGATCAGGCCCGTGGTGACCGGGATGCGCCGGGCCTCGGCGGGCGTGCCGTAGACCACGGCCGCGTACACGAGGTCCGTGAACATCACCACGGTCGCCAGGTTGCCCGTCGTGAACTGGTCGGCGACCAGCACGAACGTGCCCGCGATCAACGCCTGCCGCGGAGCCGTGCGGCGCGTCAGCTCCAGGGCCGCCATGGCGAACAGCGGGAGCAGCGACCAGACGCGACCGAACGGGCGGTCCTGCTCCATGTCCAGGCCGAGCGCCCACAGCGCGAGACCGCTGAGCAGGCTGGCCACACAGATGCGGACGTCCACGACGTCCGGTCGGCGGGGGAGCGGCAGCGGCATGGCTCCATCCAACACGGCACGGCGCCCCCCGACCTCCCTACGGGGGGTGAAGCGCCAGTACATCGAAGGATGCAGCCGCACTTCGTCACTGGCGACGACGATCCGCGGCGGTCCCGGCGCGAGCCTTGAGGAGTACCGGAACCGGTGTCAGGAGGAACGAGCCGTGGTCGTCACACTGATCATCATCTGCGAGGTGGGCTTCTGGGTGCTGCTCGCCGCGGGGCTCGCGACCCGCTATCTGCTGCGGATGCCACGGCTCGGCCTTGCCATCCTGCTCTGCGAACCCCTGCTCGAACTGCTGCTGCTCGTGGTCACCGCCCTCGACCTGAAGCACGGCGCCGACCCGAGCTGGAAGCACGGCCTCGCCGCCGTCTACATCGGCTACACCGTCGGCCACGGCCACCGCACCGTGAAGTGGCTCGACGGGCACGCGGCGCACCGCTTCGACGGCACCCCCGTACCGCGCCCGCCGCGCTACGGCTGGCCGCGCGCCCGGCACGAGGGCGAGGTCTGGCTCGGCACGGTCGTCGCGGCGGCGGTCGCCTCGGGACTGCTGCTCCTCGCCAAGTGGTACGTCGACGACCCGGGCGGCACCGGGTCCCTCGACTCCTGGATGGGCACCGCGTGGCGCGCGGCGGGCATCCACGGCCTGATCGCGCTGAGCTACACGCTGTTCCCGAAGCGCAAGCCGGCGCCGGGCCCGGGGGAGCGGGACGGCGAGCACCCCGGGGAGGTCACGGGGAGCCGGCGCTAGCGCTCCCCGCCCGGCACCCACAACACGTCCCCGACCTCCTTGTTCGCCGTACGGGCGAGGATGAAGAGGAGGTCGGAGAGGCGGTTGAGATAGGTCGCGGTGAGCGCGTTCATGGTCTCGCCGTGCGCATCGAGGGCCGACCAGGTGGACCGCTCGGCCCGCCGCACCACCGTGCACGCCTGGTGGAGCAGCGCCGCGCCCGGCGTACCGCCCGGAAGGATGAAGCTGCGCAGCTTCTCCAGGTCCTCGTTGAAGCGGTCGCAGTCCGCCTCCAGCTTGTCGATGTACGACTGCTCGACGCGCAGGGGCGGGTACTCCGGGTCCTGCACGACGGGGGTGCACAGGTCCGCGCCCACGTCGAAGAGGTCGTTCTGGACCCGGGTGAGGACCTTCACGACGTCCGCGTCGAGGCGGCCGAGTGCGATCGCCGTACCGATGACGGCGTTCGCCTCGTTCGCGTCCGCGTACGCCGAGATCCGCAGGTCGGTCTTGGCGGTCCTGCTCATGTCGCCGAGCGCGGTGGTGCCCCGGTCGCCGGTCCGTGTGTAGATGCGCGTCAGATTGACCATGGGCCCAGCGTAGTGAGCCGCGTGGAGGGCCCCGTCAGGGGCTTTTCAGGGGCGCGGGGAACTGCGCGCTCAGCCAGGGACAAGCCGCAGACGCGTCTGCCGAGAACCACGCAGACGCGTCTGCGGCTCTCCTGCGGCTGCTCGCGCAGTTCCCCGCGCCCCTTACGAGGCGTTCCGGTACGCCCGGGTGCCGACGGCCACGGCGAGTGCCGCGAAGCCGACGGCGACCAGCACCCCGTACACCATGGTGGAGGACGTGTACGTGCCCACGTACGCATCCCGCACCGCGTCCACCAGGTACCGGAACGGCGTGAAGTGCGAGAGCACGTCGAGCCAGCCGGGAGCGAGCGCCATCGGGAGCATCAGGCCGGACAGCAGCATGGAGGGCATGGTGAGGGCGTTGACCGTCGGGCCGAACGACTGCGGGGTGTCGATCCGCAGCGCCAGCGCGTACGACAGCGAGGCGAGGGCGCAGGTCAGCAGGGCCACGAAGGCGAAGCCCAGCAGAATGCCCGCCAGCGGTGCGCGCAGGCCCATGACCAGCGCGGCGAGCACGAGCAGCACCGACTGCGCGACGAAGAGCGCGGCGTCCCGCAGCAGCCGCCCGAGCAGCAGCGCGGAACGGCTCACCGGGGTGGCGCGCAGCCGCTCCACGACCCCCCAGTTGTTCTCCATGATCAGGGCGAAGCCGCTGAACGAGGCGCCGAACAGGCTGAGCTGGAGCAGCAGCCCCGGCACCAGGACCTGCCAGGAGTCGCCGCGCGCGCCCAGCGGCATGTCGGTGAGCAGCGGCCCGAAGAACAGCAGGTACAGCAGCGGCATCAGGGCGCCGAAGAGCATCTGGAACTTCGAGCGCAGGGTCTGGCGGGCATAGCGCCCGAACAGCAGCGCGGTGTCGTGCATGAGCATGGCGGTGTCCTGTGGGGTGCTTGCCGTCAGACGGCTACGGGGGCGGCGTCGACGGGCGCGGGAGCGCGCCCGGTGATGGCGAGGAAGGCGTCCTGGAGCGAGGCGTCGGGCGATCCGGCGTACCGCTGTTTGAGTGCGGCGGGGGTGCCGTCGGCGGCGACCACGCCCTTGTCCACGACGACGATCCGGTCCGCGAGCGCGTCGGCCTCGTCCAGATAGTGCGTGGTGAGGAAGACGGTCGTGCCGTGCGCGTCGCGCAGCGCCCGGACCAGGCGCCACAGGTCGGCCCTGCTGCCCGGGTCGAGCCCCGTGGTCGGCTCGTCGAGGAAGAGCACATCGGGCCGGTGGACGAGGCCGAGGGCGATGTCCATCCTGCGCCGCTGGCCGCCGGAGAGGGCGGCGGTCCTGCGGTCGAGCAGCTCGGTGAGGCCGAGTTCCGCCGCGAGCCCGGCGGTGCGCGCCTCGGCGTCGGCCTTGCTCCGGCCGTGCAGCCGGCCCTGGAGCACGAGTTCGTCGCGCAGGGTCTCCTGCGGGTCGAGGCCACCGGACTGGGCGACGTACCCGATCTTCCGGCGGACGGCCGCCGGGTCCTTCCGCAGGTCGAAGCCCGCGACGGTGGCCGCGCCCCCGGTGGGCGCGAGCAGCGTGGTGAGCATGCGCAGGGTCGTCGTCTTGCCCGCGCCGTTCGGGCCGAGGAAGCCGAGGATCTCGCCGGGGGACACGGTCAGGTCGATGCCGCGCACGGCTTCGACGGAGCCCGCCTTCGTCGTGAACGTCTTGGCGAGGCCCGCGGTGCTGATGATTGGCATGGAGACCACAAAAACAGAGGCAGTGGAATTTTGCAACGTACCCAATATTTCATGGAGGCCAACGAAGCTACGATGGGGGCATGACGGAGGGACTGAGCCATGGCTGAAGGACTGCGGGAGCGCAAGAAGCGGCAGACCAAGCAGCGGATCTCGGACATCGCGACCGGTCTGTTCCTGGAGCACGGGTTCGTCACCGTGACCATCGCGGAGATCGCCGAGGCCGCCGACGTCTCGGTCAACACGGTCTACAACTACTTCCCGGCCAAGGAGGACCTGTTCCTCGACCGCGGCCTGGAGATGACCGACCGGCTCTCCCGCTGGGTCCGCGGGCGCCGGGTGGGGGAGTCCGCCGCCGACGCCGTCCTGCGCGAGCTGCGCGTCCTGATCGAGGGCGTCTCGCCGACCGTCGGCCTCTTCGAGGGCTACGCCGACTTCATGAAGGTCATCACCGACTCGCCCGCGCTGCGCTCCCGGCTGTGGGCCTTGCAGCAGGAGAGCCTGCGGGACCTGGAGACCACCCTGCGCGAGGAGGCGGGCGCCGACCCGAGCCACCTCCCCGAGCTCGTCGCGGGCCAGCTCAGCTGGGCCTACGGCACCGTCTTCGGCTGGATCGGCGCCGAGATGGCCAAGCGCAGACCGCCGACGGAGGTCTCCCGCGAAGCCCTCGACCTGCTCGACGAACTGGAGGAGCTGCTCGGCGAGAAGATCCTCAACTACGGGACCCGCGCGCCCGCCTGACGCCCCGAAGCCCCGCCCGGCCCGCCTCCCCGTGTGATGTCCGTCAAAGGGGACGTGGCGTGCGTCTCTTCACCGCCACACGGCCGCCCACGGACGCTAATGTCCGCTCAGGAGCGAAACGTAAACAGCGTGTAAGCGCTCGGTCGTACCCAGGCAAGGGGAGTCGTAACGTGGCACGGAAGCTCGCCGTCATCGGAGCCGGACTCATGGGGTCCGGAATCGCCCAGGTCTCCGCCCAGGCGGGCTGGGACGTCGTCCTGCGCGATGTCACCGACGAAGCGCTCACCCGGGGCACCGACGGCATCAAGGCCTCGTTCGAGAAGTTCGTCGGCAAGGGCAAGCTCGACGCCGCCGACGCCGAGGCCGCTCTCGGCCGCATCACGACCACCACCGACCTGGACGCCGCCGCCGACGCGGACGTCGTCGTCGAGGCCGTGTTCGAGAAGCTCGACGTCAAGCACGAGATCTTCCGGACGCTCGACAAGCTCGTGCGCGACGACACCGTGCTCGCCTCCAACACCTCCGCCATCCCGATCACCAAGATCGCCGCGGTGACGGAGCGTCCGGAGCGCGTCGTCGGCGCGCACTTCTTCTCGCCGGTGCCCATGATGCAGCTGTGCGAGCTGGTGCGCGGGCACAAGACGAGCGACGAAACCCTCGCCACCACCCGTGAGTTCGCCGAGTCCGTCGGCAAGACCTGCATCGTCGTCAACCGCGACGTCGCGGGCTTCGTCACCACCCGGCTCATCTCGGCGCTCGTCGTCGAGGCCGCCAAGCTGTACGAGTCGGGCGTCGCGAGCGCCGAGGACATCGACATCGCCTGCAAGCTCGGCTTCGGCCACGCCATGGGCCCGCTCGCGACCGCCGACCTCACCGGCGTCGACATCCTGCTGCACGCCACCGACAACATCTACACCGAGTCCCAGGACGAGAAGTTCGCACCGCCGGAGCTGATGCGCCGGATGGTTGACGCCGGTGACATCGGCCGCAAGAGCGGGCAGGGCTTCTACAAGCACTGACCGCGGCCGCGCACGCCCGTACGCCCCCCTGGGTCACCCCTCGGGGTGAATTCGGTATCGGTTCGCTTACAGACGGCAACTTCCGTACCCGAGTGACAGTCAGTTGCTGTGACATACACAGACGCCTCGGCGGCACAGGCGTCACATACGACACCGCACTCTTGGGGAGCGCATATGCACATCAGGGGCGACCAGGCCCAGCTGGTCGTCGGGGGACGCCTCGACGTACGCAGCGCGGCGGACGCCCGTACGGTCCTGCACTCGGCCGTCGACGACGGCGCCGGCGATCTGGTGCTCGACCTGTCCGAACTCGACTCGTGGGACGCCACGGGACTCGGCGTCATCATGGGCGCGCACCGGCGCGCCGGACGCTGCGGCCGCAGGCTCGTCCTGCGCGACGTGCCCCCGCAGATGCAGCGCCTCCTCGTCGCCACCCGGCTCCACCGCATCCTCGCCATCGAAGGCGGCATCGGGGTCGAATCGCTCCCTCGCGTATGAACCGCGCGAGGGGTGCGCGGGGGCGCGGAAGCGCACTTCGCGCACAATCCTCACGAGACTGTGACGTCTCGGGCCGGGTGCCACCCCGCCCCGCGCGGGGATACTGAGGGCGGTTTAGGGTTCGGTCGCCTGCCGAGGAGCGGACCCGCTCGGGGGCACCGGACCAGAAGCGACATCGCGGTGTGCCGACGGCCCGAGGGGGCTTCGCACACGACGCGTCTGGGGGCTGAGACCATGGACCCGATGAACCGGGGACCCGAAGAGTACGGCCACGACGGTGACGACCGCGAAGACGCGCGGATCGGCCGCGAAGGCACCGACGACGACAGCACGGCGCGCGAGCCCCGCACGCCACCCGACGCCGCCCCGCCACCGGCGGGCCAGAGCGCCCCGGCCACGGCCGATTTCGGGCCGCCGGCGATAGCCCGCACGGTGCGGGTGATCTCCGGCGACCTCCTGCTCACCGTCAACCCCGTCGACGGCAGCGAGATAGAACCCTGCCCGCCGGGGGAGCGGCCCGCCCGCCCCCGCAAGCGCACCGCCGCCGAACGCGCCGAACACCGCAGGGCCGCCCTGCCACCGGTACCGCCGGGCCCCGCCCTGCCCCGGCTTCCGCTCCTCGAACGCCAGGAGGAGCGCGAGCGCCTGGCCCGCCTGCTCGCCCGCGGCCGCTCCGTGCGCCTCACCGGACCCGCGGGATCCGGCCGTACCGCCCTGCTCGCCGCCGTCGCCGAGGACTGCGCCGACCTCGCCCCCGACGGCGTGATCCGCCTCAGCGGCTACCACCGCACGGTCAACGACCTCCTGTACGACCTCTTCGCCGCCGTCCACGACGCGCCCCTGCACCGCCCCGACCGGACGGCGCTGCGGGAACTGCTCGCCGGGATCGGCGCCGTCGTCGTCCTTGACGACCTGGAGTTCGGCGGCGCCGCACTCGAGGAACTCCTGGCCGCGACGCCCGAGTGCGCCTTCCTGGTCTCTGCGACGCCCGACGTGCCCGCCCCCTCGCCCGACTCCCACCTCGAAGAGGTCCTCCTCGGCGGGATCGGCCGCGGCAGCAGCATCGAACTCCTCGAACGCGTCGTCGGCCGTGTCCTCAGCGACGACGAGGCCAACTGGGCGGGCGACCTGTGGTTCGAGTCCGAAGGCCTGCCGCTGCGCTTCGTCCAGGCGGGCGCCCTGCTGCGCCAGTGCGACCGGCTGCGAGCCGACCCCGGCGCCTTCGACGCGTACGGACACGGCACCGGACCCGACGGCGCCGCCGCCTTCGACGCCCCGTTCGGCGCCGCGGGCGGGACCGAGGTCCCGCTGCCCTCGCTCGCCGACGGAGCGGCACCCGCCGCGCTGCTCGCCTCCCGCCTCAGCGCCTCGGCGCGCGCCGCGCTCCGCTTCGCCGTCGCGCTCGGCGGGGAGCTGCCGCACCCGGCCCACCTGCCCGCGCTCGTCGGCGACACGCACGCCGACGCCGCGCTCTGCGAGCTCGTCGACTGCGCCCTCGTCACCCCCGCCGGCGGCCACTACCGCCTCGCGGCCGGTGTCCGTGCCCAGTTGGAGAGCGCCGGGTACGCCGACGACGCCGCCGCGAACGTGCAGTCTGCCGCCCAGCACTACGCCTGGTGGTCGGGGCACCCCTCGGTCGGCCCCGAGCGGGTCGCCGCCGAGGCCGACGCCGTGCTCGCCACCCTCACCGCCCTGACCAACGGCCCCGCGGCCAGCGGCACCGACGGCGGCCCCGGTGAGCCGTCCGCCGCGGTGCTGCTCGCCCGCACGGTCGCGCCCGCCTTCGCGGGGGGTCTGCACTGGGGTGCCTGGGAGCGGGCGCTGCGCTGCGGCCAGGGGGCCTCGCGCACCTCGGGCGAGGTCGCGGAAGAGGCGTACTTCCACCACGAGTTGGGGATCCTCGCGCTCTGCACCGGGCTCCTCGACCGGGCCCGCGCCGAACTGGAGGCCTCCATCGGCCTGCGCGGCGCGCTCGCCGACAAACGCGGCATGATCGCGGGGCGCAGGGCGCTCGCCCTGGTCGCCGACTGCTCCGGGGGGCTGCTGTCCGGGGACCGGTCGGCGGCGGGCGAGGAGGTGCCCGACGCCCGTTACGAGGAGTCCGCTTCACCGCCCGGCGGCGTCCCCACGGCGTTCGCGCTGCCCGCACCGCCGCCCGAAGCCGACACCGTGGTGACCCACCGGGCCGCCCCCGCGGCGGGCACCGGCGCGGCGCACTCTGCCCCCCGGCGCTCGATCCTGCGGGGCACCCGGCGCAATCTGGTCGCGGTCGCCGCGGGCGCCCTGCTCGTCGCGGTGCTCGGCACGGTGGTGACGCTCGGCGCGACGTCCGACGACGGTGGTGGCGGCCCGGCCGAGCGGGTCCGCACCGGCCAGTCGGCGAGCGCCGACGACGAGAGCGGCGGGCCCGGCACCGACGAGCCCGGCGACGACTCCGCTGCACGCCCGTCCGACCCCGGCGAGGACGGCGTCGTCGGCACATCGGACGACCCGAAGCCGAGCACGAGCGGCCGCCCGGCATCGAGCGACGACGCGAAGGGCCCCTCCGGCAAGCCCAGTGGCAAGCCCTCGGGCAGGCCGAGCGACAAGCCGACCGAGCCGACGGACCGGCCCACGGAGCCGACGGACAAGCCGACGAAACCCACCAAGCCGCCGACGAAGCCGCCGACGACCCCGCCCCCCACGCCCACGACTCCGCCCCCCACGCCGACGACCCCGCCGCCCACCCCGACGACGACGCCGCCGTCCCCACCGGACACCTCGAACTCGGCGAGCGATCCGGCGGCTTCGAGCCCGGTCGCGGGCGTCCCGACGAGGGTGGGGCCCGGCACACCGGGCGGCCCCGGCGGTGGCTCCGGCTCGGCACGGATGATCTGACGCGACGGCAGCCCGGACGGCGTGTAGACCTGAGCGAGGGCCGGACTCCCGGGGGATCCCGGCCCTCGAACCAGCCGACGCACGGCTGCGCCGAAGCTGCGGGGCCCGGCTCGACGGAGCCTCCGCTCAGGCTCGGCGGAGCCGCGGTGTCTGGCTCGCCCGAGCCGGGGCGTCCGGCCTGGCGGAGTCCTGGTGTCTGGCTCGGCGGAGCTGCGGCGTCTGGCTCGGCGGAGCCGTGGTGTCCGGCTCGCCCAAGCCGTGGCGTCCGGAGCCCCGGCGTTTGGCTCGACCGAGCCACGGTGTCCGGCTCGGCGAAGCCGTGATGTCCGGCCCGGCGGAGCCCCGTTGTTTGGCTCGGCGGAGCTGCGGTGCCTGGCTCGACCGAGCCGTGGCGTCCGGCTCAACGGAGCCCCGGCGTCCGGCTCGGCGGAGCTGCGGTGTCCGGCTCGCCCGAGCCGGGGCGTCCGGCCCGACCGAGCCGTGGTGTCCGGCCCGGCGAAGCCGTGGTGTCCGGCTCGCCCGAGCCCTGGCGTCCGGCCCGGCGGAGCCCCGGCGTTTGGCTCGACCGAGCTGCGTTGTCCGGCCCAGCGGAGCCGGTGAGCGTTCGGCCCGGCGGAGCCGGTGAGTGTTCGGCTCAGAAGAGGCGCAGCTTGTCGTCCTCGATGCCGCGCATCGCGTTGTAGTCGAGGACCGTGCAGCTGATGCCGCGGTCGGTGGCAAGCACGCGTGCCTGGGGCTTGATCTCCTGGGCGGCGAAGACCCCCTTGACGGGAGCCAGGTGCGGGTCGCGGTTCAGGAGTTCCAGATAGCGCGTCAGCTGCTCGACGCCGTCGATCTCGCCGCGCCGCTTGATCTCCACCGCGACCGTCTGCCCGTCGGCGTCGCGGCAGAGGATGTCGACAGGGCCGATCGCCGTCATGTACTCGCGGCGAATCAGTGAGTACCCCTCGCCCAGTGTCTCGATCCGGTCGGCGAGCAGTTCCTGGAGGTGCGCCTCCACGCCGTCCTTGATGAGCCCGGGGTCCACGCCCAGCTCGTGCGAGGAGTCGTGGAGGACTTCCTCCATGGTGATGATGAGCTTCTCACCCGCCTTGTTGATGACGGTCCACACACCGGCGTCGTCGCCCGTGCCCTCCTTGAGGGTGCACGGCGGCGACATCCAGTTCAGGGGCTTGTAGGCCCGGTCGTCGGCGTGGATGGAGACGCTTCCGTCCGCCTTGACGAGGATCAGGCGGGGAGCCGACGGGAGGTGGGCGGTGAGCCTGCCCGCGTAGTCCACGGAGCAGCGGGCGATGACGAGACGCATGGTCGGCAACGCTACTCGACCCGGGGTGCTCCAGCGAATCCCGCGCCCCCGCCGTCGCTCGTGGACGACTCGACCCGGCTCGGTACGCCTGGTGGGCCGCACCACTTGTCCGCCGATGAACCTGTTCGAACCTGGCCGGTTATGCGCCCAATCTCCTGGTGCGGGCCCGGGCCGTTGCCTACCGTAGAAGCAGGAGGTCGTCGCGTGTGCACGCTGCGTATGCGAGCTCCTTCCCTGTCCGTTGGCCCCTGCTCCCTGGGGGTGCGAGAGGAGAACCCATGTCGCTCGACGTCTCACCGGCACTGTTGGAACAGGCCGAGCGAGGCGAGGTCGACGAAGCAGCTTTCGTCGACTGCGTCCGGACCTCCCTGCCTTACGCATGGGAGATGATCAGCTCCCTGGTGGCCCAGCTGAAGGTCGACGGCGGTGAATTCGCCGACAACCAGACGCCTCCGCCGGACGAGCAGGCGCGCGGCCAGTTGCTGCGCGCACTGGCGAGTGACGCGATTCGCGGCGCACTACAGCGCCACTTCGGGGTCCGCCTGGCCTTCCAGAACTGCCACCGCGTGGCGGTGTTCCCGCTGGACGGCTCCGCGGACGACAGGTTGGCGAAGTTCACGTCCATCCGTGGTCAGTTGCTGAACCAGTCACCCGAACTACGGGACTGCTGAGCCCGGTTGCTGCCGCTCCGTACGCGGGAGGTGTTTCAGTACCGGGGCGGCAGCCCCTCGCACGGCGCCCCTGCTCCTCACTTGAGCTGGGGCAGCACTTCCAGGCCGAGACGGCGTACGTTCTCCTCCGTCGTCGTCAGATCGCCCGAGCCCTCCACCAGGAGCGCGAAGCGCGTGATGCCCGTGCGCTCCGACGTCGCCGCCAACCGGTCCACGCACACCTGCGGCGTCCCCACGGGATGGATGTCGCACAGCAACTCCGTGTACCCCAAGGGGTCCCGCATGGAGCGGGGGCGGCCGTCGACCGTGACATGGGCGTCAAGGCCGTGCCTCAGCCAGCCCGGCATGGCCTTGGTGAGCGTTTCGGCCGCCTCCGGGCGGCGGTCCGCGATCTGCACCACTCCGGCCGAGACGTGCGCGACGTGCGCCACCTCGTCCGGCGTGCGTCCGGTGGCCCGTGCGTGCCGATTCCACAAGGCCACCATTTCGGCCTTCTCCCCGTCACCGATGTGCATGCCGAGAAGCATCGGCAGTCCACGGGCCGCGGCGAGCCTGACACTGGACGGCGAGGTGCACGCGACCACGACCTCGGGGCCCGCCGTCACCGGGGAGCCGGACCGCTCGGGGGCGGCGGGCAGATCCGGGAACGGGCCCGTCGCCGTGGGCAGTTCCTCCTGCGGCAGCGGTACGACCGCGACGTCGCGGAACGCGAACCGGCCGCCGGGCCCTGTCACCCTCGGCGCCCCGCTGAGCCAGCGGAGCAGCAGGTCGAGGGAGTCCGGGAACCCCATCTCGTACGCCTCGACGCCGGTGCCGAACACCTCCAGGTCCACCCAGGGACCGCCGCGCCCCACGCCCAGCGAGAAGCGCCCGCCCGAGGTGAGGTGCAGCAGGGCCGCCTGCTCGCCCAGGGCCACCGGGTGGGCCGTGGGCAGCACGCTCACGGCGGTGCCGACGCGGATGCGCCGGGTGCGCCCGAGCAGCAGGGCCGCGAGGGTGATCGCGGAGGGACAGGTGCCGTACGGCACGAAGTGGTGCTCGGCCAGCCAGGCGGAATCCAGGCCCGCTTCCTCGGCCATTTCCACGGACCGCAGCGCGCGGTGCAGAGCCTCCCCGTGACCCTGGCCCGGAAACTGGGCTGCCAAGACAAATGTTCCTAAGCGCATCGAACTTCCTGCCTCCTTGAACCGACGCAGGCATTCCCCTACCGGCAACAACGCGTGACAAGTGCCAAGGGCACGGCTTGGCGTGCAGATTGGCAGATTTTCTGTGTGGCACGTGGTCCCTGCGGGCGTCGGCGGCGGACGGGTACCCGTCCACGCGGTGCGTAGGCTGGGCGTACGCCCGTCCGTTCCCAGACCCGTGAGGTGTCCCGTGTCGCCGCGCCGCAATCGCCCGAAGGGCACCGGAGCTCCCAGGCCGGGCCAAGGCGCCCACGCCGACGACGACACGGCCGGGCCGGGCGGCCGCTACGGCGGTTTCCAGCGCGCCGAGCGCTGGCAGGGCGAGGAGTGGAGCGTACGCCATGTGGCGGGCGCGAGCACCGCGGGCAAGACCTACCGCTGCCCAGGATGCGACCAGGAGATCCCCTCCCGGCTCGCGCACGTGGTGGCCTGGGCCGAGCACTCCGGCGTGGACGAGCGCAGGCACTGGCACACGGCGTGCTGGGACGCGAAGGACCGCCGCACCTCGCGGGTGCAGCGGTCCCGTAACGCTCCGCGGTACTGAGTACGTACGCGTCGGACGCCCCCTGCGGGCGCGGCGCGTCAGACGTCGCGCTTCTCCAGGAGCGCGAAGGCGCCCGCGACGGCGGCGGCGGTGATGACGACCAGGAGCACCAGCTGCGAGTTCCCGGTGCTGCTGCTGTCGATGCCGTCGATCCGGAAGATCTTGGCGAGCGAGTTGATGGCGTTGTAGTCGGCCATCTTGTCGCCGAGCTTCGCGGTGCTCTCCCAGATGTTCAGGAAGCCCGGCAGGATCGCCGGTACGAGGACCACGCCGAGCATCGTCGTGATGGCACCCGCGGAGTGGCGCAGCATGGAGCCGACGGCGAGCGCGAGCACACCGAGCAGCGAGACGTACAGGGCACCCTTGAAGACCGAGCCCGCCCACGGGATGTCGCCCGCCTCCGGGCCGCTGTGCGCGCCCGACGCCATCAGGCCCACCAGGAGGATCGAACTCGCGGACGCGGCGAAGGCGACCACGAAGAAGATCAGGGCCTTCGCGGCGAGGACGCGGTGGCGCTGCGGCGACGCGGTGAAGGTGGTGCGGATCATGCCCGTGCCGTACTCGGACGAGGTCACGAGGACGCCCAGCGTGATCAGGCAGATCTGGCCGAGCATCAGGCCGAAGAACGCCGGGACGGTGAAGGGCACGTCCCGGTAGTCGTCGGACTGCGTGTTCGCGACCGCGAGCAGGCCGATGCCGATGACCAGGATCAGGAAGATGCTCAGCGTCCACACCGTGGAGCGAACCGACTTGATCTTCGTCCACTCGGAGGCGAGGGCGTGGCCGAGGTTGGTCTTCTTGACCGGGATCGGCGAGGTGTAGGCGTTGTTCATCGCCTGCTGCCAGGCCGACGGCGGGGCCGGCGCGGCGGGCGCGGGCGGCGGCGCGGGCACCATGGCCGGAGGGCTCTGCGGGGCGGCGACGGCACCCGCGTAGGCCTGCTGGGGCTGCTGGGGCTGCTGGGGCTGCTGTGCGGGGGCCGGGGCGCCCGGGGCCTGGGGCTGCTGGGGCTGCGCCTGCGGCTGCTGGGGAGTCGGAGGCGTGGTCATCGGGGTGCGTCCTTGTTGTCGGAGGTGCCGGAGGTGCCGGAGGTGTCGGGGGTGCCGGTGGTGTCGGGGGTGCCGGTGGCGTGCCCGGCCGGGGCGGGGGCGGCGGCCGGAGCCTGGGGGGCCGCGGCGTACGGGTTCCCGTCGGCGGGGGCGGGCGGTGCGGCGGGCGCGCCCTGCGGCATCGCGAAGGGCTGCCCGCCCTGCTGCGGCGACGGCGGGGCGTACCAGCCGGGCTGGCCCTGTCCCGGCACGGGCGGCTGGGGCTGCGGCGCTGCGCCGGGCGGGAGCTGCTGCTGGAGGCCCGCGCGCTGGTCGACGGTCGAGCGGTAGTCGACGGCACCCTGCGTCATGCGCATGTACGCCTCCTCCAGGGAGGCCTGGTGCGGCGAGAGCTCCCACAGGCGGACGTCCGCGCCGTGCGCGAGGTCACTGATGCGGGGCAGCGGCAGGCCCATGACGCGCAGCGCGCCGTCCTGCTCGGGCAGGACCTGGCCGCCCGCCTCGGTGAGCGCGGCGGTCAGCTTCTCGCGCTGTTGCGGCTCGGTCTCCGGGGTGCGGACCCGGGCGAAGTCGGCGGAGTTGGCCGAGATGAAGTCCGTGACGCTCATGTCCGCGAGCAGCTGGCCGCGGCCGATGACGATCAGGTGCTCGGCGGTGAGGGCCATCTCGCTCATCAGGTGCGAGGAGACGAAGACGGTGCGCCCCTCGGCGGCGAGCGACTTCATCAGGTTGCGCACCCAGAGGATGCCCTCGGGGTCGAGGCCGTTGACCGGCTCGTCGAAGAGCAGCACCTGCGGGTCGCCGAGCAGCGCGGCCGCGATGCCGAGGCGCTGGCCCATGCCGAGCGAGAAGCCCTTGGACCGCTTCCTCGCCACGTCCTGGAGGCCGACGACACCGAGCACCTCGTCCACGCGCCGGGCCGGGATGCCGGAGAGCTGCGCCAGGCACAGCAGGTGGTTGCGGGCGTGCCGGCCGCCGTGCACCGCCTTGGCGTCGAGCAGGGCGCCCACCTGGCGGGGCGCGTTCGGCAGCTTCCGGTACGGGTAGCCGCCGATGGTCACCTGCCCCTGCGAGGGTGCGTCGAGCCCGAGGATCATGCGCATCGTCGTGGACTTGCCGGACCCGTTGGGACCGAGGAAGCCGGTCACGGTGCCGGGCCGCACCTGGAAGGAAAGGTTGTACACGGCTGTCTTGGCGCCGTAGCGCTTCGTCAGGCCGACTGCCTCGATCATTCTCCGCACCCATCGAATGGTTCAGGACGTCGGGGCACACGCCCCCGTAAGGGTTAGGAGGATATCTGTGAGCTGACGGTTCCGGCCAAGGACAGGTAAAGTCTCGACTTTCGTCCGGACGTCCCGCTTCTTCGGTTACGCGTCCCGCTTCTTCAGTAGGACGTAACCGCCGATCAGCGCCGCCGCCGTCCACGCCACCATGATCGCGAGACCGCCCCAGGGGCCGTACGGGGTGTCGTCGTCGAAGGGTGACGTGACCTGCATGATCTTGCTGCCGGCCTGGTCGGGCAGAAAGCGGCCGACTTTCTTCGTCGCCTCGACGTTGCCGAGAATGCTGGAGATCAGGAAGAAGAACGGCATCAGGATGCCGAGGGAAAGCATCGGGCTGCGCAGCATCGCGGCCACGCCCATCGAGAACATCGCGATGAGCGTCATGTAGAGCGCGCCCCCGATGACGGCCCGCAGCACGCCCGGGTCCCCGATCCGCGCCTTGTACTCGCCGAGCACCGCCTGGCCGATGAAGAACGTGAGGAAGCTGGTGGCGAGGCCGACGAGGAACGCGAGCGCGGTGGCGACGGCGATCTTGCCGGAGAGGAAGGCGGCGCGCTGCGGAACCGCGGCGAGCGAGGTGCGGATCATGGCGGTGCTGTACTCGTTGGAGACCACGAGGACACCGAAGACGATCATGGCGAGCTGGCCGAGGGACATCCCGGCGAAGCTGATGTAGGTCGGATCGAAGGTGATCTTGTCCTCGCGGCTGAGGTTGTCGTAGTCGTTCTTCGCCAGGATGCTGATCAGCAGGCCGAGGGCGATCGTGACGACGAGGGCGAGACCGAGCGTCCACACCGTGGAGGAGACCGAGCGGATCTTGGTCCACTCCGACTTCAGTACCTGCGTCGCGGCCATGGCTACTTCCCCTTCCGCGGCTGCTGCCACCCCGCGCCCCAGTCCGGGCCTGCCGCCTGCCCTGCCGCCTGCCCCGGGGGCCGCGCGCCGTCCGGCGCGGGGCCCCGCTGGTCCGCGTGCGCGTGGTACTCCACGGACTCGGCCGTGAGCTGCATGAAGGCCTCCTCCAACGACGCCTGCTGCGGACTGAGTTCGTGCAGCACCAGCTGGTGCTGTGCGGCCAGCTCACCGAGCTGCTCCGCGGTGGCGCCGTCGACCTCGAGCGCGCCGCCGCCCGCCTCGACGGCGGTGACGCCCGCCCGGTGCAGCACGTCCAGGAGCCGTTCGCGCTGCGGGGAGCGCAGCCGGACGTAGGAGCGCGAGTTCTGCCGGATGAAGTCCGGCATCGACAGGTCGGCGAGCAGCCTGCCCTGGCCGATGACGACGAGGTGCTCCGCGGTCAGCGCCATCTCGCTCATCAGGTGCGAGGAGACGAAGACCGTACGGCCCTGGCGGGCGAGGGACTTCATGAGGTTGCGGATCCAGTGGATGCCCTCGGGGTCCAGGCCGTTCACCGGCTCGTCGAACATCAGGATCTCGGGGTCGCCGAGCAGCGCGCCCGCGATGCCGAGGCGCTGCCCCATGCCGAGTGAGAAGCCCTTGGCCTTCTTCCTCGCGACGGCGGTGAGCCCCACGGTGTCGAGGACCTCGTGCACCCGCGTGCGCGGGATGCCGTTGG
The DNA here is from genome assembly GCF_044328435.1 of Streptomyces sp. NPDC017940. Taxonomy (NCBI): domain Bacteria; kingdom Bacillati; phylum Actinomycetota; class Actinomycetes; order Kitasatosporales; family Streptomycetaceae; genus Streptomyces; species Streptomyces sp. NPDC017940. The sequence continues at coordinate 80,815 of NZ_JBIRHJ010000003.1, read as the reverse complement.
ACTGCGCGAGGCAGAGCAGGTGGTTGAAGGCGCTGCGGCCGCCGTGCATGGCCTTGGCGTCCAGGAGCGCGCCGATGTACTTCAGCGGGTCCTTCAGCTGGGCGTAGTGCTTGCCGTCGATGCGCACATCGCCCGCGGTCGGGTTGTCGAGCCCCAGCATCATCCGCATCGTCGTCGACTTGCCCGCGCCGTTCGGCCCGAGGAAGCCCGTGACCATGCCCGGGCGGACGGCGAAGGTCAGATTGTTCACGGCGACCTTCTCGCCGTACCGCTTGGTCAGCCCCTCCAGCTCGATCATGCGCACCCGCTCTCGATCATGCGCAACACGCTAGGACGGGACGGAGCCCCCTGCCACTTGGCGTGGCAGGGGGCTCCGTCGCGTTCACCCCGTACGTGTGCCGCGTCAGCGGCTCTGCTGTGCCGGAACCCCCCGGGAGATCGACTCGTCCTCCGCGGGCGTGCCCGCGGCGGCGACGGCGGCACCGGTGAGCGTCGCGAGCATCTCGCGGACGTTCGTCAGCTGCGCGTTGATCGAGTCGCGGCGGTTGGTCAGGGCCGCCAGCTCGCGCTCGGACTCGCTGCGGATGCGGTCGGCCTTGGCGTTGGCGTCGGCCACGATGTCCTCGGCCTGGCGCTGGGCCGTCTCGACGGTCTGGCGGGCGCGGCGCTCGGCGTCCGTGCGCAGCTTCTCCGCCTCCAGGCGCAGCTGCTCCGCGCGGTGCTCGATCTCCGCGAGGCGCTTCTCGGCCTTGGCCTGACGGGAGGCCAGGTCGCGCTCGGACTGCTCGCGGCGCTTGGCGAGGTTCGTCTCGAAGTCCGCGGCGGCCTGAGCGGCCTTGGCGCGGGTCTCCTCGAAGAGGGCGTCCGCCTCCTCGCGCTTGGACGACGCGTCCTTCTGCGCCTCGGCACGCAGCGCGTTCGCCTCGCCCTTGGCCTTCTCGACGATGCGGACGCCCTCGTCCTCGGCCTTGGACTTGCGCTCGGCCGCGAACGACTCGGCGTCGTTGCGCACCTGCTGGGCGGCGGACTCGGCCAGCTCACGGTGCTGCTCGGCCGCGCGCCTGGCCTCTTCGCGCAGGTCCTTCGCCTCTTCCTCGGCGAGGCGGAGGATCTTCTCGACGCGGGCACCGAGACCGGCGTACGACGGCTCGGCGTCGGCGACCTGGGCCTGGGCGTTCTGCGTTTCGAGGTGGAGTTCCTCGATGCGCTTTTCCAGAGCAGTGATGCGGGTGAGAGCGGAGTCTCGGTCGGAGACGAGCTTGGAGATACGTTCGTCCACCTGAGCGCGGTCGTACCCACGCCGCACAAGCTCGAAGCCGTAGGGGGAAGTGTCGCTCATGGGGTTCCTGTCGAATGAGACCGGGTGAGGTGATAGAGGGAATCCTAGGGGGCGTTGCGGCGTGTCATCGAGCGTATGCCCGTTTCATCTGGAGAATGACACCCCTTTTGAGTGGCTGACCGGCAGACTGCTTGCCAGTGACAGGGTCGAAGGTCCTCGGCAAGCACGGAACAAGCTCCGTGGCTAGCCTTCTGACGACTTGCCACCCGAACGGGTCGAACCGGCCGCGGCCCCCGCCTTGACGCCACCATCCTTGCCCCCGGTCTGCGGGGCCTCAAAGGATTCCAACGCCTCCAGCACATCCTGGACACGGGAAATTTCCGTATTGATGTCCGCGCGGCGCCGCACCAACACCTCCAGTTCACGCTTGCCCTCGTCGACCATGCGTTCGGCCTCCGCCTTCGCCTCGCTGCGGATCCGCTCGGCCTCGCGCACCAGCTCGGCCTTCTTCGTCTCGGCCTCCTTGAGCAGGCCCTCGGCCTTCTTCACGGCGGAGATGCGCACCGAACTCGCCTCCGAATCGGCCCGCGCCCGCAACTCCTCGGCCTTCGCCTCGGCCTCGGCCAACTGCTCCTCGGCGGCCTTGACCAGCGCGTCGCAGCGCTCGCCCGCCGTCCTCATCGCCTCCGCCGACTCGCGCCTGGCCCGCTCGTGCAGCTCCTCGATCTCCGCCGTGACGCGGTCGCGGTGCTCCTCGGTCCGCTCCCTTATCGCGGTGGCGTCCCTGCGGGCGCCGATCAGCAGCTCGTCGGCGTCCGTACGCGCCTTCTCCACCAGCGAGTTGCCCTCGACGGTGCCCTCCGCGACAAGGCGCTCGGCCTCCTTGCGGGCCGCGCCGACCATGGTGTCGGCCTGCGCCTCCGCGTCCGTCGTCGCCTTGAGCGCCTTCTCCTGCGCCCGCGTGGTCAGCTTCTCCGCCTCGGCGGCCGCCTCCGTGATGAGCGTGTCGGCCTGCTCCGCGGCCTCGCTGCGCCGCTTGTTGGCCTCCTTGCGGGCCTCGTCGAGGGTGCGCTCGGCCTCCTCGCGCGCCTGCGCCCTGGTCCGCTCGGCCTCGGCGGCGGCCTCCTCCTTGGCGCGCGCGGACTCCACGCGGATGCGCTCCGCGTGCCGCTGTGCCGAGCCGACGTTCTCCGCCGCCTCCGCGCGCAGCCGCTCGGCTTCACCCGTCGCGTCCGAGACCAGCTTCTCGGCCTGCGCGACGGACTCGGCACGCACCCGCTCCGCCTCCGCGGCGGTCTCCGCCGTGAGCCGGTCGGTCTCGGCGACCGTGTCGGCCTTGAGCCGCTCCGTCTCCGTGATCGTCTCCGTGCGCAGCCGCTCGGCCTCCGTGGCCGTCTCGGCGCGCAGCCGCTCCGCGGCCTCCAGGGCCTCGGTGCGCACCCGCTCGGCCTCGGCGGCCGTCTCGCCGGTGAGCCGCTCGGCCTCGCTGGTGGCCTCGCCGATCAGGGTGTCGGCCTGGGCCGCGGCGTCGTTGCGGATGCGGTTGGCGTCCTCGCGGGCGTCGGCCCGGGTGCGGGCGGCGTCCTGCTCGGCCGTCGCGATGGTGTCCGACGCCTCCGTGCGCACCCGCTGGGCGTGCTCGGCCGCGTCCGAACGCAGCCGCTCGGACTCCGCGATGGCGTCCGCGACCGTGCGCTCGGCGAGGGCCTTGGCGGCCTCCGCCTCCTGCGTGGCCTCGCTGCGGGTGCGGCTCGCGTCCTCGCCGGCCCGCTCCCGCTCGGCGTAGGCGTCGGCGCGGACGCGGTCCGCCTCCTCCTGCGCCTCGTGCCGGGTGCGCTCGGCGGCGTGCTCGGCCGCCGACCGCAGACCCGCGATCTCCTCCTGCGCCTGCTCCTGGAGCCCGGCCACCGAGTCCCGTACGGACTGGGCCTTCTGCTCGGCCGCCGAGACCAGCTCGGTGGCGCGCGCCTCGGCCTCGCCGACCAGACGGACCGCCTCGGCCTGCGCCTCCTCCACCCGCTTGCGCGCCGAGGCGAGCAGTTCCTCGCTCTGCTCCCGGGCCCGCTCCCGCTCCTGGTCGGCCTCCGCGCGCGCCGAGCCGAGCGTCTCCTCCGCCTCACGGCGGCGGCGCGCGGCCTCGTCCTGCGCGGCCGACAGGGCCTCGGCGGCCTCCGCGGCGACCCGCTCGGCGGCCGCGGCGGCCTCCGCGCGCACCCGGTCCGCGGTCTCCTGCGCCTCGGCCTTCAGACGCTCCGCCTCGGCGGCCGCCTCCGAACGCAGCCGCACCGCGACGTTCTCACCCTCGGCGCGCGCCTGTGAGGCGTCCGCCGCGGCCTCCGTGCGCAGCCGCTCGGCCTCCGTCTCGGCCTGCGTCTGCAACGCCCTGATCCGCTCGGCCGCCTCCGTGCGCAGGCGGTCCGCCTCGTCGGCGGCCTCGCGGCGGATCCGCTCGGCCTCCGCGCGGGCGTCGCTCAGGGACTGCTCGGCGGCGGCGAGGCGCTCGTCGGCCTCCGCCCGCAGCCGGGCGAGATCGGCGTCCGCCTCGGCCTTGCGGGCCGCGACGGCGCGCTCGGTCTCCTCGCGCAGCCGACTCGCGGCGGCCTCGGCGTCGGACGTGACGGTCTCGGCCTGCTCGACGGCCTCCGTGCGGTGCCGCTCGGCCTCCGCGCGGGTGCGCTCCAGGGTCTCCTCGGCCTGCCGGCGCAGGGACGCGGCGCGTTCGAGGGCCTCCGTGCGGACGCGCTCGGCCTCGGTGGCGGCGGCCTGCCGCGCCTCCTCCGCGTCGGCCTTGGCCTTGCCGAGCAGCTCCTCGGCGGACCGGGCCGCCTCCTCGATCTGCTGGACGGCCTCCCGGCGCGCCTCACCGCGGATCCGCTCGCCCTCGGCGACCGCGTCGGCGCGCAGCTGCTCGGCCTCGCCGCGCAGCCGGCGCGCCTCCTCCTGGAGCTCGACCGTCTTGGCCCGGTACTCCTTGGTGTCGTCCTTCGCCGCGCCCTTGAGCTGCTCGGCGATGTCGTGCGCCTCGCCGCGCAGCCGGTCCGCCTCGGCCTCGGCCTCGGCGCGGACCCGCTCGGCCTCCTCGGTGGCGGCGCGCGTGGTCGCCTTCGCCTCCTCGGAGGCCTTGTCCAGGACCTCCTCCGCGGTCCGCGCGGCCTTCGCGATCTGGGAGGCGCTCTCCTCCGCGGTGATCGAACGGGCCTTCTCGGCGGCCTCCGCGATCAGCTTCTCGGCCTCGGCGCGGGCGTCCTGGAGCTTCTGCTCGGCCTCCGCCTTCGCGGCCTCGGACTCCTTAGTGGCCTCGCCGACGAGCCGGGCGACCTGCTCCTTGGCCGTACGCGTGCGCTGCTCACCCGCGGCCTCCGCGGACGCGAGCTGCTTGGCCGCGGCCTCCTTGGCCTCCGCGACGACCTTGTCGGCCTCCGCGCGCGCCTCGCGCAGCGCCGTCTCGGCCTCCGCCATCCGCTGCTCGGCGCCGCGGGTCAGCTCCGAGGCCTGCCTGCGGGCCTGCTCGGACTCCGTCGTGGTGGAGGAGCGCAGCGCCTCGGCGTGCTCGGTGGCCTCCTGCGCCTGGGTGGAGGCGGCGTTCAGCAGGCGCTCGGCGTCCGTACGGGCCCGGCGGAGCAGTGCCTCGGCCTCCGCGCGGGCGGTCTCGGCGTCGGCGGCGAGCCGGTGGCGGGCCTGCTCGGCGACGCGCTCGGCCTCGGCGCGGGCGGCGGCGAGTGCCTGGTCGGCCTCGGCGCGCGACTCGTCGAGGAGGCGCCGGGCCTGCTGTTCGGTACGGGCCCGCAGCTGCTCGGCCCACGCCACGTTCTCGTTGACGTGCGACTCGACGGTCTGGCGGCGCTCGTTCAGCTCCTGGTCGAGCTGCTGGCGCCGCGACACGGCCTCCGCGTGCAGCTCGGACTGGAGGCGGGCCTGCTGCTCGGCGTGCTCCTGGAGGATGCGCTGGGTCTGGGCGCGGGCGTCGCGCAGCTCGCGCTCGGCGTCGGCGCGCAGCTGCTCGGCCTGGATCTGCGCGTTCCGCAGCAGCTGCTCGGCCTGATAGCCGAGGTCGCCGCTGTCGTAGGCAGGCCGGGACGCGAGGTTGCGGCGCGCCTCGTGCAGCTTGGCGCGCAACACCTCGACCTGGTAGCCGAGGTCCTCGGCGTGCTGGACGGCCTTCTCCCGCTCGGTCTTCAGCCGGTCCATCTCGGCTTCGAACCGCGTGAGATGGTCGGCCTCAGCCGGTCGTCGGCTGTCCTGGCTCTCGTAGCCCCGCACTGCGCGGTCCCATCCTTCCCCAAGCTCTCGGCTTCCGCTCGAGCAGGGGAGACCCCACTCCTGGTCTCATGTCCCTGACGTACGAGCCCCGTCCATCCGCCGAACGGGGCCCCCGGGGAATGGTGTCAGATCAACAGCGCAGCTCGGGCGTCTGCCCCGATGCTCGTCCCCCGAAACCCGGACCCGGAAAGCGACCGCCCGAGGAACGGACGGCCGCCCCCAACCCTACCGGCCCGGATATGTGGGGGTCAGTGCTCCGTCTGTTCGGCGGGCGCGGACGTCACGAGTTCGGTGAGGACGCCGTGGCAGTCCTTGGGGTGCAGGAAGGTGATCCGCGACCCCATGGAGCCGATGCGCGGCTGGTCGTAGAGCACCCGCACGCCCTTGTCCCGCACGGCGGCGGCGTCACCGTCGACGTCGGTGGTGCCGAAGGCGATGTGATGCACGCCCTCGCCGTTCTTGGCGAGCCACTTGCCGACCGCGGAGTCCTCCCGGGTCGGTTCGAGGAGCTGGAGGTACGAGGCGCCGCCGTCGGACGTCTCGTTGATCTTCAGCATGGCCTCGCGTACGCCCTGCTCCTCGTTGACCTCGGTGTGGAACACCTCGAAGCCGTATGTAGCACGATAGAACTCGACGGTCTCGTCGAGGTTCCGGCAGGCGATTCCAATGTGATCGATGCGCGTCAGCATGCCTCAAGTGCAGCGCTCGCGACCGTGATTACGCAACGTGCGCGCGATCACACCGGCTGGCCGGTGACGGGCGCCGTACCGCTCAGTACATTCAGGTGCACCTCCTCCCTGGGGGAATGCCCCCAGACCCCCCAATCGTTCACTCTCCTCAGCTCGCCAGCTGGAAGGGGCCGTGCCACATGTCTGGAACGACCGGAACCACCTCAGTGATCGTCGCGGGCGCGCGCACGCCCATGGGGCGCCTGCTCGGATCGCTCAAGTCCTTCTCCGGCGCGGACCTCGGGGGCTTCGCGATCAAGGCGGCGCTCGACCGGGCCGGCATCGGCGGCGACCAGGTGCAGTACGTGATCATGGGCCAGGTGCTCCAGGCCGGGGCGGGCCAGATCCCGGCGCGCCAGGCCGCCGTCAAGGCGGGCATCCCCATGAACGTCCCCGCGCTCACCGTCAACAAGGTGTGCCTCTCCGGCCTCGACGCCATCGCGCTCGCGGACCAGCTGATCCGCGCCGGTGAGTTCGACGTCGTCGTCGCGGGCGGCCAGGAGTCCATGACCAACGCCCCGCACCTGCTGCCGAAGTCCCGCGAGGGCTACAAGTACGGTGCGATCGAGATGCTCGACGCGATGGCGCACGACGGCCTCACCGACCCCTTCGAGTCCATCGCCATGGGCGCGTCCACGGAGAAGCACAACACCCGCCTCGGCATCGCCCGCCCCGAGCAGGACGAGGTCGCGGCCCTCTCCCACCAGCGCGCGGCCACCGCCCAGAAGAACGGCGTCTTCGACGCCGAGATCACGCCCGTCGAGGTCCCGCAGCGCAAGGGCGACCCGGTGCTCGTCGCCCGTGACGAGGGCATCCGCGCGGAGACGACCACCGAGTCGCTCGGCAAGCTGCGCCCCGCCTTCGCCAAGGACGGCACCATCACGGCGGGCACCTCCTCGCAGATCTCAGACGGCGCCGCCGCCGTGGTCGTGATGAGCAAGGCCAAGGCGCAGGAGCTCGGCCTCGGCTGGATCGCCGAGATCGGCGCGCACGGCAATGTCGCGGGCCCCGACAACTCCCTCCAGTCGCAGCCGTCGAACGCGATCCTGCACGCCCTGAAGAAGGAGGGCCTCGGCGTCGACGACCTCGACCTCGTCGAGATCAACGAGGCCTTCGCCGCGGTCGCGGTGCAGTCAATGAAGGACCTCGGGCTGTCCTCAGAAAAGGTGAATGTCAACGGCGGCGCCATCGCCCTCGGCCACCCGATCGGGATGTCCGGCGCCCGCCTGGTCCTGCACCTGGCCCTGGAGCTCAAGCGGCGCGGCGGCGGTGTCGGCGCGGCGGCGCTGTGCGGGGGCGGCGGCCAGGGTGACGCGCTCATCCTGAAGGTGACGAAGAGCTGACGCGGGTCTCCCGCCGCCGCTGCCACTGACCCCTCTCGCGCTCGTGCACGTACGTCATTCGCGTACGCACACACGTACGGAACGGAGCCGCAATGCAGGACGTCCCCTCCCTGGTCGAGCAGGCCCGCGAGGGCAGGCCGCGAGCCGTGGCCCGGCTCATCTCCCTGGTCGAGGGGGCGTCACCGCAGCTGCGTGAGGTGATGGCGGCGCTCGCCCCACTGGCCGGGCACGCGTACGTCGTCGGGCTCACCGGATCCCCCGGCGTCGGCAAGTCCACGTCGACGTCGGCCCTGGTGAGCGCGTACCGCAGGGCGGGCAAGCGGGTCGGTGTGCTCGCCGTCGACCCCTCGTCGCCGTTCTCCGGCGGAGCCCTGCTCGGCGACCGCGTCCGGATGTCGGACCACGCGTCCGACCCCGGTGTCTACATCCGCTCCATGGCGACCCGCGGCCACCTCGGCGGGCTCGCCTGGGCCGCGCCGCAGGCCATCCGGGTGCTCGACGCCGCGGGTTGCGACGTGATCCTCGTGGAGACCGTGGGCGTCGGCCAGTCCGAGGTCGAGATCGCCGCGCAGGCCGACACCTCGGTGGTGCTGCTCGCGCCCGGCATGGGCGACGGGATCCAGGCGGCGAAGGCCGGGATCCTGGAGATCGGTGATGTGTACGTGGTCAACAAGGCCGACCGCGACGGGGCGGACGCGACCGCGCGCGAGCTGAACCACATGCTGGGCCTCGGCGAGGCCCGGGCGCCCGGGGACTGGCGGCCCCCCATCGTCAAGACTGTCGCGGCGCGCGGCGAGGGCACCGACGAACTCGTCGAGGCCCTGGAGAAGCACCGGGCGTGGATGGAGGAGCACGGGGTCCTCACCTCGCGTCGCACCGCACGCGCGGCGGGCGAGGTCGAGGCCATCGCCGTCACCGCCCTGCGCGCACGCATCGCCGACCTGCGCGGCGACGTCCGCCTCGGCGCCCTCGCGGAACGCATCGTGGCGGGGGACCTGGACCCGTACGCGGCGGCGGACTCCCTGGTGGAGGGCCTGACGTCGACGTAGCCCGCCCCACCGCGCCTGCCCCTCCCTTGTGGGCGGCTGGGCCGCCCAGGGGGCGGAACGGGCGGGCACACCCACAGCGCCGGTGCACCCGCAAACAAGGGGTGGCCCCCGCCACCGGGGGGCAGTGACGGGGGCGGCTCCAGGGGGACGCCAAACGCCCCCGGGCGAGAAAAGATCAGTCGTCCGAACGGTCGACGGTGACCTTCCCGCTGCTCAGGTCCACGTTCCAGTGGCCCTCCGCGCCGTCGGCGGAAACGGTCTCGACGTCCCAGACGCCGACGCGGGAGCCGTCGTCGTCGACGTCGACGGAGGTCACGGTGCCCTTGCCGGCGGCAGCCTTCGCGGCCTCGCCCGCCGTCACCGAAGAGCCCTTGACCGCGGCCGCGACCCGCGAGTCCTCCGCGGCGTCGTCACCGTCGTCGTTGTCGTTGTCGTCACGCTCGACGTGCGAGCCGAGCACCTTGCCCGTGCCCGGGTCGACCTCGACGCCGTGCCAGGTGCGGCCGTCCTTGCCCAGCACGTCCACGTCCCAGACCAGGCCGCCGTCGTCCTCGTCGAGGTCGGCGGAGACCGCGGTCCCCTGCGTCGACTTCAGGGCGGCGGCGATCGCCTCGGCGGCACCGACCTTCGCGCCCTTGGCCTCGGCGGCGTTCTCGGCCTTGTCGTCCTGGTCGTCCTTGTCGTCCCGGGCGTCGTCGCGGGCGTCGTCCTTGTCGTCCCGAGCGTCGTCCCGGGCATCGCCACGGTCGTCGTCGCGGTCGTCCCGGTCACCACGGTCGTCGTGGTCCTTCAGCTGCACGCCGGCCCTGCCGGCCGCGGACGGCTCGTCGTCGCCGCCCAGCGCGAAGGCCGTCGCCGTCCCGCCTCCGACGAGCGCGGCGGCGGTGATGGTGGCGATGACGATGTTGCGCTTCATGAGGGTTCCTCCCGAGTGGTTGGCCCCGTGGTGGGGCCGTCCGTTCCGACGGGAACCAAGCTGCCTGAACGATCCTGAAGCCCCCCTGAAGAAGCCTGAAGAACTCTTCAGCTTCGCTCGGGCATCCTGAACGCATGCTCCCGCCCGTCTCCCACCACCACCCTGCTCCAGACGCTGCGCGTCACCCCTTCCGCCTGTTGATCGTGGAGGACGAGAAGCGTCTGGCCCTGTCCCTGGCCAGGGGCCTGACCGCCGAGGGCTACGCCGTCGACGTCGTCCACGACGGCGCGGACGGCCTGCACCGGGCGACGGAGGGCACGTACGACCTGGTCGTCCTGGACATCATGCTCCCGGGCATGAACGGCTACCGCGTCTGCTCCGCGCTGCGCGCCGCGGGACACGACGTACCGATCCTGATGCTCACCGCGAAGGACGGCGAGTACGACGAGGCCGAGGGCCTGGACACCGGCGCCGACGACTATCTGACCAAACCGTTCTCGTACGTCGTCCTCGTCGCCCGCGTGAAGGCCCTGCTGCGCCGCCGCGCCGCGCCCCCCTCACCCGTCCACACCCTGGGCGACCTGCGGATCGACACCGCGGCCCGGCGCGTGGTGCGCGACCGCGGCGAGGGCGGACCCGGCACGGAGATCACCCTCACCGCGAAGGAGTTCGCCGTCCTGGAGCAGCTGCTCCTCAGGGCCGGACAGGTGGTGTCCAAGGCCGACATCCTGGACCAGGTCTGGGACTTCGCGTACGAGGGCGACCCCAACATCGTCGAGGTGTACGTGAGCACGCTGCGCCGCAAGCTGGGCGCGCCGCTCATCCAGACGGTCCGGGGGGCCGGTTACCGCCTCGAGGAACCCCGTCCGGAGGCGCCCAGCGCGGAGGCACCCCGGTGAAGCGCCTGTTCGCCTCCGTGCGCGCCCGCGCCGCCGTGGGCGCGACGCTCGTGGTGGCGCTCGCGCTCGTCGTCGCGGGCACCGCCGTGCTGCTGTCCCTGCGCACGAGCCTCATCGACCAGGCCGACGCGCAGGCCGCTTCCGCCGCCCGGGATGTGGCCACCCAGCTCTCCACCGGTGTGGCGCCCGACAGGCTCGAACTGCCCGACAACGACGACCATCCCGTTCAGGTCGTGGGCGAGGACGACCGGCTCGTCGCGGCCAGCGACGACCTGGAGGAGATCACCGGCACGGGAGTGCCCGCAGTGACCCCTGTCCCCACCCCCCGGAAGCCCACGCCACAGCCCACGTCGACCGACAACAGCGACAACAGCAACGACGGCGACCAGACCGACGACGCCGGTGAGAAGCAGGAGGCCGCCGAGGCCGCGGAGGAAGCCGCCGAGGAAGCCGCCGACGACGCGGCCGACAACGGTGACTCCGGCGACGACCCCCTCGAACGCGGCGAGATCTCCGACGACCCCCACACGAGCGAGGGCTCGGCGAGGGTCGACGGCGAGACCCAGGACTACCGCTTCGCGGAGCTGACGGTGAACACCGAGTCGAGGGGTGAACTGACCGTGCACGCGGGTGCCACACTCGCCACGGAGCAGAACGCGGTGCGGACGGCCCTGACCGCGATGCTGATCGGCTTCCCGCTGCTGCTCGCCGTGATCGCGGCCGTGACCTGGCTGGTGACCCGGCGCGCCCTGCGCCCGGTGGACGCCATCCGCGCCGAGATGGCCGTGATCACCGCGTCCGAGGACCTGGGGCGCCGGGTGCCCGAGCCGGACACGCACGACGAGATCGCGCGTTTGGCAAGGACGACGAACGAGACCCTGGCCGCGCTGGAGGCGTCCGTGGAGCGCCAGCGCCGTTTCGTCGCCGACGCGTCCCACGAACTGCGCAGCCCCATCGCCTCCCTGCGCACCCAGCTCGAAGTGGGTGCCGCCCATCCCGGGCTGCTCGATGTGCCGGGCGCCGTCGAGGACACCGTGCGCCTCCAGGAACTGGCCGCCGACCTGCTGCTGCTCGCCCGCCTCGACGCGGGTGAGAAGCCGGGCCGGGGACGCGTGGATCTCGCGGCCCTGGCCCGCGAGGAGCTGTCCCAGCGCACGGGGGACCGGGTGGTCGTCACAGCGGATCTCGACAGCGTCGAAGTGGCCGGTTCCCGTGGTCAGTTGGCGCGCGTGCTCGGCAATCTGGTGACCAACGCGCAGCGGCACGCCCGGTCCGGGGTGACGGTCACCAGCCGGGCCGACGGGGTGTGGGCGGTCCTGGAGGTGGCCGACGACGGCGACGGTGTGCCGCGTCAGGAGCGGGAGCGGATCTTCGAGCGGTTCGTAAGGCTCGACGACGCGCGCAGCCGTGACGAGGGTGGCGCGGGCCTCGGCCTCGCCATCGCCCGCGACGTGGCCGCGCGCCACGGCGGGACGCTCACGGTCGACGACTCCCCGGGCGGGGGAGCGGTCTTCGTGCTGCGCCTGCCCGCGGCCACGGCGGCGTCCTGACCCGGGGCGGCATCAGGGCTTGCCGTGTCAGGGCTTGCCGCGCAGCCCGCGCAGGTGTTCCGCGATGGGTGTCAGCGCCTTGTGCAGGTCGCTGAGCGCCTCCGGTGAGATGAGGTCGACGAAGTGCTGCCGCACCGAGGTGACGTGGTGCGGCGCGACGCGCTTCATGGTGTCCATGCCCTCGTCGGTGAGCACGGTGAAGAGCCCGCGCCGGTCGGACTCGCAGTTCTCCCGTCGCACCAGGCCCGCGTTCTCCATACGGGTGATCTGGTGGGAGAGCCGGCTCTTGGACTGCAACGTGGCGGCCGCGAGGTCGCTCATGCGCATCCGGTGGTCGTCGGATTCGGAGAGATGTACGAGGATGTCGTAGTCGTTCATGGTGAGGTTGAACGGCTGGAGATCCTTCTCCAGCTGGTACGTCAGCATCCTGTTGACCTCCACGTGGGTGCGCCAGGCGCACTGTTCCTCGTCGGTCAGCCACTGCGGGGCCGTCTCGGTCTCCATGGAATCGATTCTACCTAAGAAGTTGAATGGTGAACGAGTGTCGGGGTGTGACGCGTCTCGCACCCCTCGGTTTGCGAGGGGTACAGGCGTTCGCCGTCACACTCCGCAGACTACCGCTCACAGGCCGAAGCGACGCTGGAGGTCTCCTAGTTGTCCGGGAAGGCGCGGTCCCTGCGTCTGCTGTCCACGTTGGCCAGGTTGCCCGCGGTGTCCCGATGAACCCTGGGACCCCTGCCCGCCCTGTCCGCCGTGCGCGCCCGGCACGCCGTCCTGCTGCGGCAGCGCGCCCGTCGCCGTCTCCGCCATCAGGGACTCCGAGGACTGGAGCAGCACCGTGCCCGCGCCCACGAACTCGAACTGGTGCTCCTCGCCGGAGGTGCCGCCGATCCCGGTGAGCGCCCGCAGGCCGCCGATCACCCCGGACATGTACTGGTGGTCGTAGTGATGGCAGGGCGAGGGGCAGTCCGCCCAGCCGACCAGCGCCTGCGGGTCCACCCTGATCGGAGGCTCCATGAACACCACGGGACCGCTCGACACCGCCACGAACTTGCCCGTGCCGATCAGGGTCAGGAAGCCCGGAACGATGGACTGCTTCAGGGACAGACTTGGCTGAAAAGCGAGGAGGTTGCCGGAGCGGATGGTGAGGTTGCCGTCCTCGAGGTCGTAGGAGTTCACGTCGAAGGCGCGGTCGGCGAGCAGCATCTTGCCGGTGCCCTCGGCCACCACCCAGTCGCTGGCGTGCAGCGGGGAGTGGAACGACGTGCGCACGAGGCGCTCAAGGCGGCCGTGCCCGATGCCGTTGAAGTCGATGCGCCCGTAGTAGGCGATCATCTTGCCCTTCTGGAGGAACCACTGGCTGCCGGTCAGCTCCACGCAGAAGGTGAACGCGTTGACGTTGTCGTCGCTCGGCAGCGTCATCGGGTCGAAGATCACGGGCGTGCTCACAGCTTCTCCTCCGATGCCTGGACGTACACCACGCCGTTGCCGCTGAACTCGAGCTGGAACGCCTCGCCCGAGCCGCGGCCCACCATGTCGCGCCAGCTGAGCGCCGTGGACAGCTTGTTGCGCACGTCGCCGTGGTGCGCCACGTACGACTGGGGGTCCACGTGGACCGGGCGCTGGGGGGTGATCGGCAGTTCGATCACGCCGCCGTGCGCCATCACGGCGACCGCGCCGTGACCCTTGAGCGTCGTCGTGAACAGGCCCTGGCCCGACACCTGGCCGCGCACCATGCCCATCACGCCGCCCTGCGAACCGAGGAACATCGTGCCCTGCTGGAGGGTGCCGTCGAAGGCGAGCAGGCGGTCCGCCTCCACGTACATCGTGTCGCCCGTCAGGCTGATCACGTGCACATGGTGGCCGCCGTGCCCGAACATGACCGTGCCGTCGCCCTCCACCGTCATCAGGGGGACCGACTCGTTGGCGAGCCGGCGTCCGAGCATGGACGCGAGGCCGCCCTGGCCGCCGCGGATGTTCGGGGTGAAGGAGACGTCTCCCTTGTAGGCGAGCATGGCGCCGCGCTGCGAGAACATCTTGGTGCCGGGCTGGACTACCGCCTCGACCATCTTGTGGTTGATCTCCCTGAAGGGCATGTCACACGTCCCCCGCGATCGTGTTCCGCTCGCTGGGCTGGACATAGACCAGGCCCTCGCCCTCGAAGCGGATCTGGAAGGCCTCGCCGCCGCCCTCGCCCATCAGCGTGCGGAAGGTGACGCCGGACTGGAAGCTCTGCTTGAGCTTGCCCTGGTGGGCGACGTACGCGCCCGGGTCCACCGTGAGCGGGTTCTGCTTGGTGACGCGCAGGATCACCGCGGGTCCGTCGGAGATGAGCGCCGCCTGGCCCGCGCCCTCGACCGTGGTCGTGAAGATGCCGTTGCCCTGCGTCGCGCCGCGCAGGCCCGTGAAGGTGGTGCCCGTGCGCAAGCCCGCGTCGGTGCACAGGAGGTTGCTCGACTCCACGTACAGCTTCTCGCCCTGGAGGTGGACCAGGCTGATCTCCGTCGCGTAGTCGGCGAACCAGACGGTGCCGTGGCCCTTCACCTCCATCACCGTCATGCGCTCGTTGGTAAGACGGCGGGTCACCATGCCCCGTATGCCCTCGCCGCCCCCCGTGAGCTTCTTGAAGATCATCGTGCCGTCGTAGGCGACCATGGAGCCGTTCTTCGCCTTGACGGCGTCCCCGGTCATGTCGACGGCGAGCATTCTGCTGCCCTGCAATCGGAACGTAGCCACGAGAGCGAAGGTAGTCGCAGCGCGGTGCCGCCCGACAGGGGGACCCGACCCTGAACGCACCCCGGAAAAGCCCTGATGCCACAATGGGGGGCGCTTGTGCATCCGTTCACAAGATCGACGTCGACCCCGCCCCGAAGGTGACCCGTGGACATCAAGACCGCCTCCGCACTCCGCCGCCTCCGTCTGGTCTCGATCCCCGAGGCCGTGTCCTTCCTGCTTCTCATCGTCTGCTCGGTGCTGAAGCGGACCACGGACTTCAACGCCGTGCCGGCGATGGGCATGATCCACGGTCTGCTCTTCGTCCTGTACGTGCTGTTCTGGCTCGACGCCTGGAACCGCGCCAAGTGGCAGCTGAGGACGGCGGCCCTCTACCTCGTCCTCTCCGTCCTGCCCGGCGGCGGCTTCTTCGCCGACCGCAGGCTCAAGCAGGAGGCCGAGGCCGCGGTCATCGCCTCGCGCGCCCGTCGCGAAGGGGTGGTGAACGCGTGATCGTCGCCTTCTCCGTGACCCCGCTCGGGGTCGGTGAGGACGTCGGGGAGTACGTCGCCGACGCCGTCCGTGTCGTCCGGGAGTCGGGGCTGCCGCATCGGACCGATGCGATGTTCACGTCCCTCGAGGGTGAGTGGGACGAGGTCATGGATGTCGTCAAGCGGGCCGTCGCCGCGGTTGAGGCGCGGGCGCCGCGTGTTTCTCTCGTCCTCAAGGCCGATGTTCGTCCCGGGGTGACGGACGGGATGACGACCAAGGTCGAGACTGTGGAGCGGTATCTGTCCGCTTGACCGCCCCGCCGCCGGGTTCGGCACCTTCGCCGCCTTTGCCTGGCGCGTCCCAAGCCCCTGCCGGGGATTCTCGGCGGGGGCTTTGACGGTTGCCCGGCGGGTTGGGCTGTGCCCACCCGTTCCGCCCCTGGCGGACCAGCTGCCCACAGAGGGGGCGGAGCGGTTGCCCAGAGGGGGAGCGGGCCTGTTGCTCACGGGGGGAGCAAGGCGAGGGAGAAAGGGGGGAGCGGGGCGTAAAACCCCCGCACGGACGCGTCTGGTTCGACACGCCGGGGAATCTCCACTTTTGTGAGGGTATCGACTAGTTCGAATACCTGGAGGGCGCTGTGCGGCCGGAGGGCTACGACTACGACACCCACAGCCGGCTCGCCGGACCGCTCACCGAGCCGGAAGGCAGTGGCGGCGGCGCCGGGCACGGCGGCTACCGGGTGCAGTACCGCCCGCTCCTCGCGGGCGAGCCGCACCGAATACGCGCCATCCTGCTGATGACGCTGGCCCCGCTGCTCACGGGCGCGCTCCTGGTGTACCTCGTCTGGCCCTCCCACTGGACGGAACGCGAGGGCGGCGAGACCTGGCTGGTCGGACTCGATGTCACGATGCTCGTCGCGATCGGCCTGATCGAGGTGTTCATGCTGGTCAACGTGGTGTCCATCGCGCACGCCACGATGGTCGCCCGCGACCCCGTCCCGGTCGTGCCCGAAGCGGGCACCCGCGTCGCGTTCCTGACGACGTACGTACCGGGCAAGGAACCCCTCTCCATGGTCCGCGCCACCCTCGAAGGCGCCGTCCGGATACACCACACCGGGCCGCTCGACGTCTGGCTGCTCGACGAGGGCGACGACGACGAGGCCAAGGCGCTCTGCCGCGAGCTGGGCGTACGCCACTTCACCCGCCTCGGCGTACCGGAGTGGAACCGCTCCAAGGGCCCGCACAGGACCAGGACCAAGCACGGCAACTACAACGCCTGGCTCGCCATGCACGGCGGTGACTACGACTTCTTCGCCTCCGTGGACACCGACCACGTGCCGCTGCCGAACTTCCTGGAGCGGATGATGGGGTTCTTCCGTGACCTCGACGTCGCCTTCGTCGTCGGCCCGCAGGTGTACGGCAACTACACCTCACCGGTCACCAAGGCCGCCGAGTCCCAGCAGTTCCTCTTCCACGCCCTGATCCAGCGCGCCGGCAACCGCTACCGGGCGCCCATGTTCGTCGGCACCAACAACGTCGTACGCATCGCCGCCCTGCGCCAGATCGGCGGCCTGTACGACTCCATCACCGAGGACATGGCCACCGGCTTCGAGCTGCACCGGCGCAAGAACCCGCGCACCGGCAGGCACTGGCGGTCGGTGTACACACCGGACGTGCTCGCCGTCGGCGAGGGCCCGGCCTCCTGGACGGACTTCTTCACCCAGCAGATGCGCTGGTCGCGGGGCACCTACGAGACCCTCTTCAAGCAGTACTGGCGGGCGCCTTCCAGCATGCCGCCCGGCCGTCTCTTCTCGTACACGCTGATGCTCGTCTACTACCCGATGACGGCCGTCAACTGGCTCCTCGGCGTCCTCAGCTGCGTGCTGTTCCTGTGGTTCGGCGCCTCGGGGACGCAGGTCGCGGCCTCCGTGTGGCTGATGCTCTACAGCGACGCGGCGGCCCTCCAGATCGGCCTGTACCTCTGGAACCGGCGGCACAACGTGTCACCGCACGAACCCGAGGGCTCCGGCGGGCTCGCCGGCATGGCGATGTCCGCCCTCTCGGCGCCCATCTACGCCAAGTCGCTCGGAGCCGCCGTGCTGCGCCGCCCGAGCCGCTTCGTCGTCACGCCCAAGGGCGGCGGTGCCACCGCCGACCGGCTGCTGACCTTCCGTATCCATCTGTTCTGGGCGGTGCTCCTCGCCGTGTCGCTCGTCGCCTCGTTCGTGCTCGGCCACACCCATGTGGCGATGCGGACGTGGGCGGTGCTCGCCATGGCCATCTCGCTGGCACCGGTCGCGGTGTGGGGCGTGACCGAGCTGCGGGAGCGCCGCACGCGCAAGGTCCGCGAGGCGGCCAGGCAGCGGCTCAGGGAACGCGCCGAACGCGCCGCGGCCCCCGCCGACGGCGAGCCGGAGCCCGCCCTCGTCACCGGTACGACGACTGGAGGTAACTGACCCATGCCCCCTCGCCTCCCCGAGTTCTCCAAGCGCACCAAGAAGATCGCCTTCGGCGTGGGCGCGGGTGCCGTCCTCATCGGCCTCAACGCCCCCGCAGCCGTCTCCTTCGCCGAGGAGAAGTACCACGAGTACAAGATCAATCAACCCGGCTACAAGAAGAAGTACGGGTCCTGGCAGCAGGTCGCCATCCCCCGGGAGTTCCGCACCAACGCCATCCACGCGGCCCTGCTGCACACCGGGAAGGTGCTGATCGTCGCCGGATCGGGCAACGAGCAGAAGAAGTTCGACGCCGGGTCCTTCGACACGGTCCTGTGGGACCCGAAGAAGAACACCTTCAAGAAGATCGACACCCCCGAGGACTTCTTCTGCTCGGGCCACGCCCAGCTCCCCGACGGCCGCCTCCTGGTGGCCGGAGGCACCGCGCGCTACGAACTCCTCGACGGCGAGGTGGACCGGGCGGGCGGCGGCATGCGGGTGAAGAACGAGAACCCGGACGCGCCCGTCGTCCTGAAGAAGGGCACGAAGTTCCGCTCGCCCTCCGGTGTCGAGTACGTCAGCAAGTTCGACGTGAAGGTCCCCGAGGCCAAACGCGACTACGAGATCACGTACTCCAAGTCCGGCACGATGCGGCCCTGGAAGACGAAGGTCGTCGCGAGCGAGGCACGGGTCTTCGTGGAGGCCGTCCACGAGGGCGAGGAGTCGGTGACGAAGGAGTCCGCGCAGTACGAGGTCGAGGGCCTGACGGGCAAGGCGGCCGACAACACGTACGGCATCGCCGAGAAGATCACCATGGACAAGCAGGACTTCCAGGGCATCAGGGCGGCGTACGAGTTCGACCCGAAGGCCGAGAGGTACGTGGCCGTCGAGCCGATGAAGAAGGCCCGCTGGTACCCGACGCTCGTCGGTCTGGAGGACGGCCGCGTGCTCGCCGTGTCCGGGCTCGACGACGTCGGCGTCGTCGACCCCGGCGACAACGAGATCTACGACCCGCGGACCAAGAAGTGGACCGACGGGCCCAAGCGCTACTTCCCGACCTACCCCGCGCTCTTCCTCACCAAGGGTGGCAAGCTCTTCTACCCCGCCTCCAACGCCGGTTACGGGCCCGCGGAGATGGGGCGCGAGCCCGGTCTGTGGGACCTGAGGACCAACAAGTTCGAGAAGGTCCCCGGCCTCACCGACCTCGACCAGACCGAGACGTCGGGGTCCGTGCTCCTGCCGCCCGCCCAGGACCAGAAGGTGATGATCCTCGGCGGGGGAGGCGTCGGCGAGTCCGAGAAGGCCACCGAGCGCACCGCCGTGATCGACCTGAAGGAGGACAACCCCACCTTCAGGACGGGACCCGACCTGCCGCAGGGCACGCGCTATCTGAACAGCGTCCTGATGCCGGACGACTCGGTGTTCACCAGCAACGGCTCGTCCGACTACCGCGGCCGCAGCGGGAGCAACATCCTCAAGGCCCAGTTCTACGACCCGAGGAAGAACGCCTTCCGCACCGCCGCCGAGCCCGAGGTGGGCCGCAACTACCACTCCGAGGCGCTGCTCCTGCCCGACGGGCGCGTCGCCACGTTCGGCTCGGACCCGCTGTTCGACAACCAGCAGAACACCAAGCTCGGCCACTTCGAGCAGCGCATGGAGATCTTCACCCCGCCGTCCCGGCACCGGGCGGGCGATGACCGTCCCGTACTCGGTACGGGCCCCGAGGTGCTGCCCGCCGACGGCCGCGCCACGTTCCGCACCGCGCACCCCGAGAAGATCACCTCGGCCCGCCTGATGCGGCCGAGCGCCGTCACGCACACCACCGACGTGGAGCAGCGGTCGATCGCGCTCGGCCTCACCAAGGGCCCCGGCGCGGTGACCGTGGACGTGCCGCGCGAGGACACCGCGCTCGTACCGCCCGGCTGGTACATGCTGTTCGTGACGGACGCGGACGGCGCCTCGTCGGAGGCGAAGTGGGTGCACGTGAAGTGAGAGCCGCGGCGCGCGGGCGTGCGGGAGGACCGCTCACCGGCGCCGCGACGAACGCCCCGTGCGCGCGTACCGCTCACCGTGCCGCGACGAACGCCCCGTGCGCGCGTACCGCTCACCGTGCCGCGACGAACGCCCCGTGCGTCAGGACCGGCACCACGCTGGACGCGTCCAGCTCGGTCGCGACGGCCACGTCCTCCGCGTAACCGCCGTCGGCCAGCTCCCGGCCCGACGACGAGGACGCCACGGCCTCGCCCACGTCGACGGCCGAGACGAACGCGGCGGCCGCGGCCGCGGCCTCGGGGGAGAGGTCGGTGCCGCTCCCGGCGCGCAGCGCGGCGATCACGGCGCCGGCGCCGAGGAGGTCCTCGAGGGCGGGGCGCAGGCTGCCGTCGGGCCACTGCTCGCCCGCCGCGATCACGCCGACGGGGTGCTCGGGGGTGCCCTCGCCCCGGCCGGTGAGCCAGCGGCCGACGGCGGCGGGGTTGAGCAGCGACCCGGCGGCGACGGTGACGTTTCCCGCGCTCGCGGCGATCGCCGAACCGCCCGGCGACGGCAGGACGAGGCGCTGTGCGCGCGGCGCCCTGCGCAGGGCGGCAGGGGACAGCGACCAGGGGCTGGCCGCGCTGACCGCGCGGCGGCCCACCGCGAGCCGCGCGTCCATCTGGCGGGCGAAGGCCGTGGCGCTCTCGTCGCGCCAGGCGTACGGGAAGACCCGGGAGCCGGACTCCACGGCGACGGACACCGAGGTGCTGAACGACAGCACGTCCACGATCACCAGACAGCGGACCGCGGGCGCGA
Source organism: Streptomyces sp. NPDC017940 (assembly GCF_044328435.1). Taxonomy (NCBI): domain Bacteria; kingdom Bacillati; phylum Actinomycetota; class Actinomycetes; order Kitasatosporales; family Streptomycetaceae; genus Streptomyces; species Streptomyces sp. NPDC017940. Next base: position 60,363 of record NZ_JBIRHJ010000003.1, on the reverse strand, counting down.
GGCGCTTCGCGCCGGAGGCACCCCACTCGAACCGTACGCCGTAGCCCGCCTGTGAGAAGTCTTCGCGCCCCATGCGCTCCGAGGCTGCCAGGTGTCGTGGCGCTTTGGCCAGCCGGTCAACGGGCTTTCCGCGGACGGGTGTCAGGCCTTGGCGTTGCGTACGAGGCCGAGCGCGTAGTCGGGCCACCACTGGCCGGCGGCGGGGCCCCCGCGGCAGGGGCCGTCCGAGTCCCCGGGCCGCTTGATCCACAGGTAGGCGTCGAGGAGCGGGTCGCCGGTGCGGTCGGTGGGCGGGGTGCCGAGGCCGCGGCCCGGCGGGTTGCACCAGGCGTCCTCGCGGTCACCGGCGAGCGGGCCGCGGCCGTTGCGGCTGCTGTCCATCACGAAGTGCTTGCCGCCCACGCCCGCGGACAGCTCACGGCCGTACCTCTTGGTGGCCTTGTCGCTCTGGAAGTTGGAGACGTTGAGCGAGAAGCCGTCCGCGCGCGCGATGCCCGCACGGCGCAGCGGCGTCGTGAGCTTGTACGCCTCGGTGATCCAGCCGGGGTTGCCCGCGTCCAGGTACACCTTGACGTTCGGCTGCCGCTTCAGCCGCTCGATGGCTTCCGAGAGGAGTTCGTAGCGCTCCTCGTGGTACTGCGGGGGCGTGCAGCCGTCGGCGATGTGCGGGATCGCGTCCGGTTCGAGGACCACCAGGGCCCTGCGGTCCTTGATGCCGTCGGCGAACGCGTCGATCCAGTGCCGGTAGTAGTCCGCGTCGGGGGCGCCGCCCGCGGAGTGCTGGCCGCAGTCGCGGTGCGGGATGTTGTACGCGACGAGGACCGCCGTGCGGCCGTCCCGCGCGGCGCCCGCGGTGGCCTTCTCGACGTCCGGCGCCGGGTCGTCCCCCGCGGGCCAGGTCGCCAGCGGCTGTTCGGAGATCCGCCGCAGCGCGTCGGCGTCCCCGGTGCGGCCCTGCTGCTCCCACTCGCGCACCTGGCGGGCCGCCTCGCTCTGCGGATCGACCCAGAAGCTGTGCGGCGCGGAGCGTGCGGCCTCGCGGCTCGCGGTCGGCGTGGCCTCGTCCTTCTCCCTGCCCGGGCCCGGTCCCGAGTCCGACCCGGACGAGCAGCCGGCCGTGAGCCCGAGGGCGGCGGCGGCCGTGAGTGCCGTGAACGTACGGAGCAGCCGGTGCATCCAGACCCCTTGGGCGACGGTGACGGGCAGGCGGACGGACGAGTCGCGCGGCAATCGTGACATAAGGGTTCATTCACGTCCGTGCGCGACACCGCCCGCGCGGGCCCCGTCAGCCACCCGCCGCAAGCGCCGCGCCGAGCGGTGTGCGCTCGTACAGGACCTGGTGGCCGTACCGCCGCGAGGTGAGCAGGCCCGCGTTCCGCAGCGCCGCCAGGTGCGCGGACACCGAGGACGGGGCGAGACCGAGGCGCTGCGCGAGCGACGACGTGGTGGAGGGTTCGGCGAGTGCGGTCAGGACGGCGGCCCGGTTGGGGCCGAGCAGCCGGGCCAGGGCGTCGGGGGCGCGGTCCGCCGGGGCCGACCAGAGCCCCGCGAGGCCCCGTGCCGGGTACACGAGGGTCGGCTGCCACGGCGGGTCGTAGCCGCTGATCACCTCCGGCCAGCTGAAGACACTGGGCATCAGGACCAGGCCGCGCCCGTCCAGTTGCCGGGTGTGCCGCCCGCGCCACTGCGCGGTCAGTGTCCCGGAGTCCCAGGCCAGGCGGCGGTCCAGCTCCGGCAGCAGGGCGCCGAGGCCGATCTGGGCGAGCCGCCGCGAGTGGTACGCCACGTCGGCTTCGAGCAGGGCGCGCAGCCTCGGCCAGTACGGCTCGACCAGCGCGTGCCAGGCCGCCTCCACGGCGTCCGCCAGCGCGCGCACGGCGCCCGCCGGATCCGCGAGCAGCCGCCGCCCGATCACACTCCCCGCCGCGCCGGGCGTCTCCGCGAGCGCCTTCGCCATGTCCTGCCGCGCCGCGTCGGGGTCGGCGGCGCGCACCGCCGCGATCTCCTCCTCGAAGGTCGCGGCGGGCCCGAGCGGCGGCGGCCCGAGGAAGTCGGGGCTGTGCCCCCGCGACGGCATCAGGAGCCACACCGCCGCCAGGTCCAGACGGGCGCCCGCCGCCCGCACCTCCCGCAGCCACCGCGGGTGGTAGCCGTGCCGGTCGGGCCGCTTCAGCGTCCGCACCGCCTCCTGCGTCTCCCACAGCGGCGACACGGCGAACCGGCAGCACAGCAGGTCGTCCTTACCGAAGTGCAGCTGGAACGGCACGCGAACCCTCACCTTCCCTTGCCCCGATACGCCTCTGCTCCGCGCCTGATTCGCCTGGAGCCGAAACTCTAGGGAGCAGGGGCGGTGACGGCCAGGGTGTGCGCATGTCACCACCAACCGACGAGGCAGCGCGGGAAACGGGGGACGAGGGCTACCGGCGGGTCTTCGCCGTGCCGGAGTTCCGTGCCGTGTTCGCCGCCCACGCCCTTTCGCTGCTCGGCGTCGTCGTCAGCGAGATCGCGCTCACCGTCCTCGTGTACGACCTCACCGGGTCGCCGCTCCTGAGCGCGCTCGCCTTCGCGCTCGGCCTGCTGCCGTACCTGGTGGGCGGGACGCTGTTCGCGGGCGTCGCGGACCGCTTCGCGCCGCGCCGCGTCCTGGTCGTCTGCGACCTGCTGTGCGCGGGGTGCGCCGCGCTGATGGCGCTGCCCGTGACGCCGGTGGCCGGGCTGCTCGCGCTGCGCTGCCTCATCGCCGCGGTGGCACCGGTGTTCAACGGCACCCGGATGGCGACCCTCACCGACGTCCTCGGGGACGGGGACCTGTTCGTGCTCGGCCGTTCGCTGCTGCGGATGGTGTCGCAGAGCGCCGTCCTCGTGGGCTTCGGCCTCGGCGGGGTGCTGCTCACCGCCGTCTCCCCGCGCGGGGCCCTCGCCATCACCGTGGCGACGTTCGCCGCGTCGGCGCTGCTGCTGCGCTTCGGTACGAGGCGGCGGCCCGCGGGGGCGCGCGCTTCCGGCGGGGGTGCTTCCGGCGAGGGCGGTTGCGGCGGGGGTGCTCCTGGCCCAGGGGTGCCGCAGCCCGCGCTCGTGCGGTACTCCCTGGCCGGGGCTCGCGACGTCCTCGCCCACCGGCGCGTACGCGCCCTCCTGCTGTTGCTCTGGGCGCCCCCGATGTTCGCCGTCGCGCCGGAGGCGCTCGCCGCCCCGTACGCGGAGCAGATCGGGGCGGGCACCGCAGGGGTCGGGCTGCTGATGTGCGCCATGCCCATCGGCACCGTCGCGGGCGAGGTGTACGCCGGGTCCGCCCTCACGTCCGCCGCCCGTGCCCGCATCGTCCTTCCGCTGGCCACGACCACACTGCTCCCGCTCCTCGCGTACGGCTGCACACCCGGCCTCGCCTGGGCGCTGCCCGCGCTGGTGCTCGCCGGCGCCGGATCGGCGTACACCCTGGGACTCGACCGCTGGTTCGTGGACGCGGTGCCGCCGGAGCTGCGGGGGCGCGCGATGACCGTGCACACGGCGGGCCTGATGACGCTCCAAGGCGTGGGGATGGCCCTGGCCGGGCTCGCCGCCGAGTTCTTCGCGGTGAGTACGGTGGTGGCGGGGGCGGGGGTGCTCGGTACGGTGTGCTGCCTGCTGTTGGCCCGCGAGGTGCGGGCGACGGCGGGGTGGACGGCTTCGGTGCCGCCGTCGCCGTCGCCGCCGCCCTTGCCGCCCTTGCCGTTGTCGTCACCCTTGCCGCCGTCTTCGTCCGGGGAGTTGGCGCCGTCCGGGCAGCCCGGGGCGCCCGGGGCGTCCCCAGCGTCCGGGCCGTCCGCGTCGCCGTCGACGCCGTCGTGTTCGCCGGGGGCCGGTGGCGGGCCGAATGTTGAGACCGGGGCTGACCGGTATGTGACCGGGGACTAAGGTCGTCGCTGTGCCGAAGCCGCTCAGTCTCCCCTTCGATCCCATCGCCCGCGCCGACGAGCTCTGGAAGCAGCGCTGGGGGTCCGTACCCGCCATGGGTGCCATCACCTCGATCATGCGTGCGCAGCAGATCCTGCTCGCCGAGGTCGACGCGGTCGTCAAGCCGTACGGACTGACCTTCGCGCGGTACGAGGCGCTGGTGCTGCTGTCCTTCTCCAAGGCGGGGGAGCTGCCGATGTCCAAGATCGGCGAGCGTCTGATGGTGCACCCGACGTCCGTCACCAACACCGTCGACCGGCTGGTCCGGTCCGGTCTGGTCGCCAAGCGGCCCAACCCCAATGACGGGCGTGGGACGCTGGCCTCCATCACGGAGAAGGGGCGTGAGGTTGTCGAGGGGGCGACGCGGGAGCTGATGGGTATGGACTTTGGGCTCGGCGTCTACGACGCGGAGGAGTGTGGGGAGATCTTTGCCATGCTGCGGCCGCTTCGCGTAGCCGCGCAGGACTTCTCCGACCAGTAGCTCCACCGCCCCTGCGCCCCCGTTCCCTCGCCCCGCCCTGCCGCCCCGCACCTCCAAACCCCGAACAGCTTTTCCCCCACCCACCCTCCTGGGGCTGCGCCCCTAACCCCCCATCAGGCCTGGCGGCCCTCGTCCTCAAACGCCGGACGCGCTGGATACCCCACCCACCCGCCCTTCTGGGGCTTCGTCCCTGGCCCCTCATCGGGCCTGGCGGCCCTCGTCCTCAAACGCCGGACGGGCTGGATACCCCACCCACCCGCCCTTCTGGGGCTTCGCCCCTGGCCCCTCATCGGGCCTGGCGGCCCTCGTCCTCAAACGCCGGACGGGCTGGATACCCCACCCACCCGCCCTTCTGGGGCTTCGCCCCTGGCCCCTCATCGGGCCTGGCGGCCCTCGTCCTCAAACGCCGGACGGGCTGGATACCCCACCCACCCGCCCTCCTGGGGCTTCGCCCCTCGCCCCCGTCGGGCCTGGCGGCCCTCGTCCTCAAACGCCGGACGGGCTGAATGCCCCAGCCACCACCCCCTCTGGGGCACCGGACGGGCCGGATATCCCACCCACCCGTCCTCCTACTCCTCCTCCCCCTGCGGGCTGGAGCATCAGCCCCACCTGCCTGTGTGGCGGCGCCCCCGCGCACCCGGGCGGGTGGGATTTCCAGCCCGTCCGGCGTTTGAGGACGAGGCCCGAAGGGCCGATGGGGGGCGAGGGGCGGAGCCCCAGGAGAGGGTGGGTGGGTGGGGGAAAGAGGGGAGAGAGGGGCGTAGCCCCATATGGGGTGAGGGGTGGGATGTGGGGCGGGGGAAGATCGCGGAGGGGAGCGGGCTACGCTCGTGGGCATGAAACGCAGCGTGCTGACCCGCTACCGGGTAATGGCCTACGTCACCGCCGTCATGTTGCTGGTCCTGTGCGCCTGCATGGTGGCGAAGTACGGCTTCGACAAGGGCGAGGGCCTGACGCTCGCGGTCTCACAGATCCACGGCGTCCTCTTCATCATCTACCTGGTCTTCGCCTTCGACCTCGGCTCCAAGGCGAAGTGGCCGTTCGGCAAGCTGCTCTGGGTCCTGGTGTCCGGCACCATCCCGACGGCCGCGTTCTTCGTCGAGCGCAAGGTCGTACGCGAGGTCGAGCCCCTGCTCACGGACGCGCCGAGCCCGCTCGCCAAGGCCTGACCCACCCGCCGGGCCACGTCCCGGCGGTCTTCCCTGGACATGTACTAGGACGTCCAAGTAAATTCAAGGGCATGGACGCTGAAGCCATCGAGGAGGGCCGCCGCCGCTGGCAGGCCCGGTACGACGCCGCGAAGAAGCGCGACGCCGATTTCACGACGCTCTCCGGTGACCCGGTCGAGCCTGCCTACGGGCCCCGGCCCGGGGACACCTACGAGGGCTTCGAGCGGATCGGGTGGCCGGGTGAGTATCCGTACACCCGCGGCCTCTACGCCACCGGCTACCGCGGCCGCACGTGGACGATCCGCCAGTTCGCGGGCTTCGGCAACGCCGAGCAGACGAACGAGCGGTACAAGATGATCCTCGCCGCGGGCGGCGGCGGTCTGAGCGTCGCCTTCGACATGCCGACGCTCATGGGCCGCGACTCCGACGACCCCCGCTCGCTCGGCGAGGTCGGCCACTGCGGCGTCGCCATCGACTCCGCCGCCGACATGGAGGTCCTCTTCAAGGACATCCCCCTCGGCGACGTCACGACGTCCATGACGATCAGCGGCCCCGCCGTCCCCGCCTTCTGCATGTACCTGGTCGCCGCCGAGCGGCAGGGCATCGACCCGGCCGTGCTCAACGGCACGCTCCAGACCGACATCTTCAAGGAGTACATCGCCCAGAAGGAGTGGCTCTTCGAACCCGAGCCGCACCTGCGCCTCATCGGCGACCTCATGGAGCACTGCGCCCGCGACATCCCGGCGTACAAGCCCCTCTCGGTGTCCGGGTACCACATCCGCGAGGCCGGGGCGACGGCCGCGCAGGAGCTGGCGTACACCCTCGCCGACGGCTTCGGGTACGTGGAGCTCGGCCTGAGCCGCGGCCTCGATGTCGACGTCTTCGCCCCCGGCCTCTCCTTCTTCTTCGACGCCCACGTGGACTTCTTCGAAGAGATCGCCAAGTTCCGCGCGGCCCGCAGGATCTGGGCCCGCTGGATGCGCGACGTCTACGGCGCGAAGTCCGAGAAGGCGCAGTGGCTGCGGTTCCACACGCAGACGGCGGGCGTCTCCCTGACCGCGCAGCAGCCGTACAACAACGTGGTCCGCACGGCCGTGGAGGCCCTCGCCGCCGTCCTCGGCGGCACCAACTCCCTGCACACCAACGCCCTCGACGAGACCCTCGCCCTGCCCAGCGAGCAGGCCGCCGAGATCGCGCTGCGCACCCAGCAGGTCCTCATGGAGGAGACCGGCGTCGCCAACGTCGCCGACCCCCTCGGTGGTTCCTGGTACGTGGAGCAGCTCACCGACCGCATCGAGGCCGACGCCGAGAAGATCTTCGACCAGATCAAGGAGCGGGGCCGCCGTGCGCACCCCGACGGGCAGCACCCCATCGGTCCCGTCACCTCCGGCATCCTGCGCGGCATAGAGGACGGCTGGTTCACCGGCGAGATCGCCGAGTCCGCCTTCCAGTACCAGCGGGCCCTGGAGAAGGGCGACAAGCGGGTCGTCGGCGTCAACGTCCACCACGGCTCCGTGACCGGCGACCTGGAGATCCTGCGCGTCAGCCACGAGGTCGAGCGCGAGCAGGTGCGGGCCCTCGCGGAGCGCAAGGCCGCCCGGGACGACGCCCGGGTCCGCTCCTGCCTGGACGCGATGCTCGTCGCCGCGCGGGACGGCTCCAACATGATCGCCCCCATGCTGGACGCCGTCCGGGCCGAGGCCACCATGGGGGAGATCTGCGGGGTCCTCCGGGACGAGTGGGGTGTGTACGTGGAGCCGCCGGGCTTCTAGCCCGCCGGTCCGCCCGCCCTCAGCGGGCGCCCCGCAGGCGTTGCGCGTGCAGTCGGGCCAGGGCCAGGAGTTGACGGTGCTCCCAGGCCGTGGCCCGGCGCAGGTGCCGGAAGTGGACCCGCCAGGTCATGCCCGTGGGCCGGTCCAGGACCACGAACGCGCCGTCCACCTCCCGTACGGTGCCCGGCATGTCGTACGTCCGGTCGAAGACCACCGCCGCCGGGTGAATCTCCGCGGGCGTGCCGAACATCGCCGTCCGCTGCGCCCGGCTCCTCGGGGTCGCCATCGGGTTGTGGGCGGTCACAGCAGCTCACCCCGACTGCGGGCGTTCGCCCTCGCGGCGCGCGCCCGCAGTTGCTGCGCCGGGGTGGCCGGTCGTACGTCCTCCGGGGCGACGGTCCACTCCCGCCCGCCGGCCATCGGACGCAGGGACCAGACCCCGCACCACTCGCCCCGGAACTCTCCGATCAGGTCACGTGAGACGTCCAGGAGGAGGGTGCCTCGTGGGGGGATGTCGACCATCTTTCGTACCTCTCCGTAGCGAATCCACTACCAAGGGGTGTCAGCGTGACCTACGTTGGGAGAACCATTCAACGTGGACGCTGGGGAGGGAAAGTTGGTCAACCGCAAGGAGCTGGACCCGGACAGTTCGCCCAAGGCCGCCTTCGGAGCGCGTTTGCGCACTTGGCGCGACGAGCGGGGCTGGACCCAGGATGACCTGGCCGAACGCATGGGTTATTCCAGTACGCACCTCTCGTCAATCGAAACTGGACGAAAAGCGCCAACCTTGCGCCTCGCTCGGCGGGCCGATGTGGCCTTCGCAGCCGAGGAGACGTTCGAGCGCGCGTGGCGCGTGGTCCGGAACGCGGGCCTGCTCGAGGGGTTCCCCCAGTTCGTGGACCACGAGGCGGAGGCTGCGGAGATTCGCCTCTTTGAGGTCTGTGTCATTCCCGGTCTCCTTCAGACTCCGGAGTACGCGACGGCGATCGCGGAGAGTGCTGTCAAGCGGGGCGCCATCACAAGCGAGCAGGCCGAGGAGCGGGTCAGGCTCGTAGCGGAGCGGCAAGTTGCCCTCGCGCGGACACCAACCCCTCTGGTCTTCGTAGTGCTGGACGAGAGCTGCCTCTGTCGTCCCATCGGCGATTCGACAGTCAGGGAGGCCCAGTTGGCTCGCCTGGTTGAGTTTGCGGAGCTGCCGAACACCGTTCTGCAAATCGCCCCGTTCGACCTGGGGGTGCGTCACCCCCTGTACTTGCCGATCACGGTGCTGACCCTGCCCGATCGCTCTCTCATGTCGTACGCGGAGTCTGCCCAGCGCGGGCACCTCGAGCGGGACAACACCTTCGTGCTCCCCATGTTGACGGCCTACCATCAGCTACAGGCCGAAGCGCTTTCCCAGGCGGCGTCTGTAGCCATGATCAACCAGTTGCGAAAGGGCACTCAGTGACGACCCAATCCCCCCGCTGGTTCAAATCTTCGTACAGCGCCAATGGCGGCCAGTGCATAGAGGTCGCCGCCAACCTCGTCGCTTCGTGTGGCGTGGTTCCTGTCCGTGACTCCAAGCGCCCGAACGGTCCGGTCCTGGCCGTCCACACCGACGCGTTCTCGTCCTTCGTGGACGGCCTGAAGGCCGGACGGTTCGGCACAGCCTGAAGGGCCATTCGTGATTACCGAATCCCCGCGCTGGTTCAAGTCCTCCTACAGCAATAACGGCGGCCAATGCGTAGAGGTCGCCGCGAACCTGGTCGCCTCGCAGGGCGTGGTCCCCGTTCGTGACTCCAAGCTCTCGAACGGGCCGCTCCTGGCGGTGCACGCCGACGCGTTCGCCTCGTTTGTGGACGGTGTGAAGGCGGCGGGGTCTCCCCGCTGGATCAAGTCCTCGTACAGTGACAACGGCGGCGCGTGCATAGAGGTCGCCGCCAACCTCGTCGCAACCCACGGCATAGTCCCTGTCCGTGACTCGAAGCTCCCGAACAGTCCGGTCCTGGCCGTCCACACCGACGCGTTCTCGTCCTTCGTGGACTGCCTGAGGGAAGGACAGTTCGGCCCAGTCTGAAGGGCACCTCATGACTACCGAATCCCCGCGCTGGTTCAAGTCCTCCTACAGCGACAACGGCGGCCAGTGCGTAGAGGTCGCCGCGAACCTGGTCGCCTCGCAGGGCGTGGTCCCCGTTCGTGACTCCAAGCTCTCGAACGGGCCGCTCCTGGCGGTGCACGCCGACGCGTTCGCCTCGTTCGTGGACGGCGTGAAGGCGGCCGGATCCCCGCGCTGGTTCACGTCCTCCTACAGCAACAACGGGGGCGCCTGCATCGAGATCGCCGCCAACCTGATCGCAACCCACGGCATAGTCCCCGTACGCGACTCCAAGCTCCCGAACGGCCCGGTCCTGGACGTTACCGCTCAGGCGTTCGCCCACTTCGTGGGCGGCGTGAAGGCCGGGCCCCTCGGGTGTGGCCCCAGTGTCAGGGGGTGACTCGCTCCTGTAGACGGACGGTCACGGTGTCCCCTTCCTCCTTGCCGATCGCCTTGCGCACTTCCGCCTTCACAGGGAGCTTGTGCGTGCCGTCCCCGAGGGCCATGAACGAACTCTGGAACGGGTGTCCGTCGATCGTGCCCCGGACCTTCACCAGGCCGCGGGTGTCGAAGAACTCGGCCAACTCGGGCCACACGACGTAAGTCCAGCCACCCTTGTTCGGACTCTTCCGCAAGGTTGCTGTGAACTGCTTGTCCATCACGGATACCGCCTGTCCAGGAGCTTTGGATGAAGGTCTGCACAAGGTAGGACGGAGGCAGGCGGGGAAACTCATCGCTTGTCCCGGAGTCCGACGGAACCGGGCTCGTCACCAAGCGTGTGCCACGCTCCGCGCGGTAGAAGCGGTCGAAGACGTGCGGGAGGTCCTCCGGCGCGATACCGGGGCCGTGGTCGCGGACGGTCGGGTCGGTGGAGGTGAGGAGACCTCACCGACGCGCCTTCCGGGCTGAACTTCGCCGCGTTGTCGAGGAAGGTTGGTGACCAGGCGGGAGAGCCTCGACGGCACTCCGAGGGGAGTGTCGGCGCCGGGGGCGGTGGCGAGGGTGAAGGCGACGACGGGCCAGTGGCCGCGTGCCGCGTTCACAGGTGCTCCACTGGCGGAGCGACCCGTACGTCGAGCGGCTTGTTTCGGACAACTCCCTGTCCGGGGGTTGTCCGGCTGGGCGCCGGTCGTTCCGCTCCGGGAGGGACTCGCCCGGACGTCGGCGTGGGTCGCCGCGAACCTCTCGCTGTTCGCTCCGCGGGTGTACGGGGTCTGAGGGTGCTGGCGGGGCGCCTTGGGGGCGTGGGGCTCGCCACCCCCCGGGGTCGCCCCGTCGCGCCCTGCCCCACCGCTGTCGCGGCGGACGGCTCCCCACCCGTCCCGCCCGCGGCCCTCTGCCTGAGGGGTGGCCGCTCCCTGCGGGGCTTGCTCGCCGTCGGCGGCTTGCCCGTCGTGTCCTGTCCCGCCGCTGTCGCGGCGGATGGTTCCCCACCCGCCCGCCCGTGGCCCCCTGCCTGAGGGGTGGGCGCTCCCTGCGGGGGTGCTCGCCGTCGGCGGCTTGCCCGTCGTGTCCTGTCCCGCCGGATTGGTCCCCCGCCCGCCCACCCGTGGCGCTCTGCCTGGGGGTGGGCGCTCCCTGTGGGGGTTGCTCGCCCTTGGCGGCTTGCCGGTCGTGTCCTGTCCCGCCGCTTTCGCGGCGGTTGGTTCCCCACCCGCCCGCCCGTGGCCCCCTGCCCGAGGGTGGGCGCTCCCTGCGGGAGTGCTCGTCCTTCGCGGCTGGCCCTTGTGTCCTGTCCTGTCGCCGTCGCGGCGGGTGGATTCCCGTCCCGTCCGTGGCGCTCGGCGCTCTAGTCGAAGGGTGGACGCTTCCTGCGGGGGAGGTCGCCGACGGCGGGCAACCCCCGCGGGAGGCGTCCACCCTCTGGGTGGGGGGTTATGGGTGGGCGGGTGGGGACCCACCCGTCGCGGTAGCGGCGGGGGGAAGGGGCGGCGGGTCGATCGCCGATGGCGGGCAACCCCCGCGGGGGGCGTTCACCGTTCGGGTGGGGGGTTATGGGAGGGCGGGTGGGGAGCTGTCCGTCGCGGTAGCGGCGGGACAGGACACGACGGGTAAGCCGCCGACGGCGGGCAACTCCCCGCAGGGGCGGCCATCCCCGGGCAGAGCGCCACGGGCGGGCGGGCGGGAAGCCCCCGCCGCGGTCGCGGTAGCGGCGGGGACCGCAGAGTCAGGGAGACGCGTCAGGGGAGGGGGAGGCGGAGGGCATCGCAGCGGGCCCCCGGCCAGAAACCGCTGTGAGGCCACCCAGCACCAGGGACGTGAACTCCCCCGCCCACTCCGCGTCCACGGGCTCCGCACTGACCAGAGCCCGATGCACCACCGCCCCGGCGATCACATCGAAGATGAGGTCGGCGGTACGGGCCGCGGCGACGGAATCCGGCTCGGCGGGCAGCTCCCCGCGGTCCTGGGCCCGGGCCCGCCCGGCCAGCACGAGCCGCTTCTGGCGGTCGACGATGGACGCGCGGATACGTTCCCGCAGCGGCTCGTCCGTGGTGGACTCCGCGACCACCGCCATCAGCGCCGTCTTCGTCTCGGGCCGCCCGAGCAGCGCCGCGAACTGGAGCACCACACCCTCGATGTCGGTGGCCAGGCTGCCGCTGTCCGGCAGCTCCAACTCGTCGAACAGCTCGGCGACCGCGTCCACGACGAGTTCGCTCTTGCCCGCCCAGCGCCGGTACAGCGTCGTCTTGGCGACCCCCGCCCGGGTGGCCACGTCGCCCAGGGTGAGCTTGGTCCAGCCGAGGTCGACCAGGGCCTGCCTGGTCGCCTCGAGAATGGCGGTGTCCGCCTCGGTGCTGCGCGGGCGCCCCCCGGCGGGCGTCGACGGTGTGCTGCGGCTCTGCATCCCGCGACCATACCGGCCGGTACGACCGCCCTGACCAGCACCGAGTGAGGCAGATCACGTCCACCCGCGCGACCCGCCCCGCATCTGCCCAGTTACGCTACGAGCCGTAGCGAAAGCCGCGTAGGACGGTGTGGGCGCCCAGCGCCGACGCCCGAGCGGCAACCACAGAGCGGGGTGGGGACCCCGCGCCCCGCAGGACATCGTACGAAGGACATCGAGCGAACCGGCTCCGTCCGGCGGCCCCGCAATCCGGCGAGGGGTGCGGACGGGCACGGTTCCCGCGCGGCTTGGGGGAGGATGTACTCATGCAGCCACGGAACATGTCCATGAGCGGAGTCGTCGACCTCGCCGCGGTGAAGGCGGCCCAGGAGGCGAAGGCGAAGGCGGAACAGGCCCGCGCCGAAGCGGCCAGGCAGGGCGGCGGCGCCGCCGGTGCCGGAGTGTCGCCCGCGAGCCTCGTCATCGACGTAGACGAGGCGGGATTCGAGCGGGATGTCTTGCAGCGCTCCACCGAAGTGCCTGTCGTCATCGACTTCTGGGCCGAGTGGTGCGAGCCGTGCAAGCAGCTCAGCCCGCTCCTCGAGCGCCTGACGCGGGAGTACAACGGCCGCTTCGTCCTCGCGAAGATCGACGTCGACGCGAACCAGATGCTGATGCAGCAGTTCGGGGTGCAGGGCATCCCGGCCGTCTTCGCCGTGGTCGCGGGCCAGGCCCTGCCGCTCTTCCAGGGCGCGGCCCCCGAGGCGCAGATCCGCGGCACGCTGGACCAGCTCATCCAGGTCGGCGAGGAGCGCTTCGGCCTCACCGGCCTCACCGTCGACCCGAACGCCGCCGACGCGGACAGCGGCCCCACCGCCGAGACCCCCGCCCCCGCGGGGCCGTACGACGCCCTGCTCGAAGCGGCCGTCCAGGCCCTGGACGCGGGCGACTTGGCCGGCGCGGTCCAGGCGTACAAGAACGTGCTGAGCGACGACCCCGGCAACACCGAGGCCAAGCTCGGACTCTCCCAGGCCGAACTCCTCCAGCGGGTGCAGGACCTGGACCCGGCCGCCGTCCGCAAGGACGCCGCCGAGAAACCCGGCGACGTCGGCGCCCAGATCGCTGCGGCCGACCTCGACCTGGTCGGCGGCCACGTCGAGGACGCCTTCGGGCGGCTCGTCGAGACGGTCCGGCGCACCTTCGGCGACGACCGGGACGCCGCCCGGCTGCGCCTCCTCGAACTCTTCGAGGTGGTGGGCGCGGACGACCCGCGCGTGGCGTCGGCGCGCACGGCGCTCGCACGGGTGCTTTTCTGAGGTTTTTTGTGGGGTCTCGCGGCTCCGCACCCCGCACCCCTGAGGCGTAAGTGAACAGCTTGCCCGAGCGACACCACAGTGGCCGCGTTTTGCCAAAACTTGGCAAACGCGGCCACTGTTACTCGGAGTAAGAGCAGGGCACCGATCTGTCCGATCCTGTACGTCAATCGCCCGATCTTGCCCGACTGTTGAAGCCACCGTCTGTTGCTGATCGATGCCGGGCGGTCGTCGCCCGGTTATCCGCCCGTTACCAGCGAGTAATGAACCCCCTTGTGCGGGCGCCGAGAATGCACCACGATCGGCCACGCTCGGTCCATTGCCCGCAGCCCGACCGCCAGTCGGGAGACGGAACTTCTGGGTCCCCACCGAGCAGGCCGGCGGCGCCGTCGCCGGTCTGGGACAGGGGGGTCTCTGCCACTCCCGGCAGGGCCTGTCCAGCAAGGTTGTGCGTGATGCGTCAGGCGCGACCAGTGGTTGTCGCTCGGGGGTGATCGCCGGTGATCGAGGCGCACAGCGCGTCCTCCCACACGGGCGCTCTCCTTGCCGAGGACGTAGCACTTCTCCCATCCCCGCCCGGCTGAACAGCCCCTGAGGGAGCGGCCAGGGCCGGAGATGTACGTCCGAGAAGGAGGAAAGTCATGGAGTCCGTGGCTCGTGGCGGAACCAGATGGAAGCGGTTCGCCGTGGTCATGGTGCCGAGCGTCGCGGCGACTGCCGCGATAGGCGTGGCCCTCGCACAGGGCGCGCTCGCGGCATCGTTCAGTGTGTCCGGTCAACAGTTCAAAGTGACCGCGAAGCAGCTCGACGGCAAGGGATTCGTCCAGTACGGGGCGATGGACGTCGGTAAGTCGGGTAATCACCCGGTCACCGTCGTCGGCATGGACTCGGCCTACATCACCAATCTGTGCCAGTCCGTGGTCGTGCCGGTCCCGGTGTTCGGCGACGTGTCGATGAAGCTGACGGCCGGCGGCAAGGGCTCCCCGCGTGTCTACGCGAAGAAGCTCTTCATCGACGCCGACGACCTGAGCGCCAACGCGACGTTCACCAACATCGACATCGGTGTCTCGGTGGACCGTACGACGAAGGGGCCCGGCCCGAACCCGCAGGACAAGCCGGGCAAGCAGTACGTCCCGGACTCGTTCGCCCAGCAGGCCGACAAGGTGCGCTTCACCGACGTCAAGCAGCGCGCCTGGGCGACCAGCGCGGGCACCTTCAAGCTGTCCGGCCTGCACATGGCGGTCAAGAAGGGCAAGCACGAGTGCTACTGAGGCAGTAGCGGCCCCGGTCACGCCGACGCGAACCCAGCTGCTTCGTTTCGTCTTCGATCGAGGCCGTCGTTGAGGCCGTGCCAGAGGCCATTGCTGTCCTGAGCCGCACTTGTCGTGCCGAACGGCCGGGCGCGGGGGCGCCTTTACCGCTGTACGTCTTTGCCGTGTACGTCTTCACATCCGTACACCGTGAACCGGTCGTCCCCGTGCCCGAATCCGCATACACAGAACCAAACGCCCTACCCGAGGAGCTGTACGACATGAGCGCCGAAGCGCAAGTGGGCCTTGGCAACAGGCTTGGCCGGATGCGCCGATCGTTCCGAGGGTGGCGCGGTCAGCGCCCGTTCTGGGGAGGCCTGCTGACGCTGCTCGGCGGCATCCCGATCATGTACTTCCCGTACGCGAACCTCACACTGGGCACGATGACCATCCGGATGGCGACCACCGCCGGCGCCGGATCGCTGATCATCGGTGTGCTGTTGGTCGTGCTCGGCCTGACCATGTGGTTCCAGCCGCAGTCCCGCGTGTTCGCGGGCGTCGCCGCGATCCTGCTCGCCCTGGTCTCCCTCGTGGTGTCCAACTTCGGCGGCTTCGTCATGGGCTTTCTGCTCGCCCTCATCGGCGGCGCGCTCGGCGTCTCCTGGATGCCGACGAGGCTGGAGAAGCGGCCGAAGCGGCGCGCGAAGGCTCCGGACGCCGGAGACCACGACGGGGCTCCCGGGCCCGCGGCCGCGGGGGCCGCGAACGGGACCGTACCGGTGGCGGGCGGTGCAACCGATGACTTGTCAGGAACGAGCCCGATGAACGGGACGAACGGGAGGCACCGTGCCGGCTGACGAGGTGCACCGCGGGACCGACGCGGCCAGGTCCCGCGCGAGAACGGGGCCGCGCCACGCGGCCCCGAAGAAGCCACTCCTTACCCGGCTCCAGATGCCCGCGGGCAAAGCGATCGCGATCGCGGCCATGCCCACCGCCGTGCTGATGGGCATGGGCCTGACCCCACAGCTCGCCCAGGCCAAGCCGGGCCTCCCCAAGAACCCCTTCCGGGACGGCCCGTGCGTGACCGCGCCCGACGAGCAGTCCAAGACCAGGGAAGAAGCCGAGCAGGACGCCAAGGACAGGGCCGCGAAGAAGGCCGAGGAGAAGGCGGAGGCCGCGCGCGAGAGGGCGGACGAGGCCGAGAAGAAGGCCAAGAAGAAGGCCGAGGGCGCCGAGGACTCCGCTGACTCTGCCGACTCGGCGGGCTCCGATGGCTCCGGGACCTCCGAGGACTCCGAGGGCTCCGAAAGCTCCGAGGACGCGGGCGGGTCTCGCTCCGAGCCGTCGTCCCGCGGTACGTCGGGCGACTCTGGCAAGAACGAGGACGTCAGGAACGCCCAGGGCGACAAGGACGCCAAGGCTGACGAGGACTCGGCCAGGAGTCCCGCCCCCGCCAGGACCAGGAACCCCCTGGACCCGCTGGGCGTCGGCGACGCCATCAAGGACGTCCTCACACCGGACGGGAAGGAGTCGGCTCGCTCCGGGGCGTCGAAGTCCGAGGGCGACCGAGACGGCGAGGCCGACAGCCCCAAGGACTCCAGCGACTCCAAGGACTCCAGCGGCTCAGCGGACTCTCAGGACTCCAAAGACTCCGACGACTCCGACGACTCCAAGAACAAGGTCACCGACAAGGTCACCAAGCCCGTCGACGGCACCCTCGGCAAGATGCGGGACGGTCTGAAGGGCACCGCGGACGACGCCACGGACAAGGCCCTCGACAAGGCGGAGGAAGCCGCCGAGAAGGCGGAGAGGGCCGCGGAGCAGGCCAAGGACGAGGCCGACCCCGACGCCGGCACGGAGGCCTCCGCGGACTCCGATGACCCCATGGCGCCGGACGAGGACGGCAAGAAGCCGTTCCCGTGCGTGGTGGAGAAGAAGGTCGACGGGGACGACGAACAGTCACCCGCGCCGATCCCGAACCAGCCGTGGCACCTGGAGGCCAGTTCGCTGCTCCTGAAGGGCGCGGACTACAAGGGCGTCGTGAACCTGAGGATGCCCGACGGCCGGACCAAGCAGGCGCTGAAGTACATCATCAGCGGTGGCACGGACATCGGCGACCTGCACCAGATCGTCGACGGACCGGGCGGCAAGAAGTACCACGTCGAGGCCGCCAAGGGCTCGATGTCCACGATCCGCAACGGCGACACGACGATGTACACGGAGCGGATCTCCGGCAACCTCTTCGGCCTGATCCCGATCACTTTCGACCCGGAGCACCCGCCGCCCCTGAACCTGCCGCTGATCTATTTCACGAACGTGAAGGTCCAACAGGCGGGCCAGTTCGGCGGCGACCTCACCATCCCGGGCCTCCACCAGTCGATCACCGACTGACGCGGTCGCGCACAACGGCGAGGGCGCCCCCTGATGATCCAGGGGACGCCCTTCGCGCATTGCGGGGGGGGGTGTCAGTCGCGTTCGCCGCCGCCCAGGTGATGCACCCGGACCATGTTCGTCGTACCGGGGATGCCGGGGGGCGAGCCCGCGGTGATGATCATGGTGTCGCCCTCGTTGTAGCGCTGGAGCTTGAGGACCTCGGCGTCGACCAGTTCGACCATGGCGTCGGTGTTGTCCACGTGCGGGACGACGTAGGTCTCCACGCCCCAGCTCAGGGCGAGCTGGTTGCGGGTGCTCGCGTCCGTGGTGAAGGCGAGGATCGGCTGGGCCGCGCGGTAGCGGGACAGGCGGCGGGCCGTGTCGCCGGACTTGGTGAAGGCGACCAGGGCCTTGCCG
Source organism: Streptomyces sp. NPDC017940 (assembly GCF_044328435.1). Taxonomy (NCBI): domain Bacteria; kingdom Bacillati; phylum Actinomycetota; class Actinomycetes; order Kitasatosporales; family Streptomycetaceae; genus Streptomyces; species Streptomyces sp. NPDC017940. The sequence goes on along the minus strand of NZ_JBIRHJ010000003.1, from coordinate 42,757 downwards.
TCGAGGAAGTCGGCGATCTCGGCGGCGGCGCGGGCCACCGAACCGCCCTGCGTACGGGGCTTCTTGCCGGGGACCAGGGGCTGGAGGCCCTTGGAGAGCAGCTCCTGCTCGGCCGCCTGGACGATCTTCGACATCGTCTTGACGGTCTCGATCGGATACGCGCCCACGCTGGACTCGGCCGACAGCATCACCGCGTCCGCGCCGTCCAGGATCGCGTTGGCGACGTCGGACGCCTCGGCGCGCGTGGGGCGCGAGTTGGTGATCATCGACTCCATCATCTGGGTCGCGACGATCACCGGCTTGGCGTTGCGGCGGCACATCTCCACGAGGCGCTTCTGCACCATCGGGACCTTCTCGAGGGGGTACTCGACGGCCAGGTCGCCGCGGGCGACCATCACGCCGTCGAAGGCCGCGACGACGGCCTCCATGTTCGCCACCGCCTGCGGCTTCTCGACCTTGGCGATGACAGGGACCCGGCGGCCCTCCTCGTCCATGATCTTGTGGACGTCCTTGACGTCGTTCGCGTCCCGCACGAAGGAGAGGGCCACCAGGTCGCAGCCCATCTTCAGGGCGAAGCGCAGGTCCTCGATGTCCTTCTCGGACAGGGCGGGGACGTTCACGGCCGCGCCGGGCAGGTTGATGCCCTTGTGGTCCGAGATGACGCCGCCCTCGATGACGATCGTCTTCACGCGCGGGCCCTCGATGCCCGTCACCTTCAGCTCGACGTTGCCGTCGTTGATCAGGACCGGGTCGCCCTTGCTCACATCGCCGGGCAGGCCCTTGTAGGTGGTGCCGCAGATCGACTTGTCGCCGGGCACGTCCTCGGTGGTGATGACGAACTCGTCACCGCGCACCAGCTCCACGGGGCCCTCGGCGAAGGTCTCCAGGCGGATCTTGGGTCCCTGGAGGTCGGCGAGGACGCCGATCGCGCGACCCGTCCGCTCGGCCGCGGCACGGACCCGGTCGTACCGGCCCTGGTGCTCGGCGTGCGTGCCGTGGCTGAAGTTGAAGCGGGCCACGTTCATGCCGGCCTCGATCAGCGAGACGAGCTGCTCTTCGGTGTCGACGGCGGGACCCAGCGTGCAGACGATTTTGGAACGGCGCATGGGGCGATCCTATCGGTTTGTTTCGCTTCGGAATATTCCGTCTGGTGGAATCTACAAATGGGCGGACGGGCGCTCAGCCGTGCCACCGGTCGGTCAGGAACGGCCCTTGCCGACGAGCGCGTACGTCTGGTCGGCGATCTCCAGCTCCTCGTCGGTCGGCACCACGGCGACGGCGACCCGCGCGTACTCCGGCGAGATCAGCCGCGCCTCGTCGGAACGTACGGAATTGAGCTCGCCGTCCACCGCGAGGCCCAGCTCCTCGAGGCCCGCGACGGCAGCCTCCCGCACCGGCGCCGCGTTCTCGCCGACCCCGGCCGTGAACACGACGGCGTCCACCCGGCCGAGCACCGCGTAGTAGGCGCCGATGTACTTCTTCAGGCGGTGGATGTAGATGTCGAAGGCCAGGGCCGCCCGCTCGTCGCCCGCGTCCACGCGGCGGCGGATCTCCCGCATGTCGTTGTCGCCGCAGAGGCCGACCAGACCGCTCCGCTTGTTCAGCAGGACGTCGATCTCGTCGATGGACATGCCGCCGACCCGCGTCAGATGGAAGATCACCGCCGGGTCCACATCGCCCGAGCGCGTACCCATGACCAGTCCCTCGAGCGGGGTCAGGCCCATCGAGGTGTCCACGCAGCGCCCACCGCGCACCGCCGAGGCCGACGCCCCGTTGCCCAGGTGCAGGACGATGACGTTGACGTCCTCGGGCGCCCTGCCGAGCAGCTTCGCGGTCGCGCGCGACACGTACGCGTGCGACGTGCCGTGGAAGCCGTAGCGCCGCACCCGGTGCTGGTCGGCCGTCTCGACGTCGATGGCGTAGCGCGCGGCGGACTCCGGCATCGTCGTGTGGAACGCGGTGTCGAACACGGCGACCTGCGGCAGGTCGGGCCGCAGCGCCCGGGCCGTGCGGATACCGGTGATGTTGGCGGGGTTGTGCAGCGGCGCCACCGGCACGAGGCGCTCGATCTCCTTGAGCACGGCGTCGTCGATCACCGTGGGCGCGGTGAACTTCAGACCGCCGTGCACCACCCGGTGCCCGATCGCCGCGAGCTCCGGCGAGTCGAGGCCGAGCCCGTCCGCGGCCAGCTCCTCGGCGACCGCCCGCAGCGCCGCCTCGTGGTCGGCGATCGGCTCGGTGCGCTCCCGGCTCCCGCCGCCGCCCGCGAGCGGCGCGTGCTTGAGCCGTGAGGACTCCTCGCCGATGCGCTCGACCAGGCCCGCGGCGAGCCGGGTGCCGTCCGCCATGTCGAGCAGCTGGTACTTCACCGACGAGGAGCCGGAGTTGAGGACGAGTACGCGGGTCGCGGTCACGAAGGAGATGCTTTCTGTGGGAGGAGCGGGGGTGCCGGGGATCAGGAAGGGGCGGGGGCGGGGGCCTGGGACTGGATCGCCGTGATGGCGACCGTGTTCACGATGTCCTGGACGAGTGCCCCGCGGGACAGGTCGTTCACGGGCTTGCGCAGACCCTGGAGGACCGGGCCGACGGCGATCGCGCCCGCCGAGCGCTGCACGGCCTTGTAGGTGTTGTTGCCGGTGTTCAGGTCCGGGAAGATCAGCACGCTGGCCTGGCCCGCGACGTCGGAGCCCGGCAGCTTGGTGGCCGCGACGGACGGCTCGACGGCCGCGTCGTACTGGATCGGGCCCTCGATCTTCAGGTCCGGGTGCCGCGCCCGCACCAGCTCGGTGGCCTCGCGGACCTTGTCGACGTCCGCGCCGGAGCCCGAGGTGCCGGTGGAGTACGACAGCATCGCGATCCGCGGCTCGACGCCGAACTGCGCCGCCGTGGCCGCCGACTGGACGGCGATGTCCGCGAGCTGCTCCGCGTTCGGGTCGGGGTTGACCGCGCAGTCGCCGTACACCAGGACCTTGTCGGCGAGGCACATGAAGAAGACGGACGACACGATCGAGGCGTCCGGCTTGGTCTTGATGATCTCGAAGGCCGGGCGGATCGTCGCCGCCGTGGAGTGCACGGAGCCCGACACCATGCCGTCGGCGAGACCGCCCTGCACCATCAGCGTGCCGAAGTAGTTCACGTCGGCCACCACGTCGTGCGCGAGCTCCACCGTCACGCCCTTGTGGGCGCGCAGCCGCGCGTACTCCTCGGCGAAGCCCTGGCGCAGCTCCGACGTCACCGGGTCGGTGAGCTGGGCGTCCTTCAGGTCGATGCCGAGGTCGGCGGCCTTCTTGCGGATGGTTTCCGCCGGGCCGAGCAGCGTCAGGTCGCACACCCCGCGGCGCAGGAGCACATCGGCGGCGCGCAGCACGCGCTCCTCGGTGCCCTCGGGCAGCACGACGCGGCGCCGGTCGGCGCGGGCGCGCTCCAGGAGCTTGTGCTCGAACATCATGGGCGTCAGCCGGTCGCTGGCGAGGACCGAGAGGCGCCCGAGCAGGTCCGCGGTGTCGGTGTACCGCTCGAAGAGGCCGAGCGCGGTCTCCGCCTTGCGGGGCGTCGCGGCGTTCAGCTTGCCCTCCAGGGCGAACAGCTCGGCCGCCGTCGGGAAGGAGCCGCCGGCCACCGCGACGACCGGCGTGCCGGGCGCGAGCCGGTCCGCCAGGCGCAGGATCTCCGGGCCCGGCTGCTCGTTCAGGGTCAGCAGGACGCCCGCGATGGGCGGCGTCCCCGCACTGTGCGCGGCCAGGGCGCCCACCACCAGGTCGGCGCGGTCCCCGGGGGTGACGACCAGGCAGCCGGGTGTCAGGGCGTTCAGGAAGTTCGGCAGCATGGCGCCGCCGAAGACGAAGTCAAGGGCGTCGCGCGCCAGGCCCGAGTCGTCGCCGAGGAGCACCCTGCCGCCGAGGGCGTGGGTGATCTGGGCGACGGTCGGCGCCGAGAGGGCGGCCTCGTCCGGCAGGACGTAGCAGGGCACGGGCAGGTCGGCCGTCAGGCTTTCCTGTATCGCGTCCCGGTCGGCGGGCGCCACCCGGTTGGTCACCACCGCGAGGACGTCGCAGCCGAGGGACTCGTACGCGCGGTGGGCGTTGCGGGTCTCGGCGCGTACCGAGTCCGCCGTCTGGTTCTTGCCGCCGACCACGGGCAGGACCGACGCGCCGAACTCGTTCGCGAGCCGCGCGTTCAGCGACAGCTCGTCCGGGAGCTGGGTGGCGGCGAAGTCGGTGCCGAGCACGAGGACCACGTCGTACGCGCGCGCGACGGCGTGGAAGCGGTCGACGAGCCGGGAGACCAGCTCGTCGGTGCCCTGCTCGGCCTGGAGCGCGGACGCCTCGTGGTAGTCCATGCCGTACACGGTCGCCGGGTCCTGCGAGAGCCGGTATCTTGCGCGCAGCAGTTCGAAGAGGCGGTCGGGTCCGTCGTGCACCAGGGGCCGGAACACGCCCACCCGGTCCACCTGGCGGGTCAGGAGCTCCATGACTCCCAGTTCGACGACCTGCCGGCCGTCGCCCCGGTCGATCCCGGTCACGTACACGCTGCGCGTCACGCGTGCTCTCCGTTCCTTCGCTGCTTGGCTGCTTGGCTGCTTGGCTGCTTCGCTGGTCTCGTCTGTTCCGGCTGTCCCGACGGAGCCGGAAAAACACCCGATATTGTTGGCCGTGCCCTCTTGACAATACCTCTGTGGCTGGATAAGCCGCCCGCCGGACAAGAGGCGGCGGCCCTGTCGGGGCCGTGGAAGAATCGGATCGGCTCACAAGTATCAGCAGCGAGCAGGAGACACAGCGCGATGCGTATCGGAATTCTCACCGCGGGCGGCGACTGCCCGGGCCTCAACGCAGTGATCCGGTCGGTCGTGCACCGCGCCGTGACGCACCACGGTGACGAGGTCATCGGCTTCGAGGACGGATACGCGGGCCTCCTCGACGGGCGCTACCGCGCCCTCGACCTGAACGCGGTCAGCGGCATCCTGGCCCGTGGCGGAACGATCCTCGGCTCCTCCCGCCTGGAGCGCGCCCGCTTCCGCGCCGCCTGCGACAACGCCAAGGAGCTCATCGAGAGGAGCGGCTTCGACGCGCTCATCCCGATCGGCGGCGAGGGCACGCTCACCGCGGCGCGGATGCTGTCGGACGCGGGTGTGCCGGTCGTCGGCGTGCCGAAGACCATCGACAACGACATCTCCTCCACCGACCGCACCTTCGGCTTCGACACCGCCGTCGGTGTCGCCACCGAGGCGATGGACCGCCTGAAGACCACCGCCGAGTCGCACCAGCGCGTCATGGTCGTCGAGGTCATGGGGCGGCACGCGGGCTGGATCGCCCTGGAGTCCGGCATGGCGGGCGGCGCCCACGGCATCTGCCTGCCCGAGCGGCCCTTCGACCCCGCCGACCTGGTCAAGCTGGTCGAGGAGCGGTTCGCGCGCGGCAAGAAGTTCGCCGTCATCTGCGTCGCCGAGGGCGCCCATCCCGTCGACGGCACCATGAACTACGGCAAGGGCGCCATCGACCAGTTCGGGCACGAGCGCTTCCAGGGCATCGGTACGGCGCTCGCGTACGAGCTGGAGAGCCGCCTCGGCAAGGAGGCCAAGCCGGTCATCCTCGGGCACGTCCAGCGCGGGGGTACGCCGACGGCGTACGACCGGGTGCTCGCCACCCGGTTCGGGTGGCACGCCGTGGAGGCCGCGCACCGCGGGGACTTCGGGAACATGACCGCGCTGCGGGGTACGGACATCGTGATGGTCCCGCTCGCGGAGGCGACCACCGAGCTCAAGACGGTCCCGCGGGACCGTATGGACGAGGCCGAGTCGGTCTTCTAGGTGTGCGTTGCCCGTGCGGGCTGCTGTGCGGGTGCCCTGCCCGTGCGGGCTGCTGTGCGGATGCCCGTGCGGGCCGGTGGGGGGTTGTCGCCCTGCGGGCTCGTCCTCAAGCGCCGGACCGGCTTGAACTGCCCGCGCTTGCGCGCTTGTCCTCAAGCGCCGGACCGGCTGACATGCATCGCCCTGCGGGCTCGTCCTCAAGCGCCGGACGGGCTCAATGCGTCGGCAGCAGGGGCCAGAAGTGGTCCAGGATGCGGGTGAGGAAGTCTCGGCCCGCGTGGCCCGAGGCGTCCGCGCTTGCGCCGCCGCCCCAGTTGAGGGTGCGCACCATCCGGGACTGGTAGTCCTCGTGGAGCCGTCGCAGCGGGCCCTCCAGGTCGCGTTTCTCCACCGCCAGGAGCTTGGCGACCGGGCGCAGCTGGGCCTGCCAGCGGTTCTGTACGGCGCTGCGGAGCAGGTCCGCCAGTTCGTCGGCGCGGCCCGTCACCGTGACGAAGTCGGGCAGGGAGAGGTCGAGGGTGCGCGCGAGGGCCGTGGACTGGCGGTCGGTGCCGTGCCAGCGGTCCGTCTCCTCCATGTGGAGGTACGCCTGGATCTCCATGCCCGCGCCGCGCGCCACGTCCTCGGGGGCGAGACCGCGGGCGAGGCGGTGCTCGCGCAGGGTCGCGGGGGCGCCCATGAGTTCCCCGGGCGAGCACCACAGCGTGGCGGCGAGCGCGGCGAGTTCGGTGGCGTCCGGGGTGGTGAGACCGCGCTCCCACGACACGATCGTGTCCGGGGTGACATGGGAGAGGCCGTAGCTCGCCCGCATGCCGTAGGCGACGTGGCCGGGAGCCATCCCCAGTGCTTCACGGAGGCGGCGCGCGGCGGGGAAGTCGAAGGGGGGTGGGGGCTGGCTGGGTCGCACGGGCACACGGTATGCGTGCGGCGACGGTGCGACTACGGTGTGTTCGCACGAGGCTCGCACTCGTAGGAAGCCACATCCACCGGGACGCCCCACCGCACGCCCCCGCGCCGCCCGGGCCCGGCCCCGCGCCGCGAGGTCCGGTGCCGCGGAGGCCCGGCTCCCGCCCACGGGGCGAGGGGACGGGAGCCGGGGGTCGGGGGCCGGGGAGTCAGGACAGGACGCGCTCGGCGTTGGCGCGCCGAACCGCGTTCGCGTCGAGGACCGCGGCGAGCTGCGGGCCGTACCCCTTCATCAGGCGGCGCTGTTCCGCGGCCTCGGCCCGCGCCCACACCCGTACCAGCGACACCTCCTCCTTGCACGTGACGTCCGCGAGCGCCACCTCCCGTTCGCGGCGCGTGACGCCCCCGGAGTCGGCGTCCCACCGCGTGCTCCGCTCGGCGGCCCCGGGGCTCGGGTAACGGTGGCCCCGCTCGCGCATACAGGTGCTCCACGCCTTCTCGGCGGCGCGTACGCCGGGCGTCCGCCTGGAGTTCTCCATGGCTTGCGAGCCGAGCCTGAAGACCAGCAGGCGCTGCTGCTGCTGTCGCTGCCGGGGCACACCCCGCTGGAGCACGGCGGTTGCCTGCGCCTGGCACCCGGGGTGGCTCCTGTCGCCGTCCAGAGCCGCCTCCTGCCGGGCCGTCAGTTCGTCGAGGAAGTAGTGGTTGCGGCGTGCGCGCGCCGGGTCCTCCGGCACGTGGTAGCCGGATGCGCGGGCGTCGTCGGCGTCGGTGAGGCCGTACCGGCCCGTGGACGGGTCGGTGTCCGTGCGGGCGACGGGCGGTGGGTTCCAGGGCACACCGCGCCGCTTCATGCACGCGCGCACCAGTCGGTCCTCGGCCAGGCTCATCCTGAGCCCGAGGCCGTCGTGGCCGTCGGAGTACCGGTCGAGGGGGGGCGGCCCCCCCCCCCCCGCCCCCCCCCCCCCCCCCCCCCCCCCCCCCCCCCCCCCAACCCCCCCCCCGCGTCTTCCCCCCCGCCCCCAGTGGGGCGCCCGCGCCGGCCCCCCCCCCCCCCCGGGGGCGGGGGGGGGGGGGGGCCCCCGGGGGGGGGGGGGGCCCCCCCGGGCCCCCCCCCCCCCCCCGGAACGCCCCGCCGTGCCCGTCCTTCTCACCGGCGCCGGAGCCGCACGCGGTGAGGGTGAGGGCCAGGCACAGCAGGGCGGCTCCTCGCCGCGCCGACACGGGGAGGACGTGTCGTCTCACGGCGGAGGTCTCAGCACTCGTACCGGTGCGAACTCGCGCTGTTGTCACCGAGGCGCGTGTCCCTGAGCACGGCCCTCTTGTCCCCGCGCTCCAGGAGGAGGCTCTTTCCTTGGAGATTGACGTGCTGGAAGAGCCTGACCTTGCAACGTGCCTTGTTCTGCACGGAGCTGGCTTCGTTGTCGAGGCCGTCGACGCGGTCGTGGGACTGCACCCGCTTGTCGCGCCACTTGTTGTTGCCGTAGCTCTTGTCCGTCCCGTTCCACTGGGCCACGCCGTAGGTGTTCCAGGACCCGCCGTTGTGCTGGGGGTTCTCCCACAGACAGAACTCTCCGTTGTCGCAGGAGAACGCGTCCGCCGACGCCGTGGTCACACCCGTCAGCGTGCTCGTCCCAAGGACGATCCCGGCGATGAGCGCCCAGCTCTTCTTGCCGCGCAGCATGTCGATACCCCTTGTCGGTTCCCCGTGCCCCCGGCCGTCCGGGGTGGTCGACTCCCACTCTGCCGAGCGGGCGCCGCCGAGTCGTTAGCTGTCGGTGGCCGCTTCCTGCGCAGCGCGTGCACGGAAGTCCCGGGGTGTCGTGCCGTACGCGGCGCGGAAGGCGCGGCTGAAGTCGGCGGGGCGCACCAGGCCCCAGCGCGCGGCGACCGCGTGGACGGGCAGCGCGCGCAGTGCCGGGTCGGCGAGGTCGCGGCGCACGCCCTCCAGGCGCCGGGTCCTGATCCAGGCGGTGACCGTGGTCTCCTCGCCGCGGAAGAGGCGGTGCAGATGGCTGAGGGAGATGTGGTGGGCGGCAGCCACGGTGCCGGGGCTCAGGCCGGGGTCGTGCAGATGGCGGCCGATGTGGTCCTTGACGCGCAGGACGAGGGTGCGGTGCCGGGCGTCGCGGGCCACCGCCGAGTCCGTGTCCAGGGCGTGACACAGCAGCGCGGTGACGAGGTCGACGACGACTCGCTCAAGGCGCGGCGCGTCGGCGGGACAGAAGGACGCGGTGTCGGCGAGGAGTTGGCCGAGGAACGTGCCGAGCAGGGAGCCGGGGCCCGAGCGGTGGCTGAGCCGCCGCCCGGCGAAGGCCTCCGTGAGGTCCCCCGCGGGCAGCGGGAGCAGCTCTCTGGGTACGAACACGCAGGTGCCCGTGGCCTGCCCGGGCACGGCCTCGGGCGTCGCCGTCATCAGGGCGGGGCGCGAGGTGTCCTGGACGACGACGTCGCCGGGACGGTGGCGGTACGTGCCGTGGGACGAGGACACGTCCACGGTGCCGCTGTGCGGCAGCGACAGATGGAGCAGCCCCGGGTCCGAGCGCCGGATCAGCTCCGGCGTGCGGGCCAGCGTCAGCGCCGGGTGCGCCACCGCGAGGAGCTGAACGGCGCCGAAGTCGACCAGGCGCTGGGTGGCGACGAAGTCGGTGGTGTCGGCGCAGGTCAGTTCCGTGGGGACGGACGTCTGGGACAGGTGGTCCCGCCAGCGGTCGAAGCGGTCGGCCGCGGGCAGGTCCTCGGTGTGCAGCAGCATGTCGCCGAGCATGTGGACCCCCGTGTGCTCAGGTGTTCCTTCCACGAGCAGACGGTGGCCCACCCCTCCCGTGTGACATGCCGTGACGGTTCCGGGGCGGCCCGGTTCACCCCTTCACCGCGCCCCCCAGCGCGAACCCGCCGCCGAGGCGCCGGGCGATCAGCACGTACAGCAGGATCACCGGCGTCGAGTAGATCAGCGAGAAGGCGGCCAACTGGCCGTAGACGATGGCGCCCTTGCTGCCGAAGAAGTCGTTGATGCTGACGGCCGCGGGCATCTGCTCGGGCGAGAGCAGGAGCATGAAGGGGACGAAGAAGTTGCCCCACATCATCACGAAGGAGAAGACGGTCACCACGGCCACGCCGGGCCCCATCAACGGCAGGACGATGCGCAGCAGGGACTGGAAGGGCGACGCGCCGTCCGTCCAGGCGGCCTCCTCGAGTTCCTTCGGCACCCCGTCCATGAAGTTCTTCATCAGCCAGATGGCGAAGGGGAGTTGGGAGGCGGCGAAGAAGAAGATCGTGCCGTGCATGGTGTCGATGAGGTCGACCCGTACGAAGAGCGCGTACACCGGAACCATGATCGCGGTGATGGGCAGGCTCGTCGCGAACAGGATGGTGAGCATGAAGGGGCGGTTGAGCCGGGAGGTGTAGCGGGACAGGGGGTAGGCGGCGAGGGCCGCGCTCACCACCGTGAGGAGGGTGCCGCCGCCGCACAGGAGCAGGCTGTTCAGCATCGGCGTGAACGTGATCTCGTCGGTCAGGACCGCGTCGAAGTTGTCGAGCGTGATGCCGTCGGGGGTCTTCATGCCCACGTCGGCCTTGGGGTCGACCGCCGAGAGGAGCACCCACGCGAGCGGCACCGCGAAGGCCGCCGCGACCGCCAGGAGGCCGATGTCCGCGGCCAGTCTGCGGCTTCTCGTACGCCGTGACACTCAGACCTCCGTGCGCAGCAGACGCATGTAGACGAGCGAGAACAGGGACCCCACGACGAGCAGCAGCAGGGCCACCGCCGTGCCGTAGCCGATCATGCTCTTCTGGAAGGCCTGTTCGTACATGAACAAGGGGAGGGTCTGGCTGCGGTTTCCCGGGCCGCCGCGCGTCATCACCCAGATCAGACCGAAGACGGAGAGGGTCTGGAGCGTGTTGAGCATCAGGTTGGTGCCGATGGAGCGGCGGATCATCGGGAGCGTGATGTGCCACATCCGGCGCCAGCCCCCGGCGCCGTCCACCTCGGCGGCCTCGGTGATCTCCTTGGGGATGTCGTTGAGGGCGGCGGAGTACACCAGCATCGAGAAGGCCGTGCCGCGCCACATGTTCGCGAAGGACACCGCGATGATCGGCAGCGTGTACAGCCAGTTCTGGGACGGCAGGTGCAGCACGTCCAGGACCGCGTTGAGGGTGCCGTCGCGGCGGAAGAAGGCGTAGAGCAGGAAGCCCGCCACCACCTCGGGCAGCACCCACGCCGTGATCACGACGGCTCCGGTGACCGTGCGGACCGGTTTCGAGGCGCGCTGCATCAGGCTCGCGAGGGCGAGGCCCAGCGTGTTCTGCCCGACGATCGACGACAGGAACGTGAACACGAGCGTCAGCAGGACCGCGTTCAGGAAGTCCTCGTCGCCGAAGGCCGTGCGGAAGTTCTCCAGGCCGACGAAGGACTCGTGGGCCTGGCCGGTCAGCTGGAGGTCGGTGAAGGCGATGTAGGCGCAGTAGCCGATCGGCCCCGCGAGGAAGAGGAGCAGCAGGACGACCGCGGGCGACACGGGCAGGGCCCGGGCCAGGGAGCGGGTGAGCCGCCGGTGGCCCGGGGGCTCCGTCACTTCTCGATCACCTCGCCGTCCGTCGCCGACCGCACCTCGTCGTCGTAGCCGGACGCCGCCTTGTCCACCGAGCCGTCACCCGTCGTCACCAGCTCCATCGCCTCCTGCATCGCCGTGGACACCTTCGGGTACGCGGGGAACGCGGGCCGGTAGTGCGTCGAGGCGACCAGGTCGGTGAAGAACTCGGTGCCGGGCTGCGCCCGCACGTACTCCGGGTCCTCGGCGACGTCCTTCCGTACGGAGATGCCGGAGTTCGCGATGTACCACTTCTTCGCGTTCTCCTTGGTCTGCATCGTCTCGATGAACGAGAACGCCAGGTCGGGGTTGCCCGCCTTCGCGGGGATCGCCCACGTCCAGCCGCCGGACATGCTGACCCTGCCGGGGGCCTGGCCGCTCTGCGTGGGCATGGCGGCGAGCCCCAGCTCCTTCGGCCACTCGGGCCACTCGTGCCCGGAGCCCTCCAGCCAGTCCTGCGGCAGCCAGGAACCGTCGAGGTTGATGCCGAGCTTGCCCTCGGGCAGGAACTCGCCGCGCACCCGCGTCGCCATGTTCGGGTCGAGGGCGTCCTCGACGTCGGGGCCGAGCTTCTCCTCGTACACGGTCTCCACGAACTCCAGGGAGTCCTTGAACCCCTGGCTGCCCACCACCCACTTCTTCGCCTTCGGGTCGTACAGCGGGTTCTCGCCGGTGCCGTAGAGCAGCATCTCCAGGCCCTGCATGGACGAGGTCTCACCGCCCGGCTTGCCCGTGTACACGTTCAGCGGGACGACGCCGGGGACCTTCTTCTTGATGGTGCGGGCCGCATCGAGGATGTCGTCCCAGTTCTTCGGCTGCCAGTTCGCGGGCAGGCCCGCCTTCTTGAAGATGTCCTTGCTGAACCACAGGCCGCGCGTGTCGGTGCCGTCCGGTACGCCGTACGTCTTGCCGTCCTCGGCCTTCGCCGCCGCCTTGGCCGTGTCGACGAACTGCGGCCACTCCTTCCACTTGTCCAGATAGGAGTCGAGCGGCTTCAGATACCCGCTGGTGATGTCGGAGTTGATGAGGAAGGTGTCCTCGTACACCAGGTCCGGTGCGGTCTTCGGGGAGCGCAGCATCTGCTGCACCTTCGTGTAGTACTCCGCGTCCGGCGCCTTGATCGGCACCAGCTTCACCTTCTTGCCCGGGTTCGCCTTCTCGAACTGCTTCTTCATCGACTCCAGGTAGTCGTCCATGACGCGGATCTTGTTGTCCATCGACTGCTTGTACGAGACCTTGACGGTGTCCGGGTCGTCATCGGAGCCGCCGCCGCACGCGGTCAGGGCGGTCGCGGTGAGGGCGGCTGTCAGGAGCAGAGGTACGGGGGCGGTGGGGCGCACGGGTCACGACCTCCTACGGTCCGGCGCGGCCGCGCCGCGGCGCGGGGCGCTGCCGCGCGAGGCTGCTGCCGGTGAACGTAAGCGTGGCCTCCGACCAAGGTCAATGCCCTTGCAACGGGCTTGGGCCGGGTGGGTGGTGCCGCGTGTCCGCGGCGGCTGCGCCCTCGGTCACGGGGGAGTGGGCGGCCCGGTCCCCGGCGGGGTCGGCGGCTCCGCCCCGGTGGGTCGGCGGCTCAGTCCCCGGCGTGCCAGCGGTAGATCAGCTCCGGGCGGCCCACATGGCCGTACTGGGGGCTGCGGACGGCGCGCCCGGTGCCCACCAGGTGCTCCAGATAGCGCCGGGCGGTGATGCGGGACAGGCCCGTGGTGTCCCCGGTCGCCGCCGCGGTGAGGCCGCCGGGGGCGGCGTCCTGGAGGGTGCGGGTCACCCGCTCCAGGGTGGGACCGCTCAGGCCCTTGGGCAGGGCGGCGGGCGCGGGGGCGCGCAGGGTGGCGAGGGCGCGGTCGACCTCGTCCTGGCCGGTGGCCTCGCCCGCGGCGGCGCGGAACTCGGCGTAGCGGGTGAGGCGGTCGCGGAGCGTCGCGAAAGTGAAGGGTTTCAGTACGTACTGGACGACGCCGAGGGACACACCCTCGCGGACCACCGCCAGGTCCCTGGCCGACGTCACCGCGATGACGTCCGCGCGGTGGCCCGCCGCGCGCAGGGTGCGGGCGAGGGCCAGGCCGTGGCCGTCCGGGAGGTTCAGGTCGAGGAGGATCAGGTCGACCGGGGTGCGGTCCAGGGCGCGGCGGGCCTGCGCGGCGGTGTGGGCCGTGGCGGTGGCCTCGAAGCCCGGCACCCGGTTGACGTACAGGACGTGGGCGTCCGCCGCGACCCGGTCGTCCTCGACGACCAGGACTCTGATGTCGGGCTCGGTCATCTGCCGGGCCTTCCTTCCGTACGGGGGCCCTCGTCGGCGCCTGGTCCGCCGGTGCCCGGCACCGCGGGAGCGGGGGCCGGGGTGGCGGTCGCCGTCTGAGGGAGCGTCGCGGTGAACTCGGCGCCGCCCTCGCGGGGCTCCGCCAGGGTCAGCGTGCCCGCGTGCCGTGCCACCGTCTGGTGGACCAGGGCCAGGCCGAGGCCGCGGCCCGAGGCGGCCTTGGTGCTCCAGCCGTGTTCGAAGACGGACTCGCGCCGGCCGGGGTCCACGCCGGGGCCGGTGTCGGTGACGCGCAGGAGGATGCCCTGCGGGGTGGCGCGGACCGTGACCGTCACCCGGGCCGCGGGGGAGCCCTGCGCCGCGTCCACCGCGTTGTCGACGAGGTTGCCGAGGATGGTGACGAGGTCGCGCGGGGGCAGGCCCGGCGGGAGCATGCCGTCGTCGACGCGGGTGTCGTCGGAGACCACCAGCTCCACGCCGCGCTCGTTGGCCTGGGCGGCCTTGCCGAGGAGCAGGGCGGCGAGGACGGGTTCGTTGACGGCGGCGACGACCTGGTCGGTGAGGGCCTGGGCCAGTTCGAGCTCGGCGGTGGCGAACTCCACCGCCTCGTCGGCGCGGCCGAGCTCGATCAGGGACACCACGGTGTGCAGGCGGTTGGCGGCCTCGTGGGCCTGCGAGCGCAGCGCCCGCGTGAACCCGCGTTCGGAGGTCAACTCGCCCGCCAGGGACTGGAGTTCGGTGTGGTCGCGCAGGGTCACCACGGTGCCCTCGCGGTCGCCGCCGGACACCGGCGAGGTGTTGACGACCAGGACCCGGTCGGCCGTCAGGTGCACCTCGTCCACCCGCGGCCGGGCGTCGAGGAGCGCGCCGGTGAGGGGCGCGGGCAGGCCGAGGTCGGTGACGTACCGGCCGACGACGCCCTCGGGCGCGCCGAGCAGGTCGCGGGCGCCGTCGTTGATGAGGGCGACGCGCCGCCGCCCGTCGAGCATGAGCAGCCCCTCGCGCACGGCGTGCAGCGCGGCCTCGTGGTAGTCGTGCATGCGGCTCAGCTCGGCGGCGTTCATGCCGTGGGTGGAGCGGCGGAGGCGGGCGTTGACGACGTACGTGCCGACGGCGCCGATGGCGAGCGCGCCGACCGCGACACCGAGCAGCGCGAGGAGCTGGCCGCGCGCCTTCTCGCTGATCGTCTCGATGGTGATGCCCGCGCTGACCAGGCCCACGACGCGGCCGTCGTCCCCGGCCCCGTCGGCGCCGCCGTCCCGGATCGGGGTGACCACGCGCACGGAGGGGCCGAGGGTGCCGGTGTAGGTCTCGGTGAAGGTCGCCCCGCGCAGGGCCTCCGCGGTGTGGCCGAGGAAGCGCTCGCCGATGCGGTCCGGGTCGGGGTGGGTCCAGCGGATGCCGCGTACGTCCATGATCGTGACGAAGGCGACGCCGGTGTGCCGCTGCACGTCCGAGGCGTACGGCTGGAGCCTGAGCGAGGGGTCCTCGGCGTGGACCGCCGCGCGCACCGAGGGGGCGTCGGCGACCGCGCGGGCCGCCGCCGTGGCCTGGCGGCGCGCGGCCTCCTCGGCCTGGTGCCGGTCGCTGAGGTAGGTGAACAGGGCGCAGCCCGTGACCACGACCGCGACCAGGACCACCTGCATCGCGAAGAGCTGACCGGCGAGGCTGCGCGGGCCACGGGGTCTGCGGGGCGGTCGGGGGGCCTGGGGCATGGTGCCAGTCTGCCGTGGCGTCCGTGTGCGAACTAAATGAACGTAACGGTGACCGCCGTCACAGGCCGGGAGATAGTCACCCGGAATCACCGACACGTCCGCCGGCGCACCCACCGACACGTCCACCGGCCCGTCCGCCAGGACTTCGCCGGCCCGTCCGCCTGGACTTCGTCGGCGCGTTCCGGGACATCGCGGGGCGTGAGCCGCACGGCCGGACGAGGACATCCGAGGACGCGACGCACCCACACGTACACAGACGCATCCACACGTACAAGACGCACCCAAACGTACGAAGACGCACCCACACATACGCAGCCGTGCACACCTGTACACAACCGTGCACACCCGTACACAGCCGCACGCAGCCCTAGGAGGCACCCCGTGGCACAGGGACAGACGCCGGCCGACGCCGCCGGTACGGGCACACCGCCCGCGAAGCGGGACCGGACCCACTATCTGTACATCGCCGTCATCGGCGCCGTACTGATCGGCATCGCCGTCGGCTTCATCGCCCCGGACTTCGCCAAGGAACTCAAGCCGCTCGGTACGGGCTTCGTGAACCTGATCAAGATGATGATCTCGCCGATCATCTTCTGCACGATCGTGCTCGGCGTGGGCTCGGTGCGGCAGGCAGCCAAGGTCGGCAGGGTCGGCGGGCTAGCGCTCGCCTACTTCATGGCGATGTCCGTGGTCGCCCTGGCGATCGGCCTGATCGTCGGCAACATCCTGCACCCCGGCTCCGGCATGGACCTCTCGCCGTCGGACAAGAAAGCGGGCCACACCGCAGCCGACAGCGCCGACGAGGGCCTCGTCGACTTCGCGCTCGGCATGATCCCCAAGACGATGGTGTCCGCCTTCACCGAGGGCGAGGTCCTCCAGACCCTCCTTGTCGCGCTCCTCGTGGGCTTCGCCCTCCAGGCCATGGGCAAGACGGGCGAGCCGGTCCTGCGCGGGGTGCAGCACATCCAGAAGCTGGTCTTCCGCGTCCTCGGCATGATCATGTGGGCGGCGCCGCTCGGTGCGTTCGGCGCGATGGCCGCCGTCATCGGCGAGACGGGCACCGACGCCCTGCGGGCACTCGCCACCATCATGATCGGCTTCTACGTCACCTGCGCCCTGTTCATCCTCGTGGTACTCGGTACGCTGCTGCGCCTGGCCACCGGCGTGAACCTCTTCAAGCTGCTTCGCTACCTGGGCCGTGAGTTCCTGCTCATCCTCTCCACCTCCTCCTCGGAGTCGGCCCTGCCCCGGCTCATCGCGAAGATGGAACACCTGGGCGTGAGCCGCCCGGTCGTCGGCATCACCGTCCCCACCGGCTACTCCTTCAACCTCGACGGCACGATGATCTACCTGACGATGGCCTCGCTGTTCATCGCCGACGCGATGGACCAGCCGCTCGGCGTCGGCGAGCAGATCTCGCTGCTCCTCTTCATGATGATCGCGTCCAAGGGCGCGGCGGGCGTCTCCGGCTCCGGCATCGCGGTCCTCGCGAGCGGCCTCCAGTCCCACAAGCCCGCCCTGGTCGACGGCGTCGGCCTGATCATCGGCGTCGACCGCTTCATGAGTGAGGCGCGCGCGCTGACGAACTTCGCGGGTAACGCGGTTGCCACGGTGCTCATCGGGACGTGGACCAAGGAGGTGGACCGGGACCGGGTCGCTCTGGTCCTCGCCGGGAAGCTGCCGTTCGACGAGCGGACGCTGCTGGACGACGGACACGGTTCCCCCGGAGCGGTGCCCGAGGGCGGGGCTGCCGAACCCGTGCCGTTGCAGAAGACGCCGGTCGCGTAACGGCATCGCGCTCCGTGACTGTTGATCGTGGATATGGTCAATGGCGCTACAGCACGACGGCAGAAAGGCGGAGGTGGCGGTCGGCGCTTATGCTGCCGGGCTCTTCCTCTTGCCGGCCGCCGCATCAACCCCGAACTGATCCGACGCGACTAGAACGGCCGCGGGGCCTTCCGCCGTCCAGGGGGGGGGCCGCCCGGCCTCGGTGGCGGAGGCCGGGGGCATGGCGCCCGGGCGGGGGCCTCATGACGGGTAGAGGTCGGCCTCTTGGCCGTCCGGGACCTTGTAGCAGCCGGAGACCACGTCCAGGCTCAGCATCGGCGGATCACTCCTGGACATCTTGATGATCTTTACGCCGGCCTTCCTCCCGTCGTTGTCGGCGGTCAGGGTGATGCTTCTGTTCTTGCTGTTGTTCGGCCCGTATCCGACGATCTTCCACCCGTGCCGCGGTAATTCCCTCTTGAGGTGCGCCATCGCCTCGTCGAGGTCGTCCGCCGAGGCGGGGGTGAAGCTCCACGGGTGGTAGATGCGGAAGTACTTCTTCTTGTCCTTTCCCGAGCAGCCGGTGACTCCCGGAAGGTTCTCCGAGGTCTTTCCCTTCACGCCGATCACGTCGTAGAGGGCACGGGAGGTCTTCTTCATCGCGTCGGCGGCAGCACGCGTGGTGCTCGTGCCCGCGGACGGGACGCCATCGCTGTTGTTGTCGTCGGTCATGCCACATCCGGTCAGAATCGTGAGTGCGAGGGATACGGCGGGCACTGCGGCACGCCTTGTGATCTGCACGTCTTGGTTCTCCTATTTCGCACGCCGTGCGTTCGCGGTGATCGCGCGGCCGTCGCCCGCGGGATCGAAACCCAGCAGGTAGGCCCGTGGCAACCCCTCTCGCCGGTGCCGGTGCGATCGAGTCGCACACCGTCGTCCCGTCGTGCGCTAGTTGCGCGAAGCGCTGCGTACCTCCGCCCGGCGGTGCTACACCGGCCTGAGGCCCGCGTCGGGGGAAAGGGCGGAGTGTCCATGGGAGAGCCGCGCAACGGAGGGATCCCGGCGTTCGCGGGGATCGAGCGATTCGTCGAGGCCTTCGACAGACTCGTCACGCAGCCGCGGCGGCACCGCAGTCGGGTGCCGGTGGTGCTGTTCAGTGAACCGGGGGACGGACAGGTCGGGCGCAGTATCGTCGCGGGACTGCACGGGCGGCTGCACGGCCGGGAGGCGATGCTCGCCCCGCACGCCCACCTGGGCTGCCCCGACGGCTCCGCGGGGGCGTCGCCCGACGACCCGGTGCTCGCGCAACTGCATCTGTTCTCGCACGTCATCCGGCAGCTGACGGAGAGCATGCCGCAGGGCACGGGGCGACTGCGCCTGCCCTGCTACCAGTTGCTGCGGTCCATCGTGACCGCGCCGCCCGCCGCGGACTTCGCGATGGAGCACCACCAGGAGCTGAAGGACCGCGCGTACGAGGCCCACCGGGAGGGTTCGGGGCCCGCCAGGACGCTGTGGTGGCTGGGCGGACGCGACCACGCGAGCGGCGGCACCCTGCTCGAACTCCTGTGGAACTTCCTCGCGGGACCGCTGTTCCAGCGGCTGCCCCGGGCCGTCTACGCCTGGCGTTCCCAGCGGCTGATGCTCGGCGGATCACGACGGCGACCGCGGTGGTACGCGCAGTGGGCGCGGTTGCAGCAGGGCACGCCGCCCACCGACTTCTTCCGCTCGGCGCGCGACCTCGTGCACGGCGTCGACCCCGAGAAGTTCGACCGGATCCTGCTGCTCGCCCTGCTCGCCGACCTGGACGCCGCCTGCCGCAAGCGGCTGTTCCACCCGTGGCGGCGCCGGCGCGTGTGCCGGTTCGTCCTGCTCGTGGCGGAGGCGGGGGACGAGCACTCGCGCGAACAGCGCTTCCTGCGCGAGCTGCGTTCCGCCATGGAGGACCTCGGCTGCACGTCGGTCGTCGCGGTCGCCGGAGGCGTGCGGTCCCTGGCCCACCGGATCCCCGACATCGAGGTCGCGACGCTGTCGGCGGCGGGCGCGGAGCTGGCCAACGTCGCGGAGCACGGCACCGCGCCCGGGCGGCCCACCGGCATGGTCGTGTCCGTCCTCGACGGGGCCGCGGCGGACGACCCGGCGGCGACGTACTGGCTGCGGCGCAGACCGACCCTCGCTCCGCCCGCCCCGCGCTGGGGCCCGCGCACCGAGGCCGCCAGCACGTTCGCGGTGGTGTCCCTCGCCCTGGTGACCGTGGCCGCACTCGTGGCAGGGGTGCCGTTCGGGGACCGGGCGGGCGACGCGTGCCGGGGTTCGATGTTCCTCGGCACCGACGGGCAGTGCGTGGGCGTCGCCGAGGGCGCCGCCTCGTTCGGCAGCGGCAGCGGCGAGCGTGCCGTGCGCGACGTACTCGAACTGATCGAACGACAGAACGGCGAGGTGCAGAAGCGGACCGGCGGGAGCGCCGCCGGCGGGCCCGCGAGCCGCACCGTGGTGTACTTCGGGCCGCTCAGCGGCGGCGCGGGCGCCGAGGACCCGGTGCGCGGCGGCACCCTCGCCGAACTGCGCGGCATCGCCCTCGCCCAGCGGTACGTCAACGCGCAGGCGCTGCGCTCCGGGGAGCGCGTGCCGCTCAGGGTGCTCGCGGCCAACGCGGGCGACCGCTTCAAGGACGCCCCGGACGTGGCCCGGCACGTGGTGGAACTGGCCGAGCGCGACCGGTCCGTCGTCGGTGTCATCGGCTTCGGGCAGAGCCGCAGGCAGACGTACAAGGCGATAAGGACCCTCGGCGAGGCGGGCATCCCCATGGTCGGCACTTCGGGCACGGCGGACGCCCTCCTGCGCCAGAGCGGGCACTACTACCAGATGGCGCCCACCGACTCGCGCGCCGCCGCCGTCATGGCCTCCTTCGTCCAGCACGCCCGGATGACGGCGGACGGCAGGACGGCGCGCCGCACCCTGCTGGTCGCCGACCCGGCCGACGCCTACAGCGCCAGCGTCGCCACCTCCTTCCTGAAGGAACACCGGCGCGGCAGGGCCGAGGTCCTGCTCTACACGCCCGCCGACGCCCCGGAGCCCGCACCCCTGACCGACGGCCTTGACGGCACGAAGCTCGACGCGGTGGAGGACCTGGCGCGCGAGGTGTGCGACGCCGTCGCCGACGAGCCGCGCACCGCCGTCGTGTGGGCGGCGCGCGGCAGCCAGTTGCAGCTGTTCCTGAACGAGATCGCGCGGATCTCCCGCCGCTGCCCGAAGCTCAGCGTCCTCGGTGACGACGACGTGACCACCGCGCTCTCCGAGGTGCCGCGCCCCTGGGAGGTCTTCGGCGGCCTCACCCTCCACCACGTCTCCCACGGCCGCGCCGCACCCCTGGCCGCCCTCGGCAACAGCGAGGCCGCGGCCTTCCTCTCCGCGTACGACGCCGTGTACGGCAAGGACCACGACGCGCGGACGTCGACGATGCGGGACGACGCCCATGTGGGGCTCGCCTGGGACGCCATGCGCTATCTCGCCCTGGGCATCGACGAGGCGTGGCGCGGCACCGGCGGGCACGACGAACGCCTGAACCGCAGCCTCCTCCAGGCCGTGCTCCACCAGGGCCTCGGTGAGGGCGGCTTCGACGGGGCCACGGGCCGGACCGACGCGCACGGTGCCGCCGGGGGCGGCAGGTTCACCGAGGACAAGCTGGTGCTCGTCGAACGCGGGGGTCCCACGGGGCCGCGGACCGCTCTCGTGTGTGGGGTCGTCGCGCGGGGCGACGTGCGGGCGGCGTGGGGCCCCGGGCCCCACCCCTGCCCCTGACCTGTGCCCCGCAAGGGGCGCGGGCAACGGCGCGGCCAGCCGCAGAAAAGCCGCAGACGCGTCCGCACAGCCACCCGGCAGATGCGTCTGCGGCTTTTCCTGGGCTGAGCGCGCCGTTCCCCACGCCCCTTACGGGGCCTTGGTCGAGGCCACTTCGGAGACGAGGGTAGTCGCCTCCTGGGCGGGCAGGCCCGCGCCGGTCAGGAAGGTGACGGCGGCGGCCCGCCCCGCCTCCTCCGTGCCGAGCACACCGTCGTTCACGGCCTCCATCAGGCCGAACATGATGTTCTCCAGGACGTACACGAGAGCCCGCGCGGGCAGCGCGGTGGTGAACCTGCCCTCGTCCAGGGCGCGTTGCAGCATCTGGGTGCCCGTCTCGTGGACGGGGGCGAGGCGTTCGCGGATGCCCTCCATCGTGACCGCGCGCTGCGCGAGCGAGAGCAGCAGGCGGTAGCGGTCGGTGACGTCCCAGACGGCGAGCATCGCGCTGGCGATGGCGCGCGGGGGGTCGTCGACGCCCTCGTAGCCCGCCGTGTGCGCGGCCGTCACCGCCGTCACGGCCTCGTCGAGGATCGCCGTCACCAGGGCCTCCCGGTTCGGGAAGTGGCCGTACACGGTCCGGCGGACGACGCCCGCGGCGCGCGCGATCTGGTCCATGGACGCGTCCGGGTCCCGGGTCAGCTCGGCGAAGGCGACATCGAGGATGCGGCGCCGGTTGGCGTCGGCGCGGACCGAGGCGGCGGATGCGGCCGGCGCGGGGGAAGCGGCCGACGTGGCCGAGGCCGCCGGCGTGGCCGAGGCCGCGGAAGCGGTCGGCGTGGCCGAGGCGGTCGGCGTGGCCGAGGCGGTCGGCGCGGCTGACGCGGCGGAGACGGCTGACGCGGCCTTCGGCGGCGTCGGCTTCGTACGGCTCATGCCGACATTGTGCCGCCCCCTCCCGCACTTGCACAGCAATGTGCAAGATCGCTGCTCGTCGACTACATTGCACACTGTCGTGTAATTGCACAGCGCTGTGCAAGATGCTGTGCGGGACCTGCCCGCGCCCGAAGACCTTCCTGGGGGATGACCCGATGCCTTTGCTGATCAAGGAGCCGGTCGAGCGGATGGACCGGCCCTACGCCCGCCGCTGGTGGGCGCTGCTCGTCCTGTGTCTGAGCCTGCTGATCGCGGTCATGACGAACACCGCGCTCACCGTGGCCGCGCCCGACATGACCCGCGACCTCGATCTGTCCAGCTCCGACCTCCAGTGGGTCATCGACGCCTATACCGTCCCCTACGCCGCGCTGATGCTGCTGCTCGGCGCGATCGGCGACAAGTACAGCCGCCGGGGCGCGCTCGTGCTCGGGCTCGTCGTCCTCAGCGCGGGCGCGGGCGCCGGCGCGCTGTCCGACAGCTCGGCGGCCGTCATCGCCTCCCGCGCGGTGATGGGCGTGGGCGCCGCCATGATCATGCCCGCGACGCTCTCGCTGCTCGCCGCGACGTTCCCGCGCGCGGAGCGGGCCAAGGCGATCACGCTGTGGGCGGCGACCTCCGGCATCGCGATCGCGGCCGGACCGCTGATCGCCGGAGCGCTCCTGAAGGACTACGGCTGGGCGTCGACGTTCCTCATCAACATCCCCGTGGCGGTACTGGCGATCATCGGCGCCTTCGTCCTCGTACCGCCTTCGAAGGCGAAGGACGCGGGCCGGATCGACTACGTCGGCGGACTGCTCTCCGTCGTCTGGGTCGGTGCGCTGATCTACATGATCATCGAAGGCCCGAGCTTCGGCTGGGGCGCGAGCGCGGTGACCGCCGCGGTGATCGCCGGGGTGGGCCTCGTCCTGTTCGTCGTCTGGGAGCTGCGGCACCCGCGGCCGGTCCTCGACGTGCGGAAGTTCACCGAGCGCGGCTTCTCCGGCTCGAACCTCGCCGTCGCCCTGTTCTTCGTGGCCGTGTTCGGCGCCTTCTACTACCTGACCCAGCACCTCCAGTTCGTCCTCCAGTACGACCCGCTGGAGACGGGCGTGCGGATGCTGCCGCTGGCGGGCGCCGTGTTCGTCGGCTCCGCCCTCACCGGTGTGCTCACGCCGCGCCTCGGCGCGAAGGTCATGGTGAGCGCGGGCATGGTCGGCGGCACGACGGCGCTCGCGCTGCTCACGCAGGTCTCCGCCTCGTCCTCGTACGGGGACTTCGTCCCGTCCCTGATCATCCTCGGCCTCTCCCTCGGCTTCGCCGTCTCGCCCTGCACGGACGCGATCATGGGTGCCTTCCCCGAGTCCGAGCTGGGTGTCGGCGGTGCCGTCAACGACACCTCGCTGGAGCTCGGCGGCTCCCTCGGTATCGCGGTCCTCGGCTCGGTCCTCGCCAGCTCCTACTCCTCCGGCCTCGCCGACGAGACGGCGGGCAGCAAGCTCCCGGCGTCCGCCCTGGAGCAGGCGCAGGACTCCGTCGGCGCGGGCGGTGGCGTGGCCCAGGCCATCGGCGAGCAGGCCAGGCAGCTCGCCGAACGCGCCGGGGCCCCGGGCACCACGCCCCAGAAGGCGGCGGAACTCAAGGCCCAGGCGGGCGAACTCGCCCAGGGCGCCGAGCAGATGCGGCACGCCGTCGGCGCCTCGTTCTCCGACGCCGTGGCGCACACGAGCCTGGTCGGCGCGGTGGTCCTCGGCGTGGGCACGGTGCTCGTCGCACTGCTGCTGCCGCGCAAGGGCAGGGCCGGGGCGGCGGCGGACGCGGAGCCGGACGTGGAGAGGCCCGCGGACGCGGCCGACGCCGGGAAGGAACCGGTTTCCCCGCGCTGAGCGGAGCTGGGCAGAACTGAGCAGGGCTGAGCAGCTGAGCAGGGCTGAGCTGAGCAGAGCTGGGCAGGGCTGAGCTGCGCACAGCCGCCAGGGCGCCGTCGTTCCGCGACGGCGCCCTGCGTGCTGTGTGCTGTGTGCTGTGTGCTGTACGAGTCTTGCGGGAAGCCTCAGCCGAAGGGGATCCGTACCACCGACTGGTTGCCGGTGCCGATCGTGCTGGGGGCGTTCCCGATGGCGTTCCACACCTCGACGCGGACCGTGCCGCCGGACATCGCGCCGTGCGATCCGGTGGCCGACCTGAGGCCTCTGGCCTGGGTGTAGCGCTCGTACCCCGGCACCGGGTCGGTCGCGAAGTACTGGTACGTCTCCGTGCGCTCCCAGGAGCCGTCGCCCGTACGGTCGTAGCTCACCCGCACCTGCTGCCCGTTGCCGACGGCCGTGCCCGCGTCGGCCAGCAGGTCGAACTCCGTCGAGCCGCCGGTGTACGTGCCGTCGACGCCGGTCGCCGTGAAGGTCGCCGGGGCGTGCGGCGTGCCGTCGTGGTTGGCGCCGCCCGCCGACGCCAGCGCGGTGGCCGACGCGGAGCCGGCCGCGGGGCCGAGCGTGCCGCCCTGGCGCAGGTGCAGCGCGGAGGGAGTGCCGGGGTCGCCGCCCCCGCCGCCGCGGGTCCACACCGCCACGTAGTCCACAGCCATCGAACGGCCGGGCACGGTGGCCGCGACCGGCGTCGACCGGCCCGCCACACCGTCGGGGAACGCGCCGCCCATCGCCACGTTCAGCAGGATGAAGTAGCCCGCGTGGCCGGTCATGTCGTTCCACGCCTGGGCGCCCACCCGGTTCTGGTCGACGCTGTGGAACAGCTGCCCGTCCACGTACCAGCGCAGGACGTTCGGGCTCGCGGAGCGGTCCCATTCGAAGCGGTAGGTGTGGAAGGCGGACTGGCACGAGGCGCCCGGGCAGGCGCGGCTCGCGCCGATGCCGCTGGTCTCGTCGCACGGGCCGCCCGGGTTCACACCGCAGTGCAGCACGCCCCACACGGAGTTGATCCCGTTGACGTTCTCCATGACGTCGAACTCGCCGATGCCCGGCCAGTTCCAGTAGTTGCCGCGGTAGGGCGCGCCGAGCGCCCAGAAGGCGGGCCAGTAGCCGAGCGCCTGCTCGCCGGTGACGTTCGGCATCCGGATGCGGCCCTCGATGGCGAGGGTGCCGTTCGCGGGGGCCTTGAAGTCGGCGCGCCTGGTCTCGATGCGGCCGGACGTCCAGTTTCCCGCGCCGTCGCGGAGCGGGGTGATGCGCAGGTTGCCGCTGCCGTCCAGGCTCAGGTTGTCCGGGGACGCGGTGTAGTTCTGGATCTCGCCCGTGCCCCAGTTCGCGGGGCCGCCGGGGTAGTGGTGGCCGGTGTCGATCTGCCAGTTCGCGGCCGAGGGCAGCGAGCGGGCGGGCCCGTTGAAGTCGTCGCTCCACTGAAGGGTCCAGCCGGGGGCGGGCGGCACGTCGCCCCGGGCCTCGGCGGGGCTCAGCAGGGCGGCGCACAGGCCCGCGGCGGCGAGCCCGGCGAGCAGGGGCGTGGTGCGTCTCGTGCGGAAGCGGGTCGCGCGGGATGTGCGGCTCGTGCCCATGGGGCACCTCCGTGGGGAGTGGGGTGCGGGTCCGTCGCTGAGAGCGCTCTCACAGTTTTGTAGTTGTGGGCGGAGGTGCCGTCAATGGCCGCACACCGTCAATCTCTCGAACCGGCCCCCGCCCCCGGGCCCGCCTTTGGCCCCGCCCGCCCCGGCACACGGCCTCCGGGGCGGGCGGTGGGATCAGCCGATGCGGGTCAGCGCCGGGGGCAGCGCCTGTGCGTGCAGGACGCCGAGCCGTTGCGTGGCCCGCGTCAGGGCGACGTACAGATCACTGGTCCCGTACAGCGCGGGCTCGACGACCAGGACGGTGTCGAACTCCAGGCCCTTGGCCTGGCGCGGGTCGATGAGGACGACGGGCCGCGTCAGGTCCGGCTCACCCCCGGCGGGCACGCCGTCCAGCTTCCCGGCGATCTCCTCGTGCAGCGCGCGGGGAGCGATCACCGCGAGCCGCCCCGCGGCGGGCGTCTCGGCGGCCACCGCCTCCGCGACGCCCGCGGCGAGGTCCCCGACCCGCCGCGCCCACGGCCGCACCCCGGTGGACCGCACGGAGGAGGGCGGCTGGAAGCCGAAGACCCCCGCGGCGCGCGGCACCTCCGCCGCGACCTCCATGATCTCGGCGGGCGTACGGTAGTTGACGCCGAGGCGCGCGTACTCCCAGCGGTCGGCGACATAGGGGGAGAGGATCTCCCGCCAGGAACCGAGGCCGCCGGACTCGGCGGTCTGCGCCGGGTCCCCGACGAGCGTCATCGACCGCGTCGGACAGCGCCGCATGAGCAGCCGCCACGCCATCGCGGACAGCTCCTGCGCCTCGTCCACGATGATGTGCCCGAACGCCCAGGTCCGGTCGGCCGCGGCCCGCTCCGCGGCGCTGCGGTGGTCGGCCTCCTCCTGCCGCTCGGCCATCCGCTCGGCGTCGATGATGTCGTGCGCGAGGAGCACCTCGGACCCGTCCGGGTCGCTCTCCTCCTTGTCCTCGAACTCGTACGTACGGGAGGCGTACGACACGTCGAGCACCCCCTGCGCGTAGGCGACGGCCCGCTGCCGCTCCGCCTCCGCGCGGGCCCGCTCGGCGCTGTCGTCCTTGCCGAGCAGCTCGGCGGCCTCGTCGAGGAGGGGGATGTCGGCCGCCGTCCAGGCGCCGCCCGGCGGGCGCCGGACCGCGGCGGCGTCCTCCTTGGACAGGTGCACGGGCTCGGCGAGGTAGTCGGCGACGAAGCGCTGCGGGGTGAGGACGGGCCACAGTTCGTCGATCGCGGCGTGCACGTCGGGGCTGACCGCGATGGCCTTGCCGAGCTGCGCGATGTCGTCGGGCCCGAGGAAGTTGGGCCCGCCGTACGGGTCGTGGCCGATGCGCTCGGCGAGCTGCGCGGTGAGCGCGTCGATGATCTGGAAGGCGAACGTGGGCCGCGCCAGATTGTGCGGCAGCTCCGTCGCGCGGGCGGCGTCCCGCGCCTCGTACGCGATCGTCCAGTCGAGGACGAGCTCGCCGTCGTCGTGCTCGATGACCAGCGGCTCGCCGGGCTCGGGCAGCTGCTGCCGGTCCCGCAGCGCCCGCGCGAGGACGTCGGCCGTCTCGGCCCGGCCCTTGACCCGCGCCGCCGCGGGCGAGTCGGTGCCCGTCGCCGTGACACCGGGGAACAGCTCGCCGAGCGTCGCGAGCAGCACGCCGGTCTCGCCGAGCGCGGGCAGCACCTCGCTGATGTAGCCGAGGAAGGCGGGGTTGGGGCCGACGACGAGGACGGCGCGCTTGGCGAGCACCTCCCGGTGCTCGTACAGGAGGTAGGCGGCGCGGTGCAGCGCGACGACCGTCTTGCCCGTGCCGGGGCCGCCCTCGACGACGAGCACGCCCCGGTGCGGGGCGCGGATAATGCGGTCCTGCTCGGCCTGGATGGTCTGCACGATGTCGTGCATGCGGCCGGTGCGCGCGGAGTCGAGCGCCGCGAGCAGCACCTCGTCGGAGTCCGCGGCCTCGTGCCCGGTGCGGGTGGTGTCGGTGAGGTCCAGGATCTCGTCGTGCAGGGCCGTGACCCGGCGGCCCTCCGTGGTGATGTGCCGGCGCCTGCGCAGGCCCATCGGTGTGTGGCCGGTCGCGAGATAGAAGGGCCGTGCCACCTCCGCGCGCCAGTCGACGACGAGCGGAGTGCGCTCGGTGTCGGCCCTGCGGATTCCGATCCGCCCGATGTGGTGGTCACGCCCGTCGCCGAATTCGAGGCGCCCGAAGCAGAGACCGTTCTCGCCCGCGTCGAGGGCGGTGAGCAGCCCGGACTGCTCGGCGACCATGACGTCGCGCTCCAGACGCGCTTGTAGTCCGTTGCCCACCTGCGCCAACGACGCCTGTACGGCGGACTCGGCCTCCTCGCGCAGCGCGTCGAGGCGCGCGTACAGCTCGGAGACGAATTGCTGCTCTTCCCGCAATTCCTCGCTTGACAATTCAGCCCCTCGCCAGTTACAGTGACTTTATACAGATTCCCGTGAAGCTGTCGTGCCCAAAAGGGCAGGGCTTCGCGAAAGAATCCAATATACCCAGAGAAAAGCCCCGGACGTCAATTCGTCCGGGGCTTTTTCCTGCTGCTACCGCCCACTGTCGCGCGGTGCGCTGTTATGCGCTGCACTGTTGCGCAGCTCCCGCTGTCGCGAGGCGGGCGCGCTCAGAGGACCCCCGCGCCCTCCAGGTCCCGCACGAGCCGCCGCTTCGCCCGCGCGCCCACGCTCTGCCACAGCGGCTCGCCGTCGCGGAACACCATCAGCGTCGGCGTGGAGAGCACCCCGTACGCCGTCGTCGTCTCCGGGTTGCGGTCCACGTCGAGCTGTACGACCTTCAGCCGGTCCGCCTCCTCCCCGGCGATCTCCCCGAGCACCGGCGCCAACTGCCGGCACGGCCCGCACCACTCTGCCGTGAACTGCACGAGCACCGGCCGCTCCCCGGAGAGCACCGCGACACCGAAGTCCGCGTCCGTCACCTCGTCGACACCCTCGACCCGCATCCCACTCATCCCCGCACACCCCTCACATCGGTCGCATCAGGTCACATCAGGTCACATCGGTCGCGTCACCCAGTTCGCACCGGGGTTCCGGTCCCCCCGGTGCCCGCGCTTCGGCGGCGAGCCCGGCCATCGCCCGCTCGGCGCGCGCCAGCTGCGCGCCGACCTCGGCCCGCGCGGCGGTCAACTCGCCGATCAGCGCGTCGAGTTCGCCGAGCTTGCGGCGGTAGACGGCGACCGACGCCGGACACGCGTCGCCCGCCGGACGGCCGGAGCGCAGGCACTCCACGAACGGCCGGGTCTCCTCCAGCTCGAACCCGAAGTCCTGAAGGGTCCTGATCTGCACCAGGAGCCGCACGTCGGCCTCGCCGTACGTGCGATGGCCGTTGCCGTCCCGCCGCGCGGGCAGCAACCCGCGCGACTCGTAGTAACGCAGCGTCCGCGTGGTCGTCCCCACCCGGTCCGCGAGTTCGCCGATCCGCATACCGCGACCGTAGGCCTTGACGTGGGCGTCAAGTCCAGAGCCCCGGGGCGGCGGGTTCAGGCGGGGTTGCGGGCGCCCACGACCGTGGCGGACCAGCCGTCGGCGCCGTGCCCGAGGTCCACCGCCCGCCGGGCCACGTCGCGCACGGCCCGCAGCACGGAGACGTCGAGACCGCGGAGCTCGGCGGCGTGCAGGATGTGCTCGATGCCCTCCACCTCCATGGCGAGGTTCCCCTCGTCACCCGGGTACTCGCCCGCGTCCAGGTCCTTGGCCGTCTCGTCGACCATGAGGGACAGGAGCGAGATGTGGGCCTTCAGGAACGGGGCGAGCGACGCGGCCGCGACGCCGTCCTTCGCAGCGAGCGCGTACCCGTGCACCAGGCCGGACACCGAGGTCCAGAAGAAGTCGAGCATGGACAGGTCGTAGACGGCGGCGAGCCCGTGGTCCGCGCCGACGTACGCCGACCGCCCGCCGAGGGACGTGAACACCCGCTCGTGCTCCTCGTACGCGGACTTGTCACCGGCGTAGAAGAGCAGCGCCTCCGGGGTGCCCACCATGACGGTCGGGATCATCACGGCACCGTCCAGATACCGGATGCCGTGCTCCTGCGCCCACTTCGCCGCCTCCCGGGCGCGCTCCGGGGAGTCCGACGTGACGTTCACCAGGACACGCCCCGCCAGATCGGCGACGACCGGCTCCAGGATCGCCTGCGACGCGGCGTAGTCGACGACGCACACGAGGACCACCTCGCCCGCGCGCACCGCCTCCGCGGGCGACGCGGCGAGGGTGGCGCCCCGGGCCACGAGGTCCTCGCCCCTCCCGGCCGTACGGTTCCAGACGGTCGTCGGATACCCGGCGTCCAGCAGGGCCCCGGCGAGGGCCCGCCCCATCGCTCCCAGACCGATGACGGTGACGGGGGTGGTGCGGCTGGTCACGCCGCCTGTGGCGTGTGCGGTGGCCGCAGCGGTCGCGGGTGCTCCGGTGCGCGCGGCTTGCGCGGTGTTTGCGGTGTCTGCGTTCTTCGCGTCGTTGGGCATGCCTCCATCGTTGATTCGCGCGAGAGGGCTCACAAGTACCGACTAATTAGTCAGCTACGCACCACGAAGTAAGGAAGCCGTCCGCCTCGCGCGCGGGGGCGGCACCGGGGTGCGTACGGGTGCGGGGGCAGGGTCAGGTGGGGCGGAACCAGAGGGTGGTCAGCGGGGGCAGGGTGAGCAGGAGGGAGGCGGGGCGGGACTGGGCGGGGGTGGGGTCCGGCTTCAGGGGGGAGGGGTTGCCGACGTCGCTGCCGCCGTAGCGGGCGGCGTCCGTGTTCAGGATCTCCTGCCACCCGGCGAACTCCTCCGGCACCCCGATCCGGTACTCGTGCCGCACCACCGGCGCCAGATGGGACACCGCGAGCAGCGGCACCCCCTCCGCGTCGAACCGCAGGAACGCGAACACGTTGTCCTCGGCGGCGTCCCCGAGGACCCACGCGAACCCCGCGGGGTCGGTGTCCCGCTTCCAGAGGGCGGGCAGCGCCCGGTAGGCGGTGTTCAGGTCACGGACGAGGTCCCGGACCCCGCGGTGCTCGGCCTCGGCCCCGTACGCGGGATCCAGGAGCCACCAGTCGGGCCCGTGCCCCTCCGACCATTCGGCGCCCTGGGCGAACTCCTGGCCCATGAAGAGGAGCTGCTTGCCGGGGTGGGCCCACATGTAGGCCAGGTAGGCGCGGTGGTTGGCGCGCTGCTGCCACCAGTCGCCGGGCATCTTCGACACCAGGGAGCGCTTGCCGTGCACCACCTCGTCGTGCGAGATCGGCAGGACGTAGTTCTCGCTGTAGGCGTACACCATCGAGAACGTCATCTCGTGGTGGTGGTGCCTGCGGTACACCGGCTCCTTGGCCATGTAGCCCAGCGAGTCGTGCATCCAGCCCATGTTCCACTTCAGGCCGAAGCCGAGCCCCCCGAAGCCGCCGGGTCCCGTGTGGTGGGTGGCGCGGGTGACGCCGTCCCACGCGGTGGACTCCTCGGCGATGGTGACCACCCCGGGGCAGCGGCGGTACACGGTGGCGTTCATCTCCTGGAGGAAGGCGACGGCGTCCAGGTTCTCCCGGCCGCCGTGTTCGTTGGGTGTCCACTGGCCGTGTTCGCGGGAGTAGTCGAGGTAGAGCATGGAGGCGACGGCGTCCACGCGCAGGCCGTCGATGTGGAACTCCTCGCACCAGTAGGTGGCGTTGGCGACCAGGAAGTTGCGCACCTCCTTGCGGCCGTAGTCGAACTCCAGCGTGCCCCAGTCGGGGTGCGCGGCCCGCCGCGGATCCTGGTGCTCGTACAGCGGAAGCCCGTCGAACTGCGCGAGTGCCCAGTCGTCGCGGGGGAAATGGGCGGGTACCCAGTCCATGAGGACGCCGATGCCCGCCTGGTGGAGTGCGTCGACGAGGTGCTTGAAGTCGTCGGGGGTGCCCAGGCGTGCGGTGGGTGCGTAGAAGCCGGTGACCTGGTAGCCCCAGGAGCCGCCGAAGGGGTGCTCGGCAACCGGCATCAGCTCCACGTGCGTGAAGCCCAGGTCGGCGACGTAGGCGGGGAGCTGCTCGGCGAGCTGGAGGTAGGTGAGGCCGGGGCGCCAGGAGGGGAGGTGGACCTCGTAGACGGAGAACGGCGCCTCGTGCACGGGTATGTCACCGCGCCCGCGCAGCCACTCCTCGTCCCGCCACTCGTGCCGCGACACGTCCACGACGGAGGAGTTGGCCGGTGGTGTCTCCGTGCGGCGCGCCATGGGGTCCGCCCGGAACGTCGTGCTGCCGTCCGGGCGCGTGATCTGGAACTTGTACAGCTCGCCCGCGCCGACCCCCGGCACGAAGAGCTCCCACACGCCGCTGCCGCCGAGCGAGCGCATCGGGAAGCCGATGCCGTCCCAGTAGTTGAAGTTCCCGACGACGCGTACGCCGCGCGCGTTGGGCGCCCACACGGTGAAGCGGGTGCCCTCGGTGCCCTGGTGCGTCATGGGCCGCGCACCGAGCGCGTCCCACAGCCGCTCGTGCCGGCCCTCGCCGATCAGATGCAGGTCGAACTCGCCGAGCGCGGGCAGGAACGCGTAGACGTCCGGGATCTCCAGGGTCGCCTCGTCGTACACGAGGTGCAGCCGGTAGTCGGCGGGCACGTCGCGCAGCGGCACGACGGCCGAGAAGAATCCGTCGCCGTCGTCGGCCAGCTCGGCGCGCAGCTCTCCCGCGATCACGGTCACCGACCGGGCGTAGGGCCGCAGCGCGCGGAAGGCCACCCCGCCGGCGACGCGGTGCGCTCCCAGCACGCCGTGCGGGTCGTGATGCGTTCCGGCCAACAGCCGGCTGCGGTCCTCCGGACCCACGGGGGAGACCCCCGCCCCGGCGGCCATCGGGGCATCGGCCTTCACGGGCCCACCTGGCACGCCCGCGCCGGGCAGTACGGGTGCTGTGTACGTGGTCTGGGGGGTGGCGGGATCCTGGACTGCGGGGGAGGGTTCGCTGGGCGCGGTGGCCTCTGCGGTTTTTGCGGGCTTTGGGGGCTTCGGGGGCGCGGCGGTGCCTGTGGCTCCGGTGGTTGTTGTGGGGTCCGGGGTCCTGGGGGACTTGGGGAGCTTGGGGGACTTGGCGGCCTGGCCGACGCCGAACGGGCTCGCGGTGCCGGTCGGCTTGGTGGCGCCGGTCCGTTTCGGCTTGGCGGTGCCGGGGGTCTTCGCGGTGCCGGTCGGCTTCGCCGACTTCGCCGACTTCGCGGTCTTCGCGACCTTTTTGCCCCGCAGGCCCGCGGGGGCCTTCGCGGCGCCGGTGCTCCCGGCCGACCCGGCGGGCCGGGCCGACTCTGCGGCTTCGGCGGGGAGCGCCGACTCGGAGGTCTTAGTGGGGCGCGCCGACTTGGGGGCCTTGGTGGGCCGGGGGGGCTTGCCCGGGCGGGGTGGCCCGGTCTTCTTGGCGGCCTTGGCCGTCTCCACGGCCTCCGCCGCCTCGGTGGCCTCCGCGGCACGCGCGGCCTCTGCCGTCTCGGGGGTCCCGGTCGGCCCGGTCGGCCCGGCCGGTTCCGGCTGCGGGGGTGTGACCTCGGGCGCGGGCTCGTCCGACGGATTGCGGGAGGTGGGGCGGGGGGTCACGGGGGCGGCCTCCAGTCAGGGGCTGGTCGGAGGGGCGGGGTGCGTGGGCCCGGGCGCCGGGGCCCGGGGGGGTCGGGTGGTGCTCATAGGGCGGTGTCCGGCTCCGGGCCGGGGGCGTCCTCCCCGGTCGCCAGGTGGTTCAGGGCGGCCAGGGGTACGGGGAGCCAGTCGGGGCGGTGGCGGGCCTCGTACAGCGCCTCGTACACGGCCTTGTCGGTCTCGTGGGCGCGGAGCAGGACGGGGGAGGTGCGCGGGTCGAGGCCGGCCACGTCGGCGTAGCCGGTGCAGTACGCCGCACGGCAGGTGGCGGCCCACTGCGGGGACCAGGGGCGGTGGCTGCGGGAGGCGTAGTCGAAGGAGCGGAGCATACCCGCGACGTCCCGGGCGGGCGGCTGCGGCATGCGGCGCTCCGGGAGCGGCCGCGCGGGCTCGCCCTCGAAGTCTATGAGGGTCCACTCGCCGGACGGCGCCCGCAGGAACTGCCCCAGGTGCAGGTCCCCGTGGACGCGCTGGGCGGTGAGCCCGGAACCGCCGCCACCCTCCGCGGCGAGGTCGGCGAGTGCGTCGTAGGCGGTGCGCAGCGCGGGCGCGTACGGGCGCAGCGCGGGCACCGCGCGCGCCGCGGCGTCCAGGCGCTCGGTCATGCCGCGGACGAGCCCTTCCACCTGCGCCCGCCCGAGCGTCACCGTGGGCAGCGCCGCCGCGAGCGCGGCGTGCACCTCGGCGGTGGCCTGCCCGAGGGCGCGGGCCTCCGCGCTGAAGTCCTCCCCCTTGGCGAGGACCTGGAGGGCCAGCTCCCAGCCGTCCGCCGCCCCGGCCACGTACGGCTGGAGCACCCCGAGCACCAGCGGCTCGGCACCGCCCTCGGCCGTCATCCAGGCGGCAGGCGGCGGCACCCGGCGGCAGTCCCGCCCGGCCAGGGCGAGGGGCAGCTCCAGGTCGGGGTTGATGCCCGGCACGACCCGCCGGAACACCTTCAGTATCAGTCGGTCGCCGTACACGATCGAGGAGTTGGACTGCTCGGCGCCGAGCGCGCGCGGCGTCAGCCCGGTGGGGATGTCGGCGCCCGCGGTGTCGTCGGCGCGGGT
Organism: Streptomyces sp. NPDC017940; assembly: GCF_044328435.1. Taxonomy (NCBI): domain Bacteria; kingdom Bacillati; phylum Actinomycetota; class Actinomycetes; order Kitasatosporales; family Streptomycetaceae; genus Streptomyces; species Streptomyces sp. NPDC017940. Next base: position 8,857 of record NZ_JBIRHJ010000003.1, on the reverse strand, counting down.
GAAGCGGAGGGCGCCGAGCCGGCCGGGCCGCCGCAGCCGCTCGAGGAGCAGCGCGGCGAGGCGCGGGTCGTGCAGCGCCTCGTACACCGTGCGCCCGGCCAGCGCGCCCGCGGCGACGTGGCCGATCAGTGCGGGCGCGAGGCGCGGCGGGAGTTCGGTGCGCACGCCGAGCAGCAGTTGGTAGCAGTCGGGGGTGAGGTGTTCGTGGTCGGCCGCCGGGGTGGCCGCGGGCAGGGGTTGGTGCACCCGTACGAGCAGATGCAGCAGTCCCGGCTCGGCACCGGGCGGAAGCAGCTCCGTCGCCGCCGCGATCTCGAACCCCGTGACGGGCCGCCCCTTGCCCGCGAACCACCGTTGTCGCGGCAGCCAGCCGCGCAGCAGCGGATCGAGCGACGCGAGGAGCGCGCCGGAGTGGGCACTGGGGCGAGTGACGGCTTCCGACATGATGTCCCGTCCTTTCCGCGTCGCGGACAAGTCAGGTACGAGGTCAGACACGAGGCAGAGACGCGATCTGTGGGATCAGGTGCCGAGCAGGGGCGTGCCGTGTACGAGTGCCCAGTGCGGGGTGGGTCACGCCGGGAGAGGCCGACCCACGCCGCCCGTATCGGCGACCTTACGCCGAGTCGTCGCGCAGCCGGAACCAGTAGAAGCCGTGTCCTGCGAGGGTCAGGAGGTAGGGGAGTTCACCGATGGCGGGGAAGCGCACCCCACCGATCAACTCCACCGGGTGCCGGCCGTTGAAAGCGCGCAGGTCCAGCTCGGTGGGCTGGGCGAAGCGGGAGAAGTTGTGGACGCACAGGACGAGGTCGTCACTGTCCTGATCGTTGTCCGTGCCCGCGGGCGCCTCGCGCAGGAAGGCGAGGACGGCGGGGTTGGAGGAGGGGAGTTCGGTGTAGGAGCCGAGTCCGAAGGCGGGGTTCTGCTTGCGGATCTCGATCATGCGCCGGGTCCAGTGGAGCAGGCTGGAGGGGCTGCTCATGGCGGCTTCGACGTTGGTGACCTGGTAGCCGTGGACGGGGTCCATGATCGTGGGGAGGTAGAGGCGGCCGGGGTCGCAGGAGGAGAAGCCCGCGTTGCGGTCGGGGGTCCACTGCATGGGGGTGCGTACCGCGTCGCGGTCGCCGAGCCAGATGTTGTCGCCCATGCCGATCTCGTCGCCGTAGTACAGGATCGGTGATCCGGGCAGGGACAGCAGCAGGGCGGTGAACAGTTCGATCTGGTTGCGGTCGTTGTCCAGGAGGGGTGCCAGGCGGCGGCGGATGCCGATGTTGGCGCGCATGCGGGGGTCTTTGGCGTACTCGGCGTACATGTAGTCGCGTTCTTCGTCGGTGACCATCTCCAGGGTGAGTTCGTCGTGGTTGCGCAGGAAGATGCCCCACTGGCAGTTCCTGGGGATGGCGGGGGTCTTGGCGAGGATCTCCGAGACGGGGTAGCGGGACTCGCGGCGTACGGCCATGAAGATGCGGGGCATGACGGGGAAGTGGAACGCCATGTGGCATTCGTCGCCGCCGTCCTGGAAGGAGCCGAAGTAGTCGACGACGTCCTCGGGCCACTGGTTCGCCTCCGCCAGGAGAACCGTGTCGGGGTAGTGCGTGTCGATCTCCTTGCGGACCCGCTTCAGGAATTCATGGGTGGCCTGGAGGTTCTCGCAGTTGGTGCCCTCCTCCTGGTAGAGGTAGGGCACGGCGTCCAGGCGGAAGCCGTCGATGCCGAGGTCGAGCCAGAAGCGCAGCGCCGAGGTGATCTCCTCCTGGACCACCGGGTTCTCGTAGTTGAGGTCCGGCTGGTGGGAGAAGAAGCGGTGCCAGTAGTACTGCTTGCGGACCGGGTCGAAGGTCCAGTTGGAGGCCTCGGTGTCGACGAAGATGATGCGGGCGTCCTGGAACTGCTTGTCGTCGTCGGCCCACACGTAGTAGTCGCCGTAGGGCCCTGTGGGGTCGGCGCGGGACGCCTGGAACCACGGGTGCTGGTCGCTGGTGTGGTTCATGACGAAGTCGATGATGACGCGCATGCCCCGCTGGTGGGCGCTGTCGACGAACTCCACGAAGTCGGCGAGGTCCCCGAACTCCGGCAGGACCGCGGTGTAGTCGGAGACGTCGTAACCGCCGTCGCGCAGCGGGGACGTGAAGAACGGGGGCAGCCACAGGCAGTCCACGCCGAGCCATTGCAGGTAGTCCAGTTTGGCGGTGAGGCCTTTGAGGTCGCCGATGCCGTCGCCGTTGCTGTCCTGGAAGGACCGGACGAGGACCTCGTAGAAGACGGCGCGTTTGAACCAGTCGGGGTCACGGTCCTTGGCGGGCGTGTCCTCGAAGGTGTCCTGGACGGGCTCGTTGACGGTCATGGTGTGGGTGACCCTCCGATCTGCGGTGAGGACGGTCGCAGGACGAGTACGTGCGCGGGGCGCCGGCCCGGTTCAAGGCGCACGTAGTTGGTCCTGCCCCAGTGGTAGGTCTCGCCGGTGAGCTCGTCGCGCACCGGCACCGACTCGTGCCAGCCGAGGCCGAGCCGTGGCATGTCCAACGAGACGGTGGCTTCCTGGGTGTGGTGGGGGTCGAGGTTCACGACCACCAGAACCGTGTTCGAACCGCGCGCGCCCTCCGCCGACTTGGAGTAGGCGATCACGGAGTCCTTGTCCGTGTCGTGGAAGTGCAGGTCGCGCAGTGTGCCGAGGGCCGGGTTCGCGCGCCGGAGGCGGTTGAGCGTGGTGATCAGGGGGGTGATGGTGCGGCCTTCGCGCTCGGCGGCCGCCCAGTCGCGGGGGCGCAGCTGGTACTTCTCGGAGTTCAGGTACTCCTCGCTGCCGGGCCGTACCGGTGTGTTCTCGCACAGCTCGAAGCCCGCGTACACCCCCCAGGTCGGCGAGAGCGTGGCGGCCAGGACCGCGCGTGCCTCGAAGGCGGGGCGCCCGCCGTCCTGGAGGTAGGCGTGCAGGATGTCGGGGGTGTTCACGAAGAAGTTCGGCCGCAGGAAGTGCGCCGTCTGCGTCGACAGCTCCGTCAGGTACTCGGTCAGCTCCTGTTTGGTGTTGCGCCAGGTGAAGTACGTGTACGACTGGTGGAAGCCGATCGCCGCGAGGGTGCTCAGCATCGCGGGGCGGGTGAAGGCTTCGGCGAGGAAGAGGACGTCGGGGTCGGTGCGGTGGATGTCGGTGAGGACCTGTTCCCAGAAGACGACGGGTTTGGTGTGGGGGTTGTCGACGCGGAAGACGCGGACGCCGTGGCCCATCCAGAACCGCAGCAGGCGGACGGTCTCGGCGACCAGCCCCGGCAGGTCGCGGTCGAAGGCCAGGGGGTAGATGTCCTGGTACTTCTTGGGCGGGTTCTCGGCGTGGGCGATGGTGCCGTCGGCGCGGTGGGCGAACCAGTGGGGGTGCTTGTCCACCCAGGGGTGGTCGGGCGAGCACTGGAGGGCGAAGTCCAGGGCCACTTCGAGACCGAGGCGCCCGGCCTCGGCGACGAAGGCGTCGAAGTCCGCCAGAGTGCCCAGGTCGGGGTGGACGGCGTCGTGGCCGCCCTCGGGGGAGCCGATGGCCCAGGGCACGCCCACATCGTCCGGGCCCGCGGACAGGGTGTTGTTGGCGCCCTTGCGGAAGGTGGTGCCGATGGGGTGCACGGGCGGCAGATACACGATGTCGAAGCCCATCGCGGCGATGGCGGGCAGCCGCCGGGCGGCGGTGCGGAACGTGCCCGAGACCGGCGCCTGCCCCTCCCGCACCACCGCGCCCTCCGAGCGCGGGAAGAACTCGTACCAGGAACCGAACAACGCCCGCCCGCGGTCCACGCGCAGCGGGAACTCCGCGCTGGACGTGACGAGTTCGCGCAGCGGGTGCCGGGCGAGGACGGCGTCCACCTCGGGGGTGAGGGCGGCGGCGAGTCTTGCCGCGGGCTGACGGTTCCGGTCACGCAGGGAGGCGGCCGCGGCGCGCAGGACCTCTGCGGCTTCCAGGATTTCGGGAGGTGCGGTGGTTCCGGTGGCCTGCGTGGTGTCGGGGGCTGCCGTGCTTCCGGCCGCTCGCGTGCTTCGGGCTGCTGCTGCCGCGTCTCCGGCGGCTTGCCTGGTTCCCAGTGCGGCCGCGGCGCGTTCGTGCAGTCGCGCGCCTTCCTCCAGGACCAGTTCCGTGTCCATGCCCGCGGGTATCTTGATGCCCGCGTGGTGGCGCCACGTCGTCACCGGGTCGCCCCACGCCTCCACGGCGAAGGTCCACTCGCCCTCGCGGTCGGGCGTGACCCGCGCCCCCCACCGGTCGGTGCCCGGCGCCAGCTCACGCATCGGCGTCCAGGGCCCCGGGCGCCCCGCGGGATCGCGCAGCACGACGTTCCCCGCCACCGCCTCGTGGCCTTCGCGGAAGAGAGTCGCCGTCACCTGGAACGTCTCGCCGACGACGGCCTTGGCCGGCCTGCGGCCGCCGTGTACCACCGGGCCCACGTCGAGTACGGGGATCCGGCCGGTGAGAGGTGGGTGGCCACTCGGGGGACCGGTCGGGGGGCCGGTCCGGGAAACGGGTTCGGAGGCGGTTGGGGGATCACTCGGGGCGTCGCTCGGGGGATCGCTCGGCGCGTCGAACTCCGCCGAGGAAGTGCGGGGTCGGGACATGACCGCTCCTGTTCCGCGTACGAGTGGGCGCAGCTGGGTCGTGGAGAGGTTCCGCGGCACGCACGAGGCCGCCGACGGCGGGTGCGGGTGCGTACCGGAGGAGCCTTCCCACCCTGTTCGGGTGCGCAATCCGGCGCTTTGTTAACTACTAGTGCGTATGGGCCCGTACAAGTCCGGCCTCGCCGATCGCCCGCCGCGAGCCACCCCCGAGGGGTCCCCGCGAGCCCGCGGGAACGGCTCCCGCCGCGGCGACGCACGGCCTCGGACCGTCGCCCAACACCAGTTCACCTGCGACGACTTGTCCGGTGAACCGAGTCCCCCGCCGGACACCGGCCCCGGGCCGCGTGCCTCACGGTTGCCTGTGCCACCCCGGCGGGCCGCCTCCAGGGATGGCCGGAGAGATACCGTGCCGCCGCGCCCCGCGACGTGCGGTGCCGCCATCGGCGTACCCGGCGAGGTCGCGTACGCGCTGTCGCTCCGGTGCGAAGTAGACCCAAGGCCTTGCTTGGGTACCTGCTAGCAAGGCTGAGGATTGACTTGGGTTTTCGTCGTGCACGATGATCCGGTCAGGGCCCCGGGCGGCAACCCGCTTCGGAATCTCGCCGCAGTCCGGACTGCGGCAAGTGACGGTGTGGGTGCCGACCCGTCCCGCAGGACCGGGCGCCCCGGTCCGCGTTGACAGGGGGCGTCGGCGTTGTCTGTAATGGGCGGGTGCCGCGTGGCACCGGCCAGAGAGCAGTGGGCAGGCCGGTGACCGGGCGAGCGCCTTCACCAAGGGACTCCACCTTGCGTACTCACTTCACCTCGCCGCACGGCGACGGCACTTCGCCGACCTGACCGTGCCTGCGCGCCGAGGGCGTCCGGCCTGAGCGGTCGGTCCCTTCCCCTCTGAGCGGTCCCTTGCGTTCCGCCTCAGCGGTTGGTCACGTCCGGCCCGATCGGCCGGTCCCGAACCGTCTCGGCGCGCCGATGCCTGCACGCTTCCGTGTCCCCTTTCGCGACGTCGCCATCGCGTTCCTCCGCGTCGCCCACCCGTCTGGAGAAGCACCTCCCCATGACCGTGCCCACATCCGCACCCCGAGAGATCAACTCCCTCGCCGACAAGCTCCTCGAGATCCACGACTGGCTCCGCGACCAGCTGGTCCACCTGCGCGCCGAGGCCGACGCGCACTTCGCCGCACGCGCCGCCCACCAAGGGCCCGGGCAGCCGCCCGCCCCGGGGCTCGGCCTCCAGATCCGGCAGCGCTGCCTGGAGTTCTGCGACACCCTCACGTTCCACCACACCGCCGAGGACGACCACATCCTCCCCGGCGTCCTCACCCACCACCCCCAGCTGCGGGCCACCCTCGACCGGCTCGCCGACGAGCACCGCGCGCTCAGCCGCACCAAGGAGCGGCTCCTCGCCCTGCTCGCCGACATCGCCACGGTCGACGCCGACGTCTTCCTCACGGCGTTCGACCGTCTGGCGGGGGAGCTGACGGCGCACCTGGAGTACGAGGAGACATGGCTGGTTCCCGTGCTGGCACAGGTCCCGTTCCCCCCGGCCCCAACAGGTCCCCAGGGACGGTGACATGACCTCGCGGGCGGCGGCGGGTCAGGGTGCGTACCCGGAGATCAGCCCGCCGTCGTCCCGCTGCACGAACATCACCCCGCCCCAGTACAGCGGCGGGGCCAGCTCCGGGAACTCCCCCGCGCCGTTCTCACTGCCGCCGCCCTTGCCCTCGCCGTCCGTGCCGTCGCCGTCCGTCGTCGGGATGCTCTTGGTGCGTACGCTGTCGGGGTCGCCGCTCAGCGCCATGCCCCGGATCTCGTACGCGCCCACCGAAAGCACCCGGCGGCCCGCCAGGGCGACCGCCCTGACCTGCTCCGGCGCGGGCATGTCCCACAACTGCTTCCCCGAGCGCCAGTCGTAGCCGACCAGACGGTGCGAGGTGTAGACGTCCTCGTCTGTGTTCTCCGCCGCCGTCACCAGCACGCCCGCGTCCCCGACGACCGGCGCGAGCACCGGCTTGCGGCCGGGCGCCAGCGTACGGGTGGTCCGCAGCGTGTCCGCGTCGAGGACGCGGACGCCCGCCGCCGTGCTGCTCCAGCACACCACGGACCCACCGTGCCCGAACACCCCGTCGCACTCCGCGTCCGCCCTGCGCGCCACCGATCCGTCCCGCGTCGACAACGCCGCCACCCCGCCGTCCTCGAACGCCAGGAACACCCGGCCGCCCCTCACCAGCAGCGGCACGCCCGGCTGCGGCTTGGGCAGCCGGGTGTGCCACAGCTCCCGGCCGTCCCCCGCCCGCCTGGCCCGCACGACCGCCGGGTCGCCGCCGTCCGCCGGCGAGGCGTCCAGGGCCAGCTCGACCGAGTACACGACCTCGTCCGCGTACGTAAGATTGATCAGCCCCTCGTCCGCGTCCAGGCCGTGCCGCCACACGACCCTGCCCGACGCCACGTCGACGGCCGTGGTGCCCAGCGCCGACGGCACGAACACCCGCTTGCCGTCGGAGTCCGGCGGGTTGTCCTGCACGCCCTGGAGCAGGCCCCCGAAACCCTTCGTCGTCCACCTGCGCGCGCCCGTCGCCGCGTCGAGCGCCGTGGCCGCGCCCTTGCCGTCCCGGCACACCAGACTCCCGGTGACCAGGACACAGCCCCTGCCCAGGTCGTCCATGCCGTCCCCACGCGGTCTCGTCCATGGCTTCCAGCCCGCTGGACGCTCGCCTGTCGCCGTGGCTGTGGTGCCGAAGTCGCCGCTGTGGGTCGCGTTGCCGTAGGGGGTCACTGTGGTGGGCGGGGTTTTTCGGTCTGTTCGGGAGTTGTCGTCCGTTCCTTGCGTTCCGTCTGTCGTTCCCGATGTTCCGTCTGCGGTTCCTGTTGTTCCGTGTGTGGTTCCCGATGTTCCGTCACCCGGCACGTACACCGCGCCGATCGCCACCGCCACACCCACCGCTGCCGCCGCCACCAGCCAGGGCCAGTTCCTGCGGCGGGGCCGTGGCGGGTGCGCGGCGCCTGTGCCCGGGTACCCGCCCGTGTGCGTCTCCGCCTCCGCGAACGTGCTCCGGGCCAGGTCCCGTTCCCAGTGGTCGGCTGCCTCGCGGTGCTCCGCGAACAGGGACAGGACCGGGGTCGGCCAGGGGACGGCGTGGCCGGTCGGCTCCGCGTGGGTCCCGGTCGGGGCAGCGCTCCTTGCTGTGGCCTTCGGGGCCGCCAGCGTGCGCTCCAGGTCCGCGGGTGTCGGGCGGTCCTCCGGTGCCGGGCGCAGGCACGCGGTGACGGGTTCCCGCAGCTCCTCCGGTACGTCCGTCAGATCGGCGTCGCCCTGGACCACGCGGAAGACCACCGAGGCCATCTCCTCGTCGTCGAAGGGGCCTCGGCCCGTCGCCGCGAAGCACAGGACGGCGCCGAGCGAGAACACGTCCGACGCCGGGACCACCGCGTGGCTGCCCTCCACCTGTTCCGGCGCGAGGAAGCCGGGCGTGCCCACGATCAGGCCCGTGCTCGTCAGGGCCGTCGCGTCGAAGGCCTGGGCGATGCCGAAGTCGATGAGCCGGGGGCCGGTGGCCGTCAGGAGCACGTTCGCCGGTTTCAGGTCGCGGTGCAGCACCTGGGCCGCGTGCACGGCGGCGAGGGCGCGTGCCAGGCCCGCGCCCAGGGCCCGGGTCGCGGGCACCGGCAGGGGGCCGCAGCGCGCCACCGTCTCCGCCAGGGAAGGGCCCGGCACGAACTCCGTGGCCAGCCAGGGGACGTCGGCGTCCGCGTCGCCGTCGATCAGGGCCGCCGTGCCCGCGCCGCTCACCGCGCGCGCCGCCGCTATCTCGCGCCGGAAGCGCACCCGGAAGCCGTCGTCCAGGTCCAGTCCTGCGCGCACCGTCTTGACCGCCACCAGCTTGGTGCCCGGGCGTGGGTCGTGGGCCAGGTACACCTCGCCCATGCCGCCGGTTCCTATCGTGGCCAGCAGTCGGTACGGGCCTACGTGGCGGGGTGGGCCCGGCAAGGGGGCTAGGGGCGGCAATTGTCCTCCGGTTCGTCGTGGGGGGGTTTCGTTCTTGTGCCGGGGGTTGCCGCCGTTTTTGCCCGCCTTTCCGGTTGTGGGGGTGGCGTTTTCGCCTTTCCGTTTGTGGGGGTGGCGGGGTCGTGGCGGGATGGCCGTGCTCGCGTAGTGGACACTGCCTGGTTGTATCGCGCCGTCAGTGTGTTGCTTGGCACGCTGCGCTCGGTCATCCCGCCACGACCCCTCCCGTGCGTTCAGCGTCTGCGGCTCCGTGCCACTTGC